>CAVEQS010000031.1:0-34710 GCA_963618015.1 bacterium | reverse complement strand
CCCTTTTTCCCTCCTCGGGACTGCCTCTGACACTAAATGATGTTTTCACAGTAACTCCCTCCCGGAGATATTCTTCCCCAAGAGGGTAGCACGTTTGCCTTGTTTCGTCAAGAAATCCGATAGTAGTATCGGGAATTATGAATGATCCTCGAGCGCCAGAAAGGCGGTGTGTAGACAGCGGAGCGTTTCCAAACTCTGCTCCTCCGGGACGTGAACCGTAAGCCGCCCGTCGGTGAGCAGCGCAGCGTCCGGGGAGAGCCCCGCCTCCCGCAGCGCTGCGACCGCCCGTTCGGGGAGCGAATCGAACGTGTGCAGGTGCGTGCCGACGAGCGACACGAGCGCGTCGGAGCGCGTCACGGCGGTGAGGCGGCCTTCGCCCTCCGGCAGCGGCAGCGGCCGGATGACGGTGCCGGGCGCGGGAACGAGACTCGAGAGCACCGTGAGCGGGACGGCAAAGCGCAGCGCGAGCGCCGCGCTGCGCTCATGCAGCACCTGCGAGCCGAGCGAGGCGAGGCGAAGCATTTCATCGCTGTCTACGGCGGGGAGCCGCCGCGCCTCCGGGATGAGCCGGGGATCGGCGGTGAACACGCCCTCCACGTCGGTGTAGATGCGGCACTCGTCCGCGCGCAGCGCCGCTGCCACGGCCACGGCGGTCGTATCCGAGCCGCCGCGCCCGAGCGTTGTGATGTCGTTTCCCTGGCTCACGCCCTGGAACCCGGCGATGATGACGATCTTCCCCTCGTCCAGCTCGCGGCGCACGCGCTCCATGGAGAGACGGCGGATGTGTGCGTCGCCGTATGTCTCATCCGTGCCGACGCCCGCCTGCCAGCCGGTGAGCGACACGGCGGGGAGACCCATTTCCTCCAGCGTCATCGCCATGAGGGCGACGCTTGCCTGCTCGCCGGTTGCGAGCAGCATGTCAAGCTCGCGCTTGGAGGGGTTGGGGCTGTAGTGCGCGGCGGTAGACAAAAGCGCATCGGTCGTTTTCCCCTGCGCCGAGAGCACCGCCGCAACGGAGTGCCCGGCGCGCACCGTGTCGGCGATGAGGCGCGCCGCACAGCGGACGCGCTCGACCCCGGCGAGCGAGCTTCCGCCGAATTTTTCCACGATCAGCATATCGATAAAACCTCCGGAATGGCAAAATGGGATTTGACACTCCATTGTATTCACTCGCTGCGATGCGCGCCATTTTGGGCAATAAAAAAGGCTCCCTCGTTGAGGGAGCTGTTGAGCGAAGCGAGACTGAGGGAGTAACTCCTTCCGTCTCGCCTTCAGCGAGCCACCTCCCTCAAAGAGGGAGGCTTTATAGGAGATTTAGCCTGCCAAAATCTCTGCACGGATGACACCGTCGGCGGCGACGAGGCGGTTCATGAGCGTTTCCATACTCTCGCTCATCCCGGCGGTCTCGGCGCTGATGGTGATCGTGGCGCAGCCGCTCACCGGGATGCTCTGGTTGATCGTGAGGATGTTCGCGCCGCATTGGGCGAAAACACTCAGCACCGCCGAGAGCAGACCCGTCTGGTCGCGCAGCATGACCTGGAACGTCAGAATGTGGCCGTGGCGCAGATCCTGAAACGCCGTGATCGAGTCCTTGTACTTATAAAATGCACTCCGGCTGATGCCGACGCGGTTGACTGCGTCGCCGACCGTGCCGCATTCGCCGGTCTGCAAAAGCTCCTTCGCTTCCATGACCTTGAGAAAGATCTCCGGCAGCATGTCCGCCTCCACCAGATAGTAGGTGGGGAGATTTTTGTTTGCCATATATGTCCCTCCGTGAAAAGCATTTGTTTTCGGTCGGTACATCATATCACCCGCGGCGGAAAAAAGCAAGCACAATTTCCATGCAGGACGGACATTGAAAAATTGCAAAAAACGTGTATAATACTTTTTATTCATTTAAAGAGAAGGGGAACGCCCATGAAAGCCATCGTATCCGTATTCGCGCGCGACGCCAAGGGCATCACCGCGTACATCACCGCCGCGCTTGCCGAGCAGAACATCAACATTCTCGACATCAGCCAGACGCTCATGCAGGGCTACTTCACGATGATCATGCTCGTCGATCTTGCCGAGTGTGAGATGCCGTTCGATAAGCTCTCGCAGCATCTGCGCGCCGTCGGCGAGGCGCGGGGGCTCGCGGTGCACGTGCAGCGGCAGGATATTTTCGATGCCATGCACCGGATCTGAGGAGGGCACGCCATGAGCTATTTCCTCAATACCGACGAGATCGTCCAGACGATCCGGATGATCGAGCAGGAGCACCTCGATGTGCGCACGATCACGCTGGGGCTGAGTCTTCTCGACTGCGCTACCGGCGACATCAAGAGAACCGCCGATAAGGTCTACGAAAAAATCTGCCGCGAGGCGAAAGACCTTGTCCCTGTGGGCGAGGCCATTGAGCAGGAGTTTGGCATCCCGATCGTGAATAAACGTGTATCCGTCACGCCCGTGGCTCTCATTGCGGGCGGGTGCGGCGAAAATCTCGTGCCGATCGCCGAGGCGATGGATCGCGCCGCGCGCGAGGTCGGCGTGAACTACATCGGCGGCTTTTCCGCGCTCGTGCAAAAGGGCTTCACGAAGGGCGATCGCAGTCTCATCGCCTCCATCCCCGAGGCGCTGGCACGCACCGAGCGCGTGTGCGCGAGCGTGAACGTCGGTTCCACGCGCGCGGGCATCAACATGGACGCTGTGGCGGAGCTGGGACGTATCATTAAAAAGTGCGCGGCGCTCACCGCCGATACGGACGGGCTGGCGTGCTCGAAGCTTGTCGTGTTCTGCAACGCGGTGGAGGATAACCCGTTCATGGCGGGCGCCTTCCATGGCGCGGGCGAGGCCGAGAGTGCCGTGAACGTCGGTGTTTCCGGCCCCGGCGTCGTCTATCAGGCGCTGCAGGAGTGCAAGGGCGAGAGCTTTGACGTTGTGGCCGAGACGATCAAGCGCACGGCGTTTAAGGTGACGCGCATGGGGCAGCTCGTTGCGCGGGAGGCATCCCGGCGGCTCGGCGTGCCGTTCGGCATCGTCGATCTCTCGCTTGCGCCGACCCCGGCGGTGGGCGACAGCGTTGCACGCATTCTCGAAACCATGGGACTGGAGGTCTGCGGCACCCACGGCACGACCGCCGCGCTCGCTCTGCTGAACGATGCGGTGAAAAAGGGCGGCGTGATGGCGTCCGGCCACGTCGGCGGACTCTCCGGCGCGTTCATCCCGGTCTCGGAGGACGAGGGCATGATCGCCGCTGCGCGCGAGGGAACGCTCACGCTCGATAAGCTCGAGGCGATGACGTGCGTGTGCTCCGTGGGACTCGATATGATCGCCGTGCCGGGCGACACGAGCGCCGAAACGCTCTCGGCCATTCTCGCGGACGAGGCCGCCATCGGCATGATCAACAATAAGACCACCGCCGTCCGGCTCATCCCCGCGCCGGGCAAGACTGTGGGCGACACGGTGGAGATCGGCGGGCTGTTCGGCGAAGCGCCGGTCATGCCGGTGCACGCGGCATCGAGCGCGGAGTTTATCGAGCGCGGCGGCCGCATTCCCGCCCCGCTTCATTCGCTGAGGAACTGAATTCATAAAGTGATCCCGCTGCCGTAAGGCAGCGGGATCTTTGTATATAAATATGAAATCATACTTCGTCGGACGGCACTTCCTCCGGCGGCTCGGCAGACTTTGCCGGTGTGCCGAGCTTATTTTTTTCGCGATACTGGTGAGAATAGTGAAGGCTCCATTCAATCAGGGATGTGAAGATCGGCTTTAAAGACATGCCGGTTTCCGTGAGGGTGTATTCCACGGTTTTCACGATGCCGGGACATTCCTTCCGGCGGATCAGCCCCAGCTGCTCCAGCTCGCGCAGGTTTTCCGACAGCACCTTTTTTGTGATCGAGTCCACGTAATAGAGCAGCTCGCCGAAGCGCATCGAGCCGTTGAACAGGTTGCAGATGATGAGGAATTTCCACTTATCGCCGCACAGACGGCGGATGATCTCAAAGCTGGAAAGAATGCTGCTGTCCTTTTCTTCCCCTAACACGGAGATCCCTCCTTTTCCCGGCTGGCGCCGAATAAAATACAAGAAAAGTATAAGAGAGGGTTTGCTTTATTGCAAGCCCTTTTTTGCGCTCGGAGCAGCGGAAGGAAAGTTTCCCTGGGACTGACGGGCGAAATACGCAGGAGTTGTTGTTGAAATTCACAAAAAATCGGCAGTCCGGATTGACGTTTTGGACATTTGGTTACTTGAAAGTGCCTAATTTACAAAATCTTGACGCTTCTCTACAATAAACTCAAGCTGATACAGCGGGAGGTGCAACGGTGAATATTTTGTCTTGCCGGGTCGATGAACGGCTGGTCCACGGGCAATATGTCCGGGAATGGCTGGCCCATTACCGGCCCGCGCAGCTCCTTATCATCGACGATGATCTGATGGACGACGAATTCATGTCGATGGTATATAAAGCGCTCGCCCCGCTGTGGATCCAGACGCATGTACTGACGCAGGCGGACGCCGCGGCGTATCTGCAGGAGCGGAAGGACAGCAGCGAAGGGGTAATGATCCTCGCGAAAACGCCTGCGCCGTTCGTGACGCTCTGCAAGCAGGGCATCGGGTTCGAACGGGTGACGCTGGCGGATAAGATGTATTTTTCCAACAGGCTGAAGCTGCCGCCGGAGATCTGCGCTTCGCTCGCGGAGCTCATGCGGCAGGGGATCGACGTTGCGGCACAGATCTCCCCGACGGACGAAGCAGCGGCGGTCGAAATAAAACTGGAAACAGATAAGAGGGATGCAACATGATCCACCGGGAAATGACCATTCAGAATAAAACGGGGCTTCACGCCCGGCCGGCCGCCGCGTTTGCGGAAACGGCGGGGAAATTTGCCTCGAAGATCCAGGTGCGCAATCTGAGCGGCGGTACGGCGTTTGTAAACGCCAAGTCGATCGTCCGGGTTTTGACGCTTTCGGCGAGCCGCGGCTCGCAGGTCGAGATCACCGCCAACGGCGCGGATGAGACAGCGGCGCTCGACGCGCTCTGCGCTCTTATCGAGGGAAAGTTCGGCGAGGATGAATAAGATGCTCACGGGCATCCCTGTTTCCGAGGGGATCGCCGTCGGGCCGGTTCGGATCTTCCGGCCCTACATACTGCATTACGAAGAAAGATGCATAGAACAGGCTCAGACGGAAGAAGAGCTTCACCGTTTCCGCGGCGCCGAAAAGAAGGCGTGCGCGGAGCTCGACGGGCTCATCGGGAGGGTGAAGCTCTATGCCCCGGACAAGACCGCCATCTTTGAGGCGCAGAAAATGCTCCTCGCCGACGAGGAGGTCATTGCCGAGATCGAAGAGGCGATCACCGGGGACCGGAAATGCGCGGAATGGGCGGCCGATTCGGTGTATGCCGAGTTTGCGGAGCTGCTCGCCGCCTCCGCTGACCCGCTCATCCGGGAGCGCGCCGCGGACATGAAGGATGTGTCCCGCCGTCTGCTGCGCTGTCTCGCCGGGGCGGAGGATGTTACGCTCGCGGCGATGGACTCGCCCGCCGTGATCGTGGCGGAGGATCTTCTCCCGTCGGACACGGTGGTGATGGATCGCCGGAACGTGCTGGGGCTCATCACGGAAAAGGGCGGCACGACATCGCATACGGCGATCCTCGCGCGGAGCTTTGCTCTGCCCGCCGTCTGCGGCGCGGCAGGCGCGATGGATGCGCTTGCATCAGCGAAGACCGTGGTTATTGACGCGGTGAGAGGCACCGTTCTCGCCGACCCGGAGGAGAGCGTCCTTGCGGAATACCGCGAAAAGCGGGAGCAGCTGCTCCGCCGGCAGGAGCTGGAGCGGGACTATCTGCACCGCACCGTGACGATGAAGGATGGAGAGCATGTTGATGTTGAGCTGAACATCGGCTCTGCCAAGGATTCCGAGCTGAAATTTGCCTCCTGCGCCGACGGCGTGGGGCTGTTCCGGACGGAATTCCTCTATATGAACAGCGCGGAACTGCCGGACGAGGAGCCGCAGTTTCAGGCGTATAAAAAGATCTTGCAGGCGTTTGCCGGAAAGCCGGTCGTCATTCGGACGCTGGACATTGGCGGCGACAAGGTGCTGCCAAGCCTGCCGCTGCCGAAGGAGGAGAACCCCTTCCTCGGCTGCCGGGCGCTGCGGCTGTGTCTGCAAAGGCCGGAGCTTTTCCAGACGCAGCTTCGCGCGCTGCTGCGCGCCTCGGTCTACGGTGAGCTCTGGATCATGTTCCCCATGGTGGGGAGTTTGGACGATATTCGCGCGGCGAAGAAAGCGGTAGCGCTCGCCGGGGAAACGCTGCGAAAGCAGGGCGCGGCGTTTGATCCCCACATCCGGCTGGGCGCCATGATCGAGATCCCCGCGCTGGCGCTGATCGCCGGGCGCGTGGCGCGGGAGGTGGATTTCGTCTCGGTCGGTACGAACGATCTCTGCCAGTATCTGATGGCGGCCGATCGGATGAACGCCGCCGTGACGCCGTATTATCAGAGCTTCCATCCCGCCATGCTGGGGCTTTTGCGGCAGGTCGCGGACGCGTTCCGCGCGGCGGGAAAGCCGTTTTGCGTCTGCGGCGAGATGGGCGGAGAGCCTGCCTTCGTGCTGGCGCTGCTCGGCATGGGCTTCCGGCGGCTGAGCATGTCGCCGTCCCGCGTGGCCGCCGTCAAGCGCCTGATCGCGTCGGTCGACACCGCACAGGCGGAGGCGATCGCCGAAAAGGCGTTGGAGATGGAGACCGCCGGCAAGGTGGAGGCGTATCTTCGCGCCGAGCTCTCGCGGCTGTGCGGCGCGGAGTGATCCGGCAGAAGGGAACGGTGCGGAAAATGTTTTCGATATTGCTCGTATCGCATGGAGCGCTGGCGCACGCAATGGAAGAGAGCGCACAGATGGTGCAGGGGCCTTGCGGGGCAGTGCATACAATGGAGATCACGCCCGATATGTCCGTGGAGAGCATCGAGCAGGACCTGCGCGATACGCTGCGGGAGCTTGGCACAGCGGGGGATACGGTGGTGCTTTCGGACCTCCCGCTGGGAACGCCGTTCAATGTGCTGCTCCGGCTGATGCGGGAGGCGGAATTTCTCCACATCACGGGCGCAAATCTGCCGCTCTTTCTGGAGCTTCGGGCGCTGTGCAAATCCGGCGCGCCGCTGGCCGCGGTGCGGCGGACGCTCATCACCGAGGCGAGGGAAAAGATGTTCAGCGTGAACGATTTCTGCGAATCGCTCCGGCAGGCGGAGCAGGGGAATAAGGGAGAGGAAAGAGCCGATGTATAAGATCATTCTTGTTTCACACGGGGCTCTGGCCGAGGCGATGTACCGCACGGCCGAGCTGATCGCCGGAAAGCACGAGGGCGTAGAGACCTTCGGGCTGCACCTCGGCGACGATGTGGAGGCGTTCCGCAGCACCGTGGAAAGCGCCATCGAGCGCGCGGTGAAAACGGACGAGCTGCTCGTGCTGAGCGATATCCAGTCGGGCAGTCCGTTCAACGTGGCGGTGGGCGCCATGATGAAATATAAGTTCCGCCATGTGACGGGGATGAATCTCGCCATGGTGGTGGAGGCGCTGGGCGGCTGCCGGTGCATGACGCTCGAGGAGATCACGGAGGATCTTGCGGCACTGGGACGCGGCGGCATCACCGACGTGAACGCGCTGCTGGAGAGCCGCGATACGGAAGAAGAGGACTGAGCTACAAGTTACGAAAGGAGATATATCATGAAGCTGCTGAACTATTATCCGATGCCGGAGGCGGTGATCGGAGACGACGCCATCGCCGATCTCTGCCGCTATGAGGGAAAGAAGATCGGCCTGGTCGTGGATCGCGGCATTTCCGGCCTGCCGTGCTTTGCGCGCGTGTGCAATGAAATATTGAAGGACTGCACGTATAAGGTGCTGGGTCTTGTCGGACAGGAGCCCACAATGGGCGAGATCGACCCGCTGATCCCGCAGGTGCGGGACTATGCGCCGGACGTCATCGTCGCCATCGGCGGCGGCGCCGCGATCGACACGGCGAAAATGCTCCTGGTCTTTGCGGAAAAGCCCGAGTGGGGCTGGGACGAGGTCACCCGCGGGCCGATCAACAAGAATTACGGGCTGAGCGGAAGGATCCAGCTCGTTGCGGTGCCCACCACGAGCGGCACCGGCTCCGAGGCCAGCTCCTGCGCGGTGCTGACCGATTATAACGGCGGCAAGGTCGTCATCATCACCAACGAGATCGGCCCCAGAAAGGCGATCCTCGATTTCAAGCTGCTTGAAACACTGCCGAAGAAGGTCATTGCGTATTCCGGTCTGGACGCCCTCTCCCACGTGATGGGTGCGCTGACGTGCAACGACATCCTCTCTCTTCCCGCGAAGATGAACGGCACGCAGGTCGCCGTGACCATTCTGCACAATCTGGAAAAATCGTTCAACGGCGATCTCACCGCCCGCGCTGTCATGCACTGCGCCGCGTTCAAGGCCGGCGAGACGACGAAGAATACGAGCTGCGGTCTGGACCACAATCTCGACCGCTTCGCCAAGGAGCTGAAGCTCCCGCACGGCTATGTTTCCGGCCTGCTGCTGCTCTACACGACCAACTATCTCATCCCGCACAAGAACTATGTGGAGCTCGCCGAGCAGATGGGCTTTGATGGACAGAACGACGAGGAAAAGCAGAAAAAGCTCCTGGACTACATGTTTGCCATGTATAAGAGAATGGGCGTTCCCCTGAGTCTGAAGGAATATGGCGTGGCGGAGGAGGACTACATCCCCCACATCGACCGCTTCATCGAAGAGGACAAGCAGGTCGGCACGATGTACACGGTCTGCCATCCGACGGACGAGGAGCTCCGGCATCTGTATCTGCAATTCTATTACGGGATGGAGGAAAAATAAATGGCGGAAAAAATGAAGATCGTCGCCGTTACCGGCGAGAGAAAAGCCGAGGTCATCGAGATCGACAAGCCCGTTCCCGGCAGAGATCAGGTCCTTGTGAAGATCAGCGGCTGCGGCATCTGCACGTTTGAGCAGAGAGTGTATCTGCAAGCCGTGAAAATGAAGCTGCCGTTTGCCGGCGGCCATGAGATCGTCGGCCGGATCGACGCGCTCGGCGAGGGCGTCGATCCGAAGGAATACCCGCTCGGGCAGAAGGTCGTTGCCCGCACGATGAAGGCCTGCGGCGAGTGCTACTACTGCCGCCACGGCCAGCCCAACATGTGCGTCAAGAAGAGCAGCAAGTTCAACGCCGACACCATCCAGCCCGCCGGTCTCGGCCAGTACATCGCGCTCGATCTTGCCCAGATCTACAAGGTTCCCGAAACGCTCACGGACGAGCGCGCCGTGATCGCCGAGCCGCTGGCCTGCGTTGTCAACAGCATCGAGCGCGGCCAGATCCATCTTGGCGACGACGTTGTGATCCTCGGCGGCGGCATCATGGGCGTGCTGCATATGCTCTGCGCCAAGCTGCGCGGCGCGCGCGTCATTCTCAGCGAGCCCGATCCCGTGCGCGCGAAAAACGCCAAGGAACTCGGCGCGGATATCGTCATCAACCCCAAGGAGGTCGATCCCGTGGCGGAGGTTCGCCGCATCACCGGCCGCGGCGCGGACGTTGTGTTCAACACGATCTCCGTTCCCGCCGTGGCGAAGCAGGCGATCGAGATGACCGCCCCGCTCGGCCGCTGCGTTATTTACACGTCCATGCATCCGAACACGCCCATCGAGGTCGATCCCGGCTGGATCCACAACAGCCAGGTCACCATCACCGGCGCCGTGAGTCCCAGCATCGAGTCGTTCTATACCTCGGCGGCGCTGCTTTCCAAGGGACTCATCGATATCGACCGCATGGTCTCCGAAAAGATCCCGTACACGCGCCCGATCGAGGCGTTTGAAGCGGCGATCCGCCCGGATACCTACCGCGTTATGATGACGTTCTGAGGGAAAGGAGAAAAACCATGCTGCTTCCCATGAAAGACCTGCTGGCGGCGGCCAAGAAGGGGCACTTCGGCATCCCCGCGCCCGGCGCCGGAAACGAGCACGCGCTGCGCGCATGCATCGATGCCGCCGAGGAGAAGCGCTCGCCGCTGATCATCCTTGTTAACTTCTACGCCAACCCCGACATCTGCTTCTACGGCCGCATTGCGACCGACATGGCGCGCCGGGCGAGCGTTCCCATTTCCATCATTCAGGATCACGGCGGCCAGTACGAGCACGCGATCTGGGCGATCCGCGCAGGCTTTACCGACATCATGGTAGACCGCTCCTCCCTGCCGTATGAGGAAAACGCGGCGCAGGTGAAGGAACTGGTAAAGATCGCGCACGCGGTCGGCGTCGGCGTTGAGGCGGAGCTGGGCCATGTGGGCAACGGCTCCAACTATGAAGTGGACGGCAAAACGGGGCTCACGGTGCCCGATGAGGCGGTTCGCTTCGTGGAGGAGACCGGCGTGGACAGCCTCGCGGTCGCCATCGGCACGGCGCACGGCGTTTACAAGGGGACGCCGAAGCTCCACTTTGACCTGCTCGAAGAGATCAACGAAAAGATCCCGGTCCCGCTGGTGCTTCACGGCGGCTCCGGCAGCGGCAACGAGAACATTTCCAAAGCGTGCAAAATGGGCATCTGCAAGGTGAACCTTGCCAACGACCTGTACCGCTCGGCCATCCGCGCGCTGCAGGAGAGCGACACATCTGGCAACGGCGCTTATGCGATGTATCCGACGCTCGCGAAGGGATACCGCGAAAAGGTTTTGGAATTCATTGACGTTTGCGGCGCGGCGAACACCGCCCATCTCGTGGTGCCGGGGGGCACCGCGGAGCGCGGTGAAGAGCGCGTTGTGAACGAAGCGGAGATGTGAAGAAAATAAAGGGGAAAGGAGGAGAAACATGAGAAATGTGGTTCTTGCCCGAATCGATGACCGGCTCATCCACGGCCAGGTCGTAACGGGGTGGCTCAAGCTCACGAACGGCAACAAGATCTACATTGTGGACGACAAGCTGAAAAACGACGCCATGATGCAGACGATCCTGAAAACGGCGGCGCCGGTCGGCACGAAGGTGTTCGTGCAGTCGCAGGCGGAGTGCGCCGCGGCGCTGAGAAAGGAAGGCCAGCCCAACGAGCGGATCGTGATCCTGGCCAAGACCCCGCAGGTCTTCGAGTACCTGATCGACGAAGGCGCGGTCTTCCCGCAGATCATTCTCGGCGGCATGGGCATGACGGGAAACCGCCAGCGCTTTTATAAGAACATCGCGGCCAGCGAGGAAGAGATCGAGTGCATGCGCCGCATCGTGGCAAAGGGAACGGAGATCATTTACCAGCTCGTACCGGACGAAGCGTCCAAGAATATCAAAACATTGCTGTAAGGAGGGAAAGCAAATGTCTTTATTCCAAGCGTTTCTCTGCGGCTGCCTTTACTTTCTGGGCAGCAGCCCGCTCGTATTCGGCGTAAGCTATTACACCGTATACCGTCCCATGGTCAGCGGACTTCTGGTGGGTATCATCCTCGGTGACCCGGTCACCGGTACCATCATCGGCGCGACCATCCAGCTCATCTATCTCGGCGTCATGTCCACCGGCGGCTCCATGCCGGCGGATCAGAATCTCGCGGGCATTCTCGGCACGGCTCTCGCCATCGCCGGCGGACTGTCCACCGAGGAAGCTCTCGCCATCGCCGTCCCCATCGGCCTGCTCGGCACACTTGTGTATCAGGGCAAAATGGCGGGCAACGTGGTGTTCGTGCATATGCTCGACCGCTGCGTGGAAAAGGGCGACACCCACCGCGTATGGATCTATCATGTGCTGCTGCCGATGATATTCCTCTTCTGCATCACGGCCATCCCCTGCACGCTCGCTGCATACTTCGGCGCGGAGTACATCAGCGGCATCCTCAACGCTCTCGGCGGCAACGTGCTGCGCATCGTCCGCGCGGTCGGCGGTATGCTCCCGGCGGTTGGTATTGCGCTGAACCTGCGCGCCATCTTCAAGGGCGAGGCGAAGGTATTCTTCTTCGTCGGCTTCCTGCTGAGCGTGTACTTCAACCTCAATATGATCGCCATCGGCTTGATCGCCGTCTGCATCGCCCTCATCTATATGCAGCTCAAGCCTGCTGCGAAAGGAGTGGAAGAAAATGACTGAGACCAAGACCACCGAGACTGCGGCCCAGACCCCCTCCCTTGACAAAAAGTCTCTCCGCAAATGCCTCGTCCGCTGGATCGAGTTCGGCCAGGCGAGCTATAACTACGAGCGTATGCAGGGGCCCGACGTGCTCCACGCCATGGTCCCCATCATCAACAAGCTCTATCCGGAAAGCGACATCGAAGGCCGCCGCGCCGCGATGAAGCGCCACTCGAACTTCTTCAACACCACGCTCTCCTTCGGCTCGGCCATCATCGGTCTCGTTGCCGCTATGGAGGAGAAGATCGCCCAGGGCGAAAAAGAGATCGACGATGATGCGGTCAACTCCATCAAGACCGGTCTTATGGGCCCCATCGCCGGCATCGGCGACACGGTCAACCAGGGCATCCTGCTCCCGCTCCTGCTGGCGATCGGCATCGGCCTCGCCATCGAGGGCAACGTGATGGGCCCGATCCTCTATACGGTGCTGATGGTCGGCGCGATCCTTGCCATTGCCATTTCCTGCTTCAAGCTCGGCTACAATAAGGGCAGCTCCGCCATCGCGGAAATGATGAGCAGCGGCATAATAAACCGGATCATATCCGGCGCAGGCATCATGGGCTGTACCGTTATGGGCGCTCTTGTTGCGAAGTATGTCAGCCTCTCCACGACCGTGTCCTTCGAGCTTACGACCGGCATGTTCGATCTGCAGGCGAACTTCTTCGATGCACTGATGCCGAAGCTCCTGCCGCTGCTGCTCACGCTCCTTTGCTACAAGCTGCTGAACAAGGGCAACTCCGCGCTGCGCGTTATGCTCTATATCGTTATCGGCGGCGTTGTGCTGGGTCTTTGCGGCATCATTTAAGCAAATATTTTTTCCCTCTCGTTTCCGGGCTGCCCTGTGCCCGGAGACAAAGAAAACAGAGTGTGCTTGTATTGGCACACTCTGTTTTTCTATATTCCCAGCGCGGCGAGGGTGAGGATGCCGAGGTTGGCGCTCCAGATGCTTTCAAACTGCGAGAGCGGGAGCGGGTTTTCGCCGAGGCCGCATTCGATCGTGTAGCCGGGGCGGTCAAAATTTTGAATGAACCAGTCCTTATACCCGGCAAAGCCGGAGGCGTAGGGCGTGTCCTCGTAGGCGTAGCCGCTCACGGCGGCGAACCGCTCGGCGAGCGCGCGGCTGCCCTCCGGCTCAAAATTTAAGTACTTCCAGTAAATGACGTTCCCTTGCGTGTGGTAGGCGAGGACAAGCGCGGGGTCGAGCGTTTCGGTAAAGGCGGCGAGCGCCGCCGCCTCCGGCGCCGTGAGCGGGGCTTCGCCGACAAAGTCACGCGGCGCGGGGCGGTCGTAGCCCTGCGCGAACTTGATCGCGCGGGCGGTGTCCCACCCGGCGGGGTACTGCAAATTGAGATCGACGCCCGCGATGTTCGCCTTCCAGCCGTCCGGGTAGGGGATCGCGGGGAAGTCCGCGGCGATGGCCGCGGCACGCTCCTTCGTCTCGCCCTCCGGCAGCGCGTCCGTCACGAGGTCGACGCCATCCGGGTCGACGAGCGGCACAAGCGTGAGCGTGGCACGAAAAAGGATATCCTCCGCCGGGTAGCCGAACACGGTCTCACCCGCCGCGGCTGCGTGGAGGAGCGTTTCGAGATATTTCATGAGAAGCGGCGTTGTGATCCACTCGTTTGCGTGGTGCGCAGCGCTGTAGAGCACGCGGCGCAGCCCGCTGCCCGCTGTGAGCGCCCAGAGCGGGCGGGAGAGGACGCTCCGCCCGATGCTCTCGGCGCGGAGCTGCGGATACCGGTGCGTGAGCCCGTCCACGGCGTAGTCCATGAGCGCGCTGCACCACGGGATATCCGTCGGCACGACGGAAAACGGAAGCGGCACGATGAGTCTTTGCCCGACGCGCAGCGCGAATGGATCGAGCGCCGGGTTGGCCGTTTCGATTGCGCCGAGCGAGGCATCGTACCGCTCGGCGAGCGAGAAGAGCGTATCGCCGGGGCGGATGCTGTGCACAGTGTACCCGCGCAGCCAGGGGGCGAGTGCGCGTTCGGTCTCCGCGCCGAAGATGCCGTCCGGCCGAAGACCGCGCGAGCGCTGGAAGCTTTGCAGGGCGCTTTTTGTCGCCCCACCGAAAACGCCGTCGGGCACAGGGGTGCCATGCTGCGCGCGGCGGAGCGCCGTTTGCAAAAGCGCGACTTCCGCGCCCGTCGAACCGGTTTTCAAAATCTGCATGATATTTCCTCACGATGAAAAAATTTTGGCAGGCATGAGAGAAAAACGGAAGGATACCATAGTAACTAATAGAAAACGCAAAACAGTCGATGGAAACAGAGGACAAATTTCTCGCGGTTCTTTTCCTTCTCGACAGACATACTGAATACGCTGCCGCAGATCGTGAATTTTGCGGCGCGAAACATGCAAAACATGGGAAGGAAAAGGGTGGCAGTCCTATGAGAAAGATAAAAGATGTATTTGCCCTTTGCGCCGCGGCGCTCTGTCTTACGACCGCGGCGCTTGCCGCGGAGCCGGGAGACGCGCTTGTGCCGGTCGGCGAGGCGGTGGCGATATCGCTGCGGTGCGACGGCGTTGTGGTATCTGCGCTTGCGGATGTCGCCGCCGCAGACGGCACATGCTGTCCGGCGGGCGAAGCGGGCGTGCAGGCGGGCGATCGGATCGTTGCGGTGAATGGCGAGCGCGTGACGGGCGCAGAGGACTTCTTGCGCCGCGCAGCGGAGTTTTCTTCGGAGTGCGTGTCGCTCTCCCTCGAGCGCGGCGGCGAGGCAAAAACCGTCTCCGTTTTCCCGAAGCTCGGCAGCAGCGGAACGTATCAGATCGGGCTGTGGCTGCGCGACGCGGTGCGCGGGCTCGGCACGGTGACATTTTATGATCCCGCCACCGGCGAGTACGGCGCGCTCGGTCACGGCGTCGGCCTGCCGGAGACCGGCGAGCTGATGAGCGCCTCCGGCGGGGAAATTTACCGGGCAGACATCACCGGCGTCGTTATGGGCGAGCGCGGCACGCCGGGCGAGCTGTGCGGCAGCGCCCTCGGCGCGTCGCCGATCGGCTCGATCGAGGAAAACACCGTCCGCGGCATTTTCGGCACGAGCCGGACGCCGCTCGGCACGCTCCCGGCCATGCCGGTCGCCGCGGAGAGCGAGATCCGTCTCGGTGAGGCGACGATCCTCTCCACTGTCGGCAGCGGCGGCGTGCGCTCCTATGACGCCGTGATCACGCGCATTGCGCGCTCCGGCGACGGCGGGAAGCTCACGCTCACGATCACCGACGGCGATCTTCTCCGCGTGACCGGCGGCATCGTACAGGGGATGAGCGGCTCGCCCATTTTGCAAAACGGAAAGATCGTTGGTGCAGTCACACACGTGCTTGTGAACGACCCCACCAAAGGATACGGCATTTCGATGGAGAATATGCTCAAAGAAGGGCGCTCAAAAGCCGCCGCCTGATCGCGGCGGATGCGCTTCCGTGCGGACGCCGACGAAAAATGCGAAAGGGAATTCGACGGCGTCCCGCTGGATTTGATACGACATTATGTAAATCTGCGCAACCTTATGTCGAATCCCGCAAAATCATCACGAAGAAAAATTAAGATGATTTCGACGAATTTTCCCTCCATATCCTGCTTGTTTTATGCTAAATTAGTCAAGCAATGTAGCCAAGCACAAAAAAACATCAGCAAACTGCTTGCAGTTCATAATTATGGAGGCAAAGTTATGGAAACTAAAATCCGAGTGCTGATCGCCGACCCGAACGAGGATTTTCAGCTGTTGATGAAGAACCTGCTTTCGCAGGAGCCGGACATGGAAGCGGCAGGTACATCCTCCGACGGATCGGACGCGCTCGCCAAGATCGAAGCGCTGCATCCGGACGTTGTGCTGCTGGAACTGGTACAGCCACGGCTCGACGGAATGGGCGTGCTGCGCAAGCTTTCCGAAAAGGAGTCGGCGCCGCCGGTGCTCGTCCTTACCGGGTTTGTAAACGCCCATGTCGTGACCGAGTGCGCGAATCTCGGCGCGGCCTATTTCATGTCCAAGCCGTGCGATACCGCCGAGCTCATGCAGCGTCTGCGCCAGAGCGCCCAGACGGGCAAGAAGCCGCTTCCCGTCACCGCGAGCCGTGTCTCGGCGGCCGCGCCGGAGCCGAAGGCGGCGGACAACGCCTCGCTCGAGAGCGTCGTCACCGACATCATCCATGAGATCGGCGTTCCGGCGCACATCAAGGGGTATCAGTATCTGCGCGAGGCGATCATTCTCACGATCAACGACATGGACGCCATCAACGCCGTGACGAAGGTGCTCTATCCGGAGGTCGCGAAGAAATTTTCCACGACGCCGAGCCGCGTGGAGCGTGCCATCCGCCATGCGATCGAGGTCGCATGGGACCGCGGCGATGTGGAGACGCTGCAAAAGTTTTTTGGCTATACCGTTTCCGGCATTAAGGGCAAGCCGACAAACAGCGAGTTTATCGCCATGATCGCCGATTGCCTCTCTCTTCGGCGCAAGCAGGGGAAAATGTAAGGAACAGACGAGTACATCAAAAAGGGCAGCCCGGCCTGAGACTCTCAGGCCGGGCTGCTGTGCGCTTCCGGCGCGGGAAGATGGGGAAAACCCTCTTGCCATACGCGGTGGCAAAATATATAATTGGAGACGGATATTCCGCATAGAAAAAAGATAAGGGAGTGGATGCCGCCTTGAAGAAGAAAGTTCTTACGTTGTTTGCCGTGCTTTTGTGCGCGCTCGTTGTGCTGAACGTTACGGCGCTCGCGGATTTCGGCGATTTTTCCGGCAGCTCGGACTATGATTTCAGCTACGACTATGACGACGACTGGTCATCCAGCGATTCCGGCAGCGACTGGTCGGGCGGCGGAGACATATTCATCTTCGGCGGTGGCGGCGGCGGAGGTCTCGACCTCTGGACGATCCTCGCGGTGATCGTCATCATTATTATCGTTGCGCAGGTGTTTGGAAAGGACAAGAAGGGCAAGGGCGGCTCGTCCGCCAGCTCGGGCGCGAAGCGCGCCGAGCGCGCGGCAAGCCGCGCCAACCGCGCTGCGCTCACGCCCATCGGCGAATATACGAAGATCGATCCGAATTTCAACTCGGCGGCGCTTTGCGAAAAGGCGGCCAATCTCTATGTGCAGATGCAGAACGGCTGGACGGCGAAGAACATCGAATCGCTGCGGCCGTATTTCACCGACGCGCTCTTCACGCAGATGGAGCGCTCGCTGCAGGGGTACGTGCAGCGCGGCGAAACGAACGTTGTCGAGCGCATTGCGGTGCTGGATGTGACGCCGCTCGGCTTCCACCAGACGTCCGGTGAGGATCACATCCTTCTCCGGCTGCGCACGCGCATCACGGACTACACCGTGAACGACGGCACGCAGCAGATCGTCCGCGGCAGCCGCGAGCAGGAAAAGTATATGACCTACGAATGGGATCTGCTGCGCCCGACCGGCACCAAGACCGAAGCCGGGAGCGGCGAAACGAAGCGCATCACCTGCCCGGCATGCGGCGCGCCGCTCGACGTGAACGCGAGCGCGCGGTGCCCGTACTGCGGCACGGTGATCCAGCAGCAGGCGCAAAATTGGGTCATCAGCGCCATTCGCGGCATCCGGCAGGAGACCGTATAAAACCGCCGCGGCGAAGGCTGCGGGCGTGGGGGAGAAGATTATGCTTGATGTTGTTGCGCTGGGCGAGCTGCTGATCGATTTTGCCTGCCTTTCGACCGACGCGGACGGGTACCCGACGATGGCGGCGCATCCCGGCGGTGCGCCGGCAAACTTCCTTGCGGCGAGCGCAAAGTACGGCGCAAAAACCGCGCTGCTCGGCAAGGTGGGGGACGATACGTTCGGGCGGCTCCTGCTCGAAACGCTGCGGAAGGCGGGCGTTGAAACGCGCGGCATGATCGCGGTGGACGACGTGTTCACGACGCTGGCTTTCGTAACGCTCGATGCGCAGGGCGAGCGCGAGTTCGCCTTTGCCCGGAAGCCCGGCGCGGATACGTGCCTTTCCTTTCCGGAAGTCGATCTCTCCCTCATTGACGAGGCAAAGGCCTTTCATTTCGGCAGCCTGTCGCTGACCGATGAGCCGTCGCGCTCCGCGACGCGGCAGACGGTCGCCTACGCGAAATCAAAGGGGAAAATGATCACCTATGACCCGAATCTGCGCCCGCCGCTCTGGAAGAGCGCGGCGGAGGCGAAAGAGCAGCTCCTCTGGGGGCTGGGACAGGCGGACGTCGTGAAGATCAGCAAAGAGGAAGTACGCTTCCTGTTTGGCCTCGGCGCGAAAGACGGTGCGGAGCACATCTGTGAGAACTTCCCCGTAAAGCTGGTGTTTGTCACCTGCGGCGCGGACGGGTGTTATTTCCGAAACGCGCGCGCCGCGGGCTGGGAGGCGGCGCTGCCGGGACTGCAAGTTGTGGATACCACCGGCGCGGGCGACATTTTCGGCGGAAGCGCCGTTTGGAAGCTGCTGCAATGCGCCGCCGCGCCCGAGGATCTGGAGGAGGAGACGCTGCGCGATATCGTATCCTTTGCCAACGCTGCCGCCGGACTTTCCACGACGCGGCCGGGCGGTATTTCCAGCATTCCGGCGTATGAGGATGTCCTAAACGCCATGCACCAATAATCGAATCGCAACATCCCCGCCGTCCGACAGGACGGCGGGGGTGTTTTCTTTTGCCGCCATGTGCATGGGATAATATACGGTAATAGCATACAAAAAGAGAAACAAAACTTTATTCAACATTTTATTGACAAAGCGCCGGAAAACGGGTATGATGCAGATATTAAATGAACACGCTCATAAAAAACAGGAAGGAGGCGGACGGAATGCCGAAGATCATTGACAATCTGGAGGAGAACCTGCTCTCCGCGGCGCGCCGTCTCATCGCCGAGCACGGCTATGCCGCCGTGACGATGCGCGCCATCGCGAAGGAGTGCGGCGTCGCCGTCGGCACGTTTTATAACTATTACCCCTCCAAGGACGCGATGCTCGCGGCGTGCCTGCTGCACGACTGGCAGGCGGCGCTCGCCGCGGCAGGGGGAAGGACCGCTGGGGCGCAAAGCGCCGAAGAGGCGGTCGAGGCGGTGTTTTCCGCCGTTCGCGCCTTTGAAGAGCAGAACCGCAGCATTTTCTCCGACGAGAGCGCGCGCTCTTCCGCCGCCGGTGCGCTGCAAAAGCGCCATGGGCTGCTCCGGGGCCAGATCGCCGCGCTGCTCGAGACGCCGTGCCGCCGCTTTTCCGACGCGCCGGACGCTGCGTTTCTCGCGGAGTTCATCGCCGAAAATGTTCTCAGCTGGAGCGGCACGGAGGTTCCGTTTTCGCGGCTCTGGCCGCTGCTGGAGCGGCTGTTTGTCAAGCAAGTAAAATAAATTTATATAAGGAGGAACCTCATTCATGAGCAGCTTTGAAAACCTGCGGATCGTGGACAACTTCTACCAGACTTCGCTCTACTACCCGATGCCCACCGTTGTCATCAGCACCCTAGCCGAGGACTGCTCCACGTCGCTCGGCCCCTATTCCCTGATCGCGCCCTACTATGTGGCGGGCAAGGGCTACTATGCCATGCTCCTCAACTGCCGCAACTCGTCCAACACCGCGCAGCACATCCTCCGCACCGGCAAATGCGCCATCAACTTCATCAACGACGATCCCAAAAACTTCAAGGAAGCCGTCAAGCTCTCCTGGCCGGGCGACGAGCCGAAGGACAAAATGCCCAACTGCAAGTTACCGCTGGAAAAGAGCCAGATCATGGAGGAGAATCCCGAAGACGTGCGCCCGATGGTCATCTCCGACGCCATTCAGGTGCTTGAGTGCACGTGGATGCGCGAGCTGGACGGCGCCGACCGCGACCAGCCCGGCGAGCTGCACGGCTATGAGCCGCCGTATCACGACTTCAACGGCATCACGAGCCAGTTCGGCGCGCACTTCATCCTGCGCATCGACCGCATTCTCATGAAGAAGAAATATTCCGACGCGATCATCGCCGGCGTGAAGAGCCGCGACTTCCCGCCCCTGCCCATCGACTACGGCTACCGCGACAGCAAGAACTTCTGGTTCCACCGCCACCGCCGGATGCGCGCGGAGCTGCTGCCCATCCGCGAGGCGTCGCTCGAATCCGTGCGCTACGCCGCTGACCGCGCCGACGATAAGGTCAGGTTCACCGATGATGCGCTCAAGACCATTCTGAACGTTCCCCGCGTGTTCCTGCCGCTCGTGCTCAAGGGCTGCGTGGACTGGGCGAAGGAAAACGGCGTCGAGCTCGTCACCGAGGAGCACATGAAGATCATCAACGACAAGCGCGCCAAGGAGAAGCAGAAGAAAAAGTGAGAAAGGACCTCCTCCGCCGGGCGGCGTAAGCTCCCGGTGGAGACAGAGAGAAAAAAGGAGGGCAGAAATTTATGGAGTTTTCCGTTCCCATGGCGCTGGCGGACTTCGTCCCGGTCGTACTTTTCCTGATCGGCACGATCTTGCTTCAGCGCGAGCTCTACCCCCGGCTCAGCAAGGGCCAGTTCGCCCTGTTCGCCGCCGGTACGATTGACGTGTTCTGCGCCGGGGCGCTCAAGGCGGTCTATAAGCTGCTGTATGCGCTCGGCGTGTGCGATTTTACAAAGCTCAACGAAGTATTCTTCCCCGTGCAGTCCATCGGTTTTCTGCTTGCGGGACTCGCGATGGCGGCGTTTTTGTTCTATAAGCCGAAGAAAACGACCGTCTGCGGCGTCGCTGCGGCTCCGGCGGTCTACGGCGGCACGGCGCTTTTCGTCTCGCTCATGGTTCTCGGCCTGGGACTTCTTGACGCCGGGCTCATCGCGCTCGCAGCGCGGGCAAAGAAGCGCGGGATCATCGTGCTGCTGGTGATTTCGTTCGTGTGCAGCCTCTGCATGGGCTATCTCTCCTCACGGGATTTCTCCGCTGCGGCGATGAACTGGATCGCCGAGGGCGTGAATATCGCCGGGCAGGGGACGTTCCTCGCCGCCGCCGTTCTTCTCCGGAAGGCCGGAAAGAAATGCGCTGCCGCGGCATAATATTTCAAACAAAGAAGGTTTTGCATTATGGTATTCCCCAAAACGATTTGGCTGGTGATCGCGGCGGCGCTGCTCATCAGCTCTATTGGCTTTAAAAAGTACGTATGGTTTATTTCGCTCGGCTACGGCTTCTCGATCGCGGGCATCGGCATATTGCTGCTCGCGCTCTACGGCGGCCATCTGACGGCGGGCACCGCCATCTGCTGCGTGCTGTTCATCCTCTATGGCTGCCGTCTGGGCGGCTATCTCCTCTACCGCGAGGTGAAGAGCTCGGCCTACAACAGCAAGATGAAAACCGAGATCAAGGACGGCAAGTCCATGACCTTCGGCGTGAAGTGTGCGATCTGGATCACGTGCGCGCTGCTGTACGCGCTGCAGGTGACGCCGGTGTTCTACCGTCTTGCGAACGGCGCGGGCACAGACGCCTGGTGCATCGTGGGAGCTGTTATCATGCTCTTCGGCGTTTGCTTTGAGTCTGCCGCCGACATTCAGAAGCAGAAACTCAAGAAGATCAACCCGAAGCGTTTTTGCAATTCGGGCCTCTTCCGCATCGTCCGCTGCCCGAACTATCTCGGCGAGATGCTGTTCTGGACGGGTGTGCTCGTCTCGGGCGCGAACATCCTGCGCGGCTGGCAGTGGCTGCTCGCCCTGCTCGGGTATCTCGGCATCGTGTTCGTGATGTTCTCCGGCGCGCGGCGGCTGGAGCTGCGCCAGAACAAGAGCTACGGCGCGGACCCGGAGTATCAGGCGTACGTGAAGAGCGTTCCCATCCTTTTGCCGTTCGTCCCGCTCTACAGCGTGGCGAAATACAAATTCCTTGTGGCATAACTTAAAGCAAAAAAGGATGCCCCCGAAACGACGGTTTCGGGGGCATCAGACTATCCAAAAAGTCTCACAGAGTTTGCACCCGCGGCCTTTTCAAACGAGAGCCTAACGCAGAGGGGTTCGTTTGAAGGCGTCAGACAAGCTGCGGGACGAGTTCGGCGAGGCGCGCGGCGAGATGCATGTGGCCGCGGCGGCTGAGATGGACATAGTCCGCCGTGCCGACCTCGGCAATGCCCTCCGCATCGAGAAAGGCGCAGCCCTGCTCGCGCGCGACGCGCGCGAATTGCTCGGCGAGCAGCGGCGATTTTTCCTTGCAGCTCTCGGGGCCCATGTCGATGTCCGTGAAGCCCTCGCGCATCCACGGAGGAGAGAGGATGAGAATGTTTGGCGTCCCGTCCCGCCAGGCGGGAACGGTCTTCGCCTTGGTGATGAGCCGCTCCAAGCCCCGGCCGATGCATACGGCGTTGGCGTTGAAGCGCTCCTTGCAGTCGTTCGTGCCGAGCATGACGATCAGCAGATCGACCGGCTCGTGGCTCATCAGGCAGGAGAAAATGCTGTCCAGCCCGGACATGCTCTCGAGCAGCGGGTCGTCAAATACCGTGGTGCGGCCGGAGAGCCCTTCTTCTATAATATAAAATTCCTCGCCCAGCGTCTTTTGCAGCAGGCACGTCCAGCGCTCGTTTTCCGTGAATCGCCCAGAGCGGCTTTCGGTGTCGGCGGGGTCGGCGCACAGGCCGTGCGTGTTGGAATCGCCGAAGCAGACGATGGTTTTACGCATGCCGCCTCACCGTCCTTTCGGGAGGCTGGCCGCCGCCGCGCTCTGTCCGACGCGGCGGAACTTTTCGTCCGGCAGGTCGAGCGAGATCTTTTCCAGCAGCGCCGGGTACTCGTCCGCGAGCACGCGGCGGCACTCGGCCAGCAGCGCGTCGCCGCCTGCGCCGGACATAACGCGCCCGAGCAGCAGCACATGGCGGAAGCCGTACATCGTGTGGTACAGCGCGAGCGAATGCGCCAGATAGCAGCCAATGCTTTCGAACACCTTCACGGCGCGCCCGTCGCCCTCTTCCATGAGCTTCTGCACGACCTTGAGCTTTTCCGCCGGGGAGAGCGTTTCGTCCAGCTCGATGCCCGCGCGCGGCGCGAGCTTTATGACGCCGTCCTGCGAGAAGTACTTCACGCCGCAGCCAATGTCCAGGCTCCACTCGTCGCGCATTGCGTCCGGGTTCGCATCCACCGGAATGAATGCCAGCTCGTTGAGCCAGCCGGTGATGCAGCCGTTTTCGTCCACATAGCCGCCGGCCTCGCTCGTACCCATGGCAATGCCGAGCACGTTACTGTCGCCGAGGCTCATCGCACCGGCGAGCGCGGTCACGTCGCCGTCGTTCACGACGCAGTAGGGCACATCGCCGAACGTATCGGTGATGGCGCGGATGTAGATGTCCTTGACCTTCGCTTCAAAGGCGTCCTGCGGTACCTTGAGGAAGAGCGAGGCGTTCATCGTGCGGTTATTGATATAAACGCCTGCGCTCGAAACGCCCACGGCGTCCACGTGCGGCAGATGTTCGGCGGCGCTGCGGAGCGCCGAGACAATGCCGTCGTAATGGTAATCGGGATCGGCGTTGATCTTCGGGAACCAGACGACCTCCTCGGAGTAGACCGTTTCACCGTCGATGACGGCGGATACCTTGCGGTCGCTGCCGCCGGCGTCAAAACCGATGCGGTAGCCCTCGGTATGCCCGCCCATCGGCTTGGGGCTGTCCGAGGCCGCCGGAACGGTATCGGCGAAACACACCTCCATCGGGTGTTCAAAAACGCTTTCAAAATAGTGGTAATCAAAATCCTGCTCGCCGCCGGCGCAGAAGACCTGCTCGCGCAGATAGCGGCAGATCGCCTCGTCCGTAACGAAAATACGGAAACCGCCCTTCATCCAGAGCATCGTCTTTACGAGACGGCGGATGTAGTAACGGTCGGCGGCTTCCATCTCCGGCGTGCCGTGGATGAACGTATGTACGGCCGCCATGTCGCCGCCGGCGCGCTCGAGCGCAAGGCCGATGGGCTTGCGGGCAGTCTTCTGGAATTCCTCATTGAACCGGCCCATCGGATAAAAGCCCGGGTCGAGTGCAGGAACGTTTTTGATCTCTGCTTCAATTCCAAGATAATTCATGGACGTTTCCCTCCCTGTATGGTGGTTTTGCATAAAATCGAATGTTTTTGAGCTTTTTTCATAGTAGCATTGAAACGAGAAAAATTCAATGCTATAATCTGTCTGCCTGAGCGCCGCTTTTTTGGCGCGGACAACAAACACGAACGGAGGGATCTCTCTTGTTACCGACGGAACGCGAAAAATTGCAATTGGCCCGCGTCTGGATCGAGGCCGAGCTTGAACGCTGTGTGGGCTTCTGGCTGAAAAACGGTATGGACAAGGTCAACGGCGGCGTTTACACCTGCCTTGACCGCAAGGGCGAGGTATATTCTACCGATAAATCGGTCTGGATGCAGGGGCGCTGCGCCTGGGTGTTCTCCTATCTCTGCCATGTGTACGACGTGAAGGACGAATGGCTCGCCGCGGCGAAGTCCTGCCTGGACTTTATGGAAGCGCACTGCATCAACCCCAACGCTGCGGGACGCATGTATTTCACCGTCACTGCCGAGGGTAAGCCGCTGCGTCAGCGCCGGTACTATTTTTCCGAGGCGTTCTACGCGATGGCGAACGCCGAATACTACGGCGTGACCGGCGACACCGCGTGCCGCGACCGCGCCCGCCGGGCCTACGATCTCTACTGGGATCTCTGGCACGGCATGCCCGACCCGACCGGTCTCGGCCCGAAGACCGAGCCCGAGACCCGCACCGGCCGGGCGTTCGGCCTGCCGATGATCTATCTGAACGTGTCCAACGTGATGCTGCGCTGCGACCCGGAGAAGGGCGAGCTATATGCCGAGCGCGCGCAGGCGTGTGTGGATGATATCTTCCGCTACCACTACCACCCGGAGCTGAAGTGCGTGCTCGAAAACGTTGCGCCCGACGGCGAGGCGCGCCTTTTCTATACCGAGGGACGCACCGTCAACCCCGGCCATGACATCGAGGGCGTCTGGTTCCTGCTCGACCATGCCCGGCGCACCGGCGACAGGGAACTGGCGGAAAAGGCGGAGCAGATCTTCAACTGGGCCATTCATGCCGGTTGGGACGAGAAATATGGCGGGCTGCTCTACTTTGTCGACTGCCTCGGCAAGCCGCCTGAGGCATATGAGCACGATATGAAGCTCTGGTGGCCGCACGACGAGATTCTCATCTCCTCGCTCATGCTTTATAAGGACACCGGCAAGACGGAATATCTCGACTGGTTTTTGAAAACGCTCGATTACTGCCGCGAGCACTTCTCCGATCCGGAGTACGGCGAGTGGTACGGCTATCTCCGCCGCGACGGTCTGCCCACCGAACCCTCGACCAAGGGCTCAACGTTCAAGGGCCCGTTCCATCTGCCGCGTATGCTGATCCTCACCGACGGCATGCTCGGGGAGCTTCTGAAATAAATCCGTAAAATCCGTGAAAACCCGCATTCCCGAACACAAAGGGAATGTGGGTTTTTATGTGGGAAATGGAATTTTATTTTTTGTCAATTCGCAATAATAGACAAAAAACCGCAAAAAAATTCGTTTACTCGGTGAGCGGCCCGGCTCGGCGCGGATATTGACAGCATATATATATATATATATAATAAAATCCCAAGGGTTTTTAGCCGGTAATTTGGCTAAAAACAAAAAAGAAGAAAGAAACATACGGAGGAGTACCATGAAGAAAGTTATTTCCCTGCTCCTGCTCGCGTGCATGCTCTTCACGCTGTGCGCCTGCGGCAGCACCGCTGCGGATCCCGCCCCCGCTCCGGCTGAGACCGGAAACACCGGAACCGAGACCGCTGCCGACCCCCTGCGTGCCTACGCGGGCACGACGATCAACGTCATGCTGGAAAACCACCCCTCCAGCAACGCCATCAAGGAGCTCGTCCCCGAGTTTGAAGAGCTGACCGGCATCAAGGTTAACTGCGAGATCCTGCCTTACGAAGAGATGCCCGAGAAGATCCTGCTCTCCTTCAACATGGGCAGCAGCGACTATGACGTTGTTATGAACGACAGCCTCTCCATGACCGGCTACGTTTCCAACGACTATGTCTACGCGCTGGACGATTTCGTCACCAACGAGGCCATTAACCAGTTCGTCAATCTCGGCGATTTCGTGCCCACCTATCTGGAGAGCATGAAGCGCGACGGCAAGCTCTACGGCCTGCCGGTGTACGGCGAGTCCACGTTCCTCATGTACCGCAAGGACCTCTTCGAGGAGTACAACCTTGAGGTGCCCCAGACGATGGAGCAGCTGATCGAGTGCGCGAAGACCATTTATGAAGGCACCAACGGCGAGATCGCCGGCATCACGATGCGCGGCCAGCAGGGCATCCACGTCCTGTACACCTGGTCCGGCTTCCTGTGGGGCAACGGCGGACGCTGGTTTGATGAAAACGGCAAGATGGATCTCGCATCCCCCGAGGCTATCGAGGCCGCCCAGGTCTACGCCGATCTTCTGAACGACTACGGCCCCGAGGGCTACGCCAACTTCGGCTGGCAGGAAAACCGCCTGCTGTTCCAGCAGGGCAAGGCTGCCATGACCATCGACGCGACCGTGAACGGCGCCTACTGCGAAGATCCCTCCGGCTCCGACGTTGTCGGCAAGGTCGGCTACGCTGCGGTTCCCGCCTTTGAGGGCGCGAAGCAATACGGCGGTCAGCACGCGCTGGCTGTCCACCCGATGTATCTCAGCAAGTTCTCCAAGAACCCCGAGGCCGCCTTCCTGTTCATGTCCTGGGCGCTCTCCGGCGAAGTGCAGAGCAAGTGCATGAGCGTTGAGCCGCACTGCGGCGTCACCTCTCTGACCGCGATGGACAGCCCGGAGTTCCAGGAACTGTACGGCGCGTTCAAGGACGGCATGCTCGCGGCGGTGGCGGAAGCCAACCCCGACTACACCCCGCAGAATAAGGAAGCTCAGGAGATCGTCAGCCGCGTCGGTGCTGCGATGAGCCAGGTCCTTGCCGGCACGAAGACCGCCGAGGAAGCTCTGACGAAGGTCAACGAAGAGGTCAACACCGAGGTCCTGAAGTAAGGGGGGCTTTGTCCCGCAGGGACAAAAGAAAACTCCATAGACTCTAAAACGGCAGCTTCTGCCGGCCGATACCCATTGAATTTCAGAAGGGCGCCGCTGGAGAACTTCTCTGACGGCGCCCGTTTTCCTGCGCGGCGCATTCCGCCGACTACCTCGCCCCGGAGGACACGCTTATGAGTATAGCAAAGAAAAGAACCTTCCGCTTTTTCACCTTCCCGGCGCTGTTTGCCATTCTGATCATTATGATCCTGCCGATGATCTTTTCGATCTACATCATGTTCAACGATGTGAATCTGCTCGACGGCGGCAAATTTGTCTGGGCCGGGCTGGGAAACTTTAAAAAGTTCTTCCACGACGAACGCGCTCTTCACTCCATCTGGATCACGGCAAAATACCTTATCGGCGTTCTGGTGCTGGAAACGGGTCTTGGACTCGTCATTTCGTTCTTTCTGGACCGGAAGTTTTTCGCCAAGCCCGTGGTACGCGCTCTCGTCATCATTCCGATGTTTATGACGCCGGTCGTCGCCGGTCTGATCTGGCGCGCCTTTTTCGATACGAACAACGGCATCGTCAACTGGCTTCTGAGTCTTGTCAACATCCCGATGGTGGATTGGCTCGGCAACACGAAGACGGCGCTGCCGTCGCTGATGATCACCGATATGTGGCAGTGGACGCCGTTCATGGTGCTGCTCATCATGGCCAGCCTGGACTGCGTGCCCACCGACCAGATCGAGGCCGCCATGATCGACGGCGCGCATGAGATGCAGATCATCCGCCACATCAAATTCCCGTTCATCCTGCCCACAACGCTCATTGCCGTCGTCATGCGCTCGATCGACGCGGTGAAGCTCTTCGACACGGTGTACGTCATGACGAAGGGAGGGCCGGGCATGGCGACGGAAATGGTCAACATGTATTCCTACATCGTCGGCTTCCAGCATTTCCGCATCGGCTATGCCACCACCATCAGCTTCATCTTCACTATAGTCATCACGTTCCTGCTCACGAAGATGATCCAGGCCACCAAAGCCGTCTGAAAGGAGGAAGACAATGTCGGATCACACCAAAAAAATCGCCCGCAAGATCACCGGGCGAACGCTGTTCTGGATCGTTACGGTCATTTTGCTGATCTTCTTCCTCGCGCCGCTGCTGTGGCTGATCTCCACATCGTTCAAAAACTACAAGGACGCCTTTGCCATCCCGCCGAAACTCTTCTTTGCCCCGACGCTCGATAACTACCGCAAGGTGTTCGGCAACGCGGACTTCTTCGGCTACATCCGCAACAGCATCATCTGCTCGGTTGTCCCGACGCTGATCGGTCTGATCATCGGCGTTCCGTGCGCGTATGCCATTGCGGTCTTTGAAAGCAAGCAGAGCAAGAAGCTCTCGCTCTTCATTATGAGCGTGCGCATTGCCCCGCCGATCATGAGCCTGCTGCCCAACTACATCATCTTCTCGCGGCTCAAGCTGCTCGGCACCTTCTGGCCGATGCTGCTGCTCTATACGCTCATCACGCTCCCGCTCGTCATATGGCTGATGCCGGTCTATTTCCGCGATGTGCCCATTTCGCTGCGCGAGGCTGCCATCATCGACGGCTGCACCGAGTGGCAGGCGTTCTTCAAAGTCATGCTCCCGCTCGTCAAGGCGTCCGTTGCGGCTACGGCGATCATGTGCATGGTCATGACGTGGAACGAATTCCTCATCGCGCTGCTCATGTCGGGCCGCGGCAGCCAGACACTCCCGGTCGCTGTCACGTCGTTTATGACGTTCCAGGGCACCGAATGGGGCCCCATGTGCGCCGCCGCGACGATCATCATGGTCCCGATGATCGTGTTCGGCTTCTTTGTCCAGAAATACTTTGCCCGTGGTATGGTAAACGGCGCAGTGAAAGGTTAACGCGAAACGCATAAAAGGAGGATCCTTATTATGAAAGAAACCTGGAAAATCGGTATGATCGGTCTCGGCATTATGAGCACCGGCATCACCAACAACTTCATCAAGACCGGCAACGACGTCATGGTGTACGACACCAATCCCGAAGCCGTTGCCAAATTTGCTGACAAGGCTAAGGTCGCCGCTGATCTGGCCGAGCTCGTCTCTTCCAACGAGATCATCTGCATGGTCCTGCCCGGCTCCCACGTGGTCGAGCCCGTCGTCGGTCAGATGCTGGAGATCGGCGTGGAGGGCAAGATCATCATCGACTTCAGCACGAGCTACCCGCTGTCCACCCAGATGCTGTACGGCAAAGTGAAGGCTGCCGGCGGCCAGTACTGCGATATTTCCATGAGCGGCTCGCCCATCGGCGCGGCGGAAGGCACGTTTGACCTGCTCTTCGGCGGCGATCCCGAGATGTACGAAGCGCTCAAGCCCGCCATCGGCAAGATCTGCAAGCAGTTCTATAACTGCGGCGGTTCCGGTCAGGGCAATAACTGCAAACTGTTCACAAACTATCTTTCCGCAACGGAGGTCGTCCTCTTCGGCGAGATCTTTGCGCTGGCGGAGAAGATGGGCTTTGACACGAAGCTGCTCCACGAAATCAACACCGAGGGCGACTGCAACAGCAGCTTCTACCAGTTCGTCGCGCCGAAGATGGTCGGCAAGGAGTATACGCCCGCGTTTTCGCTGGACTACTGCATCAAGGACCTTGGCTATCTCAAGCGCATGCTGGAAGAGTTTAAGGCCAACTCCCTCGTTCTCGACGGCGCGCTGAACACCTTCAAGGAAGGCCACATGCTCGGCTACGGCAGCCACGACTGCTCGGAGGCTCACCGCGTCAGCCTCTTCAATCTCGGCCTTGAGCCCTGATCGATCCCCCATACGAAATATCTCCCCGGCAGATTCATCTGCCGGGGAGATATTTCATGCTAAATGCAGCCATTCGATGAGCAGCAGCCATGTGAGGCCGTAGTACGATACGACTGCGACAAGGTCGTTGACGGTCGTGATGAGCGGGCCGGAGGCGACGGCGGGGTCGATGCCGATCTTTTTGAAGAAGATCGGGATCACCGTGCCGGAAATGCTCGAGAGCAGCATCGCCGCGATGAGCGCGATGCCGATGCAGCCGGAGACACCGAACGCCATGAGCGGCGCTTCGCCGCGAAGGAGACAGAGATACGCTCCGATAAGCACGAACGAGGCCGCGCCGAGGATTGCGCCGTTCGTGAGGCCGACGCGCGCTTCCTTCCAGACGAGACGGCGCTTTTGCGCGCCGGTCGTTTCGCTGTCCATGAGAACGCGGATCGTGACGGCGAGCGACTGCGTGCCGACGTTGCCCGCCATATCCAGCACGAGCGACTGGAAGCAGACGATGAGCGTGAGCTGCGCCACAACGCTCTCGAAAAGGCCGACGACGCTCGAAACGACCATGCCGAGCCCGAGCAGCACGAGCAGCCATGGCAGACGCTTGCGCACGCTCTGCCAAAGCGTTTCGTTGAGATCCTCCTCCGCGGAGAGACCGGCGAACTTGGCGTAGTCGTCGCTCAGCGCATCGTCCAGCGTTTGGATGAGGCTCTGCGCCGTTACGACGCCGAGCAGCCGGTTTTCCTCATCCAGCACGGGGATGGAGTCCTCGGAATAGTCCTGGATGCGCGGCAGCGCGTCTGCGATGCGCTCGTGCGCGTAAACGTAAGGATAGGAAGTCGCGATCAGTTCGGCGAGAGAGTCGCCCTCGCGCGCGATGATGAGATCTTTGAGATCGATGGCGCCATAAAAGGCGTCGTCGCTGTCCACAACGTAGATCGTGGAGATGTTGTCATGCTCGGCGGCCTGCGCGATGAGACGGCTCATCGCGGCCTTGACGCTCAAGCCCTCCGGGATGACGATGCAGTTGGTCGTCATGATGCTGCCGATCTCGTCCTCACCGTAGACCCAGAGGCGGGCGATCTCGCGGCGCTTCGGCTCGTCCATGAGCTCGACGAGCGTGTTCTTCTCGGCGGGGTCGAGCGTCTTGAGATAGTCCACCGCGGCGTCGGCGTCCATGCGGGAGAGCACGTCCACCCGCCGGCGGAGGCTCAGCTCGTTGAGATATGGCGTCATCGGCTCGGCGTATTCGAGCACCGCGGAGAGCTCCGCGGCGTCGAGCGCGTGGTAGACTCTCTGCCGCTCGGCACTTGTGAGCGCTTCGAGCGCGGCGGCGATGTCGTTTTCGTGGTAGTCGAGCAGCTTCTCGCGGAACGCCTTCGGCGAGAGATTGCTGCGGACGAGCTCCGTCAGCTCCCGGTCATAATCCGGGTGGCGGAGCTGCATGAGTTCGGTTTTGTTTTCCATAGTTCTGCCCTCCGTTTCAACGATTTTTTGATAACCGCGCCGGGGCAGGGCAAAAAAATATCACCGCTGCCCGGCGTGCGGCGCACGTCGATCCGGGCAATGGTGAGCAGCAGGAAAGAGAGACTTTACCGGCCGGTGCGGCCATACGAAGTCCCTGGGATACGTCTCGCCATGCCCCATATTCGTCCGTTACTGCCGCCGTCCATGGTAGTCCCTCCTTTAAAGTCATCTTACCCCATATATAGCACGCTATGCGCCGCCGTGTCAAGGCAAACATGCGCCGCGGCTTGCCGCGGCGCAAGGGAAATATCAGAAAGAAAAATTCGATCCGGCAGAGAAATCTCCGCTGTGATAGGGGATGACCGTTGTAAAGAGGTTTTGACCCTCCAGCTGGCAAAACTGCGCATGATGGAGATGCACCGGGTAGCGCAGCAGCGCCATTTGACCGGCCTGAAACAGCTTCTCGCTGTAAGACCCCTTTTCCAGCGTTCCGGTCATAACGGCCATTCCGCCGAGAGACAAAACCCGCGCCGCGGCAGTTCGGGCTGTGACGCTGCGCAGCTGTGGATCGCTCACGAACACGATGCCCCGCGTTTGCCCCTCGTACGGCTGCACGGCGGCATTTATTCTTACCGGGCGGTACCAGAAGCCGCCCGCACGCAGCTCGGCAAGATTTTGCCGGAAGAGCTCGTCTGCATAATAGGAGACACCCCGCAGACGGTCGGAAAGAAGCTTTAAAATCTCCAGCCCGCGCCCGTATTTCGGCACGGGGAAGAGCAGCAGCGCGTGCGCGCCCAGAAGCCTCTCCGTCTCCTGTACGAGCCGGCTGCAGGCACCGTCGTACGGCGTTTCCTCGAACCCGTAGGCGCAATCGAGCACGGCGAGGTCAGCGCGCTGCTCCCGGATCGGGTCGCAGGCATAAATTTGCGTATTTTCCGTATAATCGCCGGAGAAGAAAAGGCTCTTGCCGTTTTCGGTAAAGCGGTACCACACGCTGCCCACGCAATGGCCGCTGCGCCCCCATTGGATCGTTAATTGCCGGAATCGTCCGGTTCCGGCCGGACAGAGCGCAGACAGCGCAAGGCTTTCCGGCACGGCAAAGGGGAGCTGACGGAGCGTTTCCTCTGCGGCGATCACCGGCCCCGAAAAGCCGTTTTCCCAAAGCCACGGAAGCGCGCCGGTATGGTCGGCGTGGGAGTGCGTCAGGAATACGGCATCCAGATGCCGGATCTGCTTTCGCGTCAGACGGGGGAATGGATCCTCCGGCGTATCGGCCATTTTCCCGCAGTCTACGAGGAAGCGAATGGTTTCTCCCCGTACATAAAAGCAGTTGCGGCCATGCTCGCCCACGCCGCCGGCGATGAAAAGCTCCATGTTACGCTCCCTTCCGTTTGGCGGCAAAGCGGTTGAATGCAAGCAGCGCCGTTGTCGTGATGAGAACGCACAAAACGGCCATCGCCATGCCGAGAGAGACGCTGCCCTGTTCAAATTCGCGGTTGATGTAGGTGGAGACGACGAGCGTGTTGGGCGGCGCGATGAGGCTGGCGGTTACGAGCTCGCGAAAGGCGATGATGAAGATCATCATCCAGCCGGCGAAGATGCCGCGGGAGATCATCGGCAGCGTGACGCGCCGGAACACATACCCCGGCGTGCCGCCGAAGGTGCGCCCGGCTTCGAGCAGACTTTCGTTGATCTGGGTGAAGGCGGAGGTGACGTACTGCACCGTATACGGCAAATACAGCACCACATAAGCGAGCACCATGATGCCGATGGTGTTATAGAGCGGGATCACCTTATAGATCGCGTTCCAGAAGAGCATGATGCCGATGACCAGCACGATGCTCGGCAGCATCTCGGGCAGCAGGCTGATGCCCTCGAGCGCTTTTTTGAAAAAGCCTTTCGATTTGCGCACGGCGATCACGACGGCGGTGCCGATCACGGAGCAGATGGTGGCGGATGATATGGCGAGGAACAGACTTTTTCCGATGGAGGACAGGGCTTTCGGCGTGGTCAGAAGCTCTTTATAGTGGTCTAACGTGAAGTTTCCCGCCGCAAGACCGTAGCCGCGCAGTCGGATGAGAGAGGTGGAGATGATGGAGAAATACGGCACGCCGATGGCGACGAGCGCCACAAGCGCCACCCACAGCCACGCGCCGATCTGCCCCGGCACCGAAAGCTCCGTGCGCGCCGGGCGGCTGCCCTTGCCGCTGACGAGGCGGTAGCTGTTTTTATTGGTGATATAGTTCTGCATCAGCCACATGGCCATGCAGATGCATACCAGAATGGAGGAAAGACTGGCCGAGCGGCCAAAGTCGATGGGCGCGGTGGTGGAGTAGCGGTGGATGTCGGTGGTGAACACGTAAAACCCGATGCGCCGCCCCAGCGTGTAGGGCGTGCCGTATTCGGAAAGCGTTTTCACGAACACCAGCAGCGCGCCGATGGCGTAATTGCCGGTGAGCAGCGGCGCGAAGATCTTCCGCAGCCGCAGGGCAAAGCCTGCGCCGAACACCGCGCCGCTCTCCTCCAAGCTGGCGGGGATGTTCAGCATGGCGTTTTTGAGCATGGTCATGAGAAACGGGAACACATGCAGGCTCATCACCAACACCAGCCCGCCGAAGCAGAAAAAGCCCTCCGACCACGAACCGGTCGCCGGGAAGAGCTGCTGGAAGAGACCGCGCTTCTGCATGAACAGTATCCAGCCCATGGACGCAATGTATGGCGGCGTCATAAACGGGATCATGAAAACGATGTCCAGCCAGCCGTGCCGCCGGAGCTGCGTGCGCGAGAGCAGATACGCTGTTGGCACGGCGAGAACCGTGGAGCACAGCACAACGCATACGCCCAGCAGCAGAGAATTGCAGACCGTCTGCACGTTTTCCGCGCTGGCAACGGTTTGCCACGCCTGATACAGAGCAAGGCGGCCATCTACGATGACCGCCTTGGCGAAAACTGTGATCAGAGGGCAGAGGATCAGGCCGGTCAGAAGCGCCAGCAGGAAGAAAAGCGGGAGATTCTTTTTCCAATGAATCTGTCTCATACGCCCTCCGCTCGGTTACTGGCAGAGGCTGTTGAGCTTCGCCGCGGTGTCGGAGGCGACTTCCATCATCTTCGTCCAGTCGGTGGGGATCTGCGGGATGTCGGAGAGATTGGTACGGCTCTCGCACTGCACGTCGCTGCGGCCGGGCAGAAGGTAGGCGTCAGCCACAAGCTTCTGCGCTTCGTCGCTGAAGAGGAAGTCCACAAACGCCTTGGCGTTATCTATGTTCGGCGCGGTCTTGAGGATCATGGCCGGGCGGGGGTTGACCACGGTGCCGGAGGCGGGATAGTAGATGTTCAGCGGCTCGCCCTTGGCCATGGAGGAAT
>CAVEQS010000030.1:0-36471 GCA_963618015.1 bacterium | reverse complement strand
AGCGCTTGAATGGCATTCAAGAGGTCAGCGGTTCGATCCCGCTTATCTCCACCAAAACCGTTGGAATCCTTGTGATTCCAACGGTTTTTCTTTGTTTTTGCGAAAAAGCCTGTGCGCTTGATTTTTGAAGGGTTTTTTGAAAATCAAGAGGTCTGGTATTATGCGGTCTGTGGGAACCATTTTGTTGAGTTCAACAAAATGGTACGCATTGTGAATTGCTCTTGACTTTTTGCGTATAATATAATATGATTATATCATAAACTAATACAATCGTATTTGAAAGGAGTGCTTTTATGGCTACGAGTGTTATGCAGGTGCGTGTTGACGATGATCTCCGCGCTAAGGCGGCCGCCGTCTACGATGAACTCGGCATTGACCTTCCCACCGCTATCCGAATGTTTTTGAAACGCTCTGTCGTGGTAAATGGCGTTCCCTTTTCCATGACACTGCCCAAGCAGGAGTACAGAGCTGACCAGGCAATCCGCGCCATGCAAAGTTTGAGTGAAGCCGCACAGCAGAACGGCACGGCGGATATGTCGTTGGATGAGATCAATGCTGAGATTGCAGCTTCCCGGGCTGACCGTGCATCAAAAAATGCCCGTAACGAAGCGTAACCATGAAATACTATGTTGTACTTGATACGAATGTAGTGGTTTCCGCTCTGTTTAACCTTTCCTCCGTTCCCGGTATTATTCTGCAAGAAGCTCTTGCGGGGCGTGTAATTCCTCTGCTGCATGAGGATATTCTGGACGAATACAACGATGTGCTACATCGTCCTAAATTTAAGTTTGATCGCCGGGATATTGAAATTGCGCTGACAGGCTTAATTAAGCGGGGTATCTTCTTGGATGCCGCCACGATCGAGGACTATGTTCCCGACCCCGACGACGCAATTTTCTACGAGGTGGTTATGGAGGCAAGAGAAACTACCGACGCTTATCTTGTAACCGGCAATATCAAGCACTTCCCCGTCAAGCCCTATGTGGTGACGCCCAAGGAAATGTTGGACATCCTCAACGGGAACGAAATCTAACACGCAAATGGCCATTTCTCCAATCGCAGAGAAATGGTCATTTTCTTTTTCGCCTCCGCCGCCGAAGCATGGTCATTCTCTCCTGAAGCGAGCGGCTCCGGCACAGCGGCACTTTCTACCGCCGGAGCAGGAGCCTCGGCGGGCAGGACTGCCTCGGAAATGTTTTTCTTATCATCTGCCATTTGCAAGCTTCCTTTTTGTGGCATGAAAAAAGCCCGTCCGCAGGCTGGCCGGGTGAAAGTGCCCTTCCTTCATGGTATTATATATGAGCACGCCCCGTAGTCTCTGTTTGGGGTAGTGCTGCTCCCAAAAGTGTGATATAATGCTAAAAACCTTTAGATATAAGGGATCTGAAGAAGTGATTGAACAGCTCGTGAATGAAATCAATGGCCTTTTGCGAGATGGCTACCCATATTCGGCGTTGGGCATTGCGTTAACTCTTCCAGATATTTGCGGGAATATTGCTTACCCAAACACAAAAGTAGCTGACCACTATAAGAAGTGGTATAGTGAGTATGTAGCTCCGATAAGTGCGCTTAAATTCAAAGATGGTTTTGACGAAGAAGTCTGTTATAAACTGCGCTGTGCATATCTCCATAGCGGTAATTTTGATTTAGGTAATGCTGATGCAGTAAAGAATATTGATAAGTTTAAAATTCATTATAATCGAGATCCAGACCTCAGATTTGTCCAAGCTGCACAGGCAACTGATGGAAAACTTAGTTTGGATATTGATTTAGGAGTTTTGTGTTGGCAACTGTGTACTGCTGCAACGGATTTTTATAAAGCCCATCAGAGCGAATGCAGTAAAGCAACGATTGAGATTGAAGATACTACTCCATCCGAGGACGAAAGGAAAGCACTCCGAAAGCTAATAGAAGAAAAATGCGGCTACACCTTTGAGGAACTAAAAGAAATGAAAAGGAAAGCCCCCTCATTTGAATTGGACTTTGATTTTCTAAAATAGTCCCCGAACAGTAAACTCCCGCTGCCTATAAAGATTTAGGCAACGGGAGCTTTTGTTAGAATAAATAACCTCTTGTTGACTGCCAGATTGATACTTTCAATTTTAGTCTGTTGTAGTTTTATTTGCTGTTCGCATCTCTTCGTCCAAGTCGGCACACATCAGCTTTAGCAAGATGTCTGCCATGCTTTCACCGTCTTTCCTATACCGTGGCTCAACGATAAAAACTCGACCGCCAATTTCGTATCGTTGGGGCTCTCCGGCAATATATTCTTTTTCCACGCCTGCACCTCCTTTCCAACATAGACACAAAAATTATATCATGCCGTGGAGGGACGCGAAGCAGAAAAAACTTGATATACGGGTTTTCTTTGACTACAACGAAAGACATTCCGGGTGTTAACTGAGGCTCGCGTATTGAAGCGTTTTTTTATGACCCGGTTTAGGGGGGGGATGTAACCGCACTAACCGGGAGCCCGGCTGAAGCGGTAAACAACCCCTGCACGAATTTAAGAAATTACTCAGTTCCCCTCATATGAGAGGGATAGCTCAGCTGGCAAGACGTTTGAATGCCATTCAATAAAAAGTCTTGATTTTTCAATGGTTTCCGGCGTTTCGTGAGTAATTTATGAGTAATAGGAAAACACGAAAAAATCTCTTTTTCTTGAAGAGCGTTCAAGAGGTCTGGCGCTATGAAGAAAATCCGGGTAACCGGACGAAACCTTTTCCCTCCGCGAAACCGGCTTTTGTATCCTTGACACCTGCAAAACGGTGTCATACAATGCTTTTATCGTATGCATGAGGTGATCTTATGACAAAATGGGACAAGGTATTCCGCATTGCTGTTGTGCTGCTGCTCAGCGCGAATCTGGCCGTCAGCAGTATGATCTGTGTGCAGCTTGGCAATGGGGCGCCCGCGGCAAGCAGCGGCGAAAATGTCTCCGCAGCAGAAACTGCCGACACCAATAATGGCAATGGTACTGGTACTGCGCTGATAGTTCCGGAAAGCCCAGCGGCGACCGATCCATGGTATGACTACGCCTGGGCATACGAAGATTCGGATTATGTGGAGATCATCCGTTTGGGGGCCGCCGGATCCCGTTGGATTTTTGACATGACGCTCCCGGGAGCCAATGTGGATCTGACCGTTAAACAAATCTACATCAACGACATGGTTGACGGTCAAAAAATCGAGGATTCTCTCCTGAGTGATGATATTATAAAATATATGGCGGAGCTTAACGATATTACCGGAGACGAAGTGATACTTCGCGCCGGAAAATCGCTGATTTTTGAAGACGGGCACCCGTACGTCACGGATTTTAATGGTCGGGAGATCGTTTTTGTGCTGCAAGCGGCTTCCGGAGAGACCGTGCGTTATTCGTACATTTTTGAGCTTACGGAAAATCCCGCGTTGTCCGCAGACTACAACGACAGCGAAAAGGATCTTTCCCTGCTTCGCCATAATGCGGAATACGCTGTAAAAATCTTCGACGGCGTATACTGGGTACCGGCGGTTTCTCTTGGGGAAAGCCGCTATACGAATGCAGAAATTGCCGCAATGCTCAATGATTCTCCGGAGGAAAAGCAGGCCAAGATCGGAACGCTCTATGAGGCATTGCAGCTGTATCAGATCGGCGATTTCCGTTCGGCAGACGATAATGTGTACATTTCCGAAAACGGGATCCGCTGGGAATACCATACGCCGGGGCGCAACGCCGTGATCAACAACCGCGGCTGCTGCGCCACGGATTCCGCATGGCTGCGCTACCTGCTGGACGGAGATTACGATGAGATCGGATATATCTCCACCTCCCAGCGCGACGGCAGCGGACACGTCTATAACTACATTCGAGACGGCGAATGGTACTATACCATCGACCTCACGCACTACCGCAACGACTGGATCGCCACAGCCGAGGAAAACGGCGATCTTGACACCTATTCACAGTCTGACATCGTTCTCGGCAACATTCACCGTACAAAAGATCTTGCCAATTTCGTAAACTTTGTGCAGGACGCCTTCCAGGCTGTCTCCGTAGAGCCGCCCGGACTGATGTTTCAGCTCACCTGCGAGGATGTAACGCCCTTGGACGGCATACGTTCCCAAGACGGTGTGACCATTGTTCGTCCGGAAAGCTATGAGCCGTATGTTACCTGCATTTTCGATGATGATACCGACAATCTGACGTACGCCTATGTTCCGGATCCTACGAACGCACCGAAGTATTAAGTTCAGCGGGTACATACCGGCAAAGCTGCTTACGAAAAAACGAGGCGGAAGACATAGACAAAAAAGTACCGAAATCGCTTGATTTCGGTACTTTTTACTTACTATAAAGTTGTGTCAGAAAAGATCCAGCATGCTGTCAAGATAGATTTCCTCGCGCAGCGGCAGATGGTATTCCGGCTTTGTCATGTAATGTAGCAGAAATTCCAGCAGCAGCGCGCTGCCGAGACCGCGCCCCTCGATCTTGAAATGCGAAAAGCCCATGGGAAGATACGTATCCCGGATGTCCGCCGCGCCGATGAAGCCCGGATTTTTCATTGCCTCCGAAAACCGGTAGCCCTGCGCGCCGCCGGGCGCGGCGCAGCGGTGCTCCACGTCCTCGCCGAGATTTTGACGGCTGACCGCTTCGTAGCACGCTCTCCGCTCGGCGCAGCGAAAGTCACAGCACTCGTTGCTGAGAAATTCCACCTTGTCCTTTTCCCATTGCAGCAGCGCGCCGAGCTTATCCAGCGCCCGGTTCAGCCGGAAATCCGGCACAACGAAGCGAAACTCGTCCCGCTCCAACTCCTTTTCAAACGCCCGGAAGTCCGTCAGCACCTTGGTGGTGGAGGAAACGAAGTACAAATTCGGATACTTTCGCCGGAGATAAGAAAGCAGAAATTCCGAATGAACGATGACGCCGTTTTGCGGCGTCTCGCTGCTGTTAAAAAGCTCGCAGAGGGCGTTGCACTTTGCATCCGAAAGATGCTCCTCCTGTAACAGAGAGTTGCTGAACGTAAGCCGCGCCGAAATGCCGTATTCGCGCAGCAGCGAGAGCACCTCGCGCGCCTCGTCGTCCCCGAAGCCCGCGCGTCCGCCGCCCCAGAGGCAGTCTGCCGGCGCGCCGTAGATTGAGCCGATATCGCACCAATCGTAAAACCACGTCCGATGCTCCCGGAACAGCGGCAGAAAGACGCGGTAAAATTCGTAAAACTCAAAAAGCCCCGGCAGATGATACTGCGCCGTGCGCCTGGACGTTTTTTCCATTTCTCTCCCTCCCCTCCTTTTTTATTTTATCACAGACGGTCAACTTTTTCAGCTTGTTTTCAGCTCGCCGCCGTATGCTGACGCCAGAAACGAAAAGGAGGTCATTCCTTATGAAAACGACAAGAAAAATTCTCTCGATCCTTTGTGCCGCGGCGATGCTGTTCTCTCTCGCCGCGTGCGGCAGCACGCCAAGCACCCCAGTAACGACATCCGAACCCACCGCGGCAGCGGACAGCGAAACGGCCACCGCGGACGATGCCTCTGTCCCGGCAGATGCACCGGAAAAGCCGGACGGCGAACCGGGTGAAAAGCCCGATGGCGAGCCCCCGGAGAAGCCCGACGGTGAGCCGGGCGAGAAACCGGACGGCCAGCCCGGCGGCCAGGGCGGCGCTCCCGGCGGCCAGGGCGGCGCTCCCGGCGGTCAGGGCGGCGGCTTTGGCGGCAGCAGCGAGGTGACACAGGGCTCGAGCGCGAACACGATCACCGAAGACGGCACGTACTCCGGCACAACGTACTCCTCCACCGGCGACGACGAAAACGCTCTGCGCGTGGACGGTGCGGCCGTCACGCTCGACGGCGTCACCGTCGAGAAGAGCGCGGGCGCAACGTCCAATACCGAAAACGGTGACTTTTACGGCGTGAACGCCGCCCTGCTCGCCACGAACGGCGCGACCGTGACCATCAAAAACGCCACGGTGACCTCGTCCGCGCAGAACGGCAACGGCGTATTCAGCTACGGCAGCGGTACGACCGTGAACATCTCTGATTCTACCATCACGACGACCGCCGACAACTCCGGCGGCATCCAGACGACCGGCGGCGGCACAACGAACGCCTCCAACCTCACCGTGGAAACGAGCGGCAACTCCTCCGCCGCCATCCGCTCCGACCGCGGCGGCGGCACGGTGAATGTGACAGGCGGGACGTATACCTCGAACGGCTATAACTCCCCCGCCGTCTATTCCACCGCGGACATCACCGTTTCCGATGCGAAGCTCACCGCGAACAACTCTGAGGCCCTCGTCATTGAAGGCAAGAACTCCATCGTGCTCGTCGGGTGCGACGTCACCGGCAATATGAGCGACACGAAAGGCACGAGCTCCGACGAGAACGTTCACAACGTGATGATCTATCAGTCCATGAGCGGCGACGCCGACGTCGGCACCTCCACCTTCTCCATGACTGGCGGGACGCTCACCGGCAAAAACGGTGATCTCATCTATGTGACGAACACCCATTGCGTGCTGACGCTCTCCGGCGTCACGATCGTCAACGAGGACGAGGAAGGGTACCTTCTCCGCGTGACCGGCAACTCCGCCTCCCACGGCTGGGGCACGGCGGGCAGCAACGGCGCGCAGGTCGAGTTTACCGCCGACGCGCAGACGCTCGAGGGCGACATTCTCGTCGATTCGATCTCCACGCTCACGATGACGCTCCAGAACGGCAGCACCTTCACCGGCACGATCAACATTGTGGAGAACGCCGAGGGCGGCGCAGCGGTGGCGGATAACGCCGTCGTGACGATCGGCTCCGGCTGCGTCTGGACGCTGACCGGCGACTGCACGCTCACGAGCCTTGTCAATAACGGCACCATCAACTTCAACGGCTACACCATCACTCTTGCCGACGGCACGGTGATGAAGTGACCTTCGACAGCTTGGAAAAAGGCAGGTACATGAAAAATCATGTACCTGCCTTTATTTTGCTGTTCCGTGTCAGTAATAGAGCTCCACGCAAACCGTACCGCCAGGGACGGAAAGCGTGCTTTGCGCGGCTGTTGCCGCGCCGTTTACGAGCACGAGACGCGGCGCGGTGCCGGGGAAGGAAACCGTGCCGCCGGCGTCGGACGTGACCGTAACGGACGCACGGTGATCGTCCCGGACAAAGTGCCGGAAGCGCGCGGGAATGTCGGAGCGGAAGATCTCCGTGCCGCCACAGGAGAGCGTTGTCTCGCTGCCGTCGCACACGGCATCGTACCGGCGGCCGCGGTACAGCCGGTTTTTCTGGGAAAAGGCTGCGCCGTCGTGCATGCCGAAGAACAGGCCGTCCCATGGCGTTACGCCGAACTGCTCAAGCGACCACATGAGCGGGAAAAGCGCCGTCCAGCTGTAGAACGGCTGCGAATCCACGGTGTCCGTACCGTCGCCGGTAAAGGGGTTATAGTTTTCAAAGCTGCGGCGCTCGGCCGTCCAATGCCGTTCAAAGCCGGACACGGCGCGCTCGGCCAGCCGGTGCGCTTCCGCGTCGCGGCCGCAGCGCCTCAGGCCGATGTACGTCCAGAACGGCTGCGGCGCCCACGTCCGGCCGCGCCAGTAACGGTTTTCGTGCCCCGAGGGGTGCGAGGCGTTGATGGCGATGAGGGGGAACGGCGTGAAAAACTCTTCCTCATTAAAGATATGGGCAAGGCACTTGTCCACGCGCTCGCCGTCGGCCGCACCGGCGGCCAGCGGGTAAAAGCTCGTCGGGCTCGTGAGGCCGAAGGTGCCGTTGGTATTGCGGTTGGCGTAGATGCCCTTTTCCTCGTCCCACAGCTGCTCGTTGATGGCGCAGCGCAGCTCCTCGGCGGCAGACGCCAGCTCTTCCCTCTCGCGTTCCTTACCAAGCAGCGCGGCCATATAGGCGGTGCACTCGAGATCGAGCGCAAGCTGGCTGCTGACGCCGACGTCGTACATTTCCAGAAGCCCGGAGGCCTTGTCGAACGACACCTCGTCGTACATGGGGCTGTTGTCCATGGCGGTCTCGTTTTTGGCGGCGAGCTTTGTGCCGCGGTAAGAGCCGTCGCCGGTTGCGGAGGTGCCGAGATGGATAAGCGGGCTCGCGCCGTCCCGGCGGCGGGAGAGATACCAGCGCTGCGCACGGCGGAGCAGCGGGTAAGCGCGCTCCACGGCGGCGATGTCTCCGCTCATAAGATAGTGCATCCAGAGCGAGAAGCCAAGCACCGGCGGCTGCGTGCGGTCTACCCATTTCTGATACGGCGAGAGCATGCCGGTAAAATTGCCGTCCGGCGTCGCAGCGGAGAGGACGTAATCGAGATCCTGCGCGGCCATTTCCGCATCGCCCGAGAGCGAGGAGAGCATGATCTGGTAGCATGCATCGGAGAAGAAGAGATACCAGCCGCCGAAATTTTTGTTCCAGCTTTTGGCAATGGCGTTGTAGGCGCGGCCGAGTTCCGGGGAGTGCATGGCGTTCCACGCCATGATATCGGCAACGGCTTCGGTCATATGGGGATGCTCGCCATCGGTGCTGCGCGGATAATCCCGCAGCGCGTCGGCGCGCAGCTCGTCCCAGCGGGAATACTCCGCCGCGGCGCGGTCAGCCGCACGGCGGGCGGTATCCTCGTCGTGCGCAAGGGACACCGCCAGGCAGACCTGCGGCGACTGCTCGAGCACGAACCGGCAGGTCGCCCACGCGCTCTCGGCGTCCTGGACGGATACGGTGGATTTATAGCCCTTGTCCGCCATGCAGAGGCCGGCATAGTCCGAGGTGCCTGCAAGGATCACGTCATACGGCGGTTCCCCGGCATAGGAAACGGCGGCAAAATAGTTATCCCTCCGGCCAAAAAGCCCGTTGGGCGTCTCGTACATGGCGCCGCCGTTCTCGAAGCCGACGGAGACGAGCATGTGGTACCGGATGCCCCACTCGCGCGGCGGACGAACGTTCGTCATGCGGAAAAGTACTGTCCACTCGTCAAAGCGCAGATATTCCAGCTCAAATTCCGCGCAGGCGTGACCAGCGCGCATACGGCAGTAGCGGCCGGAGGACTCGTGCTCAAAGAGGCGCGTTTCCGCATCAAACGGAAACTGCGTATACGACGATTCCGCCTCAGAGAAAGCGCCCGGGACGATCGAAAGTCCGGCGGGGAGGTTTTCCATCCGGGAGCAGGAAACGGGATGCCAGGTGTTCCAGCCGCGTTCCGGCGTTATCATAATACATATCCTCCGGCAAAGTTATTTTTTAAAGTAATGCGTTTTGGAGCGGTCGGCGAGAATGTATACCGTCTGGCCGGGGCGGTAGTGCTCCGCCTGCACATTGATGCATGCAAGAGAAAGCGTCGCCCCGCCCGCGCGGGCGGTAATGCGGCAGATCTCGCCGGTAAACACGATATCGGTGATCTCCGCCGCCGTCGCGCCGTCCGCCGCGGCATCGAGAATGCGGGTCTGCTCGCCCCGGATCGCCAGGCAGACCTCCTCGCCGTCGGCAAAGCCGTTCTGCGGCTCAACGGGGAATTCCCAGCCGTCACCGGAGACCGTCCAGCCGCCCGGCGTCTGATGCAGTGTGCCGATGAGCGTGTTGGCCTTGCCGAGAAAGTCGGAGGCGTAGAGCGATACCGGGTGGTTATAGATGTTCTCCGGCGTAGAGAGCTGCTCGATGCCGCCATTGCGCATGAGCAGAATCTCATCGGACATCGTCATGGCCTCTTCCTGGTCATGGGTAACGAAAATCGTTGTGATGCCGACCTGCTGCTGGATGCGGCGGATCTCATACTGCATCTCGGCGCGGATCTTCCGGTCAAGGGCGGAGAGGGGCTCATCAAGCAGGAGGATGTCCGGTTCGATGATCAGAGCGCGCGCCAGCGCCACGCGCTGCTGCTGGCCGCCGGAGAGCTGCGTCACCTTGCGGTCGGTCATGCCGGTAAGGCCGACAAGACGGATGTACTGCTCCACCTTTTCCCGGATCTGCTCCTTGGGAACCTTGCGGATCTTCAGGCCGTAGGCAATGTTGTTGAAAACGGTCATATGCGGGATGAGCGCATAGTTCTGGAACACAACGCCGATGTTGCGTTTTTCGACCGGGATGGGCGTGAGATCGCGCTCTCCGACATGGATCGTGCCGCTGTCGGCGTATTCAAGCCCCGCGATGATGCGCAGAAGCGTTGTTTTGCCGCAGCCGGAGGGGCCGAGCAGCGAAAGAAGGTTGCCGTCCTTCGCCTGGAAGGAAATATCGTTCAGAACGCGGGTATCCCCAAAGGTTTTGGAAATGCCCTGAATGGTGATTTCAGACATGGTTATTTCTCCTTATGTCCCTGCCCAACAAGCTGCCCGGCGTCGAAGCCCACGCGGTTCATGATAAAGATCACGACCGCAATGGCGATGGTAAGCAGCGTGGCAATAGCGTTGATGTCCGGGTTGTAGCCGGCGCGGATCTTGGTATAGATGAGCATCGGGAGCGTATATGTCCCGAACGGCGCCAGGTAATACTGGATGGAAAAGCAGTTGAAGCACAGCACGAACGACATGAGAAAGCCCGAGAGCACCGCAGGGAAGATCATGGGAAGCGTCACTTCCCACAAGATCCGCAGCGGGGACGCGCCGAGCGTGCGGCTGGCTTCCTCCGGATATTTATCCATCGTCATAATGCGCGAATACGTAATGAGGAATGAGTGCGGCATGACCGCAACGAGGCAGCCGAAGAAGAGGCTGGCAAACGATTTGCCGATGCCGAGATAGTTGAAGAGCAGCAGCAGCGCGACTGCCTGCACGAGCCAGGGAATGATGACCGGGACGTTCATCAGCGTCGGGAATGCCCTGTTCCACTTGCGGGACATCCGCCGCAGCGCGAGAGATGCCATGATGCCGAGCACCGCCGCACAGAGACTCACAAGCAGGCTGAACCAGAGCGAGTACCATGTTGCGCTGAGCAGATCCGCCGAACGGAAGAGCTCGGTGTACCACTTGGTGGTAAATTCAAACGGAAGCGCGCCGTATTTGGAGGAGTTGAACGACATGATGGCAATGCCGAGGATCGGAAAAAGAAGGAAAAAGAACGTAAGGCACAGCCAGACAATAAGAACGGTATTGAACCGCCGCGCCGAAGCGTTGCGTTTGGGATTTTGTTTCATAGCTATATTATCCTCCGATCCGCTTGTCCGCAATGTTCATGACGAGACGGATCACGGCCAGCGTCAGCGACATGACAACAAGGAAGAGCAGCGATAGCGCCGCGCCGTAGCCCATGTTCATGGAAGTGGTAAACTGCGAGTCGATCAGGCTGCCGATCATCATGCTGTAAGGGCCGCCGGCGATGTTCGGCTCAACGAAGCTGCCGGCCACGGGGATGAGCACGATCAGAATGCCGGTCATCAGTCCCGAGAAGCTCTGCGGCAGAACAACGCTGATAAAGGTCTGAAAGCGGTTCGCGCCGAGCGAGTGCGAGGCGGCGATGACGTTGTTATCGATCTTTTCGAGGCAGGAATAAAGGGAAAGAATCATATACGGCAGGTACTCGTACACAAGGATCAGGATGACCGATCCATTCGTATACATGAGCGACGTTCCCGCCGGGAGAATGCCCAGCTTCAGCAGCGGCGTCATGACAAGACCGTTCGTCTGCATGAGCGTCATGATGGAGTAGATGAGCAGCAGCTGTGAGGTGAACGCCGGAACGATGGACACCATGATCAGCGTGCTGCGGTACTTTTCGGGAACGATCTTAGCGATGGCCCACGCCGCCGGATAGGCGATCACGATGCAGATGGCCGTTACGAGAAGCGCCGTCCAGAACGATTTCAGCATCAGCCCTCGCACCGTGAGAGAGGTAACGGCCTCCACGATGTTGCGCACGGTGTACCCCGCGACGCCGTTGAGCGTGGATACGTTGCCGTCGGCAAAGCTGAAGAACACCAGCATGCACAGCGGGACAAGACTCATGCCGAGCAGTATGGCGGCGGACGGCCAGATCAAATGCTGGGCGGCACTACGGGGCTTGGATGGTTTCATGACGTGATTCCTTTCCAGTTACAAAAGAGGTTTACGGGCCGGCCAAGAGACCGGCCGGCCCGTACGGAAAAACTTATTTTGCGGCTTTGACTTCGTCCCAGAGGGAGGTCCACGCCGCGAGCTGCTCGTCGGTCAGCGGGAGAGCCAGATTGACATTTGTGGGCGCTTCGGGGTAGAGCCAGAGCGAAGCACGGGCTTCGTCGGAGAGAGCCTCCGTGACGACCGTGTTGACGGGAGAATAGGCCTGCGCGCCGGCCGTGGCCATGCTGTTCTGGAAGTATTCGCCCGTGCAGTAGTCGATCCACTTCATGGCGAGATCCTTGTTGGCGGAGTCGCGGACGATGCACCAGTAGTCGCACCAGCCCACGGTGCCCTCTTCGGGGTGGACGTACTGGATGTTGAGGCCTTCGTTTTTGAGCTCGGTGGCAATAGAGCCCCAGACGTTGCCGATCACGACCTCGCCGGAGGTGTAAGCCTTGACAAAGTCATCGTGGCTCGTCCAGAAGGTCTTGACGTTGCTCTTGAGATCGGTCAGCGCGGTGCGCACGGTGTCGGTGTCCGGATCGCGGGGATTCTCGCCGGTGTACATGGCGGCCGTGCGGATCGCGGCGTCATACTCGTTTTCAAAGGCGACCTTGCCGGCGTACTGGGGATCCCAGAGAGCGGACCAGCTCGTGATCTCATCGGTGATGACATCCGCGTTGTAGAAGAGAGAGGTCGTGCCCCAGACCCAGGGGACGCCGATGATATTGCCGTTTTCGTCCTTGACTTCGTCGATCGTGCGGAAGTCCTCGCGAAGGTTATTGTAATTCTCGAGCGCGGACGTGTCAATCGTATCGAGCACACCGGCGTTCAGGTACTGCTGAAGATAGAGCGGGTTGATGCAGACCACGTCGATCTGGCCAACGCCGCCGTTCTCCAGAACGGAGAGCAGTTCGGGGATGGAGCTGAGGAAGTAGTGCTCTACCTCGCAGTCGTAGAGCTCGGCGAAGTGCGCCGCGCCGTAGTCGGAGTCCGTGGCGTAGGACTGCCAGTTGGCGACGACCAGCTTCCGCTTTGCGCCGGTGCTGGTGTTGGTCTCGTTCGTGTCCGCGGGAGCGTTTCCGCACGCGGCCAGAGCCAGCAGCATGGCAAGAGCCAGAAGCAGGGCGAAGAGTTTCTTTGTTTTCATGTCTTCTCCTCCAGATGATTCATGTTTATCTTTACCGATCGCTCGGCGAAGTACAAATTTCAGAAAATACAGGACGATTGCAGGATCAGGTTGGCATAGGCGGTGTTCTCGCCGGTACGCACGATGGCGCGGCAGGTGGCAGAGAGCTTTTTGAAATCCTCATGCGGCATCGTCTCGCAGGGGGTAGCGGGGAAGCGCTTTTGGAGCTGCTCATAGAGCGCGCCGTTCACGCCTTCCGTCTCTGAAGCCAGAAAGATTTTTTCCACGCCGAAGTGCTCGAGCACAACGTCCAGCACCGCGAGAAACGACGGCTCACCCATTTTAAGAGAAAGATCGATCACTTCCACACCGTCCGGGATCGGAAGCCCACAGTCTGCAATGCAGAGCCGGTCGGTGTGCCGCATGTTTCCCAGAACCCGATTCAGCTCTCCGTTTAAAATAGCGCCAGTATACATTTTATCACCTTTTTATCACAAGCACGAAATGAAAGGTTTGTGACCTTCTGCTTATTTTTATATCATTTATTCACGAAATGGTCAATCTCAAGTCGAACATAAATCAAAAAATTGGCTCATCGAACAAGAAACAGCGGCAGCAACGTGTAAAAACTCCGAAAAAATTGTGATAAAAAGTTAAAATTTTACCTTGATTTTTTTGCCGCAGCAGATATAATCAAAGCGAAAGGAATCGAACGGAAGGGTGGTAAAGCGGCCATATGGAGCAAAAACCGACGCTTCGCAGCATCGCAGAGGAGCTGGGGCTGTCCGTCAGCAGCGTGTCACTCGTACTGAACCACAGAGAAAACCGCATTTCCCCGGAAAACCGCCAACGGATCTTTGAGGCGGCAGAGCGCGTCGGCTATCTGCCGAGCGGAAAACGGAAAAGCCGGCAGAAGCCGGTCATTCTCGGACTGATCGTCCCGGAGCTGTCCAACGCCTTTTTTGCAGACATCGTGCAGGGGATGACGGACTGCGCCTATAAGCAGGAGGCCAAGGTCCTCCTCGCAACGAACGGCGAGTCACCCAGCCGCGACGCCGAGCAGATCCGCTCCATGGCCGCAACGGGCGTGTCCGCGCTGATCGTTGCCCTTTCCTACAATTGTTCGCCCGATGTATTTGCCGGCATGTCCTGCCCGGTGATCCAGGTAGACCGGCAGTCGCCGTCGCTGCCGTACAGCTCCGTCCGGCTGAACAACCGCAAAGGCGGATATCTTGCCGCAAGGCATCTGATCGAGCTGGGGCACCGCCGCATCGCATGCATCACCGGGCCGCGCTGGCTCATGAGCTCGCAGGAGCGCGAGTCCGGCTACCGCTGGGCCATGGAGGAAGCCGGGATTCCCGTGACCGGCGACATGGTCATGGAGGGCGACTATCTCTCCGCCGGAGGATACACGCTGGCGGACAGCGTGATCGCCGGAGGGTTTACCGCCGTATTCTGTGAAAACGATATGACTGCCATCGGGCTTTACCGGCGGTTTCGCGAGCGGGGCATTACCGTTGGGCAGGATATCTCCGTCGTGGGCTTTGATGACATCAGCTTCTGCGAAATGCTGGACACGCCGCTCACAACGGTCCGCCAGTCCGGCTACGACATCGGGTATGAGGCTTGCAGCCGTGCCATGCAGGAGATCGCCAACCCGGAGCTGCCGCACCAGTCCATATACTTTGAGCCCCGGCTTATCAAAAGAGAAAGCGCACGAGCGTGCAGGAAAGGAAGCACATTATGAAAAAAGCTCTCGTGATCGGTTCGATCAACATAGATAAGGTTTATGAGCTTGAGCACATCGTCCGTCCGGGCGAAACGGTCTCCAGCCGGAAGTACCGCACCGCCTGGGGCGGGAAGGGTCTCAACCAGGCGATCGCGCTCAGCCGCGGCGGCGCGGAAACGGCGCTTGCCGGGTGCGTCGGTGCACCGGAGCTTGATGCGCTCACCGCGGTGTGCGCGGAGGCCGGGGTAGACGCTGCGCGCATCCGCGCGCGTTCCGTCACCACAGGCCACGCCATCATTCAGGTCGACGCCAACGGGCAAAACTGCATTATCGTTGAGCCGGGCGCAAACGGAACGGTGGATCCGGACGATATCGCGGCCTTTCTCGAGGGCTACGGCACGGGCGATATTCTCCTGACGCAGAACGAGATCTCCCATATGCCGGAGGTGCTGCGCGCCGCGCATGAAAAGGGTCTGACCGTTGTTCTCAACCCCTCGCCGTTTTCCGCGGAGATCCTCTCGTGGCCGCTCGAATGTGTGGATATTTTCCTTGTGAACGAGATCGAAGGCGAAGCCCTCTCCGGCGAGAGTGCGCCGGAAAAGATCCTTGATACGCTGCGCCGCCGGTTTCCGCGCGCCGCGATTGTCCTGACGCTCGGGCACGACGGAGCAATGTACGCAGACAAAACGGAGCGTTTTTCCGTCCCCGCCCGCCGGGTGACCGCCGTGGACACGACCGCCGCAGGCGACACGTTCACCGGGTACTTCCTCGCCATGCTGCTGCGCGGCGGAACGCCGAAGGACGCCATGGAGATCGCAGCGAAGGCAGCGGCGATCGCCGTAACACGTCCCGGCGCCGTTCCGTCCATCCCGTGGCTGGAAGAGACGCTCAGGCAATGAGCCGGCAAAGCCACAAGCAAGATCCCCCGGATGCAGTACTTCCGTTTTCTGCATCCGGGGGATCTTCTATTTTTCCGTTTTTTCGAGCTTGCTCGCTATCGGATCATTCCTTATACCGCAGCGCGCGGATGGCGTTGAGCACGGCGAGGATCATGACGCCGACGTCGGCGAAGATCGCCGCCCACATGTTCGCAATGCCCACCGCGACGAGCGCGAGGCAGCCGAACTTGATGATGAGCGAGAACACAATGTTCTGCTTGACGATGCCGATGCACTTGCGCGAGATGCGAATGGCCTTGACGATCTGCTTGGGGTCGTCGTCCATGAGGACAACGTCCGCAGCCTCGATGGCGGCGTCGCTGCCCATGGCGCCCATCGCAATGCCGATATCGGCACGGGTGAGCACGGGCGCGTCGTTGATGCCGTCGCCGACGAAGGCGAGCTGCTCGTGCGGCCCTTTCGCCGCGAGGAGCTTTTCCACCTCGTCGACCTTGTCGCCGGGGAGAAGCTCGCTGCGCACCTCGTCCACACCGAGCTCGGAAGCGACCTGCTCGGCCACGCGCTTCGTGTCACCGGTGAGCATGACGGTCTTTTTCACGCCGCATTTTTTGAGCGCAGCGATGGCTTCCTTCGCATGGGGCTTCGGGACATCGGAGATGACGATGTGACCGGCGTACTGCCCGTCGATCGCCATATGGATGATCGTGCCGACGCTGTGGCACTCGATAGCCTCAATGCCGAGCTTTTTCATGAGCTTGGCGTTGCCCGCGGCGACGGCATGGCCGTCCACCGTGGCGGTGATGCCGTGGCCGCTGATCTCCTCGATATCGGAAACGCGGCTGCGGTCGATCTCCTTGCCGTAGGCCTTCTGGAGGCTCTTGCTGATCGGGTGCGACGAGGCGCACTCGGCAAGCGCGGCATACTCGAGCAGCTCCGCTTCCTCGAGCGTGCTGTGGTGCACGGCAGTCACTTCAAACACGCCCTGCGTGAGCGTGCCGGTCTTATCGAACACGAGATACTTCGCGTCCGAGAGCGCCTCGAGATAGTTCGAGCCCTTGATGAGGATGCCCTCGCGGCTTGCGCCGCCGATGCCCGCAAAGAAGCTCAGCGGGATGCTGATGACAAGTGCGCACGGGCAGCTCACGACGAGGAACGTGAGAGCGCGGTAGATCCAGTCCGTCCAGTTGGCGGCGGCACCGCAGGCCAGTCGGATGAGCGGCACCACAATGCCGAGCACGAGCGCCGCGCCGCACACCGACGGCGTATACACCTTCGCGAAGCGGGAGATGAATGCCTCGGAGCGGGACTTGCGGGAACTGGCGTTCTCCACAAGATCGAGGATCTTGGAAACGGTGGATTCGCCGAACTCCTTCGTCGTGCGGATCTTCAGCACACCGTTCAGGTTGATGCAGCCGCTGATGATCTCGTCGCCGGTCTTTACATCGCGCGGCATGCTCTCGCCGGTGAGTGCGCTCGTGTTGAGGCTCGCCTCGCCCTCGACGATGACGCCGTCCAGCGGCACCTTTTCGCCGGGCTGCACAACGATCACGCTGCCGACGGCGACCTCATCGGGGTCGACCTGCTCGAGCTTGCCGTCCGTTTCGATGTTGGCGAAATCCGGGCGGATGTCCATGAGCGCGGAGATGTTGCGGCGGCTCTTGCCGACGGCGTAGCTCTGGAACAGCTCGCCGATCTGGTAAAACAGCATAACGGCGATGCCTTCCACATAATCGCCGCTCTTCGTCCAGATGGCGAGGAAGAATGCGCCGAGCGTGGCAAGCGCCATGAGGAAGTTTTCGTCGAACGGCTGGCCGTTCGCGATGCCCTTCCCGGCTTTGCGCAGGATATCGTAGCCGATCACAGCGTAGGCAACAAGGTACGCGATGAGCTGCGGGATGCCGGTAATCGGAATAAAGCGCAGCGCAATGAGCATCACGGCGGTAATGACGATCCGCCAGAGCATTTTTTTCTGTTTCTTTGTCATGGCTTTACGCCTCCTGTTTTGAAACTGTGCCGCCGGATGCGGCGAGAATCAAAGCTCGATCTCGCAGTCGGGCTCGACCTTCTTGCAGGCCTTCAGCACGTGCTGCATGACAGTCTTGGGATCGCTGCCCTCGGCAAGCTCCACGGTCATCTTCTGCGTCATGAAATTCACAACGGCGTCCGCGACGCCCTCGGTCTTCTTGGTGGCATCCTCCATCAGGTTGGCGCAGTTGGCGCAGTCGACTTCGATCTTGTAGGTCTTTTTCATGGTATGTATCTCCCTTTCTGTCATTTTAAGTGCAAACAATTAAATGCTTGCTTAATCGTTACAAGCGCAGTATACTGGCTTTGTTCCGAAAAAACAACCCGTTTGGACGCTCTGCTTCCGAATGGGCAAACGAAATTTCCGAAAAGGAGAAACGCCATGCCGGAGTTTTCCCTGCCCCACGACCACGGCGCGCATCCGCACGATGACGAGGTGCGCCGCGTCCTTTCAGACGATGCGCGCTTTGCCACCGTGGCGGAGCTTTTCCGCTCGCTCGGCGATCCGACGCGCGTGCGCATCTTCTGGCTGCTCAGCCACCGGGAGGAGTGCGTCATCAACATCGCCGCGATGCTCGATATGTCCAGCCCCGCCGTATCGCACCATCTGCGCTCGCTCGCTGAAAACGGTCTCCTGGAGAGCCGGCGCGACGGCAAGGAGGTCTATTACCGCGCACCCGACACCGTGCAGGGACAGCTCCTGCACGAGATCGTGGAGCAGGTGATGGAGATCGCCTGCCCGGAAAAGAGCGTCGACCGGAGCGCATCGCAGGAGCAGATCATCCGAAACGTTCACGACTACATGGTCGCGCACCTTTCTGAGCGGCTCACGATCGAGGAGCTCTCGCGCGAATTTCTGATGAACACGACGACGCTCAAGGCCGTTTTCAAAAAGGTGTACGGCACATCCCTCGCCGCGCACATGAAAGCGCACCGCATGGAGCGGGCGGCCTCGCTGCTGCTCAAAACGCAGGACGACATCGGCGCGATCGCCCGCGCCGTCGGCTATGAGAGCCAGAGCCGGTTCACCTCGGCCTTCCGCGAGTGCTACGGCGTATCGCCCGGCGAATACCGCCGCGCACATACGCCGGGCTGACTGCTTTTTTGAAAGTCTCCGCCGCCGAAAGGAATTGACACGCAAAGGAAAAAGATATATCATGAAATTTATATAATCTTTACATTTGCGGGGTAAGAGTATGCTTTCGCAGGAGATACTGGAACTTTACAAAAAGTCGCGCCTGATGACCTACCGGGCGATGTTTGGCCGCATCCGGGAGAAGAGCGGTTCGCTCTCTGCCACGGAGGCCTACGCCGTGGACGTGATCTATCTGCTCGGCAGCCCGACGATCACGCAGCTGGCCGAAACGCTCGGCATTTCCCAGCCGAACGCCACCTACAAGGTCAACAACCTTGTGGCAAAAGGCTACGTGTGCAAAACGACGTCGGAGGACGACAAGCGCGAGTGCCGCATTACGGTCGGCGAGCGGTTTTACAAGTACTACGGCAACTCCACGTGCTTCATCGACGACGCCGTGGACGCGCTGCGCGCGGACTATTCCGAGGACGAATTGAAAACCTTTGAAAAGGTCCTGCACAGCCTGAACCGGCACATCGAGACGAGGGAGGAAAACCAATGACGACTGGAATGAATCTCTGGGATGCCGACGTATGGAGCTTTGTGCTGACGCTCTCGCTGCTGTTCGCGGCGATGATCGCAGCCAATGTTCTCCGCCGGGTCTGCCCGTTTATCCGCAAGGCGCTGATCCCGAGCTCCGTGCTCGGCGGGTTTCTGCTGCTGCTCGCCAACGCCATCGCCCGCTGGGGCTTCCACCACCCGCTCTTTTCGACCGGAACGCTCGAAATTCTCACATACCACGGTCTCGGTCTCGGCTTTGCCGCACTTGCGCTGCGAAATACCGAGAAAAAAACGGACGGCCGCTCCCGCACCGGCGCCTTCGATACCGGCGTTACGGTCGTAAACGGATATCTTTTGCAGGCGGTGCTCGGTCTGCTCGTGACGATCGGGCTCTATTACGCCATCCGCAGCTTCTATGCCTCCGGGCTGCTCCTCCCGATGGGCTACGGCCAGGGGCCGGGGCAGGCCTACAACTGGGGCCACAACTACGAAATGCAGTGGGGCTTTGGAAACGGCACAAGCTTTGGCCTCGCCGTGGCCGCGATGGGCTTTGTGTCCGCAAGCGTCGGCGGCGTCATTTATCTGAACTGGCTGCGCCGCAAGGGCATTTTCCAGGGACAACTCGGCGAGGACGCCAAGGATAACGTCACGCTCTCGACCTTCACCGGCGACAACGAGGTGCCGATCTCGGAATCCATGGACAAATTCACGATCCAGCTCGCGCTCGTGTTCCTCGCCTACGCGCTCGCGTATCTCTTCATGAAGGGCATCAACTCGCTGCTCGATCCCGCCGGAACGGGGGCGAAGGGACTCGCCGGAACGGTGCAGGGCATGATCTGGGGCTTCCAGTTCCTTTTCAGTAGCGTTTTCGGCATGCTCATCAAGGCGGTCATGAAAGCGCTTCGCAAAAAGGGCGTCATGCACCGCGAATATACGAATAACTTCCTGCAGAACCGCATCGCGGGCTTCATGTTCGATCTGATGGTCGTGGCGTCCATTGCGGCGATCGACCTTTCGGCCTTCCGTGACCACCGGTTCGTCCTGCCGCTGACGGTCATCAGCATCGTGGGCGCGTTCGGCACATACTTCTATCTCCGGTTCGTGTGCAAGCGCGTGTTCCCGTGGTACGAGCACGAGGCGTTTCTCTCGCTTTACGGCATGCAGACCGGCACGGCGTCCACCGGCGTCATCCTCCTGCGGGAGATCGACCCGCAGTTTGAAACGCAGGCGAGCGACAACCTTGTCTACCACATGCCGTGGGCGATCCTCTTCGGCGCGCCGATGTTCCTTCTTGTCGGTGTCGCGCCGCAGAGCGTCGGGAAGTCGTGGATGGTGCTCGGTGTGTGCGCCGCGCTGTTCGTGATCTTCAACATCATCCTTCTCCGCCGCTCGATCTTCCGGCGCAAGAGCGCGAAAAAACAATAAAATAATAATATATCCTTTTTGAAAGGGCCGCACAGGTATAACCATGTGCGGCCCTTTCGCATCCGGCAGTCTTATGCGTTGTCGCGAAATCGCAAAATCCAAAATCCTGCATTGACCAGCAGGATCGTAACGATCCAGGAAAGCGGAAACGCATGATAGAGCATGGGAAGCGTGGGATTCTCGCGAAACACCGTGCAAATCCAGAGAATACGGAACACGCAGGTACCGAGCATCGTTCCGACTGCCGGGCACAGCGCATGAGCGCTGCCGCGCAGAACGCCCGCCGGTATTTCATACAGGCTGCATATCGGCTCATACAGCAGAATACACAGGATACGCACTCCGGCGCTCTCGATTACAGCCGTCTCGGGTATAAATAATCCGGAGAAAAAGTCTCGGAACAGCACGATCATAAAAATCGGAACGGAGCTGCAAACGGTTGATAATCCCAGACACAGCCAGAAAATCTGCTTGCACCTCTTCTTTTGACCCGCAGCGTGGTTCTGTCCGGTAAACGTTGTCGCCGTCTGGGCAAATGCCGTGATAATATAGTAAGTAAAATATTCGAAATTCATGGCAATGGTGCTGCCCGCGATCGCCGTTTCACCGAAACCGTTAACGGACGCCTGCACAAAGATGTTGGCAAAACAGAACACTGCGCCCTGTAAGGCGGAAGGGATCCCGGTTTTCAGAATCTCCCATGCACTTTTCCGGGAGAAACTCGCTCTGCGAAGCGTAAAGCGAAATAGCTCGTCCTTTGTCAGCCGGTACATTACCAGCAGCGCCGAGAGCGCAGTGGAAATATCGGTGGCAAGCGCGACACCGGCAACACCCAGGCGGAGCACGATCACGAAAAACAGATTAAGCGCCACATTGGCGGCGCCCGAGATGAGCAGCGCGAGAAACGGATAGCGACTGTCGCCGCGCCCACGCAGGATCGACGCGCCAAAATCGTACAGCAGCAGAAATGGGTAGCCAAGCATATAGATTTGCAGGTAGAGCTCCGCAGAACGGAAGATGCTTTCCGGCGTATGGATCAGCCGCAGCAGCGGCGCGGCGGCCATCTGCCCCAGGAGGAGCCCGATCGTACCGATGAGAGCCGCCAGAAGCATTGCCGTCTGCACCGCAGACGGTATCCCCCCGGTTTCCCGCCGCCCTATGCGATTTGCTGTCATAACATTTGCCCCGAGGGACAGTCCCGAAGAAACCGTGACGATCAGAGCAACAATTTCGGTATTCGTCCCTACTGCGGCCAGCGCGTTTTCGCTGCAAAAACGGCCGACAACGGCGGTATCTGCCGCGTTAAAAAGCTGCTGAACCATGCTGCTGAGCGCAATAGGCAGCGTAAAAAGCAGCAGTTTTCCGGCCAGTGCGCCGCTCAGCATATCCATATCCGAGGTTTTCATTTTTCCATTCTCCTGCTTTCAAAAAACTCTTGCCATAGAATACAGGAAGCGGTAAAATATAAAAAGCGAATATTGTAGATACTTCGAATCGAAGAATGGAATGGATACGGCATGGACAATCCTTTTTTGAAATATCTTGCCTTTGTCAAAACGGTGGAAAAAGGAAGCTTCACCCGGGCGGCGCAGGAGCTGGATTACGCCCAATCCTCCATCAGCAAAATGATTGCCGATCTGGAAGCGGAATGGGGCATGACGCTGTTGGAGCGCAGCAAACGCGGCGTTTGTCTGACCTCTGCCGGAGAGCAGATCCTGCCGTTCCTGCGCAAAATTCTGAGCGATCATCAGGCGCTGGAAGGGCAAATCGGCCGAATAAACGGGATAGAAACCGGCATCGTGCACATCGGTACCTTCGCCAGCGTGGCGATCCATTGGCTGCCGAATGTTTTTGCCGCAATGCAGAGAGACTACCCTGGCATCGAATATGAAATGCTGCTGGGCGACTATGATGAAGTGGAGCGCTGGATCTGCGAAGGGCGGGTCGACTGTGGTTTTCTGCGGCTTCCCACGCTGCCAAAATTTGATACTTTGCTGCTCAAACAGGACGAATACAAAGCCGTTTTGCCGCTCGGTCATCCTCTGGCAGAAAAGGAAACCGTTGCCATTGAGGATCTGAACGGCTTGCCGTTTCTGTTGTTGGAGCACGGCGGAAAAACCGAGGTTTCCGATCTGCTGGAGCGCTATCATGTGCATCCGGATGTTCGGTTTACCACATGGGAGGATTTTGCGATCATGGCAATGATCGAAAAAGGCATGGGCGTCGCCATCCTGCCGGACATGATTTTACAGCGCATTCCTTACGATCTGGCGATCCGCTCTCTGAAAGAGCCGTATTTCCGCTCGATCGGTCTCGCAATGAAGAGTCGGGAGCACATTGCCCCGGCTGTCCAGAAATTTATCGATTATCTGCCGTTTCGTGAAACGGCAAACCAGGCTTGACGGCATCAGAATAAGATATAAAGATACAGGGGCAGCCATTTACGCAAATGGCTGCCCCGATTTTTTATAGCTGATACGGCCCATGCCCCTCCTGCCAGCCGACAAAGTCGCTCACGATCTCGCGCATGGCGGCAAAGTCCGCTGCCTGCGCCGCTCTCTGGCGGAGCTTTTCGCGTTCCGGCTCGGTGAGCGCGCTGAACTTTTCGAGCGCGATGCCGTTTTCTGCGAGAGCACGGTCAAAGTCCGTTTTTATGGATCGGTTTTCGTGCATCTGCATCCCCTCCTCACGGAGAGTATGCCATAGGAGAAAGCGATTTATGCGTTTTCTCCGCTCATATAATCGTAGTAATCCGATTCGCTCGCAAAGAGCATATATTTCCCGCTCACCAGTCCGTAATAACCGCCGTGGGTGTAATAGCCGCGCATCGTGCCGTCCTCCTTACCTTGTTTACAGGTTAAGGATACAACACGAGGTGTACCATAAAACGGACTGCCGCGGTTTTTAAAAGCGAAATTCCGCGGTCTCGTCCACCATGCGCAGAACGCGCCGCCGGGCTTCCTCCATCGTTTCCGGCTTCGGCTCCTCCATCGCCTCGATTGCGGCTTCCGCAGCTTCGCGCTCGCGGCGCTTTTCGCCGCGCACCGCGGCGGTCACGGTGCCGCCGAGAAGAGCCGCGCCTCCGGCGAGCTTCACAAAGGCTGTGGCGGTCGAGTATCCCGCCCATACGAGCGGCAGCACCTCATCGAGCGCGATGAGCGCCGCTGCACCGCCGAGCAGCCACCAGAGATTTTTCTTTTTCACGATGTCCCGCAGCTTTTTCTCCGGGAAGAACGCCCTGACAAAGGCCGCAAGCCCCGCGGCCAGAGCGAGCACCGTGAGCCCCCAGCCGAGTACCGCGGCAGCCGCCGTGGGCAGCGCCGCGGCAAGAAGGGCGCTCGCGCCCGAGGCCGTGAGCCATGCCGCGCCCCCGATCCCGGCAGCAACAAGCACCCGCGCGCCGAACGGAAGACGGGCGAACCACGCCGTCGCGCGCTGCGCCTTTTTCTTTTCCTCTTCGCTCTCGGCGACGGCTTCGGCTTGCGTTTCGGGCGCGTCGCCGCCCGCGCCGCAAAGCGGCACAGTCTCGACGATGGGCGTCGGGAAGTCCTCCGCGCCGTCATCAAAAACACCGTCGTCCGGCAATATGCCGCCGACCATCACGCTCGCGCTCGCCACGGTGGCGACCGCAGCGGCCGTCGCCTGGCGCTTGAGCTTTTCGCGTTTGTTCCGATCCATGGGTTTCTCAGACCATCTTTTCGGGGCGGTACGCGGTGTCGAACGCCTCCGCCGTCATGTAGCCGAGCCGGAGGCAGCTCTCGCGCAGCGTGAGATTTTCGCGGTGCGCAAGCTTTGCGACCTCGGCGGCGCGCTCATAGCCGATGTGCGGCGTGAGCGCCGTGACGAGCATGAGCGAGCGCTCCATGTTCTCCGCCATTTTCTCCCGGTTCGCGCGGATGCCGGAGACGCACCGCTCGTCAAAGGACGCGATGGAGGCCGAAAGGAGCCGCGCGGACTGCAAGAAGTTATAAATGCACACCGGCAGAAAAACATTCAGTTCAAAATTTCCCTGCGACGCGGCGAGCCCCACGGCAGTATCGTTGCCTATGACCTGCACCGCCGTCATCGTGACCTGCTCGCATTGCGTGGGGTTGACTTTTCCCGGCATGATGGACGAGCCGGGCTCGTTTTCGGGGATGAATATCTCGCCCAGTCCGCAGCGCGGCCCGGAAGCGAGCCAGCGGACGTCGTTGGCGATCTTCATCATGTCGCACGCGAGTGCCTTGAGCGCGCCGTGGGCGAACACAAGCTCCGAACGCGACGTGAGCGCGTGAAACTTATTCTCCGCCGTCACGAATTTATGGCCGCTCAGCGCGCTGATGCGCTCGGCAGAGAGCGCGGCGAAGCCCGCCGGGGCGTTCAGCCCCGTGCCGACGGCGGTGCCGCCGAGAGCGAGCGAGCGCAGCGGCTCCACAGCGGCGCGCAGCAGCTCGATATCCGTTTCGACACTCGCGCGCCAGCCGGAGATCTCCTGCGAGAAGCGAAGCGGCACGGCGTCCTGCAGATGCGTGCGCCCGACCTTCAGCACATCCTCGTTCTCCGATTCCAGCCGCCGGAGCGTCTGGACAAAGCGCTCGCATACCGGAAGAAGGTGTTCCTCCAGCGCGATGACGGCGGCAATGTGCATTGCCGTCGGGAACGTGTCGTTCGAGGACTGCGACATGTTCACATCGTCGTTCGGGTGGAGAAGCTTCTTTCCGGCGATGGCGTTGCCGCGGTTTGCCACGACCTCGTTGACGTTCATGTTCGACTGCGTGCCGCTCCCGGTCTGGAATACGACAAGCGGGAAATTGCCGTCAAGCTGCCCGGCCAAAATCTCGTCGCACGCGCGCGATATGGCAGCGCACTTTTCCTCGGTCATCCGCTGCGGCACGAGCGCACGGTTGGCCTCCGCCGCCGCCTTTTTCAATATGGCAAAGGCGCGGAGGATCTCCTCCGGCATCGTTTCATGACCCGCTCCGGCAGGAAAATTCCGGCGGCTGCGCTCGGTCTGTGCGCCCCAGTATTTATCCGCGGGAACGGCGATCTCGCCCATGGAATCGTGTTCGATACGCATTTTCTCTTCCGGCATAGTACATTCTCTCTTTCGCAGAAATATGGATGGGCGAGGCGATATCCGCCCCGCCCATCCTGCTTTTCTTTTATTTGGGCTGGCGGCCGTTGCAGAGGTAGAACACCGTCAGCAGACCGGGGCCGCAGTGCGCGCCGATGACGACGCCGAGCGCCGTGATCGTGATCTCGCCGACCTGGGGATACGCCTTGCGGATCTCGTCGCGCACCCATTCGGCGTCGGCAACGCAGTCCGCCTGCAGAATGTGGATCTCCGTGCCGGTCGGGTCGCACTCGCTGAAATCGTGCAGAATCCCGTCGCGGATGGCACGCAGCGCCGCCTTGCGGCCGCGCACCTTCTGCGCAACATCAAGCGTACCGGCATTGGGGACATACAGCACGGGCTTGATATCCAGGATCGAGCCGACGAGCGCGGCGCTGTTCGAAACGCGGCCGCCCTCCTTGAGATAGTTGAGATCGTCCACGGTGAAGCGGTGAGCGACGCGGAGCTTGTTCTCCTCGCCCCAGGCGACGACCTCGTCAAAGCTCGCCCCGGCTTCCTTGCGGCGCACCATGTTCATCACCAGCAGCCCCAGGCCTCCGGAGATGCAGAGCGTGTCCATCACATAGAGCTTCCGCTCGGGGAACTCCGCGCGCAGCTTGTCCGCGGCCTTGTTCGCGTTGACAAAAGACACCGACATCTTCTGCGACATATCAAGGAAGATCACGTCCTTCCCCTCGTCGAGGAATGTCTTGAGAAAGTCGTAGTAGACGAATTCGTTGATCATCGAGGTGTGCAGCTTGTCGCCCCGGCGCATGCCGGCGTAGACCGCGGCGCGGGTCTCCTCGCGGCAGTCATCCTCGCGCGGCTCATCGTTCACGGTGTAGGAATAGGCGATGAACGGGATGTTGTGCTCCTCCAGCCACGTGCGCGGCAGGTCGGAGGTGGAAGAAGTCGCAATGATGTAATCAGACATGGTATATTTCCTCTCTGTAGTGATTTCATTCAATCTCCGAAGAGCGCGGAGAGCGTTTTGCCGACGCGCTGAAGGAAGCCGCGGACGCTGTCCCACACCGTTCCGGCGGTGGACAGGGCGTTCTCGCCGGTCTCGCGGATCTTTTCTACCGTTTCGGGCAGATCCTGCATGCGCTCGGCAAGTCCCGAGCCGCCGAGGCTCTGGATCTTACGGAAGAGATCGGCCAGCTGCTGCGTCTGCGCATCGTTGAGCGTTATGCCGCGCTCGGCGGCGATGGAGCGGATGCGCTCGCGCAGCTCCTCGTCGGAAAGCGCGGAGAGTTCGTCGAAAAAGCCGGTCATGGTGCCGAGCAGCTCTTCGAGCTTTGAGGCATCGATCTCGCCGGAGAGCTCGTCGGCCTCGCGCAGCGCCGCGGCAGCGGCTTCCTTCGCCTCCGCATCAAGAGCAACGCACGTGAGCGTTTCATACGCCTTGTATACGGCGGGCAGCACAGCAAGCGCGCCGGTCTCCTCCGGCGCGGCGGCGACGATCTCCGCGTCCGTCACGCCGGCGGCGGTGAGCGCCGCAGCAATGGCGGTCTCCGCGCCGGTGATGTTGGAAAGCGAGAGCGAAAGCCCCTCGCCGCCGGAGCGGATGCGCACGAACACACCGACGGATGCCGCCTTTAGCGGCACATCCGCAAAATATGCGTCTGCCTCGGCCTTGGAGAGCGTCAGCTCCATCGCCGTGCCGCGCTCCACGCCGAGCGCGGCGAATATGCCGTCGGTCTCGCCGAGCGTGAGCTCTTCGCCGAGCACGACGCAGCTGTCCCCCGGCACGGCGAGCGCCGCCGTGGAGAGCAGCAGCAAAACAAGAATACAGGAAATGAGCTTTTTCAATAAACGGTTGACCTCCCGAAAATAAACAGCCCACGAGAACGCCATGCGTCCGCGGGCTGTTTTATGCGTCTCAGCCGAATACCTTGACGCTCGTGATGACCGGCTGGTTCACTTCGGCGATGAAGCCGTCCGCGCCGGTGACCTGCACGCTCGCGGCGATCTGGTCAACGATGTCCATACCGCTCACAACGTAGCCGAACACAGCGAAATCGCCGTCGAGATACGTCGCATCGTTCTGCAAAATGAAGAACTGGCAGGTGCCGCTGTTCTTATCCGTGCCGCGCGCCATGCCGATGGCGCTGCGCGTCATGGAAAGCGGGTTGTTGAAGCCGTTGGAGGTGAATTCGCCCTCCACGGTTGAGCCCGACGTGCCGGTACCGTTCTTGTTCGGGCAGCCGCCGTAAATGGCAAAGCCATTGATGACGCGATAGATGGTCAGGTCGTTGTAAAAGCCCTTCTTGGCGAGATTAAGGAACTGGGATGCCGTCTTGGGGGCGCTGTCCGCGTCCACCTCGAGCCGGATGGTGCCGTAGTTGTTTACGGTGATCTCCACCTCGTGCTTGCCGGTCCAGGTCTTGTTTCCGCCGCAGCCGGCGAGAATGCTCGCCGCCATGAGCAGCGCCAACAGGAATGCGATCTTTCTTTTCATGGGATAAACCTCCGTTTCCAAAGAAATTTCGGTGGGGTTCGTTTGCTGGTATATTGCGTGGTGTTGCCGTTATTTCTTCTCGGCAAGGGAGCGCGCATAGGCAGCGTAGCGATCTTTTCTCGCCTTGGCCTCCTCGGCGCTGGTGCCTCTCGCCAGAACATACATTTTGATCTTCGGCTCCGTGCCGGACGGGCGGACAACGAGCGCCGAACCGTCGCTCAGCTCAAAGAACAGCACGTTGCTGCCGACGATCGGCGTCTTCTCCACGACGCCGAGGCCGGGGATCACTACGTCGCCGGTCTGGTAGTCGCGCACGCGGGTGACCGGCGTGCCGCCGACCTCCGCCGGAGGCGTCTGGCGCAGCGACGCCATGAGCGCGCGCATCTCGCCGAGACCGTCCACGCCGTACATGAAGAGGTTCACGGTCTCTTCGCTGTAGAAGCCGTATTTGTTGTAGAGCTCGTCGATCGCGTCGATGAGCGTCATGCCGCGGTCGTAGTAGTACGCCGCCATTTCCGCGGCCATCATGGAAGCGGTCACGGCGTCCTTATCGCGGACATAATCGCCCATCATGTAGCCGTAGCTTTCCTCAAAGGCCAGGATGTACTCGTAATTGCCCTTTGCCTTATACTCGGCGAGCTTTTCCGCCATGAACTTGAAGCCGGTGAACGTCGCTTCAAAGTGGACGTCGTTCGCCTCGCAGATGCGCTGCACCATCGTCGTGGAGACGATCGTGCTCAGCGCCGCGGGGTGCTCCGGCATCGTGCCGGCGGCGCGGCGGGCGTTGATGATATAGTCGAGCAGCAGGCAGCCCATCTGGTTGCCGGTGATGGGGATGTATTCCCCGTTGCGCCGCGCCAGCACGCCGATGCGGTCGCTGTCCGGGTCGGTGCCGATGATGAGATCGCTGTCTACCTTCTTGGCAAGGTCGATGGCGAGATAGAAGCCCTCCGGGTTTTCGGGGTTGGGGCTCTTCACAGTGGGGAAGTTGCCGTCGAGCACCATCTGCTCTTCCACGGGGTAGAGGTGCTTCACGCCCAGGCGGTGCAGCGCCTCCGGCACGAGCTTCCAGCCGCAGCCGTGGAACGGCGTATACACCACACGGAAATCGTCGGCAACCTTCGCAACGATGTCGCGGTTGATGGCCTGCGCCTCCACATTTTTGAGGAACGCCTCGTCTGTCTCCTCGCCCATCCACTCGATGAGGCCCTTTTCAACGGCCTCGTCAAAGTCCATGCGGCGGGGGGAGCGGAAAATGTCGGAATTTTCCATGCGGCGGGCGATCTCGGCGGCGTGCTGGGGCGGAAGCTGCGCACCGTCCGACCAATAGACCTTATAGCCGTTGTACTCCTTGGGGTTGTGGCTGGCCGTAACGTTGATGCCGGCCTCCGCGCCATAGTGCCGGATGGCAAAGCTCAGCTCCGGCGTCGGCCGCAGGGATTCGAAAAGGCGCACATGTACGCCATTCGCGGCCATGATCGCGGCGGCCTCGTGGGCGAACGCCACGCCGTTGTTGCGGCAGTCGTGGCAGACGCACACACCGCGCTTCATCGCCTCCGCGCCCTCGGCCACGATCAGCTCGGCAAACGCCTGCGTCGCATGGCGGATGACGTGGATGTTCATGCGGTTCGTGCCGAGACCCATAATGCCGCGCAGTCCGGCGGTGCCGAAAACGAGCGGCGCATAAAACCGGTCCTCGATCTCCTTGGGATCGTCGCGGATGGCGTCGAGTTCTTTCCATTCCTCTTCGCTCAGCGCCGGGCTGTTGAGCCATTTTTCATAAGTTTCCCGCCAAGTCATTGTTCTTCCTCCGTTTCATCGTCGCTCTCCCGGATCAGCTCGCAGGCGTCCTCCCACACCGAGGCGGGAACGAAAATATCAACGCCCGAGCCGCTGATGCCGAGGATCAGCTTGCCGAATTGCCCATCGTTGGGGTACTGGCGCAGGCACGGAATGCCAAACGCCTCCAGCCGCGAGACGAGCATCGTCTCGTCCATGTCGATGCCCTTGCAATGGCAGAGATAAACGGGCGGCTCCGGCTGACCCGCTTCGTCTTTGGGCCAGCGCTCGTAAAGATCGCCGGGGAGCTGACGCCCCCACTCCGCCGATGCTTTTCCGGTTTCTTCCATGATGTCTCCCCGCGGGTCGCCCCGCATGTTTTATTTATGATATTTCCCGCCCTCGTTGATGTTAAAGGCGCGGTAAATCTGCTCCAGAGCCATGACCCGCGCCAGATGGTGCGGGAACGTCATGCGCGACATGGAAAGGCGGATGTCCGCAGCGCGCTTGACCTCGTCCGAAAGCCCGTCCGAGCCGCCGATGAGAAAGCACACGCGGCTTCTCCCCTGCACGGCGCACTGCGCCATGAGCGTAGCGAGTTCCTCGCTGGAATAGCCCTTCCCTTCAATGCACATGGCAACGACGAAGGCTCCCGAGCCGATGCGCGCGAGCATCGCCGCACCGTCGCGCTTTATGTCGCCGGTCTCCGGCAATTCGATAATATCCAGCGCACAGTAGCGCTGCAGGCGTTTATTGTATTCCTCGCACGCGGCGGCATAAAAGCTCTCCTTGAGCTTGCCGGTGCAGATCAGTTGGACGCGCAGCACGGCGTTACCTCCAGCTCCAGATCGCCCTCCGCCGGGGCGACGCACAGCGTCACCGCGGAAAAGCCCTCACCGTCGAGCGCTTCGCGCACGGCGGTCTCGGCCAGACGCGGGCGGTTATTCTCCCGGCTCAGATGGCCGAGCACGAAGGTCCTCACCCCGGTTTTGGCCAGAGCACAGGCGAACTTTGCGCAGTCCTCGTTCGAGAGGTGGCCGCGCTCCGAGAGAATGCGGCGCTTGAGATAGACCGGGTAGCGCCCGGTGCGCAGCATGTCGATATCGTGGTTTGCCTCGATCACCGCCGCATCGCATCCGGCGAGCGCATCAAACATTTCCGCCGTCACACAGCCGGTATCGGTGCAGACGCCGAAGCGGGCGTTCTTCCCCGCCAATACATATCCTACGCTCTCGGGCGTGTCGTGCATTGTCGGAAAAGCGGTGAGCGTGAAATTCTTCAGCGCGATGCTCTCCCCGACCGGGATCGGAACGATGCGCCCCTCCAGCCCTGCCGCCGCGCGCTCCAGCGCGTGCGCGACGGTCTGCGGCGCATAGACCTTTACGTTTTTATGATGCTTCAGCAGCATTGCGAGCCCCGCCGTATGGTCGGTGTGCTCGTGCGTGATGAGAACGCCCGCCAGATCGTCCGGCGTGAGCGAGTGGCGCGCAAGGCCATTTTTGATGCGGCGCAGGGAAATGCCCGCGTCGATCAGCACCGCCGTGCGTCCCTCGGTGAGGAGATAGCAGTTGCCGCTCGAGCCGCTGGCGAAGGAGACGAAATTCATCCCGCGGCGGCGGTGCCCCGCTCCGTGCCGTCCGGCTCGTCGATGATGCGGATGTCCGCGCCGAGAAGGCGCAGCTTGCCGACGAAGTTTTCGTAGCCGCGCTCGATAAACTGGATATCCTCCACGAGCGTGACGCCCTTGGCGCAAAGGCCGGCGATGACCATCGCCGCACCCGCGCGAAGATCGCAGGCGTCCACGGAAGCGCCGCGCAGCGTTTCCACGCCCTCAACGACCGCCACGCGGCCGTCCACGGTCACTTCGGCACCCATTTTGCGCAGCTCGTTGATGTATTTGTACCGATGATCCCAAACGCCCTCGGTGATGACGCTCGTGCCTTCCGCCACCGAAAGCGCCACGCCGATCTGCGGCTGCATATCGGTCGGGAAACCGGGGTACGGCTGGGTTTTCACGTTGGCGCGGCGGAGACGTCCCGTCGAGCGGACGAGGACGGATTCGCCGTATTCCTCCACCGTGACGCCCATTTCGCGCAGCTTCGCGGTGATGCAGTCGAGGTGCTTGGGGATAACGTTTTTGATCAGAACTTCTCCCCCGACGGCGGCGGTGGCGGCCATGTAGGTGCCGGCCTCGATCTGGTCGGGGATGATGGTATAGGTGCCGCCGTGGAGCTGCTCCACGCCGTTGACCTTGATGGTATCCGTACCGGCGCCGCGCACGTCCGCGCCCATGGAGTTGAGGAAGTTTGCAAGATCCACGATGTGCGGCTCACGCGCCGCGTTTTCGATGATCGTGCGTCCCTCGGCGAGCACGGCGGCGATCATGATGTTCATCGTTGCGCCGACGGAGACCTTATCGAGATATACGCTTGCGCCGCGCAGCCGTCCGCCGGGGACGTGCGCGGTGATGAAATCGGAAATATCGACCTCCGCGCCGAGGGCGTTCATGCCCTTGACGTGCTGGTCGATCGGCCGGACGCCGAAGTTGCAGCCGCCCGGCATCGTGGTGCGGGCAATGCCGAACCGGCCGAGCATCGAGCCGACAAAATAGTACGATGCGCGGATCTTGCGCATACGGTCATAGTCTGCACCCATCCAGGTGGCGTTTGTCGCGTCGATCTCCACGGTGGAGCGGTCGATCATCTCGACCTTCGCGCCGAGCGATTCGAGAATGAGCAGCAGCGCCTCGGTGTCGCTGATCTGGGGCAGGTTTTCGATGCGGCATTTGCCGTTTACCATGAGCGCCGCCGGAATGATGGCTACCGCCGCGTTCTTCGCGCCGCTGATCTCCACTTCGCCGTGCAGCCGGTTGCCGCCTCTGATTCTATATCTTTCCAAGTGTTGACTCCTCCTGATGCGCATCCGGGGCTTCTGTCTGCCTGTGCCCATAGATACATGGCAATTTTACCATAGTGCAGGGAAAAACGCAAGTCTTACTCCCCGGCGAGGATGTGCTCCGCCTGCAGCACAGCGATGGCGGTCTTCCCGTCGGATATCTCGCCGCGCTTGACCATGGCAAGCAACTCGGAAAACGGGAGCTTTACGAGATCGAGAAACTCGCCCTCGTCGGGATGCGCCTCACCGCGGGAGAGATCGAGCGCAAGATAGAGATACAGCCGCTCGCTCGAAAAGCCGGGAGACGAATGATACGCGCCGAGCGGCACGATGCGCCCGGCGGTGAAGCCGGTCTCCTCGCCAAGCTCGCGCACGGCGCACACGAGCGGGTCCTCCCCGCGCTCGAGCTTACCGGCAGGCGCTTCGAGCAAATGCTCGCCGATGGGATAGCGATACTGGCGCACGCAGTAGGCGTTTCCCTCGCCGTCCACCGGGAGGATGCACGCCCCGCCCGGATGCTCCACGATCTCGCGGAACGCCTCCGAACCGTCCGGCAGGCGCACGCGGTCGAGTCCGACGTTTATAATGATCCCCTCATAGGTGTTGAGGCGGCGCAGCTTTTTTTCCGTATAATCCATGTGCATGATCTCCTTTTCCGCAGCGCGGAAGCAATTCGTAACAAGGTATTTTACCACGCCGGGCACGGTTTTTCCAGCTTTTTTCACTGTTTATCGGCGGCAGAGGGGCGTATAATGGGGAAAAACGTTCTTCGGGAGGGTTTTTATGCAGAAAAATGCGAAAAGCGAACAGGCGCTCGCGCTGCGCGTGCCGGGACATCCGGGGCTTTCCGACGCCAAAAGGCTCGTGTTCGCCGCGCTCGGGGAGGCCGACTGGGGCGCGTTGGAGATCGAGATCATCGCCGGGCGGGAGGAGAGCCTGCTGCTCGCGCGCCCGGCGAGCGGCGTTTACATATCTCGCGAGGCACTTTCCCGGCTTACCGCGCACGGGCGGTGAAATTCTCTCTTTTTCGCTCTTGACAGGCATGGTATAATACTTTTACTGCCAAGGCGGAGGAGGTGGAAGGCCATGCCGAAAAAAGAAGGGATCAAGGAGATCGCTTCCAACCGCAAGGCGTTCCACGACTACTTTGTGCTGGAACGCTTTGAAGCGGGCATTGAACTGTTCGGAACGGAGGTAAAATCCATCCGTGCCGGGCAGGTGAATCTGAAGGACAGCTACTGCACGATCCGCGAGGGCGAGCTCTTCGTGCGCGGCATGCATGTGAGCCCTTACGAAAAGGGCAACATCTTTAACCGCGACCCGGTGCGCACCCGGCGGCTGCTGATGCACAAGCGGGAGATCCGCAAGCTCGGCGAGCGTGTGGCGCAGGACGGCGTGGCGCTCGTGCCGCTCTCGCTGTACTTCAAGGACAGCCGCGTCAAGGTGGAGCTCGGCCTCTGCAAGGGCAAAAAGCTGTATGATAAGCGCGATTCGGACGCCGAGCGCAACGCGAAGCGGGACATGGACCGCGCCATGAAAGAAAGGAATTTCAAAGAATGAGCAATCCTGTTGTGACCATCGAAATGGAAAACGGCGGCATCATCAAGGCCGAGCTTTACCCCGAGATCGCGCCGGAGAGCGTTCGCAACTTCATCTCCCTCATCAACAAGGGCTTTTATGACGGACTGATCTTCCACCGCGTCATCCCCGGATTTATGATCCAGGGCGGCGACCCGGAAGGCACCGGCATGGGCGGCCCCGGCTACCACATTTACGGCGAGTTCCGTGGCAACGGCTTCAAGAACGATCTCAAGCACAAGCGCGGCGTTTTGAGCATGGCCCGTTCCATGTTCCCCAACAGCGCCGGAAGCCAGTTCTTCATCATGCATGAGGACGCCCCGCATCTCGACGGGCAGTACGCCGCGTTCGGCGCCGTTACCGAGGGCATCGAGGTCGTCGACCAAATCGCCGGCACGCGCACCGACCACAACGACCGCCCCATGGAGCCGCAGGTCATGAAGAAGGTCACCGTGGAAACCTTCGGCGAGGTCTACCCCGAGCCGAAGAAAAGATAAAAGCAACTAAGGTATAAGGTAATCATCCTTATTCCCCAGCTTATCCCCAGAAAGGCGTTCTTTTCGGTTTAAGGAAGCTTTTATTCAGACTTATCCCTTATTCCAAAAAGAAGGGGTCCTCCAGGGGGAACATGGTTCCCCCTGGAAATCGCCTCGCCGCAAAGCGGCGGTTCCATCATTTCCGCAGAAATGATGGCGATTAGGGGGGCGTACCGGTTTCGACGGGGATGCGGAGATTGGAATAGCGGGCGGATGCGCCTACCATCCTTAAAATGGGCAATTATAAATTAAAGAACAACGATAACGTTGCTCTGGCCGCGGCTTAAGCCGTGACCCGTCCCCTCCGGGAGTGCCTCGGCCCGGAAGCGGGGCGTCGATGAGAGGCGGACGTGAGCGCGCAAAGCTTTGAGCGCGCCATGCATAATGAAGCTACCCGACTTGCCGTCTTGACGTTTGGCCGGTGACGAGGGAAACAGGGATGCAGAATCCCAAAACAAGCGTCTGCGCCCGGAGAAGTTCCCTTTGAAGCGTTTTCGGACAGGAGTTCAACTCTCCTCGCCTCCACCATAAGTACGCCGTAATTTCTAGTGAAATTACGGCGTACTTTTTTTGCTTGAAAGGCTGCATTATGGTAAAATGATTTTAACAAATCGGAATTTTTAAGGAGGTATCCATATGAAGAGAGCATTGATTTTTATTCTGATGACTGTTTGTATATTGGGAATGTCCGCCTGCGGCAGCAAAGACACCATGCCAGAAACATCAGATTCTGTCAGCAATCCGGTTCAGATTACAGATACCAGTAATCTGAATGGGGAAAAAATCTGGTCTGAACAAGATATTGCATCTATGTTCTCTCTTGTGCAAGAAATAGATTGGGAATACATAGACTGTGTTTTAATTCCAGATCATGCTAGTGACCGCATTGGTGCAGTACTCTTCCGGAACGATAAGGAGAAAACAAGCAATGTTGCGTTCTTTGATGCAGACGGATACTTTCAACAGTATGGCACATATGCAAGAATGTCTGACGAACCTGATTTTCAGTATCTCGGAGATGGTGCAGTAACATTTAAGCTGGAAACAGAGGCTGGTACAATCTATAACTACACGCTCACAATCTCGATTGATGGCAGTAATGTGAATTTCAAAGCGGAAGATAATTTGCCAAAATAAATTCCAGTCTGCCGCAATATCAAAAGGAAACGAGACACCTGCCGGGTGTCTCGTTTCCTTTTTCCGCAATCGTCCGGCATTGGGACGTTCATAAATTGTTTACGCGATAATGTACAATAACTTGCGCAAATTGGAAACCGCATAAAAGAAGACATAGCTT
>CAVEQS010000029.1:0-37715 GCA_963618015.1 bacterium | reverse complement strand
GGGACTTATAGACACCAAGCGGAGCTTATCTAAGGTTGGTCACGAAAATCCCGACGATGAAGAGCCTCGACGGCGGAAAGAAGCAGGAGAAGGCTCAGTCGGAGGCTCCCACCGAGACGGCAGCCGAAGCGCCCGAGAAGAAAGTTATCGACTTCTCCAACGTGAAGATCGAGCCGCTTTTCACCGAGTATGTGGACTTTGAGACGTTCTCCAAGTCCGATTTCCGCGCCGTGAAGGTTAAGGACTGCTGCGCCGTGAAGAAAAGCAAGAAGCTCCTTCAGTTCACGCTTGACGACGGCACCGGCGTTGACCGCACGATCCTTTCCGGCATCCACATGTACTATGAGCCGGAAGAGCTCATCGGCAAAACGTGCATTGCCATCACGAACCTGCCGCCGCGCCCGATGATGGGCATTGACTCCTGCGGCATGCTCATTTCCGCCGTGCACGAGGAGAACGGGGAAGAGAAGCTTCATCTCCTGATGGTGGATGACGCCATCCCCGCCGGAGCAAAGCTCTATTAAAAAAAGAAAAATGAGTATAATGAATGGGCAATTCCGATCGGGATTGCCCATTTTTTGATGAATGGATATGAATATTCAAAACTGCAGGACAGAGCGGAATTACCCTATGTTCTAAGTATAAGATGATTGAGGTTAAATTCATAACTGGAGCATAGATTCACAAACATCAACCAGATAGGAGATACACTGAGCAGATTTTTGAGATACATCCTGTCCCATTAAATAATGATTTCTGTGTACTGCGTTGCTGCCGTATGCTAAAAAAGTTAAGATGCATTTCAATTTTTCGGGATCGTATTGATTTAGGCTGGAAAGATATTGGTATGCCTGGTTACTGGAAAGCTCTTGGATCTTGTCAAATATGGGTTGGTAGCTTTGCGTGCAGAAAAGCCTTTGGTGCAGTTGGGACCGTTCTTCCAAAACGGCATTGTATGATTTCAGTATAGTGTGTAATCCGGGGTGTTCTCCTAAATCAATCGAAGCTTTTAACGGCCGTGTGATCTCATCTGCATAATCATTTGCCAGTTCCGCAAAGAGATGTTCTATTGTTTCATAATGCAGGTAGAACGTTTTGCGATGTATGCCGGCACGCTTTGTAAGTTCGCTTACCGTGATTTCATTGTATTCCATTTCTAAAATCATTTGCTCAAGGGTTTGACGAATCGTTTGTTCTGTTCGAATTGTTCTTGCATCTACACGTGTTTGATGCTGCATTTGTAGCCCTCCCAAAACAATCAACAGTAGCCGCTATATTGGTCATTGAAAGCTCTCTATTGAATTAATATACTGAAAATAACCAGAACAATCAACAGGCGTAGAGAATTTTGCTGGTTTTAAATCAAAAATAGGGAGGAATTCGAATGGAACTTATTCGAAACACAACATTGGGCAAAGTAGAAGGCTTTTTCCAAAATGGTATCTGTAAGTGGTATGGAATTCCATTCGCGCAGCCGCCGGTAGGAGAATTGCGCTTTAAAAGGGCTCGGGCAGCAAATGCATGGGAGGGGATTCGTCCCTGTAAGCATATGAGTGCCAGTCCATACAGCTATGCTTGCGGTTCGATGGCGAAAATGATGCAAAATAAAGTTCCGGCAAGCGAGGATTGTCTTTTTCTGAATGTTTGGGCACCCCGGAATGCCGAGAATTTGCCGGTATTTGTATGGATCTATGGGGGCGCTAATCATACGGGTGAGGCTTCCGATCCGATGTACAGTTTGGAGAGCTTCGCGCGTAAGGGAGTGATAGGCGTTAATTTTAACTATCGCGTGGGTCCGTTGGGTTTTTACAATTTTTCTAAATGGGATAGCAGCTTTGAATCCAATTGCGCTCTTTCCGACATGATTGCTGCACTGCACTGGGTGAAAGACAATATAGCGCAATTTGGTGGAAATCCTGATAATGTGACCATTTGCGGCGAGTCTGCGGGTGGAACAGCCGTGTATAGTTTGCTTGCGTCTCCGGCAGCGCAGGGACTGTTTCAAAAAGCTATCGCCATGAGCGGTTTGGCTGGTAATGTGGACAGTCAGTATACACAGGAATTGAATAACAAGTTATTCCTTGAACGATTGGGCGTAAAAAATACGGAACTACAAAAATTGCGTCAAATGAAACCGGAAGAATTAAGAATCGGAGCGGAAGCGGTATTTACAGATAATGATGTTTATCCAGGCATTTTAGTAAGCGGCGCGGCTGTTGGAGATGATTTGCTTCCTTACACTCCGTGGGAGGCGATGGAAAAAGGAATTTGTAAAGACGTGGTTTGTATGTTTGGTACCTGCAAGGATGAAGGCACGTTATTCTACTTGTCAAAAATGGAGTGCATGAACTGGAAGCAGGTACGTACTATGCTGGAAAATAGTGGACATCCAGAAAAATATGACGCGCTATATGGTGTATATGGGCATTATCCCGAAAAGAAGGCTATGCAGGAGCTTGCCCGTGACAGAATGTTCTGGGCAGATTCGATGCGCTGTCGAAACGCTCAGAGCAAATATAATACCGTTTATGCATATCGGTATGATTTTGTCAGCGGCATGTGCAGGCTGATGGGGTTGGGTGCAACTCATGGCTCGGATGTTGGAAGCGGTCTGGATACGTGGGAAGGCTCTCTCGATATGTTGACAAAGCTGACTCCTAAAAAAACAAAAAAGAAGATCCATGGCTATATGCATGGCTCCTTTGTTCGGTTTTGTAAGACGGGCAATCCTAATGGGGCTATTGAGTTGGAATGGAAGCCTTATACGGAGGAAGAGGGCGCAACACTTCTGTTTGATAAAAAGTGTGAGATGGCATATAAGCCGAATGCTGAAAATTTTGAAGTATGGAGAGATTTTTATCCGTATGCCTAATTCTTACGAGAAATCAATCAGCTCATAGAAAAATTGGTTTTTCAGCATATTTTCTGCTTTTCTTTTAAGGTCTGCGAACCTCCGCCGTGCACGAGGAAAGCGGAGAAGAGAAGCTTCATCGCCTGATGGTGGATGACGCCATCCCCGCCGGAGCAAAGCTCTATTAATAAAAAACGTATACAGCCCCTGCCGAAGCCATTCGGCAGGGGCTGCTTGCGTCAAAGACGGAAAAACAGCGGAATTTTACCAGAAATACTGGGGGAAAATCGCGCCGGGCTATTGAAAAGGGAAACGTTTCATGCTACAGTAGGGGCGAATAAAAACGGCTGCCTTGGGGCAGCTTTTCCAATGATCAACAGTTAGCATACACTAACTTATTTCGCGGCAACGGAGGGAAAATAATGCAGCAGCAAACGTTCAATTACCGAAACTATCGCCGGGACTGTTGGCTTGGCGCGCTCGGCGCGCTTTTGATGCTCGCGGGCGATTTGTGCCTGAGCGTTATTCCGGCTCATGTTGGAGACAGCGGTCTTTTTGCTCGCGAGGCGTACCTGACCGGCGGCTTTTCGTCGTGGCGGCTGCCGCTGCTCGTTGCAACGGGGCTTTGCGGTATGTCGCTCGGCTTCTTCAGCGTCCGTGCGTCTTATACGCAGGTGCTGCCGCAATACCGGAAAACAAGGACGGCGATCCTCATCGGCGGCGTGATCTATGTGGCGACCGCCGGAACGCTGCATCTGTTCATCGGAAGTCTCGCCGACTGGACGGGGAGTCTGGTGCCCGTTCTGGGTCGGGAAGAGACGCTTTCCATGATCCAGTCGCAATATGACCGGGTCATCCCAGCCATGGGCATCGCCTATGCGGGGATGGTTCTTATGATCCTTGCGGGTGCTTTCGCCGTGCTGACAAAGAAAACGGTTTTGCCGCGCCGGATGATATTCTGCCATATGATCGTCTGGCAGATCGTGTTTGTTTTGATCCCCGATGTGCGGCAGATGCTCGGTGCAGAGATATCCACCTTGGATTTTGTGTTGAGTCAGGGCTCCGGCAACGCGGCACTTCTTCTCTGGATGATAGAAAATGCCATTTGGGCGGGATGCCGGATAAAGAAAACGGAGGTTAAAGGAAATGAATGAGAAAATAAAACTCTCCGGCGTGCCGGAGACCATGCTGCAAACGATCTATGCCCGCGCGAAGGAGAGCCGTACCCGCGGCGCGATCCACGACGCCAAGGCGGAAGAGATCATCGGCCGCCTCGACTACGATTTCTCTCTCGCCGATAAGGACGCCGCCATGCACAGCGGCGTTATCGCCCGGACGATCGTGCTCGACCGGCTGGTGAAAGGCTGGCTTGCGGAAAATCCGGGTGCAGTCGTCCTCAATATCGCCTGCGGCCTTGACACCCGGTGCTATCGGATGGAGGGCTATGCCCATTGGTATAACCTCGATCTGCCGGAATCTATTGCCGTGCGGGAAAAGCTGCTGCCGGAAGATGGCACCATCTCGCAGATCGCCATGTCTGCCATGGACGACTGGGGCGGCAAGATCGATGAGATGGATGCTCCGGCGCTCGTCATCATCGAGGGGCTGACCATGTACCTCTGTGAGGCGGATGTGCAGCGTATTTTTGCGCGTATCGCGGCGCGGTTCCCGAAAGCGACGGTGTTTGTTGAGACAATGAACCCGATGGTCGTTAAACGATTCAAAGAAAAGTCTATCGAGGGCAGCAGTGCGAAATTTACCTGGGGCATAAAGAACGGCGCGGCTCTCGCTGCGCTCCTGCCGGGGTATTGCTTTGTAGAGGAGCATTGCCTCACGGAGGGCATGGCGGTGTTTGTCCCGGTCTATAAGCTGCTCGACAAGCTGCCCGCCGTGCGGAACATCTCCAACCGGATCGTTGTCCTGGAAAAAATCTGAGGAGGCGGAATATGTCCTTTATTGATAATACCCGCAAGCCGGTCGGGCTCGGCGGAAAGCTCATGGTCTCCATGATGAACCTTGGCCACCGCTCTCTGGCCGGATGGGGACTGAAGTTTTTGTATATCCCCGAGGACGCCGATGTGCTCGATTGTGGCTGCGGCGGGGGAGCGAATATCCGAAAGCTTTTGAAAAAATGCCCGCAGGGCGTCGTTAAGGGGATCGATTACTCGTCCGTCAGCGTGGAGAAAAGCCGGAAAGTCAACGAAAGCGCCATTGCGGAGGGACGGTGTGCGGTGCTTCAGGGCAGCGTGGCGGATATGCTCTTCGCGTCCGAATGGTTCGATGTGGTCACGGCGTTTGAAACGGTCTATTTCTGGCCAGATCTGCCGCAATGCTTCCGGGAGGTTTACCGCGTTTTGAAGCCGGGCGGCACATTCCTCATCTGCAACGAATGCAGCGGCGATACCGCCAAAGACGACAAATGGACGGAGAAGATCGACGGCATGTCGATCTATAAGGACGTTCAGCTCAGAGACTATCTGGAGCAGGCCGGATTTTGCGATGTGCAAATCCACAAAAACAAAAGAGGCTGGCTTTGCGTCACGGCGGAGAAGCCGGTAAAAAGAAACGGAGAAAAATAAAATGGTAATGCACGATTATAACCCGTCCGCTGCCAAGGCGGCGATCCTCATCCACCCGATGCTCTCCTCAGCGCAGGGCGTCCGCGAATGCCTGCCGGAGCTGTGGAGCGACGATGTTCGCTGGCTCCTCCCGGATCTTTCTGCGCACGGCGACGCCGTGGCGGAAACATACGAGAGCGCTGCCGATGAAGCCAGAGCGATCCACGATTATCTTCTCGAACATGGCTGCACGCATTTGCAGCTGGGTTTCGGCGCCTCCCTCGGCGGTGTTGTTCTTTTTGAGCTCTTAAAATATGACGATTTGACCTTTGACCATATCTTCTTCGAGGGTGTCAGCTTCTATGAACATGCGCCCCTGATCTACTTCGGCCTTTCGCGCGTATTCCTCTCGAAGCACCGCAAGGCTGTGAAGGATCCGGAGCTCTCCCGCCGCAAAATGAGCGAGATTTACGGCGAAACTGCGGGCCCTGCCATGGCGCAGCGCTTCATCGCCATGAACGAGGACAGCATTCGGAACATCATTCATGACTGCGGCTATGTGAATCTCCCGCAGCTTTCGGAAGAGACGCAGAAGCGGTGCGTCTTTGCTTATGGTGAAAAGGATTCGGATCTCAAGCAGGGGAAAAAGGTGCAGCCCGAAAAATACCCCTCCGCGGCGCTGAAGGTCTGGCCGGGATACGCCCATTGCGGACGCATGACGGCAGATTCGAAGAACTATACCGCCATACTGCGCCAGCTTCTGGGGTAATAAAGGAGACAGGCGGCATGAAGTATTTTGAATTTGGAAAAGAGAATCCAGAGCTGATGGTGATGCTCCATGGCGGCGGTACAAGCTATCTCGGCGCGCTGCCGTCGGCTAAGGAGATGGCGAAGATATATCATGTCGTGCTCGTGGCCTACGATGGCTTTAACCCTGACGAGCCGGAAACAGTCTTTCAATCGCCCGTGGATGAGGCAAAGCGGCTCGGCGATTACATCGTGGAGCATTACGGTGGGAAGATCGATATCCTCTACGGAATATCCTACGGCTGCCGTATACTCATGGAGGTTCTCGCTGACGAGCGTCTTACGATCACCACCACCATTGCTGACGGCATGTCCCTGCGAGACTATCCCGATATAAAAAGCAAATGGGGCAAGGACGTCTACTGTTTCTTCTTCACGGGTCTCTTTTATGCGGTCATGGGTCACCCCGGGCCGAGAAGAAAGAAATTCCTCGCGAAGATCACCGGGCGGACGCTGGAGGAAGCCGACAGGATTCTTTACGGCAAGGCAACATGGCAGAGCTGGAAGAATCAGGATTATTTTCTGATCGGGAAGAAAACGGATTATTCACTCTTTGAGAAAACGGATATGTTCCTCTGGTATGGCATCAAGGGCGATGTGGATAAAAAGCTGTCCGCCAATCTGAGCGAGCTTGAAGAGAAGGGATATCCCTTTACGACGAAAATTTTTACGGAGCTGGGACACGGCGGACTGGCGGGGGAGCATCCCGACCTCTTCTCGCGGGAAGTTCAGGCAGCGCATACTCACTCAGCCTAAAAGTTTACATAATATATTTCGCGGCTGCACATACAGAGCGAATGGGGAGACGGAACGATGAAAGAGAATTACATTGCCGCGGCGTTTCACAAAACGGCAGCGCAGCAGTTTTCGGAAAAGGCCGGGGAGCTGAACGCCGCGTTTGACGCGCGTCTGCGCGCGCTTCGGGCGGAGAGCGCCGGCGCAACGAAAGAAAAGCAGCGCCATCTGGAAGGCCAGATTCTGCCGGGGATCGCCGCTTATGAGACCTTGCAGACGGTCCTGCCAAAGGACGAAGCGCTGCAAACCGTTCACGGCTATGTGGAGGAACGGGCGTGGAAGCTCAAAAAGATGATTCTCGCATTTCTGCGTATCCCGGGACTCTACCGGCGCGTACCGGGCATGTTCTGCCGCGAGACGCCAAAGCTCTTCGGCGAAACGGCGGGCTTCGCCGCCAGGGAAACACAAACATCCGGCGGTGTGTGGAGCATCGACATGACGCGCTGCCCCTATCATGATACGTGTCTACAGTACGGCTGCCCGGAGCTCTGCCCGAGCTTTTGCGACAGCGACGATATCACCTATGACGGCATGCACCCCAGGCTTCTTTGGCACCGGACGAAAACGCTGGGGCGTGGCGACGACTGCTGTGACTTCTGTCTAAAGATCGCGGATAAATAAAAGCGGGGAGGGAAGCGAATGTTCTGGGATAACGTGGCATGGGTCTACGACGTTTTTGCGAACGTCATCAACCGCCGGGCGAACCGGGCGCTCTGCGCCACGGTGGCAGAGTGTATCCGCCCCGGAGACGAGGTGCTGGAGTGTGCCTGCGGCACGGGACTGCTCACCGGTGATATCGCCGCGCGCTGCCGCCATATCACGGCGACGGATTTCTCCGTAAAAATGCTCCGCCGCGCCGAAAGAAAGCTCCGGCGCTATGGCAACATCACGTTTGAGCCGGGCAATATCCTTTCACTCGGATACCCGGATGCGAGCTTTGACGTTGTTGTGGCCGCGAACGTCATCCATCTGCTGGATGAGCCGTACAGGGCGCTGCACGAGCTTGACCGCGTCTGTCGTCCCGGCGGGCGGATCATCGTCCCCACCTATATGAACCGCACGGAGAAGGGGACGACCAACAGCGTGACGGGCGTCATCGGGAAAGCAGGCGCAGACTTCAAGCGGGAGTTCACGCTCGAGAGCTATAAGACATTTTTTGCCGACGCCGGATATACGGACGCCGACTATACATTCTGCGAAGGGAAGGTTCCGTGCGCGGTGGCTGTTTTGCACAAAGCGGCAGAGCGCGGCGGGGCAAACGAGCAGTAATTGGTAATATCTGTGTGTATAAGTGCAAAAGGAGAAAAGGACTATGCTGTATTCCAAAAAACTGAAAGAATTTACCGCGGTGCATCCGAGTCAGACGATGACTGTAGACGGCGCGCAATACCGCTATGTGCTGAGCGGGAAAGAGGGTGGTGAAACGCTTGTACTGCTCAACGGCGGGATGAATACGCTGGAAATGTGGATGGACTATGTTGACCCGCTCTCCGCAGACTTTCGCGTACTGCTCTTCGATTATCCGCAGGAGCTGCGCACGAATCAGGCGCTTGTGACGGGAATGCACGCCTTTTTCGCGAAACTCGGCGTCGAGCGTCCCGTGTTCGTCGGTGCGAGCGACGGCGGCATGGTGTCGCAAATCTATGTGCAGAAATATCCCGGCGAGACCGGTGGTCTTGTTTTGATCTCCACCGGCGGCATGGACGCTGTGACGCTCAAATCACTCAAAAAGAAATACTTTTTTGCACCGCTTATGCTCTGGTACATGAAGCATTGCAACTATGAAAAGCTCAAGCCAACGCTCATCAAGGCCGGCATGAGCCACATCCGCAACGAGAGCGCCGAGGAGATCGCCTATGCGCGGAATATGTTTGAGACGATCTTCAAGGATTTCCAGCAGGAAAAGGACGTCCACATCTCCGGCCTGCTCGCCGATCTTATGAACCAGAAACCGGTAACGGCAGCGGATTTCGCCGATCTCAAAGGGCGCATCCTCCTTATTCTGCCCAATCAGGATTTCTTCTCCGGTAAGATGCAGCAGGATCTCATTGCGCTGATGCACGAGCCGAAGATCGCCTATGTATCCGGCGGGCATCTCTCCACGGTTTTGAAGGCGGACGACTATATCCGCGCGATACGCGCCTTCCTTCTCCCGGCGGACAAATAAGTCCGCCGGTTTTTGTCCGCGGAAAACGGCTGGATATCGGAGACGATAAAAGTTCTTCGGTATACGGCAAAAATTTGACAAATCCTTGTACATATGTTAAATTAAGTAAACACTACCTAATATTTGTTTGAGAATCCTGGCGAAGCAATCTTCAGAAAGGTGGAAGTACCCGATTGGAAGATAAACGTATCACCAAGACGAAACGCAATATCAAAGCAACGCTGACAGACATTTTGCAGGAAATGCCGTTTGAAAAAATCTCCGTTGCAGAGATCTGCCGCCGCGGGGATATCAGCCGGATCACGTTTTACGCGCACTACGAGGATAAGTACGCCCTTGCCGAGGAGATCTTCTCCGATCATGTGCAGGAAGCCAGCGACAAATACCACGCGCTGCAAGCCGTGAACAACCCCAAAAACGACGGGTTTATCGGTTATCAGAACCTTCTGGAAGCCATTTTAAGCCTCTATTACGACAACTACGCCTTCTTTTCCCACACCACATCCCGGGAAAATCCTTATCTGTTTTCTGCGTACTTTAACCGGATGTACGTCAGCGTGGACGACTATCTCCGCCGCCATACGTATCTCAAGCCGCGTTTTTCGTTCCACCAGACAGCGGCGCTCATATGCAATGGCCTGTTCGGGGTTATCAACAGCTGTGTGGCGGATCATCTTTCGGAGAGCGAGACGCGCGCCGCGGCACGGGATATATACGCCGTATTGCTCAATTCTGACATGTTTGAGAAATAAACGGGGAAAGGGATACTTCCAATGGCGCTGTTAACGCAAAAGGCGATCCTCTCGACCTTTGAAGAGATGCTGGAGGAAATGCCGTTTGACAAGATCACCGTATCGGCGCTCGTCCGGCGATGCGGTGTGAGCTCCAACACATTTTACTATCACTATCAGGATATTTACGACCTTCTGAGCGTATGGATGAATACGCGCTTCAGCATGCTGACAAAATCTGTCCGGGAAAGTCAGGGCTGGAAAGAAGAGGTGCGCGTATTTCTCAAGTACTGCCAGAGCCATCCAAAGCTCGTCACAAATCTGCTCTCCTCCGCCTCCCGCAGTCATTTGGAGCACTATATCTTTATGGAGACGGACGGTTTCTTTTTCGATTACGTTCGGGAACGCACTGCCGGTACACATCTTTCGGAGGAATCGATACGCTACATTGCGCAGTTCTATCGCTATTCCTTCATCGGATTTTTCCTGAAATTTACCTGGGAAAAAATGCAGGCCGATGTAGATGAAAGCGTGGATCGGCTGGAAAAAGTGTTCAATGCCTTTATTGACAGCGCTGCGGCGCAGATGGAAAGGGACCCGCTGTAAAAATGCAGCGAGTCCCTTTTGCGCTTTTTTACGGAAAAGTTTTGGGACAAAACGGCGAAAGTATCCTAAATGGGGCACTTTTCTGCTTCCGTCTATTTTTTTTACAACCGCGTCGGTTTGTCCATGGAAAAGACAAAACGCTTCGCTATAATGAAAGCATAAAGAATAATCCTACAAAGGAGTGTGCTTTTATATGAGCGTATCGACGACCGTGAAGAAATACGGCATCGAACAGGCGATCAAATTCATGTACAAGGACCCGGAGACCAATCTGCCCAAACTGATGGACTGGGCAGACACGTTCTGCAAGGGACGTTTTCCCGCGCAACGCGCCGCGATCCGCCGCGCGATCGAGGACCCGACGTATCCGTACTATGATTTTGTCCGCCACATGATGAACGAGGTAGACCATGACGTTCTCACGACGATCGTGGTGAATTTCTTCATCAATGCCAACATGGTCGGCTGCGAAAAGCAGGAAAAGCTCCGCAAGGAGCATAACTGCAACATCCCCTGGGCGATCCTGCTCGACCCGACCAGCGCCTGCAACCTCCATTGCACCGGCTGCTGGGCGGCGGAGTATGGCAACAAGCTCAACCTTACCTTTGATGAGATCGACGATATCATCCGTCAGGGCAAGGACATGGGCGTTTATATGTACATCTACACCGGCGGCGAGCCGCTCGTCCGCAAGGCTGATCTTATCAAGCTTTGCGAAAAGCACGACGACTGCATCTTCCTTGCCTTTACGAACGGTACGCTCATCGACGAGAAATTTGCCGACGACATGCTGCGTGTGAAGAACTTCGTCCCGGCCATCTCTCTTGAGGGCTTTGAAGAGGCGACCGACTCCCGCCGCGGCGAGGGTGTTTACGGCAAGGCGACGCACGCTATGAACCTTCTTCGCGAACGCAAGCTGCTCTACGGCATCTCCTCCTGCTACACGAGAGAAAACTTCGAGTCTATTACCTCAGAGGAGTACTACGACAGCCTTATCAAAATGGGCGCGTACTTCATCTGGTACTTCCACTATATGCCGGTCGGCAACGATGCTTCGCCCGAGCTCCTCCCGACGCCGGAGCAGCGCACCGAAATGTACCGCCGCATCCGCCGCTACCGCCAGACGAAGCCGCTCTTCGCGATGGACTTCCAGAACGACGCCGAGTTCGTCGGCGGCTGCATCGCGGGCGGACGCACCTACCTCCACATCAACGCCAACGGCGACGTGGACCCCTGCGTGTTCATCCACTATTCCGACTCGAACATCCGCGAAAAGACGCTGCTCGAGACGATGAAGTCTCCGCTCTTCATGGCGTATCATGACGGACAGCCGTTTAACGACAACATGCTCCGTCCCTGCCCGATGCTCGAAAATCCGGAGAAGCTGCGCGAGATGGTGAAATCCTCCGGCGCGCATTCCACGGATATGCAGTCTCCGGAGACGGTCGATCATCTCTGCGCCAAGTGCGACCGGTATGCCGCGGAATGGAAACCGGCGGCGGATAAGCTCTGGGCGGAAAACCGCGCGGAGCATGACGCAAAGTAAATCGGAAATCCTGTATACGGATGCGGAAAACAGCCGCATCCGTGTACGCATATTTAAAGATATAAGGAAAGGTGAATGGTTATGGAAAAGAAATCCCTGAAAACCTATAAAACGTGGGCGATTGTCCTCTCCGTCGTTACGATGGTACTCGGCCTTGTTATGATCTTCTGGCCGGGCATTTCTGCGGTGGCGATCTGCTATCTGATGGGCGCTGTCTGCATCGCCGCCGGAATTTATGAGATCATCCGGTATTTTGATCTCGGCCTCATCGGTGTGCTGTTCCGGTACGATCTGTTTCTTGGCATTATGAGTGTCCTCGCCGGCGTGCTGCTGCTTCTCCATCCGAACGGAGCGCTTGTCATTCTGCCGGTCATCCTCGGCTTTTATATCATTCTTGCGAGCGTGTTTTCCATCCAGATCTCAACGGAAGCGCGTCATTTTGGCTTCTCCGGCTGGTGGGGAGCGCTGCTGCTCGGCATTGCGGGTGCGGTGCTCGGCGTGCTGATGATCTTTGATCCGTTCAAGGGAGCAAAGGCGCTGATGGTGTTCACCGGCATTTCGCTGCTCGTAACGGGTATCGAGAGCATTTACGCCATTGTCTGTATTTCCAAGGTGTTCCGTTCCTCCGGACACCAGCAGATCATCGATGCCACATGGCACGAGATTTGATCTCAATAACTCGAATATAGCAAAAGACTCCGGCTGAAAAATCAGTCGGAGTCTTTTCATATAGAAACGAATTATTCCAGTGTGAGGAAGAGTGCCATTTTGAAGCGTTTGTCAGCGCGGACATAGTGCTTGCCGCCGCGGGCGAAGCGGAAGTTTTCCCCGGCGCGGATGACGTGCTCCTCGCCTTCGTAGCCGATGACGCCTTCGCCGTCGAGCGCGAAGATCAGCGCGTCGCCGGGGGCGGCGTGCTCAGTGAGCCCCGTACCGGCGTCAAACGCCATGAGTGCAAACTTCATCGTTTTGCTGCTGGTAACGTCCATGTTGACAATCTTTCCGTCCTGGTAGGGGACGAGCTCGCCGAGACGGAAAACCTCGCCGGTTTTGATTGCCTGATTCATTGTTTGATTCCTCCCAATATTGATTTCAAGATAAACGGCGGACGTGTCTGTGCGCGTTCCGACCGGGACATCCACGGGCGTTACGATGGCATCCAGCGCGTGGAGAACCTGCGCCGGTTTGCCGGGCTGAACGACTTCGAGCGCACCTCCGGCGGCAATGAGCAGCTTCGGGGAAAAGTAAATTTCTGCGCTGATGTCGGTTCCTTCGGCGAGCGAGAAACAAACGGCACCTGTCTCACCGCCGCAAACGGCCTCCGACACGGTGCAGCCGGGGATGGGAGCATTTTTCTCCGCCAGAGAGAATACGCAGCCGGCAGGATATTTCATAAAGGTCTCCTTTCGCGCAATTGTCTTTTACAGTATAACACAGACCTCGTCCACTTTCCATCCTTTTTGCTGTGCCTGCCGAAATCCGGGAAAAAGGTTGAAAAGCGCAAGCTCTGGGGGTAAGATAAAACCACAATACCGAGCGTCGATTAACAAGGGAACACACGTCGGACAGCCAACCTTTTCGGTGCTTTTTGCCCTTTTCTCCTTGGCGGGCGCCAGCCCGCCTGCGTCCAAAAGAACAAAAATCCCTCGAAAATCCAAGGCTGTCCGATGCGAAGCAGTTCTGCCGGAGCAGAAATGCTCGCAGACAAGGAAAAGTCCGCAGAGAATACTTTGTGTATTCTCAAGGGCTTTGACGCCGTATGAGGGCATTTCCGCCCGGCAGAACCGCGTGTGCCCTTGTCAATCGACGCTATCTATAGGAGCAGAAACTTGAAATTCTTTCATTTATCCGATCTTCATCTCGGAAGGCGCATGTATGAGTTTTCCCTGATCGACGATCAGAAATTCATTCTCGAGGAGATTCTCCGCCTGGTGGAGCAGGAGCGCCCCGATGCCGTTGTGATCGCGGGCGATATATACGACCGGGCTGTGCCGAGCGCCGAGGCGGTCGAGCTTTTTGACTCGTTTCTCCGTGCGCTATCAAAGCGGAACATCCCGGTGCTTGCCATCTCCGGCAACCACGATTCGCCAGAGCGCATCGCCTTTGGCGCAAGTTTGATGACGCCGAGCGGTGTATATCTCTCGCCGGTCTATAACGGCACCGTGGATCCTGTGACGCTCTTTGACGCCTTCGGCGATGTACGGTTTTATCTTCTTCCGTTTATCAAACCGGCGAATGTCCGGCGCTTTTACCCGGATGCGGCGATCGAGAACTATACCGACGCGATCCGCTGCGCCGTGGAGCATATGGACGTTGACGGTGCGGCACGGAATGTGCTCATAACGCACCAGTTCGTCACCGGCGGCGTGCGCTCGGACTCGGAGGATATCACGGTCGGCGGTACGGATAATGTGGACGCCGCGGTGTTTGATATTTTTGATTATGTTGCTCTCGGCCATCTCCACGGCGCGCAGAAGATCGGACGGGAAACGCTTCGCTATTCCGGGACACCGCTCAAATACTCGTTCTCGGAAAGAAATCAGGAAAAGTCTGTCACGGTCGTAGAGCTGGGGGCAAAAGGAAGCGTATCCATTTCCACGTTGCCGCTCACGCCGCGGCGCGATCTTCGCGAGATACGCGGCACCTATGCGGAACTGACGCTGCGCGATAACTACGCCGGTTCGAACACCGAGGATTACATCCACGCCATTCTCACGGACGAAAACGATGTTCCGAACGCCCTCGCCCGGCTGCGCAGCATTTATCCAAACCTCATGAAGCTGGATTACGATAATCTGCGTACGCGCTCCTCCGCGGTTATCGCCGCGGAGGAACGTCACCGGACGATGACCGATACGGAGCTTTTTGCCGAGCTTTTTGAAAAGCAGAACGGACAGAAGCTGAGCGCTGAGCAGTGCGCCTATGCCAAGACTGTCTTTGCCATGCTCCGGGAGGAGGATGTGCCATGAGACCGCTTCATCTGACGCTCAGCGCCTTTGGAGCCTACGCGGAGAAAACGGAGCTTGATCTCCGACAGCTCGGCGAGCGAGGGCTGTATTTGATTACCGGTGACACCGGCGCCGGAAAAACCACGCTCTTTGATGCTATCACTTTTGCGCTTTTCGGCACGCCGAGCGGCGACGGGCGCGAGAGCTCCATGCTCCGCTCCAAGTTTGCCGCGCCGGAAACGCCGACGGAGGTGGAGCTAACCTTCTCCAACGCCGGAAAGATCTATACGATACGGCGCAACCCGGAGTATGAGCGTCTCAAGTCCCGCGGCAGCGGAACAACGAAGGAACTTGCGCGTGCCGAACTTACCATGCCGGACGGGCGTGTTATCACGCGCCGGGCAGATGTAGATGCGGCGATCCGAGATATCCTCGGCGTAGACCGCTCGCAGTTTTGTCAAATCGCCATGATCGCGCAGGGGGAGTTTCGCAAGCTCCTGCTGGCGGACACGAAAGACCGCCGGGAAATTTTCCGCGATATATTCAAGACGAACCTTTACACACGCTTTCAGGAGCGCACAAAGGCCGATTTTCTCACCCTCAACCGCGAGCGGGACGAGGCGCGAAACGCCCTTGCGCAGTTTGCTGCGCTCGTCCGTCTCCCGGAAAACGCCGAACTTCCGCCGGAGGGTGAATTGCCTGCGTTCCTTGCGCAGCTTCTTGCGGAGGATCGTGTCGCAGATAAAGAACTGAATGATGCGCTGGAGCAGATTGAAAAAGACCTTGAAGCGCTGACTGCCGTCGAGACAAAAGCCAAAGAGGACGAAAAAAACCGTACTGCGCTCGATGCGGCGGAAGTATCGTGTACTGCCGCGGAAGAGACGGTAAAGGAGCATCGCCGTGCGCTGGATACGGAGAACGCACGCCAGCCGGAGCTCGACACGCTTGCCAAAACACTCTCTGAACTCGAAGAAGAGCTAAAAAAGCATACCGAGCTCAGCGCAAAAGAGTCGGAAATTGCCTTGGCTCAGAAAACAGCGGACGATGCGTCCACTCGTCTAAGCACCCTTGAGACAGCGCGAAAGACGCTGCAAAACCGTCTTTCGCAGGAACGGGAAGAATACCATTCTCTGGCCGCTTCGGCGGAAAGGCTTGCGCTCCTCCGGCAGGAGAAAATCAGTCTGGATCAGTTTTTGGAAGAGATCGGAAACTATGAAGCTGCCCTTCAAACCCTGTTAGAGAAGAAGACTGCGGCGGAGGACGCGCTCGCCACCTACACGGAGGCGCGGCGCGAGGAAGAACAGCTTTCTCTGAAGTCGCAGGAGCTGCGCCGGAGATTTAATGACGAGCAGGCGGGCTTGTTAGCTTCTTCACTTCGCGAGGGTGAGCCGTGTCCTGTCTGCGGCGCACTCACACACCCGCACCCCGCGCAATGTGCGCCCGATGCGCCGGACGAGAAAATGGCGAAGGATGCGGAGAAAAAGGCGAGGGCGGCACAGGAGCGCGTTAACGAAGCGAGCGCCGCTTCCGGCAGCGCGAAAAGCGCCTATGAGATCGCCCAAAAAGAGGCGGAGGAGCGAAAAGAAAAGCTTTTTGGCGCGAAAGAGATCAACCTCAAAGCAGAAAAGGCGTCTGCCGCGCGCCGATGTGTTGATAAGGAATGCGAAATCGCACAGGAAGAGAAAAATGCGGCGCGCTATGAGACTCTCAGCCGGCAGATTCCCATAGAGGAAAAGCAGCTTTCCGCCATGGAAGCGCCGCTTGCCGCGGCGCAGAAGGAGAGCGCCGCCGCACAGAGTGCGCTCTCGGTACTTTTGGCGTCGGCGGACGAGCTCCGCGCAGGCGTAAAGCATGAAAACGCGGCGGACGCCGAAAAGGAAAAAGAGCGCGCTCTCACGCGGCAGAATCAAATAAACAAGGCAAGAGAAAGCGCGGAAAAGGCACTCCGCGCCGCGGAACAGACCCTTTCGGCGGAGAAGGGAAAGGTAGAACAACTCAAAAAGCTTCTTTCCGATGTGCCTCCTGTTGATCTCAGCGCTTTTGCCGAAGAGAAAAGACGACTCTCCGAGCAAAAAAACGACATACAGCAAAATCGTCTCGCACTCAACAGCCGCATCACGGCAAACGAAAGCGCGAAAAAAGGCATTGATGAAAAGACTGCTGAACTTCATGATATCGACGCGCGATGGACGTGGCTGAAACCGCTGGCCGATACGGCGAACGGCACGCTTGCCGGAAAAGAGCGCATCTCGCTCGAAACGTATGTGCAGATGACATACTTTGACCGTATCCTCGCGCGTGCCAACGCGCACCTGATGCGGATGTCCGGCGGAAAATACGATCTCAAGCGCCGCGAGAGCGCAGCAAAGCTCAACACGCAGAGCGGCCTGGAACTCGATGTGATCGATCATTACAACGGCAGCGAGCGCAGCGTGAAAACGCTCTCCGGCGGCGAAACGTTCCTCGCTTCGCTTTCGCTCGCGCTTGGGCTTTCGGAGGAGATCCAATCGAGCGCCGGGGGCGTGCAGATGGATACGCTCTTTGTGGATGAGGGCTTCGGTTCGCTCGACGAGGAAACGCTCCGGCAGGCCATGCGCGCGCTGCGCGAGCTCTCGGAGGGAGACCGCCTCATCGGCATTATATCTCATGTATCCGAGCTGCGCCGTGAGATCGACCGGCAGATCGTCGTTACGCGTTCGCCCGACGGCGCGAGCCATGCGAAAATTGTAACAGATTAAAGAGAAATACAAAAAGGAGAAAAGGGTCCATGAAAGTTCTTATCATCAACGGAAGTCCCCGCGCGAACGGCAATACGGATATCGCGCTGCGCGAAATGGAGAAGGTGTTCGCCGAAGAGGGCGTGGAGACGAAGCGCTTGAACATCGGTACGCAGTCCATTCACGGCTGTGTTGCCTGCGATGCCTGCGCACGCACGGGCAAGTGCGGCTTTGATGATGTGGTGAACCGCGCCGCGGATATTCTCCGCGAATGCGACGGACTGGTTGTCGGCACACCCGTATACTATGCCTCCGCTAACGGCACGGTTGTGACGTTTCTTGACCGCCTTTTCTACTCCGCGCCGTATGATCTCACGATGAAGGTCGGTGCTTCGGTTGCTGTGGCGCGCCGCGGCGGAACAAGCGCGACGTTTGACGAACTCAACAAATACTTTACCATCAGCGGTATGCCGGTCGCCTCCAGCCAGTACTGGAACAGCGTTCATGGCCGTCTGCCGGGCGAAGCAGAGCAGGATGCGGAAGGCCTTCAGACAATGCGCACGCTGGCGCGGAATATGACGTTCCTGATGAAAAGCATTGCGCTCGGGAAGCAGAAGTACGGCCTTCCAGAGAAGGAAGAGCGTGTCGCTACAAACTTTATCCGGTAACTGTCCGGAAATATATAAAATAATGTATTGATTTTTTTCCTGCATGACGATATGATTAAACGAAAACCGGAAGATCCGGTCAGCGACGAGGAAAGGACAGGCGTCCCGCCTTTTTCTATGGAACCGATCACATCCCGAAAGAATCCCCATGTTCAGGCGCTGCGCGCTTTGGGCAGGGAGAAAGCGTACCGCCGCGAGCAGGGACTGTTCCTCTGCGACGGGGAGAAGCTTCTCTCCGAAGCGATAGCAAACGGCGCAGACATCGCGGAAATTTATCTGCGCGGCGTAAAGCCTGTCGAAGAATTGCCCGATGTGCCTGTGTATGCGCTCTCGGAGGATGTGTTTGAATACGCCTCTCCGCTCGAGCACAGCCCCGGCCCGCTTTTCACGGTTCGGACAAAGCCTCTTTCGGAACGCGTCCGGCCTGAGCGGGTCATCGTATTGGAAAATGTGCAGGATCCCGGAAACGTCGGCACGGTGCTGCGCACCGCGGCGGCACTTGGTACGGAGCTTGTGGTACTCCTCGGTGAATGTGCCGACCCCTATAACCCGAAAACCGTTCGCGCCGCTATGGGCGCGCTCTTCCGTCAGCCGATCTGGGAGACCGATCTCTCCGCACTTCGTGAGAAGCTTCGCGAATGGGAGCTTCCGCTCTGTGGCGCGGCACTTCGCGCGGAGAGCGTTGATGTGAAGAGCGTTTCGCTCCGCCGCGCGGCCGTGGCCATTGGCAACGAGGGGCGGGGGCTTACCGAAGCGCTTCTTGCCGCGTGCGATTCGAAGATCATCCTTCCCATGACGCCCGGCAGCGAATCGCTCAATGCGGCGGTCGCGGCCTCTATTCTGATGTGGGAGATGTGGACGCAGCGCGGATAAAAGCAGAGGGGAGAGAGAAAATGTCGCAGCTTCGCTACTGGGTATGGCTTGCCTCCATGGATGGCGTGCGTCCGATCGCGCTTTTCCGTGTTCTGGAGCATTTCGGCGGGGCGATGGAAGCCTATTTTGCGCCCGAAGAGCGGATTGCGGAGCTCGATGACCTTTCACCGCAGGAACGGCGTATCCTGTCCTCCCGGAATCTGGATCGCACCGAGCAGATTCTTGCCCTCTGTCAGGAAAAGAATATCCGCATTCTTACGCTGTATGATGCCGCTTACCCCGACCGGCTGCGGCAGATCGCCGATCCGCCGCTTGTTTTGTACGTCCGTGGGAATCTCCCGTTTCTCGATGAGCTTCCGACGGTCGCGATCGTCGGCACGCGAAAGGCAAGCGCCTATGGTACCACGGTCGCAACGCGTCTCGGGCAGGAGATCACCGCTTACGGCGGCTGCGTCGTTACCGGTATGGCGCTCGGCGTAGATGGAGCATCGGCACGCGGCGCGCTGCTTGCGGGCAAACCTTGCGTCGGTGTGCTGGGAACGGCGATTGATGTGAATTATCCGCCAGCCAATTCGCTACTTATCGATGATGTTGCCTCGACCGGGGCTATCATCAGCGAATTTCCGCCGCTCTATCCGACAAAGCCGGAAAACTTTCCCCGACGCAACCGCATTATCAGCGGCCTATCCTGCGGAGCGTGCATTGTGGAAGCGCCGGTGCGCAGCGGAGCGCTCATCACCGCCAATCTCGCGCTCGAACAGGGACGCGACGTGTTTGCTGTTCCGGGCAACATCGATAGCCCCAATAGTGCCGGAACCAATGCCCTGATCCGCGATGGCGCCAAAGCAATTACGGGCGCGCGGGATATTCTCTCCGAGTATGAAGGGCTTTATCCCGGCCGCATCCAATACGATACAGAGCTGTATTCTCCGCCGAAAAGAACGGAGAAGGTGCCGGTTTCGGCAAAAACAGAGATTGACAAGCCGAAGACGATACCGTATAGTGACCTCGAAAGCCGTCTGACGGAGTATACGGAGGATCACCGAGCGCTCCTGCGGTGCATTTCACGGGGCGAGAGCCACGTGGATGAAATGGCGGCTTCGACCGGCTTTTCTGCGGCAAAGGTGCTCGCATGCATGACGGTGCTCACCATCCGCGGCGCGGTGAAGCCTTTGCCGGGAAAACGGTATTCTTTGAACCTGAAGTAAGGACGATATACGATTATGGCGCAAGCAAAAAAGGATCTTGTTATTGTGGAGTCTCCCGCCAAGGCACGGACGATCGAAAAGTACCTCGGCGGCGACTATAAAGTCATCGCATCCATGGGTCACCTTCGCGACTTGCCGAAGAGCAAGCTCGGCGTGGATATTGAACACGGTTTCACGCCGGAATACATTCCGGTCGCTGCGCGCTCGGACGTGATCAACGAGCTGAAAAAGCGTTCCAAAGAGGCCGGAACGGTTTATCTTGCGACTGACCCGGACCGTGAGGGCGAGGCGATCAGCTGGCATCTCAAGGAGCTTTTGAAGATCCCCGATGAGAAAGCCCGTCGTGTTACCTTTAACGAAATCACCAAAAAGGTCGTGCAGGAGAGCATTGCTAACCCGCGCGACATCGATCAGGATCTGGTCGACGCGCAGCAGGCGCGCCGCATCCTCGACCGGATCGTCGGCTATAAGCTCAGCCCGCTGCTCTGGCGCAAGGTGCGCCGGGGGCTTTCCGCGGGACGTGTACAGTCCGTTGCCATCCGCATGGTGGTGGATCGTGAAAAAGAGATCCGTGCGTTCCAGCCGGAGGAATACTGGTATCTGGACGCGCACCTGGACCGCGCCGGGAAAAAGGGTGGCTTCGTCGCCCGGTATTACGGCACGGCGGACAAGAAAAAAGAGCTCCGCAGCGAAAAAGAGGTAGAGGACGTCATCGCCGCCGTGGAAAAGGCGGCGTGGGAGATCGGCACGGTCAAGCGCGGCGAGCGAGCGCGCAGTCCGTCGCCTCCGTTTATTACGTCCACGCTCCAGCAGGAGGCAAGCCGTCGCCTGGGGCTCACGCCGCGGCGCACAATGAGTATCGCGCAGCAGCTCTACGAAGGCGTGGATATCACCGGCGAAGGCACGGTCGGCCTTATCACATACATGCGTACCGACTCCCTGCGCCTTTCCGAGGAGGCCATGGCTGCCGCCGGAAGCTTTATCCGCAGCTTTTACGGCGAGGAGTACTATTACGGCAAGCCCCGCCGCTACAAAACCAAGGCCGGCGCGCAGGACGCGCACGAAGCCATCCGCCCGAGCAACGTGAATCTCACGCCGGAGCGCGTGAAAAAGGATCTCACGGCGGAGCAGTACCGCCTGTACCGCCTGATCTGGGGCCGTTTCACCGCAAGCCAGATGGCAAACGCCGTCTATGACAACGTGGTGATCGATGTGCTCAGTGCCGGACATTGCTTCAAGGCGAACCATTCTTCGCTCCGCTTCCCGGGATATACCGCGGTATACGAAGACCCGAACGAAGACGAGGAAACCGGCGGGAAAAAGCCGCTGCCGGATCTTACCGAGGGCGAGAGCGTAAAGCTCAAAAAGCTCGACAAAGAGCAGCGCTTCACCGAGCCTCCGGCGCGCTATACGGAAGCAACGCTCATCCGCGCCATGGAGGAAAAGGGCATCGGCCGTCCGAGCACGTATGCTCCGACCATCAGCACCATCACCGGGCGCGAGTACGTTGCCAAGGAAGGGAAGTACCTCAAGCCGACCTCCCTCGGCGAGGTCGTCACAGGGCTCATGGAAGAGCGCTTCCCGGATATCGTCGATCTCAAGTTCACCGCGCATATGGAAGACCGGCTTGACGAGATCGAAAACGGTAAGATCGACTGGAAGGACGTCCTGGACGATTTCTACGGCGATTTTGATAAGGAACTCACCGAAGCGGAAAAGGCGCTCGAAGGCGTGCATATCAAAGTGCCTGACGAAGTTTCCGATGAGGTCTGTGATAAGTGCGGGCGTCATCTTGTGGTAAAGAGCGGACGGTTTGGCCGCTTCCTTGCCTGCCCGGGTTTCCCGGAATGCAACTTCACGAAGCCCATCGTTATTGAAATGCCCGGCCGGTGTCCAAAGTGCGGCGGCCGCATCTTCAAGCGCACGTCCAAGAAGGGCTATACGTACTACGCCTGCGAGCGCGGCGCAGACTGCGGCTTTATGACGTGGGACGTTCCTGTCAAGGACGTTTGCCCGTCTTGCGGCAAGACGCTCTTCAAGCTCTCCGGCAAGGGTGCGAGAAAGCCTTTCTGCGTTAACCCCGAGTGCGATATGTTCGTGCCGGAGGAGAAACGCGGCTACCGCCGCAAAGCCGCCGCGGATAAGTCGGTGGAAAAGCCGCAGGAGTCCGCCGCGGAAAGCACAGAAACAAAAGAGACATCGAAAGAGGATAAATGAACGCTGTAACGGTTGTGGGCGCCGGTCTTGCCGGTTCCGAAGCGGCTTATCAGCTCGCCATTCGGGGCATCCCGGTGCGGCTGATCGAAATGAAGCCGAAAAAAATGACTCCGGCGCACGTCTCTCCGTACTTTGCGGAGCTCGTGTGCTCCAATTCGCTGCGCAGCGACGAACTGACGAATGCCGTCGGGCTTTTGAAAGAAGAGCTGCGGCGGCTCGGCAGCGTTGTGATACGCTGCGCGGATGAGCACCGCGTGGCCGCCGGCGGCGCGCTGGCGGTGGATCGCGAAGGGTTTGCCCGCGCCGTGACCGAAGCCGTCCGCGCTCTGCCCAATGTGGAGATCGTTGAGGAAGAGGCGACGGACATTCCCGATGGAGAAGTGATCATCGCGAGCGGCCCGCTTACCTCGGATGCGCTCGCGGAGAATATTCTCCGCCGCACCGGCAGCGAAGGGCTGCATTTCTACGACGCCGTTGCGCCGATCGTCTCGCTCGATTCGGTCGATATGGATAGCGCGTTCCGCGCTTCCCGGTACGACAAAGGAACAGCGGATTATGTAAACTGCCCGATGACCGAAGAGGAATATACCGCTTTCTGGAAAGAGTTGACGACTGCCCGCGAGGCCGCCGTTCACGGCTTTGACGATGGCGGCGTGTTTGAAGGCTGTATGCCGGTCGAAGTCATGGCGCGCCGCGGATTTGACACGCTGCGCTATGGCCCGATGAAGCCGGTCGGGCTGCGTGACCCGCACACGGGGCGCGAGGCGTACGCCATTGTACAGCTCCGGCAGGACAATGCCGACGGTACGCTCTATAACCTTGTCGGCTTCCAGACGCATTTGGCGTTCCCGGAGCAGCGGCGGGTGTTTTCCATGATCCCGGCGCTGCGCGAGGCGGAGTTTGTCCGCTACGGTGTGATGCACCGGAACACATACCTGCAATCCCCCGGAAAGCTTGACCGGTATTACCGGCTGATTGCCGAGCCGCGTATCGCCTTTGCCGGGCAGATTACCGGCGTGGAGGGATACGTGGAATCCTGTGCCTCCGGTATGCTCGCTTCGCTCGAAATGGCAGCACGGCTGCTGGGACTGCCGCCGGTCGATTTCTCGCAGGAGACGGCCATCGGCGCGCTGGGGCTGTACATTTCCCACGGCAGCATCGGCGATTTCCAGCCGATGAACATCAATTTTGGTATCATCTCCCCGCTGACCTATCGGGTCAAAGGGAAAAGAAATAAAAATGCGGAGATCTCGGCCCGTTCGCTGGCACAGATCGACGAGCTGGTGAAAGGAGACCTTTGGAATGCGTATTCTCATTGACGCCATGGGCGGTGATAACGCTCCCGGCGAGATCGTCCGCGGTGCGGTGGAAGCCTCGCGCGAGTTTCATGTGGATGTAGCGCTTATTGGCCGCGAGACGGAAATTCTCGCCTGCCTGAACGAGATCGGCGTCACGCCCGGAGAGCATGTTCAGGTCGTAAACGCGCCGGATGTTATCTCCATGGAGGATGATCCCAGCACCGCCACGCGCAAAAAGCCGGAATCCTCGATGGCCGTTGCGCTGCAAATGCTGCACCGCGGCGAGGGTGATGCCGTCATATCCGCCGGAAGCACCGGCGCTCTTTTGAGCGGCGCTACGCTCACGGTGCGCCGCATCCGCGGCATCCGCCGCGCCTGCTTCGGCCCCGTGATCCCGAACGGCGGCAAGGGCACGCTACTCATTGACTGCGGCGCGAACGTGGAGTGCACGGCGGAGTATCTGCTCCAGTTTGCCTATATGGGCAAGTTCTATTCGCAGGATCTTCTCGGCTGCGAAAACGCGCGCATCGGTCTTTTGAACATTGGCGCGGAGGAGACGAAGGGCACCGAGCTCCAGAAGCAGACGTATGCACTTCTCAAAGAGGCGCACGAAGCCGGCCGGCTCAACTTTGTCGGCAATGTGGAAGCGCGCGACGTGTTTTCCGGGAATGTGGACGTTCTCGTGTGTGACGGCTTCTCCGGCAATGTCCTGCTCAAGTGCATCGAAGGCACGGCCATGATGCTCATGAAGCGTCTCAAGGGCATTTTCTATAAGAATACGGCAAACAAGCTCGCGGCGGCCGTCCTCAAAAAGGATGTGTACGCGCTCAAATCGCTCTTTGATCCGAGCGAGGTCGGCGGTACGGCGCTGCTCGGCATTTCCAAGCCCGTCATTAAGGCGCACGGCTCTTCGGACGCACGGGCGATCCGCAGTGCCGTCCGGCAGGCAATTACATTCATCGATTCTGACGTCATCGGCAGCATCGAGAAGAATGTTGCATATATGCGTATTTCACCGAACGAAGGAGAATAAAGAAAATGGTACTCGAACAAATCATCAAAATGGTCGCCGAGCAGTTCATGATCGACGAAAACGAAATCACGGCGGACACGTCCTTTGTGGACGATCTCGGCGCGGACTCTCTCGACGTTGTGGAACTCACGATGGCGCTGGAAGAGACGTTCTCTCTGCCCGACACGCCGGAAGATGAGCTGACCAACATCCACACCGTCGGCGATCTCGCTGACTACGTGTCCCGCGCGACGCAGGAATAAGCGCATGACCGCTCTGGAAGAGAGACTGGGCTATTCGTTCCGAAACCGAGCGCTTCTCGAAACGGCGGTGACGCACAGCTCTTACGCCAACGAGAACCGTGCCTCCGGCATCGTGTGCAACGAACGGTTGGAGTTTCTGGGCGATTCCGTTCTCGGCGTTACGGTTGCGGATTTCCTTTACCGGCGTTTTCCCGATATGCCCGAAGGACGCATGACGCGCCTCCGCGCGGAGCTTGTCTGTGAACAGTCGCTCCACCGCGTGGCGCTGGAACTGCATCTCGGCGACTATCTCCGTCTTGGCAAGGGTGAGGAGCACAACGGCGGACGGGAGCGCGCGTCGATCCTTTCCGATGCCGTGGAGGCGGTCATTGCTGCCATGTATCTCGATGCCGGGATGGAAACGGCGGCGGGATTCATCCACCGCTGCCTGCTGGATGATGTCCGCGCCATTGAAACGCCGTCCTTCACCGACTACAAAACCGCCCTGCAGGAACTGGTACAGCGCCAAAGCGGGCAGGTGCTCTCCTATGAGCTCATCGGTGAAGAGGGACCCGACCACGCAAAGACATTCCGCATGCAGGTTTGCCTGAACGGCGATCCCATCGGAATTGGAACTGGCCGCACCAAAAAGGAAGCAGAGCAAACCGCCGCCGCCAGCGCGTTGGAGGCGCTGCGGAAGTGACGCCGCGCCGATGCATCCTTCCCATATTTGTCCCTCATGCAGGCTGCCCGAATGACTGCGTTTTCTGCAACCAGAAACGCATCTCCGGCAGCCTGCTTCCGGCTTCTGCGGAGACGGTGCGTGACGCCGTTTCGGTGCTTGAGCCGGGCAGCGGGTATGAGCTGGCGTTTTATGGCGGCAGCTTTACCGCCATACCCGAAACCGAGCAGGAGGCGCTGCTTGCCGCGGCCATCCCGGCGCGGGAATCCGGCGCCGTATCGGCGATTCGCGTATCAACAAGACCGGATGCCATAACGGAGGAAAAACTGGCGCGCCTGCGCCGTTACGGCGTGGAGACTGTAGAACTCGGGGCACAGTCCATGTGTGATGAAGTGCTTCTGCGCAGCGGCCGTGGCCATACGAGCGAGGATACCGTAAAGGCGGCGAAGCTCGTGAAGGCCGCCGGCTTTATGCTCATTTTGCAGATGATGACAGGGCTTCCCGGCAGTGATAACGCACGCGATATCGAAACGGCGCGCGCCATTGCCGCGCTTCGCCCGGACGGCGTGCGCATTTACCCGACGGTCATCATCCAAAACACACCGCTCGAAGACCTGTGGCGGGCAGGAAAGTACCGGGAGCACAGTGTGGAGGATGCTGTGCGTGTCTGCGCGCGCATCCTGCCGATATTCGATTCTGCCGGCATCCCGGTCATCCGTTTGGGACTGAATCCATCGGACGAGCTCTCCGGCGGCGCTGCCGTCGCCGGGGCGTACCATCCGGCGCTCGGCGAGTTGGTGCGCTCCCGGCTCTGGCGAGATAAGGCTGAGGCGCTTCTCTCCGGCGTGCTGCCGGGTGAGGATGTTGTTCTCGGGGTTGCGCCAAACCGCGTTTCTGTGATGACAGGGCAGCACCGAACCAGCCTTTCGTATCTTCAGGAGCGATTCGCGCTCCGATCGGTGCGCGTTTGCGCGGTCGATGTCCCGGACGGTGAGATTGTCCGGATATAAGTTGCAAAAGAATACAATTTAGTATATAATAAATTGTTTTGATGCAACTTTACTTGTTGAGGAGAAGAAACCGTGTATTTAAAAGCGCTGGAACTCCAGGGCTTCAAGTCGTTTCCCGAAAAGACGCGGCTGAGCTTTGAAAAAGATATAACCGTGATCGTCGGTCCCAACGGCAGCGGCAAGTCCAATCTGTCGGACGCACTGCTGTGGGTCATGGGCGAGCAGAAAACGCGGATGCTGCGCGGCGGGAAAATGGAAGACGTCATTTTCGGCGGCACCGAAAAGCGCGGAGCGATGGGCTTTGCGCAGGTGACGCTCGTGCTGGATAACACGACGCGCATTCTGCCGTTGGATACCGACGAAGTCAGCATCGCCCGGCGCTACTACCGCAGCGGGGAGAGCGAGTACTACATCAATCGCGAACAGGTACGTCTGCGCGATGTAACGGAGCTTCTGATGGATACCGGCCTCGGCTGCGACGGCTACTCGATCATCGGGCAGGGGCGGATCAGCGAGATCGTCTCCGCTAAGTCCACCGACCGGCGCGAGATTTTTGAAGAGGCGGCGGGCATTGCCCGTTTCCGCCACCGCAAGGACGAGTCCGAGCGCAAGCTTGCCCGCACGGAGGACAACCTTCTTCGCATCGGCGACAAAATTTCCGAGCTCGAAATGCAGGTCGAGCCGCTGCGCAAGCAGTCGGAAACGGCACAGAAATATCTCATTCTGCGCGACCAGCTCCGCGAGCAGGAGGTTTCGCTCTGGATGGCGAACCTTGACCGGCTGCACGAACAATCGGAGCTGCTGCGCGCGGACTATGAGCGCTCGGTCGTGGAGTGCACGGCGGCGCGCTCGGAGCAGGATCGGCTTTACGCCGAAAGCGAGCGGCTGGCCTCGCGGATGCGCGATATGGATGTGCGCTCCGAAGAACTGCGCGAAACGCTCCGCGTGACGGAAAACACCGCCGCGGAAACGGAGAGCGCCGCTGCTGTTGTGAAAACGCAGCTTGCCAATAACGAAGAAACGCTCCAACGGCTTCAGCGCGAGATCGGCGAACAGAACGAGCGCGCCGGCAGCCTTTCCCGCCAGATCGGCGAGCATCGCGCCCGCATCGAAACCATTGTCGCGGAGCGGCACGCTCTTTCTGACCGGCTGGAAGAGCTGCGGAAGAGTGAATCAGAAAACACCGCGGGAATGGACGAGCGCAGCCGCCGCATTTCCGCCATGCTCACGCGCGAAAACGAGCTCACCGGCTCTCTGGCCGAGAGCCGCACCGCGATATCCCTTCTCGCTGAAAACCGCGAGGCAATGGAGAGCCGTGCGGCGCAGGCGAAGGAAGAACTCACTGCCGCGGAGCAGAAGGACGAAGAGGCCTCGGCGCGTCTGATCGAAGAAAAGAAGCGTCTGAACGAAATAAAAGAAAAAGAACAGAGCCTTGCCAACGTGATCTCCGGCCATTCCATGCTCATGGCCGGGCGTGAGCAGAAGGCGGCGGAGACCGCCGAGCGGCAGACGAAGCTCACGGTGGAGCTTCGCTCCTGCGATTCGCGCATCCATCTGCTTTCCGAGCTCGAAAAGGAGCTCGAGGGCTTCAGCAAGGCCGCAAAGATCGTTATGCAGGAGTCGGAACGCGGCTCGCTGCGCGGCGTGCACGGGCCGGTCGGAAAAATGATCCGCACGGCGGATCGGTACGCGCTCGCCGTGGAGACGGCGCTTGGCGCGCACGTCGGCGATATTATCGTTGATACGCAGGATAACGGCAAGGACATATTCGCGCTTTTGAAGCGGCGCGACGGCGGGCGCGTAACGCTCCAGCCGATGGACGTCATTCGCCCTGCACGGCTGAACGGCGAGCCGAGAGGCGAGGCGGGATACGTGGGCGTGTGCTCCGATCTTGTTGACTGCGATAAGCGCTACAGCGCCGTGATCGCGAGTCTCCTTGGACGAACGGCTGTTGCAGAAACGCTTACTGACGCCATTGCCATCGCGCGGCGGCATAATAACACCTTCCGCATCGTGACGCTCGACGGGCAGATCCTAAACGCCGGCGGCTCGATGACCGGCGGCAGCGCCGGGAAAAACACCGGCATCCTCTCGCGCGCCAACGAACTCAAACGCCTGCGCGAAAAGCGCGGCGATTTGGAAGCGCAGCTTTCCCAGACGGAGGCGCAGCGGCGGGAGGCCGAGCGCGAGCTGCAAAGCGCTCGTTATGATCTGGAAACGGCGCGAGAAGAGCATGCCGCAGCACGTCAGGAAACGGCACGGCAGGAGGGCCTCGTTGCGCAGGCACAGCTTCTGCGCACGGCAGCGGCGGACGCGCTCGATGCGCTGGACGAGGAAATTCGCAGCACCTCAGCGCGCCGCAAGGAAAACGAGAGCCGCACGACCTCGCTGCAGGAAGCGTGCGCCGCGGCGGAGAAGGAACTGGCGGCACTTCGCGCGGATATGGAAAAGGAATCCGCCGGTATGGAGAGCTTCGAGGCGCGGCGGCGCGAGCTCGAGGAGAGCTTCAGCGTAATTCGCGCGGAGCAGGCATCGCTTGATGCCGAGAAAACCACCGTTCTGCTTGCCATTGAGCAGCTTGAACGGCTGCGTACCGATCTGGAAAATGACTCTGGCGAGCGTCGCAGCGCCATAGGCGCTGTGACACAGCAAATGACAGAGCAGGAAAATCAACTCGCGACGCTTGCCCAGCGCACGGAAACGCTCCGCGCGCAGGCGCAGCAGGAAAGGGACGCACTCTCTCAGCTCACCGCAAGCAAGCTGGAACTGGAAGGCCGTCGCAGCGCCGCGGACAAGGCGGCGCAGGAGAAAAACCGCGCTCTGCTCGATCTGGAACGCAGCAGCGCGCAGCTTGAGCAGAAAAAAATGGCGGCCGAGATGGAAGAGCGTCAGATCGTGGAAAAGCTCTGGGACAGCTATGAACTCAGCCGCACGGAAGCAGAAAAAGTCCGCCAGCCGGTGGAAAGCCTTGCCAAAACGGGGCGGCAGGTCAGCGAGCTGCGCCGCAGCATCTCCTCGCTCGGCACGCCGAATCTCGGCGCGATCGAAGAATACAAGCGCGTGAGCGAGCGGTATACCTTCCTTTCCGAGCAGCGCGACGATGTGCAGAAATCCAAAGACGAGATTTTGAAAATCATCGCGGATATCACCGCGCAGATGGAAGAGATTTTCGTTCGCGAAATTCAGGAGATCGACGAGGCGTTCCGCCAGATTTTTGTGGAACTCTTCGGCGGCGGCAAAGCCTCGCTCTCGCTGGAGGATATGAACGATGTGCTCAACTGCGGCATCGACATCCGCATCCAGCCGCCCGGAAAAGCGGTTTCCAACATCAGCCTTCTCTCCGGCGGCGAAAAGGCGTTCGTCGCTATTGCGCTGTACTTTGCCATCATGCGTGTCCGTCCGACGCCCTTCTGCGTCATGGACGAGATTGAATCGGCACTGGATGAGGAAAACGTTGCCCGGTACGCCGCCTACATGCGCCGCATGTGCGGGAAAACACAGTTCATTGCGATCACGCACCGGCGCGGCACGATGGAAGAGGCCGACCAGCTCTACGGCGTCACCATGCAGGAAAAGGGCGTCAGTACTGTGCTGGCGATGGATATGCAGGAAGCGCTCCAAACCATTCGCTGAAAGGAGAAAACAGCCATGGGATTCTTTGATAAAATGAAAGCCGCGTTCAACAACGCGATGGCGGACTTCACCGGAGAAAACGAGGAAGCCTACGAAACGCTGGAGGAAATGCTCATTTTGTCCGATGCCGGTATGGATACCACCGAAGACATTATGGAAAAGCTGCGCCGCCGTGTCCGTGAGGAGGGCTGCCGCGGCGAGGAGCAGCTCCGAAAAATGCTTGCCTCCATTCTGACCGAAACGATGGACGCCGGGGATAATGCGCTGCATCTGGATACGAAGCCGTCCGTGATCCTCGTCGTCGGCGTTAACGGCGTCGGCAAGACGACGACCATCGGCAAGCTTGCCTCCCGCCTGACGGCGGAAAGAAGATCCGTTCTCCTCTGCGCGGGCGATACGTTCCGCGCTGCCGCTGCCGAGCAGCTCACCGTGTGGGCAAATCGCGCGGGGTGCGACATTGTGCGCCACGAAGAGGGGAGTGACCCCGCCGCCGTCGTGTTCGACGCGATCGCCGCGGCCAAGGCGCGCGGCCGCGATGTGATCATCGTGGATACCGCCGGACGGCTGCATAATAAGGCCAACCTCATGAACGAGCTTTCCAAGATCCGCCGCGTCATCGACCGCGAACTGCCGGATGCGAGCGTGGAATGCCTGATGGTGCTCGACGCGACGACTGGGCAGAACGGCCTCATTCAAGCGAAAGTGTTCGGCGAGTCGGCAGGACTCACCGGCATCGTTCTCACGAAGCTTGACGGCACCGCCAAGGGCGGCATCGTGTTTGCCATCAAGCGTGAGCTCGGCCTGCCGGTGAAATTCATCGGCGTGGGCGAGGGTGTGAACGATCTCAAGCCCTTTGTGCCGGAAGAATTTGCGGAGGCGCTGCTCGAATGAAGCTGGTATTGGCATCCGACAATAAAAATAAGCTCCGGGAGTTTCGCACGCTGTTTCAAAATTTTGGCGTGGAGCTTCTGAGCAAGGCCGAGTCCGGTTTTACGGACGAGGTGGAGGAGACCGGGGAAACATTTGCGGAAAATGCCCGCATCAAAGCCGAGGCCGTCATGCGCGCTACAGGACTTCCCGCGATTGCGGACGATTCCGGGCTTTGCGTAGACGCGCTCGGCGGCGCGCCGGGCGTGCATTCTGCGCGTTATACCGGAAATCACGCCGATTCCGACAAAGATCGTTATGAGCTCCTGCTCCGAAACCTTGGCGGGAGGGACGACCGCACGGCACGGTTTGTCTGCTCGCTCTGCTGCGTTTTCCCGAACGGCGACACACTCGCCGCAGAGGGAACATGCGAAGGGAGCATCCTCCTATCGCCCCGCGGCGAGAACGGCTTCGGCTATGATCCGGTTTTCCGCCCGGACGGATTTGACCGCTCCATGGCGGAACTCGCGATGGAAGAAAAAAATGCGATTTCCCACCGGGGAAAGGCGCTGGCGCAATTCAAACAGAAATGGGAGAAATACTATGATCACCAGTAAACAGAGAGCACAGCTGCGCGGCATGGCGGCGGCGCTGAACACCGAACTGCAGATCGGCAAGGGCGGCATCACCGAAAACGTTGTCCGCCAGGCGGAAGAAGCCCTCGCTGCCCGCGAGCTTATCAAGGGCCGCGTTCTGGATAACTCCCTTCTGTCGGCGCGGGAGGCGTGCGACGCGCTCTGTGAAGCGTGCGGCGCGGACGGCGTGCAGGTCATCGGGAGCAAATTTGTTCTTTTCAAACAGAACGAAAAGGACCCCAAGATCGTCCTAATAAAAGACCGCAAAGGAAAGAAGTAAGGCCCATGCGTCTTTTGATCTATGGCGGGACGTTCAATCCGCCGCATCTCGGCCATGCCGACGCGCTCTCCTGCGCTGCGGCAGCGCTCGGCGCGGATCGCATGCTCGTTGTTCCGGCGGGCATCCCACCGCACAAAGCGCTGGCGGAAGGAAGCCCGAGCGCGGAAGAGCGCCTTCGCCTGTGCAATCTGGCGTTCCCGGAAGTGGACGTCACGCCCATGGAACTGCTGCGCGAAGGGAAGAGCTACACCGTGGATACGCTGCGGGACATATCCCGTGAGAATCCCGGAGTAGAGCTATATTTTCTCGTTGGAACGGACATGCTTCTCTATATGGAGCATTGGCACGATTTTCGGGGGATCTTTTCGCTCTGCACACTTGCGGCGTTGCCCCGGGCCGACGGTGATATGGCGGAGATCGAGCGCTATGCGGCCTATCTTTGTGAAACGTACGGCGCGCGGATCGAGATCATTTCCAAAACGCCGCTGCCGATGGACTCCACGGCGCTGCGCGCGGCGCTGCCGCAGCGCGGCGGCGTGGACAGGCTCTGCGGTGCGGTGTACTCCGAGATCATCCGCTGCCGCATGTACGGCGCAAAGCCCAATCTTGCATGGCTGCGTGAAAGGACGGACGCTTACCTCAAACCCACGCGCATAGCGCATGTTCGCGGCTGCGAGGAGACAGCGGCACGGCTGGCGCTGCGCTGGGGCGAAAACCCGGAGGACGCCGCGGAAGCGGGTATCCTGCACGACATCACCAAAAAGCTCTCGACGGACGAGCAGTTGCGTCTGGCGGAAAAATATGGTATCGTGTTGGATGCTGCGGATATTGCCGCACCGAAAACGCTGCACGCGCTTACCGGCGCGTGGTTTGCCCGCGAGCATTTCGGTGTGCCGGACAATATTTTTTCCGCGATCGAATGGCACACGACCGGTCGTCCTGGAATGACGACATTGGAGGAAATCGTGTACCTTGCCGACTTCATCGAGCCGACACGTAGTTTTCCTGGCGTAGAACGCGTGCGCGCGCTGGCTTTTGCGGATTTAAACGGCGCGATGATCGAAGCGCTGCAAATGAGTATGGATGAGGTCGCACGCCGCGGCGCCGCGCCGCATCCGAGATCGGCGGAAGCGCTCCGCTGGCTGCAAACACAGAATTGAGAAGAGGTCTATGAGTATTTTTTCCCGTAAGGGCGGCGCGCACGAAAACGCCGCAAGAAAGAAAGACGCCGAAGCGGAAAGCTTTGCTCAGCGAATGGAAACGCTCTCCGGGGAAGCGAAGGAGCCGAAAAAGAAAGCTTCCCAAAAGGGAAACAAGCGTGCTCTCACCGTCACGCTGATCGTGATCGCCAGCGTGCTCGCGCTGCTTCTTTTGGTGCTTCTGGCTTACAGTATCTGGTCAACGGCACCGGAAACCGATAATTCCGGGCTGAAGACACAGGAGACGGCAACACCGGAAACGAGCGCCACTCCCGCCGGCGCAACGGCGCAGCCGAGCGCCACGCCGACGGCGTCTCCGTCGCCGACACCGAAGGAAGAATCTGCCGTCCGAAAGGACAATGTGTATACGCTCCTCGTCGTCGGGCGTGACCGTGTCGGTTTGAATACGGACTCCATCATGGTCGCCCGGTTCGACTGTGACGACCATACGGCAAACATCGTGAGCATTCCGCGCGATACGCTCGTCAATGTCCCCTGGGCGGTGAAGAAGGTCAACTCCGTGTACGGCAGCGCCGGCATCGACGGGCTCGTCTCCGAGATCGAAGATCTCGTCGGCTTCGGCATCGACAGCTACGCGGTCGTGAATACCTATGTATTCCGCCAGATCATTGACTGCATCGGCGGCGTATATTTCGATGTGCCGATCTATATGTACTATGATGATCCCGAGCAGGATCTCTATATCTCGCTCTCGCCCGGTTATCAGCTTCTCAACGGCGATCAATGCGAGCAGGTCGTGCGCTTCCGCCAGAACAACGACGGTACCGGCTATCCGAACGGCGATCTTGGCCGCATCGAAACGCAGCATGCTTTCTTTGAGGCGCTGGCAAAGCAGGTGCTGCAGCTCGGCAACATTTCCAATCTGCCGCAGATCATCAGTCTCATCATCGATAACACCGATACGAACCTTACGAGCGGAAACATTGCGTTCTATGCGCAGGAGTTTTTGAAAATGCGCTCGGAGGATATCAACTTCTACACGCTGCCGTACGAATCCGTGTATATCCGCGGCGGATCGTATGTCAGCATTCAGCTGGAACCGTGGCTGGAGATGATCAACACGTATCTTAACCCGTTTACTGTCGACGTGACGGCGGCCAATCTGGACGTGCTCGGCTTTGATGGAACGAACTTTACCTCCACAACCGGCAACATTCCGGATATTTACAGCTTTTATGATTACTTCGCCGGCTGATGCCCGGCGCATACAAAAGAGAAAGGATGCGGCATATGCTCACTTCCAAGGAAATCGCTCATCTTGCGGTAAAAGCGCTGGACGACAAGCTCGCCCGCGATATTCAAATTTTAAAGACCGATAAAGTAACGGTACTGGCCGACTATTTTATCCTCTGCACCGCCGGCAACTCCACGCACGGCAAAACTCTGGCCGACGAGGTAGACAAGGTTCTCTCGCAGGCGGGAGAACCGCCGCTGCGCCGCGAAGGCTACCGTTCCGGCGGATGGACGCTGCTGGACTTCGGCTGCGTCGTCGTTCACATTTTCTCCGAGGAAATGCGCTCGTTCTACTCGCTCGATCGCCTGTGGTCGGATGCGGAAAAGATCGACTATAAGGACTTCCTTTAAATAAAAAAGAGGGCAGGGGAGATACCGTCATGGAGTACAATTACGCAGAAATCGAAAAGAAATGGCAAAATTACTGGGTCGAGCATAAGTGCGGCAAGGCCGTTACCGGCTCGGACAAGCCGAAGTTTTACGGCCTGATCGAGTTTCCGTACCCGTCCGGGCAGGGACTGCACGTTGGCCATACGCGCCCGTTCACGGCGATGGACGTCATCTGCCGCCGCAAGCGGATGCAGGGCTACAATGTCCTTTTCCCCATCGGCTACGACGCCTTCGGTCTGCCGACAGAGAACTATGCCATCAAGAATCATGTACATCCTTCCATCGTAACGAAGCAGAACATTGCCAACTTTGAAAAGCAGCTGCACATGCTCGGCTACTCGTTCGATTGGGATCGCGTTGTGGATACGACCGACCCCGAATACTACAAGTGGACGCAGTGGATCTTCCTGCAGATGTACAAGAAGGGACTTGCTTATAAAGCCTCCATGCCGGTCAACTGGTGCACGAGCTGCAAGTGCGTGCTCGCGAACGAAGAGGTCGTGGACGGCGTATGTGAGCGCTGCGGCAGCCCCGTTGTGCGCCGCGAGAAGAGCCAATGGATGCTTGCCATCACGAAGTACGCCGACCGGCTGATCGACGATCTGGACGATGTCGACTTTATCCAGCGCGTAAAGATCCAGCAGCGCAACTGGATCGGCCGCAGCGAGGGCGCGGAGCTTACCTTCGGCACGACGCTCGGCGATTCTCTCACGGTTTATACCACCCGCTGCGATACGCTCTTCGGCGTTACGTATATGGTCCTCTCCCCGGAGCATCCGATCCTCGATACATGGAAGGATAAGCTATCCAACTGGGACGCCGTGGCGGCCTACCGCGAGGAAGCCGCGCACAAGTCCGATTTTGAGCGCAGCGAGCTCAACAAGGACAAGACCGGCGTGCGGCTCGAGGGCGTCCGCGCCGTCAACCCCGCGACGAAGGAAGAAATCCCCATTTTCGTTTCGGACTATGTTCTCATGAGCTACGGCACCGGCGCTGTTATGGGCGTTCCCGGCCACGACCAGCGCGACTGGGAGTTTGCTACGAAGTTCGGCCTGCCGATCATCGAAGTCGTACAGGGCGGCGATATCACCAAGGAAGCCTTCACGCTTAAGGACGATACCGGCATCATGGTGAACTCCGGCTTCCTCAACGGCATGACCGTGAAGGACGCCATCCCCGCTATGAAGAAGTGGGTCACGGACGAGGGCATCGGCCATCCCAAGACGAACTTCAAGCTGCGCGACTGGGTCTTCTCCCGCCAGCGCTACTGGGGCGAGCCCATCCCGATGGTAAAATGCCCGACGTGCGGTTGGGTGCCGCTGCCGGAGGATCAGCTCCCGCTCCTGCTCCCGCAGGTCGAGAGCTATGAGCCGACGGACGACGGCGAATCGCCCATCTCCAAGATCACCGACTGGGTCAACACCACCTGCCCGAAGTGCGGCGGCGCGGCGCAGCGCGAGACCGACACGATGCCCCAGTGGGCGGGCTCCTCGTGGTATTTCCTGCGCTACATGGATCCGCATAACAAGGAAGCGTTCGCAAGCCCTGAAGCACTCAAATACTGGTCTCCTGTGGACTGGTACAACGGCGGCATGGAGCACACGACGCTCCATCTGCTCTACTCCCGTTTCTGGCACAAGTTTCTCTATGACGAGGGGCTTGTCCCGACGAAGGAGCCGTATGCCAAGCGCACAAGTCATGGCATGATCCTCGGCGAGGGCGGCGAGAAAATGTCCAAGTCCCGCGGCAATGTGGTAAACCCGAACGACATCGTTGAGCAGTACGGCGCGGATACGCTGCGCGTGTACATTATGTTCATCGGTGACTTCACGAAGGCCGCTGCCTGGTCAAGCAATGCCGTGGCGGGCTGCCGCCGCTTCCTTGACCGTGTGTGGAATCTCGCGAGCGAGCCTCTCACCGGCGATGAGATCTCCAAGGACAACGAGAAGGAGATCCACCGCGCCATCCAGAAGGTCAGCTCTGATATCGACGAGATGAAGTTCAACACCGCCATTGCGCAGCTCATGTCGCTCGTCAATCAGTTCTATTCGAAGAAGCCGACCCGCGGCGATATCCGCGTGCTTCTCCAGCTTCTCTCTCCGTTTGCGCCGCATATCTGCGAAGAGCTCTGGCAGATCCAGGGCTTTGAAGGACTTGCGAGCGAGGCTGAGTGGCCGGAGCACGACGAGGCGAAGATGGTCGATACTGAAAAAACCATCGCTGTGCAGATCAACGGCAAGCTTCGCAGCACCGTTGTTGTCCCGGCGGACAGCAGCGTCGAGGTCGTTTCCGCCGCCGCGCTTGCGGATAAGAAGATTGCGGGCTACGTGGAAGGCATGGAGATCGTTAAAACGATCAATGTTCCCAATAAGCTCATCAACTTCATTCTCAAGCCGAAGAAATAAGTAAAAAAGCGAAGCGTACAAGAAAATGGCTGCACCAGTAAAATGAAAGTAGACACTCACAAAAGTGTGGGGTGTCTACTTTTTTGGTATAGTATAAGGGAAAGGAAGTGAGAACA
>CAVEQS010000028.1:0-38349 GCA_963618015.1 bacterium | reverse complement strand
CCTCATGGCTCCGCAAATCTTTCTCAATTTTCTATTGACTTTTTATTTGCAGACTGATAATAAAAAAATCGCCGCGCCTCTGGTCGGGATTTCTCCCGTGCTTACGGCGGAGCGATAAAAATCTTATCTTTCGACTTCCGCCGACGGATTTGGCACCTTATGCTCACGCACAGGTTGTCGGGCTTCACAGGGCCGTTCCCTCCACCACTCTTGATAAGCCGTATTCGGTTTGGCGTTAAAAATCTGCCGGAAACATCCGGCGTCTATTGTTCTACCACGTTTTTCGCGCCTTGTCAACGCCGCGGGGCGTACAAAACCATGGATTTTGTACGTTCCGCGGCAAAAAGCCCATTATGTATAGGATTTATCCACCTGGATGATGCACCGGCAGTCCGGGTGGCGCTCCTCCACGGCAGCGCGGACGGTCTTGCGCACGTCCTCGTCCGAGAGCTTATACGAAAACGGCACGAGCACATCAAAGACGAGATTCGTCCTATGCTTTCCCGGCACCATGCGGAAATCGTGCAGGCTGAGCGCGGGATCGATTCCCCGCAGAAGCTGCACCGTTTCCTCGCGCAGCTCCGCGAGCCGCTCATTCTTTGTATCGACCGGGTCCATATGGATCACGGAGAAGCAGCCGAGCTTGTGGTCCAGCTCGCTCATCGCGCGGTCGATCGCCTCATGGAGCTCGTAAATATTCCCCTCGCCGTCCACCTCCGCGTGGAGCGACACATGGCAGCGGCCGGGGCCGTAGTCGTGGATGACAAGATCGTGGATGGCAAGGATTTCGGGGTACGAGAGCACGATCTGCCGCACCTTTTCGGCCAGCTCCGCGCTCGGCCGCTGGCCGAGGAGCTGCCCGAGCGTTTCCTTCCCGCCCTCGTAGCCGGTTTTGAGCAGGAGCCCTGCCACGACAATACCGGCATAAGCATCGAGATCCAGCCCGGTAAATTTATAAACGAGCAGGCACACGAGCGTGAGCGCCGTGGAGATCGTATCGTTGAGTGCGTCCGCGCCGGACATTTCCATCGCCGTCGAGCCGATCTTCCGCCCGATCCGCCGGTAGAATACCGACATATAAATTTTCACGAGGATGGAGAGCACGAGCACCGCGACCGCCGCCCACGTAAACTCCATCGCCTCCGGGGGCAGCAGCTTGCCGATCGAGCCGCGCAGCGCGTCGAGCCCGGCATAGAGGATGAGCCCCGCGACAACGAGCCCCATCACATACTCGATCCGCCCGTGGCCGAACGGATGCTCCAGATCGGGCTTTTTCCCCGACAGGCGGAAGCCGACGAGCGTGAGCGCGCCGCTGCCGACATCGGAGAGGTTGTTCATTGCGTCCGCCGTGATCGAGACCGACCCGGCAAGCGTGCCGACGACGAATTTGGCCGCGGCCAGCAGAATATTGAGCGCGATGGCAACCGCCGAGCACAATGTGCCATAGGCGGTGCGGACGCGGGGATCGTCCGTATGGCGGCTATCTTTGATGAACAGCCGCGCGAGAAGCTCGATCAAAGCGCGCTTCCTCCTTTATCCGTTCGTTGCGCCGACGGTCGGGTCAAGGATCCACGAGCCGCCGCCGAACGTCCACGTCATCTGCGGCACGAAGCGGAGCGTACTGTCGATCTTCTTCTCGGTAAAGAGCGGCGCGTCGTCGCTGTAGGTCTCGGTCTCGATGACGAGCCGGTCGTAGACCTTGAGGAAGTTGTCCATCGACTGGCCGTTATCGGTGCCGGTCGTGAGCACGTCGTGCGGCACGCGCGCGCTCAGATGAACGCCCTTATCCTGCAAGGTTTTGTTGATCGCGTCGCGCACAGCGATGGAGAAGTTCATGCAGAACGCCTCGCGGTTGAGGCTTCCGGCGATCTCGCGGGTATAGGTGACCTCGGCGAGCGGATGCTCCACGCGGGAGAGGATGATCTCGTCCACGCCCATCGCCATGAGATCGGTGCAGAGCTCTTCAATATACGTGCGCACGTCGCGGTTCCAGAGATCGACCCAGCCGCCGGACTCGTCCACATAGGGTGCGCCCGTGCGGTCGCGCAAGGCAACATCGGGGTTCGCCGAGGCGAGCAGCGTGTCCACCGCGCAGCAGATCTCCGCCGTGATCGTCCAGCCCTGCGCCTTGAGCTCGCTCAGATACGCCGTCGGGTCCCAGGTGCTGTTTGCGGCGTTGGACGACGCCGTCGCCACGCCGGACATCCACGCAAGCTTGCCGCTCTCGTCCTTCATTTCCAGCACGAGGCCCTTCACGCCGCTGCGCTCGGCCTCCTTGACCGCCGTATCAAGCCCCGTAGCGTTCACCTTGGAGAACGGGACATAGTACCCATTGAGATACTTGAGCCCCGCGGTACTCGCAAGCGAAACGTTGGTATAGTCCGGCTCGGCGACCTGGATGGTGGCGGTAGCGTCCCCGGCGTAGGCCGCGGGGGCGGAAATGCCCTCTACGGTATAGCCCTGGCCGTTCTCCTGCAGCATCGGCACGACCATTTCCACACCGTCGCGGTGATAGACAACGTACTCCGGCAGCAGCGAGAATGTGAGCAGAAGCCCCAGCAGCACCAGCACGAGGATCGTGAGCAGCACCGGCGAGCCGCCGCGCCCTGCGCCGCGGTGGCCGCGGTATACGCGGTGACCTTTAACGATCATGGTTTTCGAGCGCGGTGATCATATCCACGCGCGCGGCGTGGCGGCCGCCGAGAAATTCCGTTGTGAGGAAGAGATCGACCATGCGCTTGGCAAGCTCGGGTCCGACAACGCGCCCGCCGAGCGCGCACATGTTCGCGTTGTTGTGCGCGCGGCACATCTCCGCGCTGAAGCAGTCGGACAAAAGCGCGCAGCGGATGCCGGGGATCTTGTTCGCCGCGAGCGACATACCGATGCCCGTGCCGCACACGAGAATGCCCTTTTCGTATTTTCCTTCCGCAACGCCGCGCGCGGCGCGCTCGGCATACTCGGGGTAGTTGCAGCTCGCCTCGGAATAGGTGCCGATGTCCTCAAACTCGACGCCCTTTTCCTTCAGGTGCGCCATCAGCTCCTGCTTGAGCGCGTAGCCGCCGTGGTCGGATGCAATAACGATCATGTTGTATATATCTCCTTTGCTTTATCTTTTTATTCCAGCGGTAGGAACGAAGCCTTTCTCTGCTCGAACACCGCGTAGTACCGAAAACCAATGCTGCGCAGCAGCTCCGCGCCCTCGCGGATGCCGATGGAGGCGTCCTTCGCCTCGTGGGCGTCGCTGCCGAGCGTGATGATCTCGCCGCCGAGATCGTGGTAGAGCGCGAGCGCCGAGGCGTTCGGGTAGTTCGTGTGGCCGGTGCGCAGACCGGATACGTTGATCTCAATGCCGCGCCCCTGTGCGATGAGCGCTTCATAGATCGCCGCGAGCTCGTCGCGGCAGTTTTCCGCCGTGATCTCGGCGGCAAAGCCGTCGCGGTGCATATACCGGGAAGTATACCCGATGTGCGCCATCACGTCAAAGTACGGGAACTCCGTCAGCTCCAGGAGTTCCGCGAGATACTCCCGGTTGAGCTGCATGCATTGCTCTTCGGATTCGTACGGATATTCGTAAAAGTCCGGTTTTCCGCGCAGATTGTGCAGCGAGCCGAGAACGAAGTCCAGCCCCGGCTCCATCGCGGCTTCCTTCGCCGCTTCGGGATCGTGGTTCGCCTCGCCGAGCTCGATGCCGCAGCGGACGGTGATACCCTCCACAGGATTTTTCCGCACATCCGCCCAGGCCGCGCGCAGCACGTCCTTTCGCGTCTCCCAGCGCAGATCGCCGAGATCGCCGAAATCCATGTCGATATGGTCAGTGAAGCACACGGCACTCATGCCGTGATCGCGCGCCGCCGCCGCCATCTCGCGCAGCGGCGTGTGCGAATCCGGTGAGCTCTGGCAATGAATGTGCTGATCAATATAAATCATAGTTTTTCTCCTTTTCACGAAGCGCGCGGGCAAGTGCGGCGTGTCCCGCCGCGAGCCGGTCGTTCCATTTTGCCGCGCCCGGCGCTTTCGCTTCGATTGCCGCTTCAAGCGCGGCAGCGATATCCCCGCCTTCTTCCGCGGTGCGGTACGGCATGCCGCATTCCTTCGCAAACGCCGCAATGCGCCCGTCGCCGTCGATGCCGAGGGCGGGCGTTCCGGCAAGATACGAGAGCGTAAGCGCGTGCAGGCGCATGGAAACCGTGAACTGTGCCGAGGCAAAAAGCCGCGTGAGCGCCGCGGTATCCTCCGGCGCTTCGGTCGCCTCGCCGCCGGTCTCCGCCGTCAGCGCGCGGCAGAGCGGCAGATCCTGCCGGACGTTCATGGCGACATAGCGCACCTTCCAGCCCCGCTTTGCACCCAGCGCCGCGGCGGCGCGGGCACATTCTTCCGGAAACGGCGGCGCGCCGCGTCCCTGCCGGGGGCAGACGAGCAGGATATCCTCCCGCGGTGCGGCGGATACGTCCGTTTCCAGCGCTCCGTCCGCGCCGAGCACGAGCTCCGGCGCTTTCACGCCGTGTTCTCTCGCCGCGGCAAGACTCGCCCTCTCCCGAAAGACGATCGTATCGGCGCATTCGTTCAGCGCCGCGGCGCACTTCTCCCAGCCGCGTGCCGAGAGCGGGCCAAGCCCCACGCCGTACAGCAGCGTGCGGCAGCCGCAGCGTCTCCCCTGCCGCAGCAGCGCGAGATAATAGGCAAGCGAGCGGCGGGACGTCGCGTCCTGCAAAAGATTCCCGCCGCCGAAGATCAGCGCGCGGGCATTCTTCATCCGGTGCGCCGCGGCAGGAAAGCTCAGAAAATACAAGCTGTCAACATCAAACCGGCGCGCCGTTTCTCTTGAACGGCGCGAGAGCACCGTGACGGCACACTCCGGCGCGGCGGCGCGGACATCGCGCAGAAGGTTTTCGAGCATCAGCTCATCGCCGCGGTTGCCGCCGCCGTAGGCTCCGGCAATCACGACCTCCCGCCGGGGCGAGAGAACGGCACGGCATATCTCTCTTTCGCGCTCCGCCATGGCGGCGAGAGAGAATTCCTTTGCCGTCCGGTCGTGGAGCGCCGCGCCGAGTTTCTTTCGCAGCGCCGTGTCCCGGGAAAGTGTCAAAATGTCTGCCGCGAGCGCGGCGGTATCGCCGGGGGCAAGGAGAAGGCCGTGAACGCCATCCTCCACAAGCTCCGGCACGCCGCCCACGGCGGTCGCGATGACCGGGACACTATATTTTGCCGCGTCGGTGAGCGCGTAGGGAAACGTCTCCGAGAGGGACGTGAGAAGGCAAATATCCAAACTCGCGTAGAGCGCATCTGTATCGCTGAGCCAGCCGGTAAAATGGACGCGCTCGGAAACGCCAAGCTCCTTTGCAAGCGCGCGGAGCGCTTCCTCCTCCGCGCCGGTTCCGGCAAGGATGAGCCGAAGCCGCGGCTCCTCCTTTGCGGCGGCGGCAAAGCCGCGCAGCATTGTGGAAAGGTCTTTTACCGCGTCAAACCGCGCAGCTGTCCCGGCGAGAATATCACCCGGCGCGGCGGCAATGCCGTGCGCGGCGAGAAACACCTCGCGGCTCATCTCCTGCCGGGGTGCCGCCATATCTACGCCGTTATAGATGGAAAAGAGCTTCCCGCGCCGGAACCCGCGCGCGGCGTACGTATCGCGCATCGCTTTTGAAACACACACAAGTGCGTCCATGTTCCGAAGTGCCAGAGCGTTGAGCGTACCGTAGACAAGGCGGGAGAGCGGGCGGTGCAGATAGTCGAGCCGGTGATCGCTGTGGATCGTCGAGACGACCGGCACGCCGAGAGAGCTCCGGAGCAGCGCCGCCGTCAGGTTGGCGCGGCTTCCGTGGCAGCGGACGAGATCGAATCCTTCGGAGAGGATGAATCGCTTCGCCTCGCGAAGCTGCGAAAAAAAGCCACCGGAAAGCACCCGGCACGGGATGCCGCGCTCTCGCGCGCCGTCGGCGAGCACGCCGCCGCCCAGACACAGAAGCGGCACTCCCCCGGTTTTGTCCAGCTCGCCGAGCAGCCGGAGCACGTGGGTGCGCGCGCCGCCGGCATCGCCGCCGCTGATAAGATGTACGGTTTTCACGCTCGGCTCCTTTCGCCCTCCCGGACAAATTCCGCGGCCTGTTGTCTTGCCGTGCGGCAAGGGGATGTGTTATACTAACATGGAATAAATATTATAACCCATTTCCGAGGGAGTGGCAATACATGACCCAAATATTCCTTGTCCGACACGGCCAGTCGGAGGGCAACCTTTTCCGGCGCGTGCAGGGACAGACGGACGTAAATCTCACCGCCGACGGCAAAGCCCAGCTTCCGTATCTTACCAGGCGCTTTGCCGAAACGCCGCTCGCCGCCGTCTACACCAGCCCTCTTCGCCGCGCGGAGGAGACCGCCGCCGCCATCGCCGGCGGGCGGGACATCCCCGTTTTTGTGGATAACCGGCTCATTGAAATGTGCTTCGGCGCATGGGAGATGCGGCCCTGGGGCGAAGTGAATCTCGAATCGCCGGAGCTCAAGCGCGCCTTTCTCCACGATCCCGAGCGCTGGCATGTGCCGGGCAGCGAGGCGCACACCGCGGTGCAGGAACGCATGCTCGCCGCCATGACGGACATTGCCCGCGCGAACGACGGGAAAACCGTCGCCGTCGCGTGCCACGGCATGGCGATCCGCGCCTTTTTATCGCGCATTCTCGGCGTGCCGAGCGAGCGCATCTCCGAGGACGTCCCGCTCGTGAACAACACGTCCGTAACGCTGCTGCGCTTTGAAAACGACACGTTTTCCGTCGTCTACGTGAACGACACGAGCCATCTGCCGGAGCCGCCGTATACACCGTTCCGGGAAAACGGCGAGGCGGGCGGCCCGCGCTGCTACGATCTTCACTACCGCCCGTTCGATCTTGCCGCCGGGCAGGAGCGCTACATTGCCTGCTACCGTGACGCCTGGCGCTGCGCCCACGGCACGACCGAGGGGTTTGACGCCTCGGCGTGCTATCTGAGCGCCCAGCTCCACAGCGCCGAAGCGCCGGGGTGCATCACGGAGGCGCTGCTTGAAGACGAGTTTGCCGGCATTCTCTCGCTCGACGAGCGCCGGGGGCGCGAACGCGGCGTCGGCTGGATCGCATTCTTGTATGTTGTGCCGGAGCTGCGCGGCCATCATTGCGGCATTCAGCTCGTCGGTACCGCGGCCATGCGCTTCCGGCAGCTCGGGCGGCGCGTCATGCGCCTCACCGTCGCGCCGGAAAACCCCGCGCTCGGATTTTATGAAAAGGCGGGCTTCACGCGCGTCGGCACGGAAGCCGGGGCGCTTGGCGACCTTTTGGTGATGGAATGGACTTTGTAACGCATTTTTACGATAATCCCGCTTACCCTAACAATACCTATACCGTCGCACACCCGACGTTTGACGATCATTCCCGCGTCATCGCCATATCGGACATCCACGGAAATCTTCCGTATTTTCGCGGTCTCGTGGAAAAGCTCCATCTCCGCGCGGACGACTCGCTCGTGCTGCTCGGCGATCTGGTGGAAAAGGGGCCGGCAAGCCTCGCCACGCTCCGGTACGCCATGGAGCTGCGGAAAAAGTGCCGCGTGTACCCGGTGCTCGGCAACTGCGATTTCTGGCATCTCTGGGTAGACGGGTGCGACATGGAATGGGACGTGCGGACGCTCGCCCATCTCCTGCGCCAGAAGGCGACGGCACGCAGCGGTCTCATTCTCGAAATGTGCGCCGAGCTCGGAGAAGAGCTCACCACAGACACCGATCTCGATACGCTCAAGCCGCGGCTGCGCGAGGCGTTCGCGCCGGAATTTGATTATCTCCGAGCCATGCCGTTCGCGCTGGAGACCGACAAATATGTCTTTGTCCACGGCGGCATCCCCCACGGCGAAACGCTCGAGAGCGCCGGGCCGTGGCGCTGCATGAAAATCAACAGCTTTTACGCCGCCCGCCCGCACTTCAAAAAGTGGGTCATCACCGGCCACACGCCGGTGTGCCTCTATGGGACGAACACCATCTCCGCCGTGCCGATCGTCGATCCGGCGTGCCGCGTCGCGAGCATCGACGGCGGCTGCGTTCTCAAGGACGACGGGCAGCTCAACGCGCTCATCCTCCGCCGCGGGAAATTCACGAGCGAATGGTACGACCCGTTCCCGCTCGGCCGCGCGCTCGACGCGCAGAAAAAGGGCGTGCGCTCGGCGTACATCCGCTGGGGCGACAACGCCGTGGAGCCGCTCGAGCTCGGGCGCGAGTGGTGCCGCATCCGGCACATCCGCACGGGGTACGTCATGGACGTGCCGACCGATTTTCTCTATGAATCCAAAGGCGTGCTGCGCGTGAACGACGTAACGGATCACCGCCCCGCTATCGCGCCGGGCGACACGCTCAGCATCGTGCGCGAGACCGACCGCGGATACTGGATCAAGAAAAACGGCGTTTCCGGCTGGTATTCCGGGCGCATTGAACGCCTGTAAGCCCCACAAGAAAGGAACCACCCCTATGTATCTTTCGGATTATTTTATTTTCATCCTCGCCCTGCTCGCGTGCATGGTGTTTTCGATGATCGCGAGCGGCAAAGTGAAGAGCGCGTATTCGACATACAGCCGCGTCCCCTGCCGCAGCGGCCTTTCCGGGCGCGACGCCGCCGAGCGGCTGCTGCGCATGAACGGCGTGAACGACATTGCTCTCGGCCGCGTCTCCGGCGAGCTGACCGACCACTACGCCCCAAACCAGAGCATCGTGAATCTTTCCAACAGCACCGCCGACAGCCGCTCTGTCGCCGCCGTGGCGGTTGCCGCGCATGAGATCGGCCATGTGATGCAAAATAAGGAGGGCTACGGCCCTTACCGCGTGCGCACAGCGCTTGTGCCGGTCGTGAACTTCGGCTCGCGCCTCGCCATGCCGCTCGTGCTCATCGGCATTCTGCTCGACAGCTACGTCCGCACGGCGAACCCCGATACGGGCTTTTATGTCGCCATGCTCGGCGTTGTGCTCTACGGCGGATCGTTCCTCTTCTCGCTCGTCACGCTGCCCGTGGAGCTGGACGCCTCCCGCCGCGCCGGGGACATGCTCCTCGCCGCAGGCGTGATCTCGGAGGACGAGCTGCCCGCGGCAAAGAAAGTTCTCTCCGCCGCGGCGCTCACGTATCTTGCCTCGCTGCTCACGTCGTTCGTGTACTTCCTCCGCTTCCTCGTGTACGTGCTCTCCGTTTTCGGCAAGCGCGACCGGCGATAAACGCACGAAAACCGCTTTCCGCCCTTCCGGGCGGGGAGCGGTTTTTCTTTACATTGAACGACAGTCCCTTTATAATTTTGCCTATACCGATTTTCCAAACGGGAGATTCGCCATGAAAAAACTGCTTTGTCTGATTCTTTCCGCCGCGCTGCTGATTCTTACCGGCTGCGGCGCCGCCGAGCCTCCGGCGGCGGAGGCGCCCGCGGAAACGGCAGCGCCCGCCGAAACCGCCGCGCCGGAGGTGTCCCCCTCCTCCGCGGAGGAGCCGGACGCGCTGCCGGAGAGCTGCATGCTTTACTACGACGCCGCCGAGACCGGCGGCGCAACGGCGGAGGGCGACGAGCGCCCGTACTCCCCGCTCGCTGATGGCGGCGTGAGCGAGAGCTATTCTCTCCGTCTGCCGGACGGCAGCTTTGAAGCGCTGCTCACGCAGCCCTTCGGCGAGGGCGTGACGCTCGAGGATTTCTCCGACGGCGGCGCAGAACGCCTGCGCGGCGTATACACGCTCGCGTGGAACGGCGAGAAATACTACTCGTTCGGCATCCACGCGGATAACTGTGCCATTCCCAACCTCTCGCCCGACGTGGGCGGCGGCATTCTCCGGCTCGATATCGAGGGTGACTGCCATGTAAACGGCGGCGGTGAGGAATTCGGCACGTTCGTTGGCTTCGACTGCGTTCTCATCACCGGCAGCGGCACGCTCACCGTGGAAAATACAAGCGGTCTGGAGCTCGGCGGCGGTACCCTGCCCGTTCCGGCGCTCGTCATCGACGGCGATGTGGAGGTCTATGCAGAAAATCTCTTCTGCACGCCGAACGAGGACTGCGCTCTCAGCGCGGCGGTACTGCGTGGCGCGCTGCACGCCGGCCGGCTCGACACAAACGGCGGGGACATTCTCGTTTCGGGCGGTCTTCTTCTCGCCCGCACGCTCTATAGCGTATCAAACGCCGTGTTTCGCGGCGGCACGGCGCTCCTGGACGATGTAAACGCCGACGCGCCCGCTTTCCTTCTGAGCGGCGGCGCGGCGTATCTCTCCGGCGACATTCCCGCCGGGGCGGTGATCGAGGCGGGCGCGGGAACGCTCGCCGCCGGGAACCTTGCTGCGGCCAGCGTGAACGGCAGCGGCGCGGCGGTGCTCGACCGCGACACGGACGGCAGCCGGTACTACGCCACCGTCTACAGCGCCGATTGGGCAGACGAGAGCCAGACCGTATGGGACGCGCTGCGCGTAGACTGCATCGACGGGCATTACTGGTTTGCCGGGGCTTTGGGGCTGGAAAATGCGGAGCTTACTTCCCTGATACCATGGGGTGCGGCACACATTGCGCTCTCCGGGGATAACCGCATCACGGAAAGCCTCGGCGGGGCGAGTCTTGTGTTCACCGGCGGCGGCTCGCTGACGGCGGAGAAGGACGCCGGTGTCTGGGGCTGGGGCGCGGTACACGCACCCGTTGTCGCGGTGCTCGATGGCGCTTCGATAACGGTGCAGTGTGAGGAGTTTGCCGCCGGCAGTGAATCCGGCGGCGAAGGGCTCTTCCTTATTGACGGCGGCAGCTTCACCGCCGAGCATGATCTCTGGCTGCAAAACGCCGTGCTGGAAGTGCGCAGCGGCACGCTGCACATCCGGGGCGATCTCGCCATGGAGCGCGGAAAAATCGTTGTTTCCGGCGGCGAGCTTATTATTGATGGCTCTGTCTGGCTCGGTGAGGGCGATGTGATCGTCTCCGGCGGTGAGCTCGTCCTCCCGGGCGGTACGGACGCTCTCGTGCTCGACGCCGGGACGCTCACCGTCACCGGCGGCACGGTAAGAGAGCCGTAAAACTTATAATACAGCAAAAACCGTTCCTTTCCCATTCGGGAAAGGAACGGTTTTTGCAATGCCTCCCTTGTGTAAAGGGAGGTGGCAAACCCGTAGGGTTTGACGGAGGGATTGTCGTTTTCCGGAGACTACAATCCCTCAGCTTCACTTCGTTCAGCAGCTCCCTTTGCACAAGGGAGCCTTTAATTATGCATTCTCATCCAGATGCCGCTGGATGCGGCCCACGATGAGATCGAGCGCCACGGGGTTTTTGCCGCCCTGCGGCACAATGATGTCGGCATTTTTCTTCGACGGCTCCACGTACTTCTCGTGCATGGGCTTTACGGTGTTCTGCCACTGCTCCACAACGCTGCGCACCGTGCGGCCGCGCTTTTCGGTGTCGCGCAGCACGCGCCGGGCAAGACGCACGTCGGCGTCGGCATCGACGAACACGCGGATGTCCATGAGATTGGAGAGCGCGGGGTCGGCAAAGATCAATATGCCCTCGACCAGAATGACCGGCCGCGGCTCGATCTCGATGGTCTCGCCGCTGCGGTTGTGCACCTTGAAGTCGTACACCGGGCAATGCACCGCGCGTCCCTGCTTCAGAAGCCGCAGGTGCTCGATCATCATTTCGGTCTCGAACGCCTCGGGGCAGTCGTAGTTGAGCTTGGTGCGCTCCTCGTAGGTGAGATCGTCGTGCGCGCGGTAGTAGTTGTCGTGGTGGACGATGCACACCTTGTCGCCAAAGCGTCGGATGAGATTGGTCGTGAGCGTCGTTTTGCCGCCGCCGGAGCCGCCGGCAATGCCGACGACGAGAATATCCGGCAGCGCAGCGCCGTTTGCTTTCTCCTCCATCAGCGCGTACCCTTGTCGTAGGGGATGCCCTCGGCCTTCGGGGCGCGGGAGCTCTTGGAGGTGAAGGCGAGCACGATGAGCGTGATGAGATACGGCAGAAGCCGGTAGAAGTGGCCGTTCAGGCCGATCGTGTTCAGCCAGTATATGCCGTCGCCGTTGATGTCGAGCGTGGAGTACGATGCCGCGATGCACTTGAAGAGACCGAACAGCAGCGCACCGCCCGCCACGTTCAGCGGCTTCCAGTTGCCGAAGATCATGACCGCGAGAGCGAGGAAGCCGAAGCCTGCCACATCGCCGTTCGAGCTGCAGTTGGCCGTCGTCATGGCGTAGACAAAGCCGCCCATGCCCGCGAGCGCGCCGGAGATCAGAACACCGGCATAGCGCATTTTGATAACGTTGATGCCGAGCGACGCCGCCGCCTGCGGATTTTCGCCGCACGCGCGCAGCCGGAGACCGAAGCGCGTTTTGTAAAGGATGATGGAGAGCACGATAAAGATGATGATGCAGATATACGTGCTCAGATACACCTTATTGAGGAACGTTTCCTGGAAGAAGTTCAGCTTGTCGTTTTTGGCAAAGCCGAGCATGGTCTTTTTGATCATAAACCAGCTCGCGCTGTCGCCGCTGAGAAGCGTCATGTTGTTCTGGTTGACGATAACGCGGATGAGGAACAGCACCAGCGCGGGCGCGAGCATGTTCAGCGCCGTGCCGCCGATGGTCTGGTCGGCCTTGAGCTTGATCGCCGCGAAGGCGAGGAGCATGGAAAACACCGCGCCGAGCGCCGCTGCGGCCAGCATGGTGAGGAACATGTAGCCCTGCAGGGCCGCCCAGTTGGAAGCCTCCTTGGCAACGTCCATGCAGCCGGTCGCCTGCAGGATGCGCACGAACAGCACACCGATGAACGCACCGAAGATCATGATGCCTTCGAGCGCAAGGTTGATAACACCGCTGCGCTCGGCGAAAATGCCTGCGAGCGCCACGATCATCAGCGGTATCGCATAAATGAGCGTCTGTCGGATCAGAAAGGACATTACTTCTGTACCTCCTCTCTCTTCTCGGCGGGCGTTTCCGCCGCCGGGGCCGTCGGAGCGGCCTGCTCCGCCTTCTTCGCCCGCTTCTTCTGGCGTTCGGCGATCCACATCTTAATGATGAGCGAGAACGCCGCCATGTACACGATCACGGCGATGATAACGTCGGTGATGTACTCGTTATACGCGGTGAGGTTGGTGATCTGGAGACCGGCGATGTCGAGGATCGACATGAAGCAGCCGGTGAAGATCACGGCGATGGGGTTGTTCACGGCGAGCAGCGCCACGGCGATGCCGTTGAAGCCCGCCGCCGGGAGCGTCTGATATGTCGTCCAGAAGAACTCCGTGTTGCCCGCGAGATAGTAGAGCGAACCGGCAGCTCCGGCCAGCGCGCCCGCGATCGCCATGGAAAGAACGATGTTGCGCTTGTCGCGGATACCGGCGTAGCGCGCGGCGTGGCGGTTGGCGCCGCAGGCGCGCAGCTCGTAGCCGAACGTCGTTTTTGTGATCACGATGTACACAAGGATCGCAAGCAAAATCGCGATCACGATACCGCCGTTCACCTGCGAGCCGGGGAAGAGCTTGTCAAGCCCGAGCTTGGAGGTGGCAACGTTGTTGTAGGTCGTTTTGTAAATATAGCCGGACTTGGTGTTCTCCACCATGTTCTTGAGATTGCTGATATCAAAGAGCCATGTAACGACGTTCGCCGCGATCCAGTTCGTCATGATGCAGGCGATGACCTCGTTGATGTTCAGCAGCGCCTTGAGCAGGCCGGGGATCGCGCCCCAGAGCGCGCCCGCCGCCATGCCGCCGAGGAACGCCAGCAGCCAGATGATCACGGGGGATACCTGCTCGGACGGGATGCTCAGCGCGATGAAGAGCGTAGCGCATGTGCCGGCCAGATACTGACCCGGCGCGCCGATGTTGAAAAGGCCGGTCTTGAACGCCGTCGCCACGGAAAGACCCGTGAGGATCAGCGGTGTGGCGCGGAAGAGCATGTTGCCGATGCTCGTGGGGTTGAAGCCGAACGTCAGTGCGCCGGAAGCGCCGCGTCCGGTGCTGAAAAGTCCGAACAGCACGAGCCGGATGCCTTCCCACGCGCTCTTGAGGCCGAGCGATTTGTTGGAGACGCCCACGATAAGAATGAGCACCGCGCCGACCAGAAGGCCGATGAGAATGGAGAGCAGCGAAGCGATGACCGAGCGTACGCTGTCCTTATGCCAGAAGGAGGTCTTTTGTTCTTTCATTTCTTCTCCTCCCCGTTCTGCCGCTTCGCGCCCGCCATGTAAAGGCCGAGCTCTTCCACGGTAACTTTCTTCGGATCAAATTCGCCGACGATCTCTCCCTCATACATCACAAGAATGCGGTCAGAGAGATTCATGACCTCGTCGAGTTCCAGCGAAACGAGCAGTACCGCCTTGCCCTCGTCGCGCTGTGCGACGAGCTGACGGTGGATGTATTCAATGGCGCCGACATCGAGGCCGCGCGTCGGCTGCACCGCAACGATCAGCGGCAGCTCGCGGTCGATCTCGCGCGCGACGATCGCCTTCTGCTGGTTGCCGCCGGACATGCTGCGCGTGACCGTCACCGGTCCCTGGCCGGAACGAATGTCATATTCTTCGATCAGCTTCTCGGCGTATTTGCGCACCTCGTCAAAGCGGATGAAGCCGCCGTGCTGGAATGCGGGCTCATAATAGCGCTGCAAAACAAGGTTCTGCTCGAGCGTATAGTCGAGCACGAGACCGTGCTTGTGGCGATCCTCGGGGATGTGGCTCATGCCCGCAAAAGAGCGCTGGCGGATGGAGGCATGCGTAATGTCCTTGCCGCAGAGCGTGATCTTGCCGCCGGACGCTTTCTCCAGGCCGGTGAGCGCGTAAACAAGCTCGCTCTGGCCGTTGCCGTCGATACCGGCGATGCAGACGATCTCGCCGCGGCGGGCGGTGAAGGAAACGCCCTTCACGGCATCATTTTTGTGCAGCTGCGACGGCACGGTGAGGTTTTCGACCTCCAGCACCGGCTCGCCGGGCTTGGCGGGCGTTTTGTCCACCACGAGCTGCACCGGGCGGCCGACCATCATGCGGGAGAGCTCTTCCTTCGTCGTCTCGCTCGTGTTGACCGTGCCGATGTACTTGCCCTTACGCAGAACGGTCACGCGGTCGGAGACCTCCATGATCTCGTTGAGCTTGTGGGAAATGAAGAGGATGCTCTTGCCCTCTTTCGTCAGCCCGCGCATGATCTGCATAAGCTCTTCGATCTCCTGCGGCGTGAGCACCGCAGTGGGCTCATCAAAGATAAGGATCTCGTTGTCGCGGTAGAGCATTTTCAGAATCTCTACGCGCTGCTGCATGCCAACGGTGATATCCTCGATCTTCGCATCGAGATCGATCTTCAATCCGTAGCGGTCGGAAAGCTCCTGTACCTTCTTGCGGGCAGTCTTCTTCTCGAGAAAACCGAGCTTCGTGTCCTCCGCGCCGAGGATGATGTTGTCGAGCACCGTGAACACATCGATCAGCTTGAAGTGCTGATGTACCATACCGATGTGAAGCGCCGTGGCATCGTTGGGGTCGTTGATCTTGACCTCCTTGCCGTCCTTCTTGATGATGCCCTCTTCCGGCTGATACAGACCGAACAGAACGCTCATCAGCGTGGACTTGCCCGCGCCGTTCTCTCCCAGCAGAGCGTGGATCTCGCCCTTTTTCAGCTGCAGGGTAATGTCATCGTTTGCCTTGATTCCGGGGAATACCTTGGTAATGTGGAGCATCTCGATCACATACTCCGGCGTCGTGTCCATGTCCCCACCTCTCTTTCTCTTTCTCCAGCAGATTTGCTGCACAAGGAATCGCAATGTGCATTTTCATTTATTATATATATATTACAAACAAATTGCAAGAATCAGCTCTTATTTCAAAAAGAAAAAACGTCGGGAAGGAAAAACCTTCCCGACGTTTTGTGCAGGTAAATTACTCGACGATGTTCAGAGCAACGTGCTCGGTGGGGGCGAGGTTGGAGAAGTCGTTGTCGATGGCGATCTCGCCGGAGACGATCTTCTGGAACATATCCTCATACTCCTCGACGCTCCAGTTCTCGAGAGACCAGGTATCGACCGGCAGGCCGACAGCGCCCTGAGCGGCGCCCATGGTCACGGTCTGGTTGCCGTAGGTCTCAGCCCAGGTTCCGTCGTAAGCGGCGGTCAGAGCCAGGTAAGCGGCCTCGCCGATGCCCTTGAGGGCGGAGGTGATGACGGTGTCGGAAGAGAAGGACTGGTCAACGTCAACGCCGATAACGTAAGCGTCGTTGGCAGCCGCAGCAGCGGTGATGGAGTCAAAGATGGAGCCGCCGCAGGAGAAGACGACCTCGGTGCCGTTCTCATACCAGCCGGAGACGAGGGTCTGCAGCTCGGCAGAGGGCTGGAAGGAAGCGCCGTACAGCCAGGTGTAGTTCATGGCAACGTTCACGCCCTTAACGGCAGCCGCAGCTTCGGCGCCCTGGACGTAGCCGTAACCGTAACGGCAGCAGGCATCGTTGGTGCCGCCGCCGCCGCCGCAGAAGCCGAGCTTCGTGTAGCCTTCCATAACGGCAGCATAGCCGGCAAGATAGCCGCACTGCTCTTCCTTGAACGCGATGGCAGCAACGTTATCGAGGCCGAGAGACCAGCCGTCGATGAACACGAACTTCACTTCGGGGTAATCCTTGGCAGCCTGCTCAAGCGCGGTGGCCTGCAGGAAGCCGGCGCAGACAACGACCTTCGCGCCGTTGTCGGCAGCAGCCTTCATGGCGTCATAGCGGTCGTCATCGGTCGCCTGATCGCCGTTGGCGGGCTGGTAGTACTTGTAGCTCAGGTTGTTCTCGTAGGCGTACAGCTTGACGCCGTTCCAGGTGCCCTGGTTGAAGGACTTGTCCTTGAGCTGGCCAACGTCGGTGACGAAGGCAACTTCATATTTGCCGTCGGCGGAGGTCATGGTGTCCTCGATGTCGTCGGCATTGACGGTCGCGGGCTCTTCCGCGGGGGCTTCGGTGGGCTCAGCGGGGGCCTCGGTAGCTTCCGCCGGAGCTTCGGTGGCAGCGGGCTCTTCGGTCTTGGGCTCTTCGGTCGCAGCCGGGGCGGCGGTGGTACCGCAGGCAACGAGGGCAAAGACCATGACAAGAGCCAGGATCAGGGCAAGGATCTTCTTCATGTAGAATCTTTCCTCCTTATAATTTGTCCCTTTTCGGGACTTTCGCAACGGTGATTATACCATGTCCGGGCGGTATATGCAAGGTCTGTCCTCCGCCTCCCCGGCGGAAATCCGCGACTTTTTTGTCCATTCGCCCCGCCCGTCCGCGTGGGAATTTCAAGTGTTTTTCAGCTGCGGACAGCCACTTCCAGCGCCAGCTCCATCATGTCGCGGAAGGAGGTCTGGCGCTCCTCGGCGGTCGTCTCCTCGCCGGTGATGATGTGGTCGGAAACGGTGCAGATGGCAAGCGCCTTCTTGCCCGCGCGCATCGCGTTCAGATAGAGCGCGGCGGATTCCATCTCGATGCCGAGCACGCCCATTTTGATCCACGCGGCGCTCGCCGTTTTGTCGTCATCGTAGAACGTGTCGGAGGAGAGCAGATTGCCGACGGCGTAGCGAAGGCCGCGCTCCTCGGCGATGTCGGCGGCGGTGCGCAGCAGGCCGAAATCGGCAATCGGGGCGATCGCGCCGCGGCAGCCGAACTGGGAGGCATAGGCGGAATTGGTGCACGCGCCCTGCGCGAGAATGATGTCGCGCACGTGCAGCTTTTCGCTCAGCGCCCCGACGGAGCCGACGCGAAGGATGTTCTCCACGCCGTAGAAGTTATAGAGCTCGTAGCTGTAAATGCCGATGGTGGGCATACCCATGCCGCTGGCCATAACGCTCACCGGCACTCCCTTGTAGGTTCCGGTGTAGCCCTGGATGCCGCGGACGTTGTTGACAAGGCGGCGATCCTTGAGGAAATTTTCGGCGATGTACTGCGCGCGCAGCGGGTCGCCGGGCATCAGAACGGTTTTGGCGAAATCGCCGGGGGCAGCGCTGTTATGCGGTGTAGCCATGATGATCTTCTCCTTTTTATATGTCGAATGGTGTTACTTCTGCGCTCTTTCGGCGCGCTCGCGCGCAATGCGCTTGCGCCAGCAGGCGTGGCACATGGCGATATAGGAGTCGTTCCCGCCGAGGAACACCTGCGCGCCCTCGGTGACGACATGGCCTTCGCCGTCGATGCGGGCGTTGACCGTGGCCTTCGAGCCGCATTCGCAGATGGTCTTGATCTCCGTGATGGAGTCGGCCAGCTCGAAGAGACGGCGTGAGCCAGGGAAGAGGTGCGTGAGAAAGTCGGTGCGCAGCCCGAAGCAGAGCACCGGCAGATTTTCCTCGTCCACGAGCTGCCGCAGCTGCTCGATCTGCTCCGGGGTGAGGAACTGGCATTCGTCCACGATCACCACGTCGTGATGGCCGCGCGCGGCGTAAAGGTCGCGGATATCATCCTCCGGGCGGACGACATCGGCCACAGCCTCCAGCCCGATGCGCGAGCGGAGCAGCGTTTCGCCGTCACGGCTGTCGATGGAGGGCTTCAAAAGCCACACGTCCATGCCGCGCTCCTCATAATTGAATTTGGTGATGAGCGCCTGAGCGGTCTTGCTCGAGCCCATCGCGCCGTATTTGAAATAGAGCTTCGCCATTTCTGCGGGCATCTCCTCTCGGTACTTTTATAATTCCGAGGAGATTTTACCGCAAACCGGGACACAAGTCAACGAGAGCGCATATTCTGGAATACGATTTTGGATAGGAGTGGTGCATTATGCGCTTTGCCATCACCGGCACGGACGCCCGGTTTCCCCCGCTGCGAAGGCTCCTGCTTGCCGACGGCCACGAGATCACCGACCCGGCCTCCGCCGACATGGTCATCCCGCCGCCGTGGGATCCCTCGGCGCGGTACGCTCATTTGGAGGAATATCAGATCGCGAACGCCCGCCTCACCGCCGAGGGCGCCATCGCGCTGCTGCGCCCGGAAATAGGGCTCTCCGGCGCGCATGTTCTGCTGCTCGGCTACGGGCGGATCGGCCGCCTGCTTGGCCGGGAGCTGCAAAAAGCCGGCGCTCTCGTCACCGCCGCGGCACGCTCGAGTAAGCAGCGCGCGTGGGCGGAGGCGGTGGGCATGGAGGCTCTGCCGCTCGACGCGCTCTCCGGCGCGCTCGACCGGTTTGACATCATCATCGGCACGATCCCCGCGCCGGTGCTCACCGAGCCGCTGCTCGCGCTTGTGCGAAAGGACGCGCTGCTGCTGGAGCTTGCCTCCGCGCCCGGCGGGATCGATGCCGCCGCAGCGCACGAGAGGAATCTCCGTTACATCCGCGCGCCGGGTCTTCCCGCAAAGTACGCGCCCGAGCGCGCCGCGATCATTCTGCGCGATGCGGTATACGCCGCCGCAGCGCAGCCGCTCCCCCGGCTCGGTCTCGCCGTCACCGGGTCGCACTGCACGTTCTCCCGCGCGCTGGAGGCGTTCCAGCCGCTCAAGAAGGACTACACGCTCGTGCCGATCCTCTCCGGCGCAGCGGCGGGGACGGACACGCGCTTTTTCGCCGCCTCCGCCTTTCGCTCAGAACTCGAAACGTTCTGTGGCCGCGAAGCGGTGGATACGATCGTCAAGGCGGAGCCGCTCGGTACGAGCCAGAGGCTCGACGCGCTGCTCGTCGCCCCGTGCACGGGCAACACGCTCGCAAAGCTTGCCCGCGGCGTCACGGACACCGCCGTCACGATGGCGTGCAAGGCGCATCTGCGAAACGGCGCGCCGCTCATTCTCGCCATTTCCACGAACGACGGTCTCTCCGGCTCCGCGGAGAGCATCGCGGCGCTTTTGCAGCGCAAGAACGTGTACTTTGTCCCCTTCCGGCAGGACGCGCCGCACCAGAAGCCGTTCTCGCTCCAGAGCGATTTTGACTTGCTTGGTGAGACGGTAAAAGCCGCCCTGCAAAGCCGCCAGCTCCAGCCGATCCTATTATAACTTTCTCGCGCGAGCCGCTGAGCCGAGCTATTCTGATACGGAATAGCTCGGCTCCTGAATTTGAATTGCAGATTCATTTTGGTGAAATTATACTGAAGTCATGGTTCCTTCGCACGAATGATTAGCCACTTTGAAAGGAGATACAGCGATGAAAAAAGCCCTTGCACTTTTCCTTGCATTATCCGTTCTTGTCGGCTGCCTTTGCGGATGCGCCTCTCCCGCGCCCGCCGCGGATCCGGCAGAAACAACCGAAGCGACTTCCAATACATCATCCGGCGAAAAAGCGAAAGTCAACGTATTCAGCTTTGCGGTCGAGTTCACCGATCTTATGAACGAGCTTGCCAATCTCTATATGTCCACGCACAGCAACGTGAACGTGAATGTTGAGATCGGTACGAGCGAAGTTCTTCGCACCAAAATGGCAAGCGGTGACGCCCCCACGCTTTTCGGCATCGACGGCACGCAGGACGTCATCGACTGGTACGAGACGCTGGCCGATCTGTCCGATCAGGCGTGGCTGGATACCGTATACGAGGGAATGACGGACGCCTTTGTTATCGACGGTAAAACCATGGCCGCCCCCGCTGCGCTTCAGGGCTACGGTTTTATCTATAACAAGCGGATCTTTGAAGCCGCCGGAATCGACGCTTCCACTCTCACTTCCTTTGACGCGATCGACACCGCCTTTGCGAAGCTGCAAAAAATGATCGACGACGGCGAGCTCGCCGACCAGTTCCCGCAGCTTGAGGCTGTGATTGAGACAGCCGCCGCGGAATACTGGATCTATGGCAAACACACCTCCAACATGGCGTTCAGCCTTGAATTCGGCGACTCCGTTACCACGCTGAATGCCAAGGAGATCGGTTTCACCTATGCCGACGCGCTGAAGGAGCTGACGGATATGCAGATCCGGTACACCTCCAGCGCCGATCATCCGGAATATCTGAACGCCGTGGATTACTCCATGCAGATCGGCGGCGGCTTTGCCATCGAGAGAGTTGCGGTCGTGCAGGAAGGCACCTGGATCTATACCGAGGTCTCCGCTATCGATCCGGAGATCGCCGAAAACATGGGGCTTCTTCCTCTTCCCATGAAGGGAGCGAAAGAGGACTGCATTGCATGCGGAACCACCGGCTACGCCATCAACGGCAAAGCGGCTCCGGCGGATGTGCAGGCCACTAAGGACTACCTGTGCTGGCTCATGACCGATCCCGAAGCGCAGGCACTTCAGCTGGCCGCGGGGCTTCTTCTGCCCGTCAACACCATTGATACAAGCACTGTGGATCCCCTGAACCGCGAAATGCTCGATTACCTCAGCCGCGGAAAAACTGTCAGCTGGGTTTTCACTTCGTATCCTACCGGCTTTGCGGAAACCATGAACAATCTCTTCCAGGGCTATCTCACCGGCGATCTGACCTGGGACAACGTTGTCGCTCAGGCGAAGGACGATTGGGCCGCCAAGCGCGCGTGAGCCAGCATTGCTGCTCCGCCGGCGGGCCTCATCGATCTGCTCATAGAAGGAACCACCGGCAGACGGCCCCTGCGGCACGGCGCACGATTTTTTTACCAAAACATACTCTGAATCAAAGCTCATGATCCTGTGAGCCGCCGGGAGATCACAGCGGCAGACAGCCGCAAAACTATCCCGGCGGCTCATGCTCTAACACCGGACTTCACACCGCGGCTTTGCGGTTTTATGAGGAGATATATGAAAAAATCCAAGCTCACCTACTGGATGTTTTTGCTTCCTATACTGATCCCCTTTTTCTCTGCGCTGATCCTTCCTGCCATTGTTGGCATCGGCTACTCCTTTACCGACTGGAACGGCATGAAATCCACCATGGGTTTTATCGGCTTTCATAATTATATCCAGTTGTTCTCGGACTCTCAGTTTCTGTACTCTCTGGGCTTTTCGGTGCTGGTCGCCGTTACCGCCGTGATCATCATGAACCTGCTGGGCTTTTCCTTTGCCTTTCTGGTCACGAGAGGGTTCAAAGGCTCGAACTTCCTGCGCGGCGTGTTCTTCATGCCGAATCTGATTGGCGGCGTGCTGCTCGGCTTTACCTGGCAGTTCATCTTCACCAAGGTCTTTGCCGCCATCGGCAAGGCGCTCGGAGCCGAATGGCTGATGGGCTGGCTCTCCAACACCACGACCGGCTTCTGGGGGCTGGTCATCATGCTGGCGTGGCAATCCTCGGGCTATGTTATGCTGATCTATATTGCGCAGCTCCAATCCATCCCGCTTGAGCTCAGCGAGGCGGCCTGCATCGACGGCGCCACCAAGCGCCAGGTGCTGACACGGATCATTCTCCCGCTCATGCGCCCGGCTTTTACCACAAGTCTCTTTATCTCGCTGTCCTTCAGTCTCAAGATCTACGATTTCAACCTGGCTCTGACCAACGGAAATCCGCAGAGGACAACGGAAATGATCGCCATGAACATTTTCAAGGAAGCCTACAGCTACAATCAGATGGGCTATGCACAGGCAAAAGCCGTTATATTCCTGCTCGTCGTCGCTGCTGTCACATTGACGCAGCTCCGCATCTTTAAGAAAAGGGAGATCGAGCTGTAATGAAGAAAAAACCGATAAATTATATCGTTTTCTATGCGATCGCCGCCGTCGCCGTTTCCATTTACTTTTTCCCGATGATCAGCCTGTTTCTGAACTCCTTCAAAGATCTCAAGGATATCTATCTGAACGTGCTGGGCTTTCCGACGCAGTTCAATTTGAAAAACTACAAAGACGCCATAGAAGGAATGGACTTTTTTCGGACGCTGCTCAATTCCATTATCATCTCCGGCTCGACCGCCGTTCTGACCGCGTTTTTCTCCGCCCTGGCCGGCTGGGCTCTGGAGCGGTATAAGCGGAAGGTGAGCACCGTCATTTACATGCTGCTGGCGGGATCGATGCTCATTCCCTTCCAGTGCGTCATGCTGCCGCTGATAAAGCTTCTGAAAGCGGGCGGGATGATGAACCGTCTCGGCCTCATATTCAGTTATCTCGGTCTTTACTCCAGCATGTGCGTTATCCTTGTCGCCGGATATGTGAAAAGCATCCCCGTTGAGGTCGAGGAGGCCGCGCTGATCGACGGCTGCAACTCTTTTCAGGTCTTTTTCCACATTGTTTTCCCCCTTCTCAAGCCCATTCTCGTAACGGTCCTTATTCTCAGCATGATAAACACCTGGTGCGACTACCTTCTGCCGTCGCTGATCATCAACCGGGCGGGGATGCAGACGCTGCCGCTGAAAACCTACTCGTTTATCAGCCAGTTCGTCAAGCGTTGGGAGCTTGCCTCCGCCGGTATGGTGCTCTGCAATATTCCGGCAATGATCTTCTATATCCTCTGTCAGAAGGAAATTATTAACGGCGTTACGACCGGCGCGGTGAAAGGATAAAACGATGGATGCACAATTTAATAAGATCCTCGGCGTTCTCTACGGACAAGCCATCGGCGATGCCATGGGAATGCCCCCGGAGCTGTGGAGCCGGGCGAGGCTCCAGCGGGAATACCCCGCCGGAATCTCTGACTTTCTGGACGGAAATCCTGCAAACGACATCGCCTGTAACTATAAAAAGGGGCAGTTTACCGATGACACCGCGCAGGCGCTGATCATTCTGGACAGTCTGATCGAAAACGATTATCGGATCGTCCCGAAGGACATCGCGCAGCGGCTGACGGCCTGGGCAGAAAAAGAGAACGCCTTTGCCAGAAATCTTCTCGGGCAAACCTCTCGATTCGTTTTGCGGTGCTACATGGATGGAACCGATCCGACACCTTACACAGAGAAAGCGCTGACAAACGGTGCCGCCATGCGTGTGTCGCCCGTTGGCGCGCTGTTCGGGCGACATCAGAAAAGGGAACTGTGTGACTTTGTCGCCGGCGTTTCCCGCGTAACGCACGCGAGTGACATCACCATAGCCAGCGCGTGCATGCCCGCAATGGCAATTGCCTCGCTGATCGACGGCAGCAGCCGGGAACAGATGCTTGAGGATGTTTTGTCCGTGGAAGAATACGCCCGCTCGCTCGGGAGCGAAACGGTATCGCCGTATATTTCGGATCGGCTTCTGGTAGGCGTTTCCCTGGCGAAAAAATACGCCGGTAACGAGACGGCATTTGCTGACGCGCTGTACCGGACGGTCGGTGCCGGCGGCGGCGCGGCCGAGAGCGTACCGGCGGCTCTGAGCGTAGCGTACTATTGCATGGACGTGAAGCATTCTGCTATACTGTGTGCCAATCTCGGCGGCGACACCGACACGATCGGCGCCATCGCATGCGCCATATGCGGAGCCGCACAGGGTGCGGATCACATCCCGCAGAACTATATCGATGAGATCAACCGGGCCAACGGCGTCGATTTCCGCAGCTATGCAGCGGCGCTGACAGAAAAGAGGGGGAGTATCACCGTATGAAAAAATGTCTGGTCATCGGCGCCGTATTTGCGGATACCGTTCTCAACGTGGATCATGTCCCCATTTCCGGTGAGGACGTTGTGGTAACGGGCAGTTCGGTCTGTGCCGGCGGATGCGCATATAACGTTGCCTGCGTTCTGAAGGAGTTTGACATTCCGGCAACGCTGTTTGCGCCGATCGGGAAAGGGATCTACGCGGATTTTCTGCGTCAGGAGATAAAAAAGCGGGGTATCGAAGCCGTATGTCATGACGAGGATCACGATAACGGCAACTCGATCTGCATGATTGACAAAAATGCGGAGCGCACATTCATAAACATCATGGGCGTCGATTCCCACTACAAAAGCGAATGGTTTGACGTTTTGAGCATGGACGAGTATGACACCATTTATTTCCCCGGCTATGAAATGGAGGGCGACAACTATTCGGTCATTTATCCCTTTATCCGAAAATATAAGGACGTCTGCCGGCTGTACTTTGCCCCCGGCCCCGCCTGTTTCCGGATCCCCAAGCCATATATGCAGCAGCTGCTCGCGCTCTCGCCCGTTCTGCATCTGAACGCTTCCGAAGCGATCTACATCAGCGGCGAGACCAGCTACCGCGACGCCGCGGATACGCTCTTCCGCCTGACCGGCTCTCCGGTCATTATCACGATCGGCAAAGAGGGCTGTCTTGTAAAAACGAAAAGCGACTCCCGGTTTATCGAAGCGGAAGCCGTCAAGGCCATCGACACAAACGGTGCGGGCGATTCCCACATCGGCACAGTCATTGCCACAAGGAAACTCAACCATGATATATTCAACGCCGCGCGGGTCGCCAATCATGTGGCGTCTCAGGTGATTCAGGTCAACGCCCCGAATCTTCCGCCGCACACTCTGAGCATGCGATAAAGGAAGGTGCTACAAATGCAGAAAATCTTTTCCGTAGATAACCCCCGCGGCCAGGTCATGCGCATCCATGCCGAGCTCCCGGACAAGCCGGCCGCGGGAAAGCCGTTCGTTCTGGCCGTTCACGGACTGGACTCCAACCTGCACGAGTACGGCTTATACGATACCGTGGCAGACTCGCTGGCAGGGGCGGGGATCGCCTGCCTCCGTTTTGACTTTCCCGGCAACGGAGAAAGTGCAGAGCCCTTCACCTGCTACACTCATAAAAACATGCTCGATGACATGGACTGTGTGCGGGATTTTGCCGTCAGTACCCTGGGGTTTTCCCCGGTGCTTTTCGGCGTTCAGGGATACAGCATGGGCGGCCGGGCGGCTTGTCTTTATACCGCGCGGCATCCCGAAATATCCTGCCTCTCCCTGTGGGCGCCCGGCGTCGCGGCCGGTGTGGATGTAATCAAATCCTTCTTGCGGGACGAACCGGATCTCATCTCCGCATATAAGGCCATCGCGGCAAACGGCATCTTTTCCTATGATCCATTCGGCGTCCACGCGCTGCCATTCAGCGCCGAATTTTTCCGGGAGCTGAAGCACAGCGACCCGCTCGAGGTTTTGGACCGCTACCGCGGTGCCGTTTTCTGCGCCATGGGATGCCGGGACACCGTAGTGGATCCGCGGGATATGGCGCTGGTTTCGGTCTATTGCGAAAGCGCCCGGTCGCTGGAAATGGTAAAATTCCCGGACGGCGGCCACGATTTCGGGACAGCTTACAGACGGGGCGCGCAGAACACGGAGATCATGGATGCACTGACCTCGAAAACGGCAGCGTACTTTGTACGCCATCTGTGTATTTGATTTTTGCTATGAACTTTATTCAGATAATGGTGTTTCTTTCCATTGCGGAGGAACAGTCCTTTTCTGCAACCGCCGAGGTTTTGAATCTATCGCAGTCTTCGGTCTCCAAGCACCTCAAATCGCTGGAAGAGGAGCTTGGGCTGACGCTGATCAACCGCTCCAGCAAAAAATGTGAGCTTTCCGAAATGGGTGCCGTGATCCTTCCGGAAATGCAGCAGATGCTGAAAAGCTATCAGAACGTCCTCGCCCTCAAAAACAATTACCGTTCTCTGAAGAGCGGCACCATTGAACTGACCACGGCCGCCGATGTCTCCTCCTATGGTCTCATTCGGAAAATCGCATCATTTGAAAAGGAAAACCCCCGGTATCACGTTCGGACGACCGAGATGGACAGCGAAAGCCTGATGGCGTCCATGATCCAGAAAAAGCATACTCTCTCGGTCATCCGCAAGGAGAATATAAATACGGATCTGGTAGATTTCCGAACCATTTACGACGATGAATACGTCTGCGTCGTTTCCCGGCAGAACCGTCTGGCACTGCGGCCGTTTATCCAGATCTCCGATCTGAAAGCCGAAAATCTCATCGTGTACTCCGGTTCTCAGGCCGATGTGAAAAGGATCAAGGACATCTGCTCTGCGGCAGGCTTTTTTGCCAACATCACGCTGCTCACCCGAAACCTGAAAACGCTGCGGGATGCTCTTTCCGAAAACATGGGCGTATGCCTGCTTTATAAAGGCTTTCTTTCGGAAACCGAGAGCGGCGATATCTGCGCAAAGCCTCTGGTGCCGCAGGTAAAAAGCAGCGTGATCGTCGCCTGGCCAAAGGGGAAAAAGCTTTTGACCGGCGAAGAGGCTCTGATAAAATGTCTCGCCAACAGACCCAGAGATTTCTGAGCCCCGGCGTAAGAGCGCTGGAGCGGATAAAATGATCAGCCCCGGCTCGTGCGGATCGCACGAGCCGGGGCTGATTTTTTATGCGGGAAATATTTTTACCGCCTCGCGGATTTCGCCCATGAGATAGAGCGAGCCGCAGGCGACGACGGGCGTTTCCCCGCCGCTTTCCTCGATCGCGCGGCGCACGCCCTCCGCCGCCGTTGCGCAGGAGACCGCATCCGCGCCCTTGCCGCGCAGATAGGCGCTCAGATCGTCCGCGCTCAGCGCGCGGGGCGAATCCGGCGTCAGGCAGAAAAACTTTTTCCCATACGGCAGCAGCCGGGCGAGCATCGTATCGAAGTCCTTGTCCGCAAGCACGCCGAGCAGGAAGATGACCTTCTGCCCCGGCAGATACTCGTCCAGGCTGCGCGCAAGCGCCTCGACGCACTGCGGGTTGTGCGCACCGTCGGCAATCACCGTGGGATGGGAATGCAGCAACTCAAACCGCGCCTCCCAGCGCGCCGCGGAAAGCCCCTCGCGCAGAGCGCTCTCCGGGATGCTCCAGCCCTTTTCGCGCAGCACGCCGATCGTCTCAATGGCAAGCGCCGCGTTATGAAGCTGGTGCTCTCCCAATAGATGGAGCGTCAGGTCTTTCTCTTCCTTATAGTCAAACCGCTGTCCGGTAAGCGAGTGCTCGCGCTCGCGCAGCGCATCAAAACGCACCGGGCGCCACGCGGCATCCCGCTCGGCGCATATCTCCCGGTACACCGCGTCCACATCGCCGTTCACCGGGTACGTAACGGCGGTCGTACCGGGCTTGATGATCCCGGCCTTTTCGCGCGCGATCTCGGAAAGCGTATGACCGAGAATGGCCGTGTGCTCGAGCCCGATGTTCGTAATGACGGCGGCCTCGGGCGCGGCGATCACGTTCGTCGCATCGAGCCTCCCGCCAAGGCCGACCTCGAGCACCACGGCGTCGCAGCCCTCCGCCGCAAAATACCAAAAACCCATCGCGGTGAGAATTTCAAACTCCGTCGGCGCATCGGCCATGCCGCCGGACGCTTCCTTCACGGCCTCGGCGGCGCGGCAGAGCGCCGCGTCGGGGATGTCCGAGCCGTTGATGCGGAACCGTTCGTTCACGCGCACAAGGTGCGGGGAAGTGTAAAGCCCCGTTTTATACCCCGCCGCCGCGAGGATTGAGGCAAGCATTGTGCTTGTCGAGCCCTTGCCGTTCGTCCCGGCGACGTGGATGAATTTCAGGCTGTCCTGCGGATCGCCCAGCCGGTGCATCAGCTCGCGCACCCGCTCCAAGCCGAGGCGGCTCCCTTTCCAGTCGGTGCCGTGGATAAAAGCGAGCGCTTCTTCAAGCTCCATGCGTTTTCTCCCCCTCTCCGGGCAGCGCGCGGCGCACGCGCGCGCAAAGCTTCGGCAGCACAAGGCCGAATACGACCGCCTTTACGATGCAAACCGCGCCGCGCGGCAGAAGCATGGCCGAGATGAAGCCGGGGAACCAGTAGCCGTAAAGCTTCGCATCGATGTACATGACGAGCGTATTGAGCGCCGTTATGAGCACCTCGGCCGCCACGACGATGCCAACCGTCTGCTTTGTTGTGAGCGAAAAGCCGCGGCGCTTCGCGTAAAAACCGGTCATGAGCCCCGCAAGCGCGTAGGGCAGGATCCAGAGCGGCGTTGTGACCGAAACGCCGTAGCGCAGAAGCTGGTACAAAAGCGTCCCCACGAACCCGACGGCGAGACCGTCCAGCGGGCCGAAGAGCAGTGCGCCGAGCAATATGGGGAAGCTTTCAAACGTGATCTTGATGCTGTTGAGGTCGAGCGCGAGCGCACCGAGCGCGGCACACATCGCCGCCAGCACGGCGTTCAGGGCAAGTTTTCTTGTTTTCATGGGTGTAAAAAAGACTCCTTTCGTGACAGTTGCCACGGAAGGAGCGGTATCCTCGGGTGGCAGCGGATGCGAAGCAAAACCGCGCGGCTCCCGCCGCTTCGTCCGCGGACAACATCCCATCCCGCGGCACTTCAGCATTGGCCGGAATCCCGGCCGCTGCAACGCTTTACTCCTACTCTGTCATGTGTTTTAAAATTTGTATTTATTTTCTCTGGCGCGCCGCGGCCCTCGCCGTGTGCGCGGCCAGTACCGCCGTGGTGAGTGCGCCAACGCCGCCCGGCACGGGCGTAACGGCGCGAACGAGAGCTTCCGCCTCGGCAAAAGCAACGTCGCCGCAGAGCTTCTGCATCTCTTCGTTATAGTGTATACCGACATCGACGACCGTCTGCCCCGCAGAAAAGTACGCCGCACCGACGCTCTCGCGCCGCCCGGTCGCGGCGACAAGGATGTCCGCCTCGCGCGCGAGGAGCGCCGCGTTTTCGGTTTTCGAGTGGCAGAGCGTCACCGTTGCGCCGCGGTGCAGCAGCAGCATCGCCGCCGGACGCCCGACAACGAGACTCCGCCCGAGAATAACGGCGCGTTTCCCCTCGACGGGAACTTCATAATAGTCCAGCAACTCCAAAACCGCCTGCGCCGTGCAGGGGGCGAAGCCCTCCCCCGTCCCGGCGTACACCGCGGCGAGCGAGGCCTCCGTCGCACCGTCCACATCCTTTTCCGGCGCGATGGCGCGCAGTATGCGCGTCTCATCCAGCGCCGGAGGCAGCGGACGCAGCAGCAATATGCCGTGCACCGTCTCCTCCGCGCTCAGAGAGCGCAGTGTTTTTTCCAGTTCCTCACCGGAGACATCCGCCGGCAGGGAAACGCACCGGGTTTCGATGCCCACGGCGGCGCAGCGCTTTACTGCCGCCCGCTCGTAAGAAAGATCGTCCTCCCGCGCGCCGGGGCGCACAATGGCGAGTGTCGGGACGACACTCTTTTCCCGCAGCTCGGATACGAGCTGCGCCGTTTTTTCATTGAGCGCGGCAGCGGCGGGCGCGCCGCGGAGAAGCATGCTCATCGCGCGAGCCTCCCATAAACGTCATCGTAAATCTTTTCAGCCTGCCGCGCGTACTTATCCACGAGCGCATGCGCCTTCGCATCAAGCGCCGCGGCGCGCTCCCGGTCATGCATCAGCCGGGTATTGACGCGCACATTGATCTCCGCGCCGCGCAGCGCCGCAAGTGCAAGCGCCGCGCCCACGGCGGCATCCGAGACCGCAATGGGGCTTCCCATATCGGCGAAGCCGCGGAGAAGCTCGATCGTCCGCCCCGTCAGCTCCAAAACCTCCATCGGCGGCGCGGCGGCGGCGCGGAGACACGCCTCGAGCGTTTCGGCGCAGGCGGGGTCGTCCTTCGGTATGGTGTAGGCCTTCGCGAGCGGTGCGAGCGCCGCAGCGTCCTTTTCCACGCACTCCAGAAGCTGTCCCCGGAGCTTTTCCGCCTCGTCGAGCAGCTCGCGTAAGATCGGCTCAACGGCGGCGTATTTTTTCTTTCCGACGGTGAGCTCCCCCACCATGCCGCCGAGCGCCGCGGCGAGCACTCCGGCGAGCGCGCTCGCGCTGCCGCCGCCCGGCACAGACGCCCTGGAAGCGAGCGCAGCGGTAAAGTCATTCACGCTTTTGTGGAGCATTTCCATTCTTAAAACATCCCCGTAATGACGCCGTTTTCGTCCACGTCGATCCGCTCGGCGGCGGGCGACTTGGGAAGCCCCGGCATCGTCATGATATTGCCCGTGAGAGCAACGAGAAAGCCCGCGCCCGCCGAGACGCGGATCTCCCGTACCGTCACGGTGAAGCCCTCCGGCGCGCCGCGCTTTGCGGCATCGTCCGAAAAGCTATACTGCGTTTTGGCAACGCACACCGGAAGATCTCCGAAGCCGAGCGCGGTGAGCCGCGCAGCCTGCTTTTCCGCCTCCGGCGTGAGCGAGACGCCGTCGGCGCGGTACACATTTCGGCAAAGCGTATCCAGCCGCTCCTCGATCGAGCCGTCCAGCCCATAGGCAAAGCGGAAGTGGTTTTCCTCCCCGCAAAGCCGCACGACCTCGGCGGCGAGCTCTTCGCCGCCCGCGCCGCCGCGCGCCCACACGTCGCTCCGCACGGCCTTCACACCGCGCCCGGCGCACTTTTCCTCCACGAGCGCAAGCTCCGCTTCCGTGTCCGTCGGGAAGGCGTTCACCGCCACAACGCACGGAAGACCGAATACATTCTTTATATTATCCACATGGCGCAAAAGGTTGGAGAGTCCCTTTTCGAGCGCTTCGAGATTTTCCCCGCCGAGCGCATCCTTCTCCACGCCACCGTGGTATTTAAGAGCGCGCACCGTCGCAACGATCACAACGGCATCCGGGCGCATATCCGCCAGGCGGCACTTGATATCCAAAAACTTCTCCGCACCGAGATCGGCGGCAAAGCCCGCCTCAGTGACGGTATAGTCCGAGAGCTTTCGCGCCATGCGCGTGGCGAGCACGCTGTTGCAGCCGTGCGCAATGTTCGCAAAGGGGCCACCGTGGACGAGCACCGGCGTACCCTCGAGCGTCTGGACAAGGTTGGGGCTGAGCGCGTCGCGCAGCAGCGCGGTCATCGCGCCCTCGGCCTTGAGATCGTGCGCCGTGACGGGTGCGCCCTCGTACGTATACCCCACAATGATGCGCCCGAGCCGCGCCTTGAGATCGGAAAGGCTCTCCGCAAGGCAGAACACCGCCATGATCTCGCTCGCCACGGTGATGTCAAACCCGTCCTCGCGCGGGCAGCCGTTCGCTTTTCCGCCGAGCCCGTCTACCACGTGCCGGAGCTGGCGGTCGTTCATGTCCACGCAGCGCTTCCACGTGATCTGCTTCGGATCGATCCCGAGGGCATTGCCCTGCTGGATGTGGTTATCAAGCATCGCCGCGAGCAGGTTGTTGGCAGCTCCGATGGCGTGAAAATCGCCGGTAAAGTGGAGATTTATGTCCTCCATCGGGACGATCTGCGCATAGCCGCCGCCGGTCGCACCGCCCTTGATGCCGAATACGGGGCCGAGCGACGGCTCGCGCAGCGCGGCCACGGCGTTTTTCCCGCCGCGGCGGAGGGCGTCCGCCAGACCGATGGACGTTGTGGTCTTGCCCTCGCCCGCGGGCGTCGGCGTGATGGCCGTTACGAGAATGAGCTTTCCGTCCGGCGCAGCAGCCTTTTCGCGCAGCAGGTCAAGGGAGATTTTCGCTTTGTATTTGCCGTAGGGCTCAACATAGGCTTCATCGATGCCCGCCGCGGCGGCGATCTCCGAAATGGGTTTCAAGGCGCACTTGTGCGCGATCTCGATATCGCTCATGCGGTTTCCTCCTCTTCCCCGGCGGTGGATTTTCTCCCGAAGAGAACAAAAATATACGGCGGCAGCAGCCATGTGATAATGGCGGAGACCCACATATTTACCCCGGCGGCGTTCAGCAGCTGGGAGACAACGCTGTCCCACTCAGAGAGAGTATACCAGAAGAAGCCGAAGGAGCCGTTCGTCACCTCCGAGAGAATGCCGAAAAGCACGTTCAGCCCAACGAGGATCGACGCGGAAACGAGCAGCTCGCGCCGCGGAAGCTTGCGAAACAGCACCCAGCCGACGGCGAGCACGATCACAAAAAGGATACCGGAGAGCAGCATCCAGCGGTCGTTGTCCGCCGTGATCGTGCCGTCCGGCAGCGTGACGATCGCGATACGTCCCAAAACATAGACAAGCAGCAGATGGCACACCAGGCCGGAGAGCAGGCAGTACGCCGGCAGCTTCCACAGGTTCGATCGGTTCATCGTCCGCACCTCCATAGAATTATTATTTAAGAGTTCCTGATTGGCTATTATCTCACAGTTTCCCGCAAAACGCAATCGGCCGAAGCGATAACCTCTGACGTTTGCATCCGGCGAAAAATCTGCTATAATCCTCTATGGTGATATTATTATGAACAAAAAGAAGCCCTCGGGCATCCAGCCGGGGATGATCCTCTCGCTCGTCCTCTGTGTGGGGCTCGGCGCCGGCGTTGGCTATGCGCTCCCCGAGAGCGAAAGTTTTCTCGGCTCGTTCCTCTTCGGTCTCGCCGGACTGTGCCTCTCCTTCGCCGTGCAGATCGTCCTGCACGAAACCGGCCATCTGATCGGCGGACTGCTGACGGGCTATAAATTCTGCTCCTTCCGCATCGGCACGCTGCAATTGCAGCGGGAAAACGGTGCGCTCCACCTCCGCCGGCTGAAGCTCGCCGGAACGGGCGGGCAATGCCTCATGACGCCGCCGGAGCCCGTGGACGGAAAAATCCCCGTCATGCTCTATAATCTCTCCGGGCCGCTCATGAATCTGCTCACCGCGCTCCTCGCGCTCGGCGGATACTTTCTGTCCGGCGGCGGCAGCATGGACGCGGCGCTGCTCTTTATGTTCGCTCTTGCGGGGTTTTACCTCGCGCTCACAAACGGCATCCCGCTCCGGCTCGGGCCGGTCGATAACGACGGCAAGAACGCTTTCTCCCTGCGCCGCGATCCGGAGGCCATGCGCGCCTTTTATCTGCAAATGGCCGTCAACAGCCGCCAGACGAACGGCGAGCGCCTGCGCGATATGCCGGAGGAGTGGTTTCTCATGCCGTCGGACGAGGCGATGCAAAACGCGCTCGTCGCCGCAACCGGCGTTTTCTGCTGCAGCCGCCTCATGGACGAGCACCGCTTCGCCGAAGCGCTCGAGGCCATGGCGCGCCTTCTCACAGGCCGCGCGAACCTCGTCGGGCTTTACCGCGCACTGTTGCTGTGCGACGAAATGTATCTCGAGCTCATCGGTGAAAATCGCCGCGGCGTAGTGGACGCCATGCTCACAAAGCCGCAGCGCCGCTTTATGCGCCAGATGAAAAACTTCCCCAGTGTGCTGCGCACGGAATACGCCATCGCTCTTTTACGTGACGGTGACAAAGACCGCGCAGCCGCCCTTCGCACCCAATTTGAAAAAAATGCCGCCACGTATCCCTACCGGGGCGACATTGCGCAGGAGCGCTCGCTTCTCGCTCTCGCAGACGAAAAAGCCCAGAATATCTAAAAGGAGAACGCCATGTCACAGGTAACAAAGCGGGCGCTCGAGCAGTCGCTCAAAAATCTGCTTCTCAAAAAGCCGCTCACCAAAATCACCATCAACGACATCGCCGAGGACTGCGGCATCAACCGCATGACGTTTTACTATCATTTCAAGGACATTTACGATCTCGTGGAGTGGTCGTGTCTGGAGGACGCGCGCCGCGCGCTCGAAGAGAAGAAAACGCACGACACCTGGCAGCAGGGCTTTCTGCAAATTTTCGAGGCCGTGCGGGAGAATAAGCCGTTTATTTTGAATGTTTACCGCTGTGTGGACCGCGAGCAGGTCGAGCGGTATCTCCGCCCGCTCGTGGATAATCTCATTCTCGGCGTGGTTGATGAGCAGTCCGCCGGCATGACCGTCCGCGACGAGGACAAGGCGTTCATCGCGCAGGTCTACGGCTACATTTTCATCGGCATCATGCTCGACTGGATCCGCGACAGCATGACCGAGGAGCCGGAAAAGATCGTCGACCGGCTCGCGCTTCTCATCCATGACTCGATCCGCGAAGCGCTCGCCCGATTCAAGATTTAATCAAAAATCCCGTTCTGATAAAAATCTTTACACTTCGCGTCCCCGTGATAAAACCCTTATCACGGGGACGTTTCTGTTTATGGTAAATAAAATTCTTTGGGGTAATATAAGGCCATCAAGAGAAAAAACAAATCTCACAGGAGGTCAATCTTATGTATTACTCTGCCGGAACGTATGAATCCTTCGCCCACCCCGAAAAGCCGGAGGGCGTTGACAACAAATCCGCGTATATCATCGGCACCGGCCTCGCCGGTCTGACCGCGGCCTTCTATCTTGTCCGCGACGGCCAGATGAAGGGCGAGCACATCCATCTTCTCGAAAAGCACGAACTCGCCGGCGGCAGCTGCGACGGCTACCGCGACATTACGAAAGGCTTCTACATGCGCGGCGGCCGCGAGATGGATAACCACTTCGAGGTCATGTGGGACGTATTCCGCGATGTGCCGAGCATCGAGACGCCGAACGTGACGGTGCTCGACGAATATTACTGGCTCAACAAGCACGACCCCAACTACTCGCTCTGCCGCGCGAGCGTCAACCGCGGTGAGGATGCCCACACCGACAAGAAATTCGCTCTCGACAAGGCCTCCGCCATGGCGCTCTCCAAGCTCTTCCTGACACCGGAGAAGGATCTCGAGGATAAGAAGATCTCCGAGGTGCTGCCCGAGAGCTTCTGGAGCACGAACTTCTGGCTGTATTGGCAGACGATGTTCGCTTTCCAGCGCTGGTCGAGCGCGCTCGAAATGAAGCGCTATCTCTGCCGCTACGTCCACCACATCGACGGCCTGCCCGACTTCAGCGCGCTGCGCTTCACGAAGTACAACCAGTACGAAAGCATGATCCTCCCGCTCGTGAAGTATCTCGAATCCCACGGCGTGCGCATCGAGTACGGCATGGACGTGAAGAATGTCATCATCGAAAAGCACGGCGATAAGAAGGTCGCCAAAGCCATCGTCTATGTGAAGGACGGCCAGGAGCAGACACTCGATCTCATCGAGGACGATCTCGTGTTTATCACGAACGGCTGCTGCACCGACACCTCCTGCTACGGCGACCAGACCCACGCGCCCGACCTTTCCGGCATCGAAAACGGCAAGGGCGAGAGCTGGGATATGTGGAAGAATATCGCCGCGCAGGCCGAGCACGGCGAATACGGCAACCCGGACAAGTTCTGCTCCGACGTGAATGCCACCAACTGGATGAGCGCGACCGTCGCCACCGCGAACGAGGAGATCATCCGCCACATCATCAACGTCTGCCACCGCGACCCGCGCGAGGGCAAGGTAACGACCGGCGGCATCGTCACGGTCAAGGACAGCACCGAGAACTGGTATCTCTCCTGGACGATCAACCGCCAGCCGCAGTTCAAAGCGCAGAACAAGGACACGGTGCTCGTGTGGCTGTACGCGCTCAACACCGACCGCCCGGGCAACTATGTCCGCAAGCCCATGCGCGAGTGCACCGGCGAGGAGGTCTGCCGCGAGTGGCTCTATCACATTGGCGTGCCCATCGACCGGATCGATACGCTCGCGAGCGTAGCATGCAACACCACAACGTGCTTCATGCCGTATATCAACGCCTTCTTCCAGCCGAGAAAGGAATCCGACCGGCCGCGCGTCGTGCCGGAGGGCGCGGTGAACTTCGCCTTCATCGGCCAGTTTGCCGAAACGCCGCGCGACACCATCTTCACCACCGAGTACTCGATGCGCACCGGCATGGAGTCGGTGTATACGCTGCTGAACGTTGACCGCGGCGTGCCCGAGGTCTGGGGCAGCAAATACGACGTGCGCGAGCTGCTGCGCGCGTGCTATTACGCCATCGACAAGAAGCCTCTCTCCGAGGCCGAACTGAGCTTCGGCGAGCGCGAGCTCATGAAGATCGTGCTCAAGAAGATCCGCGGCACGGACGTGGAGCTTCTGCTCAAAGAGAGCGGCCTCATCGAATAAACCGGCGTTTCCAGCCGCATAAAACATCGCGCCGATCCCGCCCCAGGACAACTGTCCCGGGGCGGGATTTTTCTTCGTTGATTTTACGTTGATTTTACGAAGTTTCGGTCGCACAATTTACATTCCGCCGGTATCCTTAATGGCGAATGCAGAAAAGAGGGCCGCCATGGAAATTCGACTGGAACAGATCGCCAAGAGCTTTGACAAAAAGCAAGTCATACAGCCAACCACGCTGACGATTCGAAATGGGAGCTTCACCACGCTGCTCGGCCCCTCCGGCTGCGGCAAAACAACGCTTCTGCGCATGATCGCCGGGCTGGAAACGCCGGACGACGGCGAGATCTGGCTGGACGACGTCTGTGTCTTTTCCAAAAAACGCAAAATCAATCTTCCGCCGGAGAAGCGGAATCTCGGCTTTGTATTTCAGGATTTCGCGCTCTGGCCGCACATGACGGTATTGGAAAATGTTGCCTTCGGGCTGCGGGCCAGAAAGGATACAAAAGACCTGCAAAGCCGCGTGCGTGACGCTCTCCGCACCGTGCATCTCGAGGATTTTGAACGGCGCTATCCCCACCAGCTCTCCGGCGGGCAGCAGCAGCGCGTTGCCTTTGCCCGCGCCATCGCCGTGCAGCCGGGCTGCATTCTCTTTGATGAGCCGCTCTCCGCGCTGGACGCCCTACTGCGCGAGGAAATGCGGCACGAGCTCACGGAGCTCACCTCCGCGCTCGGCATCACCTCCGTTTTCGTAACGCACGACCAGACGGAGGCCATGAGCATGAGCGATCGGATCGCCGTTTTGAACGGCGGCCATGTGGAGCAGTACGCCGCGCCGGAGATCATCTATCACGCCCCGGCCACCGAGTTTGTCGCGCGGTTCGTCGGAAAATCCAACTGGCTGAGCGAAGCGGAGATGTTCCGCCCGGAGGCCGCCTCGCTCACACCGGGCAACGGCGCGCTGCACTTTGCGCTGCCAGTGCAGAGCGTGCAGTATCTGGGGAGCACCTATGAGATCACCGTTTCGTATCAGACTTCAACCTGGACGCTTCACAGCCGGCGGAAAGTGCTGCCCGGCGAGACGCTGTCCGTTTCTATAGATCCCGACCAAGTCATTACTTTTCGAAAGAAAGAGGTTTTATCTGCATGAAAAAACGTATGGTATGTCTGCTGCTGCTGGCGCTGTGCCTTTGTCTGAGTCTGGCCGCCTGCGGCGAAACGCAGCCGCAAGCGGAAACACCCGCCGCAACGTCCGCTCCGGAGAGCACCGCGCCCGCTTCCGAGAGCGCCGAGCCGCAGCTCTCCGGCAAAGTGACGGTCTACATGCCGAGTCCCGCCGGGCTTGCCGACAAGCTGGCCGCCGCGTTCACCGAAAAGACCGGCGTCCAGGTCGAGCAGTTCCAGGGCACGACCGGCGAAATTCTCGCCCGTCTGGAAGCCGAGCAGGCCAACCCCGTGGCCGACGTCGTCATTCTTGCCTCCTGGTCGGACGGCCTCAGCATGAAAGCCGACGGGCAGCTCGAGAGCTACACCCCCGCCAATGCCGATAAGATCAACGCCGGCTGGATCGACGATGACCATATGCTCTTCGGCTCCAGCGCCTCTGCCGTCGGCGTCATTTACAACACCACCGTCATTCCCGAGCTGAACGCCGACTGGTCCGAGCTGACCGACGCGCAGTATAAGGACATGATCGCCATTCCCGACCCCGAAAAGTCCGGTGCGTGCAAAGATTTTCTTGCGGGTCTTGTGACTGGCACCGATAACGGCGAAGCCGTTATGCAGGGCTGGGCGGACAACGGCCTGACCGTACCCGGCGCGAACAAGGCGGCGCTGGAAGCCGTCACCACCGGTGAAAAGGGCATCCTGATCGCGGGCGTGGACTACAACGCCTATTCCTCCATGGCCAAGGGCGAGCCGCTGAACATCTACTATCCCGCCTCCGGCAC
>CAVEQS010000027.1:0-39802 GCA_963618015.1 bacterium | reverse complement strand
AATTTCAGATCAAAAGCGGCCGTTTTTCCCTGTAAGAAGCTGGTAAGGGAAAAAATAAGGGAAAACAGCCTTCTTTCAGCCATAGGCAAAAAAGAAGTCCTGCCCGAACGGGCAGGACTTCTTTGGCAGCGGGAGAAGGATTCGAACCCTCACATACGGAGTCAGAGTCCGCTGTGCTACCTTTACACAATCCCGCTATATCGCAAACGCAAGGGTTATTATACCCAATTTCCGGCGAATGTCAAGCGGAATCGGCAAGTTTTCTCGGATTTTCTTTTATTTTTTCTCGCGGCAGTCGATGGAGACGCTCTGACCGGTGCGAAGAAAGAACAAAATGCCCTCCTGTACCGGCATTTCGAGCAGCCGCGTGAGAGCGGCGGCGTAGGCGCGGATCTGCGGCGCATACTCTGCGGCGCGCGCATCGAGCGTTTCCGCCGTGACGTAATCGGTCTTATAGTCCACAACGGTGAGCATTTTGCCCTCGCGGATGCAGCAGTCGGCGACGCCCTGCAAAAGAACTTCCTCGCCCGGCGGTGCGTCGAACACGGTCTCCGCACCGGTGAGCAGCGAAAACCGCAGCTCTCGCCAGACCTCGTCCGCGTGCAGGATCCTCTGCCCGATGGGGGAGGCAAAGAGCGCGCAGATGCGCTCCGGCTCCACCGCGGCGGCCTGCGCGGGAGTGATGTGCTCGGCATTTTTCAGCCGCTCGATCTCGCTGTGCACCTGCTCCGGCGTGGAAACGCGGGAATAGTCGATGAATTGCAGCACCGTGTGCACGGCAATGCCGCGCGCGGTGCCGGTGAGCGGCGCGTCCTTCGTGCCGAAAACCGGGCGGCGGAAGATCCGGCGGCGCTGCGCCTCCGGTGCGATGCTCTGCGCGTCCGGATCGGCGTCGGTGCCCTCGAGTGCGCTCGCGGTGATCTTCGACGGCAGCTCCTGCGCCCAGCGATACGGGTACTCCCAGTCGAGTACACTTTCAAAAGCAGCGCTCTGCTCCGCTTCCGGCGCGGCGGGTTCCTCTGTAGTCTCTGCGTCCGGCACGGCGTCCTCCCCGGCGCGGACGGTTTGCAGCGTGATGGGGCTATCCGGCAAAAGCGCTGCGCGCGCGAGCCAATGCGAGGGCGAGGCATCTGTGGAGAGAAGCTGCGGCGCGATCGGCGCGGTGAGCCCTTCGCGGAGCTTTGCGAGCGTTTTCTCCGCGTCCGGCCAGAGCGCGGTGACGATGAGGCGATCCTTCGGGCGCGTCATGGCGACATACAAAACGCGCATTTCCTCTGAGAGCGTCTCCTCCTCGAGCTTTGCCGAGATCGCCCGCCACGCGAGCGACGGGTAGACAACGCCGCGCTTCGTATCCACGACCTTGCCGCCCACGCCGAGCTTCGGGTGGACGAGCACCGTGGCGGCGGAGTCGATCTTGTTGAAGCGGCGGCTCGTCCCGGCGAGAAACACGATCGGGTATTCGAGCCCCTTGGAGTGGTGGATGCTGATGATTTGCACGGCGTCGCGGCTCTCCATCGCGCCGGTGCGCGGCTCGTCGCCGCGCTCTTCGAGCTGCTTCATCCAGCGCACGAACCGGAACAGCCCCCGGTAGCCCTCCTGCTCGAACTGGCGGGCAAAGTCGGCGAGCCGGTGGACGTTTTCGCGCCGCGCCGCGCCGTCCGGCATGGCGGCGAGCAGGGCAAAGAGAGAGGTATCGTCGCAGATGCGCGCGAGCAGCGCCTCTACGGAGAGATCGGGCGCGAGAGCACGGTAGCTCTCGAGCGACGCGAGAAAGGCGGCGCATTTTTCATCCGTTTCGGCGCGGCGGCAGAGCGCGGTATAGAAATCGGCGGTCTTGTCCGCGGCGCGGACGGCGGAGAGCTCGTCCGCCGTAAAGCCGAAGAGCGGCGAGCGCAGCACGGCGATGAGCGGCACATCCTGCCGGGGATTGTCGATCACGGCGAGCAGGGACAAAAGTGCCGTGATCTCCGTGGAGCGGTAGAACCCGCCGCCCTGCTGTGATACGGACGGAATGCCCTGTGCGGCGAGCGCAGCGCGGTAACGCGGCGCGGCAGCTTTATAGGAGCGCATCAGAATGGCAAAGTCGCCGTAGGTGCAGGGGCGCAGCCCCTCACCCTCCGTGACGGGCGTGCGGGAGTCTACCATCTGGCGGATGCGCGCGGCAATGTACTCTGCTTCCAAAACGGTTTTGTCCGGGCGGTCTTCCTCGCCGCCGTCGTCCGGCGGGGTCAGGATCACAAGCTCCGTCGGCGCGCCGCCGCCCGGCGGCAGCTCCCGCCCGGGGCGCAGCGCGGCGGCATCGTCGTAGCAGAGCTCGCCGAGGGAGCGGGACATGATGTTCCGGAATACATGGTTGGCGCCGTCAAGCACCTCGCGGCGCGAGCGGAAATTCTCCCGCAGCAGGATGCGCCCCGATTTCTCCGGCGGCGTGTCCGGTGTGAGATCGTCCCAGCTTTCGTATTTTTCGAGAAAGATCGAGGGATCGGCGAGCCGGAAGCGGTAGATCGACTGCTTCACGTCCCCGACCATGAAGAGCTTGCGCCCACCGTCGGAGAGCAGCTGAAAAAGCGCGTCCTGACAGGCGTTCACGTCCTGGTATTCGTCCACGAGCACCTCGGTATAGCGCGCGGAGAGCGACGCAGCGAGGCCGTTGGAGCTGTCCTCGAGCAGCCGGAGCATCATGTGCTCCTGGTCGGAAAAATCGCACAGCCCCTGCCGCCGCTTCTCGGCGGCGTAGGCGCGGTCGAGCTCAAGCGTGAGCGAGAGCAGCGCGTCGATGGCGGGGGCGGTCTCGGCGAGCTCATGCAGCAGGGTGTCGGAAGAGTCGGCAAACGTGTGCTTCCATTTGTCGCACGCCTTTTTGCAGTCTGCGCGCGCGGCCTTTACGCTCTGCGCGAGAGGGTCCTCGCCCTTGTATACGCCGATGCGCGGGAATTCGACCGCGCAGGCGTTCCGTGCGGCCTCCCAGCCGATCGCGGCGGCGCGCGCCATATTCCGCAGCCCCTCGGCGGTGACGTCGAGACTCTCGGCATAGGCCTTTGCGAGCGCCTCGCGCCCCGGCTGCGTAAGCTCAGCGCGCAGCGCGTCCATGCGCGCTGCCCAGTATTCCGCCTGCTGCGCCGTGCGTGAGAGCAGATACCGCCCCCACACGGTCTCCCCGGCGTCCGTCCCTTCCGGCACGGCAAGCGTAGAATGTTGACGATCCAGCCATGCGGCGGGATCGGGATGGCTCTGCACGGCGTCGTGCAGCCGGAGAATGAGCGCGGCGAGCTTATCGTCGTTCCGCCCGGCGCCGAAGGAGTCCACGAGCGCCTTCGCGCCGGGATCGTCGTCAAGCCGGTCGTAGAGCTTTTCGAGCAGGCGGTCGAGGACGTTGGCACGTACTTCCGCGGCGCGATCCGGCTCAATGACGCGGTAATCCGGCGAGATACCGGCGAGATGCGTATTCTCCCGCAGGAACCGGCCGCACAGGCTGTCGATCGTGCCGATGGAGGCGCGGCAGCAGAGCTCCGTCTGCCGCCGGAGACGGCGGTTCATGGGATCTTGCGCGATGCGCTCGCCGAGCGCGGAGAGAATGCGGCTGCGAAGCTCTCCGGCGGCGGCGCGGGTGTAGGTGATGACGAGAAAATCGTCGATGTTCGCGCCGCGGTCTACGTAGCGCATGAGCCGCTCGACGAGAACCTTCGTTTTGCCCGAGCCGGCGGCGGCGGAGACGAGCCGCGCTCCGCCGCGGCTTTCGGCGGCGAGCTCCTGATACGGTGTCAGCGGCACGGCGGAACCTCCTCTCCCTTTTCGAGCCGCGCCCAGAATTCGGGCGCTTTGAGCGATGTTTTGAACCGCCAGCCGTCCGTCTTTTCGTTGAAGCGGCAGGCGTCGTAAAAATCACAGGTACGGCAGGCGTTGTCCTGCTCGGTTTTGAACCACGGGTCGGCGGCGATGCTGCCGCGGTGCAGCTCGCTCGCCATGTCCGTGAGCGTCTTTTCGAGAAACTGCGATAGCTCGCCGAGCTGTGCGGCGGAGGCGAGCGCGTCGCCGGTGTACTCCCCGGCGCGGTTGAGAGAAACGGGAAGATACTGCGGCGTATCGCCGTGCTCCATGGCGTGGAGAACATCGTCCTCGGCGAGCAGCAGGCCGCTGCGGCGCAGGCGCTTGGCCTTTTCCTTTACGATATCCTCGTCCGAGAGCCGCTCTGGCGCGGAGACGAGCACATCCCGCGCGGGGACGTACAGCACGCCGGACGGGACGATCTCCTTCCCGTAGCGCGCCGCGCCGTTTTTTTCCAGCGTGAAGAGATAGAGAAGCATCTGCAAGCCCATACCGTACCAGATGTCGGTGAGCGAAAAGCTCGTCACGCCGGATTTGTAGTCTACAACGCGCAGATAGAGCTTTCCGCCGTGTTCCCAGCCATCCACGCGGTCGGCAACGCCGTTGAGCACGAGCGAGCCGTCGCCGCTGCCGAGCGACACCGGCGGCATGTCCTTGTCGTCCGAGAAGTTGAGCTCAAAGTCGAGCGGGCGGAAGTCGGATTTTCGCAGCTCCCGCGCCGTATCGAGCACAACGCGCCGCGCCGTCTCCGTCAGGCGGCGGAAGAGATATACAAACCGCGGGCTCTTTTCGCGGAAATCCTCGAGTTCGGTACGGACGTATTCGCGGACGTATTTTTCCGTGAGATTTGACACAGCGGCGTCGTCCACGGCGGCAAAGCCGCCGCGCTCGGATACGTCGCGCGCGACGTGCTCGAGAAGATAGTGCAGAAACGTGCCGAGCTCCGGCGGGTTGAACTGCGCGCTCTGGCGCGGTTTGGCGCGCAGACCGTAGCGCAGAAAATACTGGAACCGGCAGAAGGCAAAGTTGTCGATACGCGAAGCGGTGAGATGCATCTCCCGCCCATACAGTGCCGCCACGCTCTCGCGTGAGAGCGCGCCGCGCACCTCCTCTGCCGCTTTTTCCACGGCGGCGATCCGCTCGCTCTCGCCGCGGCGGGCAAAATAGTCCCGCGCGGCGGCATCCCCGGCACAGGCAAGCTCCAGCGCACCGGAGAGAGACTGCGCTCTTGCCGCTCGCATGTCGCCGTTCTCCTCCCGGAGCGAGAACAGCCGGGCGATCCGGTCAACGACGAAGGACGCTCGCGTCTCGCTCCCGTCGGGGGCAAACGCGCTGCGGCTTATGTAAAGGCTCTCCGCGGGCAGCGAGAGAACATTATAAATCAGATTGAATTCGCGGTCGAGCTCATCGTCCCCGCCGGAAAGCTCGATATCCAGCGCGCGAAGCTCTTCGCGCTCGGTGTCGGTGAACACGCCGGGGGTGTCTGAAACGCGCGGCAGGCGCGCATCGGACGCGCCCAGCACGAGCAGATGACGGATGCTGCGCCGCCGCATGCGGTCAAAGTCTCCGGCGGTCACGCGGTCGAGCGCCACGGGGATCGTGCCGACATCGTACTGCGAGAGCATCCGGCGGAAAAGCCGCCCGAAATCCTCCTGTGAGAGCGGCATATCGCCGAGGATCGCCTCGCATTGCTCGAGTGCCGAGACCATCAGCTCCCAGAGTTGGCGGTATTCTGCCGCGGTTTGCAGCTCCCCGGCCTCTTCGAGCGCGAGAGAGCGCTCTTCCAAATGCTCCGGCAGGGAAATGTCCTCCCAGAAGGCGGCGAGCGCGGCGCACTGGCCGCGCGCATCGGTCGCCTCCCGGCCGCGGTGCTCGAATGCTGCGAGCGGCGCGGCCACGTTCCGGCGCAGCGCGTCGAGCGATTCAAGAAGCGCGTTGCTCTCCGGCGTCGGCTTGCCGCCGAAGCCGTCCGGGTGCTGCCGCCAGGGCTCCTCGCGCGTCCACGCCGTGCCGCGCAGCGACCAGAGCAGCACATAGTTTTCCAGCGCGTCGCACTCGGCACGGGAAATGCCGGTGAGACCGGTTTTGAGATAGGTAAATACGCTCTCGTAGCTCCAGCCGTCCGAGAGAATATCGAACGCCGCGGCGACGAGCGCCGGGAGCGGGCGGGTGAAAATATCGGTGCGCGCACTCGTATAGAGCGGCACACCCGCGCGGCGGCACGCCTCTTCGAGCGGCGCGCGATAATCCTCAAAGCCGCGTACCGCAACGGCGATATCGCGCCAGCGGCAGGGCGTTTCGCGCACGAGCCGCCGCATTTCCGCGGCGGCAAGCTCGCACTCCGCCGCAATGCCCGAAGCGCGCACGAGCCGGATGCTTCCGGCGGCATCGAACGTTTCGTCCGTCCAGCCGAAGAGGTTTTCCTCCAAAAAAGCGAGCGGGTCGCGCGTCTCCGCGCGCGGCACGGAGACGATCTCCGTATCCACGCCGTCCTCGGTCGCGGCGTCGTGCAGCGCGCGCGCCGTGCGGCGGGCGAGGGAGAACACCTCGCTGCCGGACGCGGGATCGTCGCACGTGAGGCAGACCGTCACATCCGCGAGCGGCAGAAGCGCGCGCACAACGCGCCGCTCCTGCGCGGTGAAGTCCGTGAAGCCGTCAATATAAAACTTTGCGCCGCGAAGCCATGTGCAGCCGGGGAGCTGTGCGGCGAGCACGTCGAGCCGCCCGGCGGGGTCGGCGCCGGACTGTGCAGAGAGCGCGTCGAGCGCCTCCTGCAAAAGCGCGAGATCGCGCAGCTTGTCCGAGAGCGCGGCAGTGGCGTTCCCTGCGGCCTTTCGCAGCTTGTCCGGCGCGGCGCAACCGAAGCGCAGCTCGTCGAGCGCCGCGAGAAGCTGCGCCATCCGCTCTGGCGAGCGGGCGCTCCCGCCGTAGACGGTGAGAGCGCCGCCCATCTGCTCGAGCGCGAGCGAAAGCTGCAAAAACCGCCCGGGCTTATCGATATATACGCGCGCGCTGCCGCCGCAGCCGATGGCCACGCGGTGGGCGAGACGCGAGAATGAGAGCACTTCGGCATAGAGACTTGCCGTATCGCCGCAGCGCCGCGCAAGCTCGCGCTCGGCCTCGTGGCTGTACTGCTCCGGCACGATGAGAAAGCTGCCGGACTGCTTATTGGCGCAGCGCGCCGCGATCTCGGAGAACAAAAGCGCGGTCTTGCCCGTTCCGGCGCGACCCAGAATCAGCCGCAGCATGGCGCTCCCTCCTTAAAAACAAATTCTTTATAGAAGCCTCCCTTGTGTAAAGGGAGGTGGCAAAACCGGAGGTTTTGACGGAGGGATTGTAGACAACGCAGCTTCCCGGAAAAGGACAATCCCTCAGTCAGCCTGACGGCTGACAGCTCCCTTTGCACAAGGGAGCCTTTTCACCATTATATCAAGCACATTATCCGATAACAAGTGCTTTGAAAGTTCCTTGCAATCCGCCGCGGCGTATGCTATAAAAAATGAAAAAGAGATACGAGGGGGAAACGCTATGCTCTCTACAATTAGCGAAATGGATCCCATACTGATCGCCGCAGCGGTGATCCCGGCGGTGATATTGATGATCCAGGTCTACCGCGCCGACCGGCTCGAAAAGGAACCGGCGGGGCTTCTGATCTCGCTGCTCGTTTTCGGCGTGCTTGCCACGGCGCTCGCCATCGTGACCGAGACGATCGGCGACGGCATCCTGCTCGCGTTCTTTGACGAGACCGATCTAGGCTATCTGATCCTTTCGAACTTCATCGTTGTGGCGCTCTCGGAGGAAGGCTTCAAGCTGCTGCTGCTCCGCTGGCGCACGTGGCGCAGCCCCAATTTTAACTGCCAGTTTGACGGCGTGGTGTACGCGGTGTTCGTCTCGCTCGGCTTCGCGCTCTGGGAGAACATCGGGTATGTCGCCATGTACGGTTTCGGAACAGCGCTGGTGCGCGCCGTGACGGCGGTGCCGGGGCACGCCTGCTTCGGTGTTTTCATGGGCATCTGGTACGGCGCTGCGCGGCGCTATGCCAACGAAGGAGATTTCATCGGCGAGCGTGTCTGCCGCCGCCGGGCGCTGTGGCTGCCGGTTTTGACCCACGGCATGTACGATTTCCTCGCCTCGCTCGACTTCGACTACAGCGGACTCATCTTCATCGCGTTCATCGTCGTCGTGTTCCTTGCGGCGAGCCGCCGCGTAAAGATCGTTTCGCGCAACGACCGGTACATTCGATAAAGCAATAAAGAAAAAATCCGCGCCGCGGCTTGTGCATCGAGCCGCGGCGTGGTACACTATCTGCGCTATAATTTTTATCCTGCGGCAGCCGGCCGCGGGAGAAAGGAAAGAAATATGGATCATAACGAGAAAACCATGGACAAGATCGTAGCGTTCTGCAAGAACCGCGGCTTTGTCTACGCCGGAAGCGAAATTTACGGCGGCCTTGCCAACTCCTGGGACTACGGCCCGCTCGGCGTGGAGTTCAAGAACAACGTCAAAAAGGCGTGGCTCAAGAAGTTCGTGCAGGAGAGCCCCTATAACGTCGGTCTCGACGCCGCCATCATCATGAACCCGCAGACGTGGGTGACGACCGGTCACGTTTCGAGCTTTTCCGACCCCCTGCTCGACTGCAAGTCCTGCCGTGCGCGTCACCGCGCCGACAAGCTCATCGGCGAGGAGCACCACGAGGTCAATGTGGACGCCATGACCTTTGAGGAGATGGATCAGTTCATCGCCGAGCACGAGGACATCGTCTGCCCCGTGTGCGGCAAGCACAACTTCACGCCCATCCGCAAGTTCAACCTCATGTTCAAAACCGCCATCGGCGTTACCGAGGATTCGTCCTCGACCTGCTATCTCCGCCCGGAGACCGCGCAGGGCATTTTCGTCAACTTCTCGAACATCCAGCGCACGACGCGCCGTAAGCTCCCGTTCGGCGTCTGCCAGGTCGGCAAGGCGTTCCGCAACGAGATCACCCCGGGCAACTTCACGTTCCGCACGCGCGAGTTTGAACAGATGGAGTGCGAGTTCTTCTGCAAGCCCGGCACCGATCTGGAGTGGTTTGCCTACTGGAAAGACTACTGCAAAAACTGGCTGCTGAGCCTCGGTATCAAGGAAGAGCATCTGCGCCTGCGCGACCATGAGCCGGCGGAGCTCGCGTTCTATTCCCGCGCGACGACCGACATCGAATACGCCTTCCCGTTCACCGACTGGGGCGAGCTGTGGGGCATCGCCGACCGCACGGACTACGATCTCAAGCGCCATCAGGAGGCATCCGGCAAGGATCTCACGTACTTTGATCAGGAAGCGAACGAGCACTATGTGCCGTACGTGATCGAGCCGTCGCTCGGCTGCGACCGCGTGGCGCTCGCCTTCCTCTGCGATGCTTACGACGAGGAGATCGTAGACGAGGCGAAGAACGACGTGCGCACCGTTCTGCACCTGCACCCGGCGCTTGCGCCGTTCAAGTGCGCGGTGCTGCCGCTCTCGAAGAAGCTCGCGCCTGCGGCGACCGAGCTCTATCACGAGCTGCAGAAGGACTTCATGGTCGACTACGACGACGCCGGTTCCATCGGCAAGCGCTACCGCCGCGAGGACGAGATCGGCACGCCCTACTGCATCACCGTGGACTTCCAGACCGTAGGCGACGAGAAGACGCCCGCCGACGGCTGCGTCACGGTGCGCGAGCGCGACAGCATGGAGCAGGTCCGCATCCCCATTGCGGAAGTGAAGAACTATATCGCCGAACGTATTAAATTCTGAGAAAACTGAGGCCAAAGCCTCGCAGAGTTTGCTCCCACAGGAGCAAATAAATAGAATCATTTTCTCCGGCGACATGTGCGTCGGAGAAAATTCCTCTCGGCTCGCAAACGTGCGAGCGCAAGCGAGTGCGCTGCGGCGAGCCGCTATCCCCTCAAACAAACCCCTCAACGAAGTGGGGTTTGTTTGAATGAAAGGCGGGACAGCAAAAGCTGTCCCGCCCATCTATATTGAAGCAGAGCCGATTCCGGCTCTGCCGGAAAAAGTTCCGCCGCGCATAGCTTGGCTTATCGAAAGCCTTGTATGCGCGGCGGTGTTTGTTATTTTATTCCATGTGCTGCGAAAGCCAGTTTTCCGCCTGACGGATGCCGTCCACGGCGGCGGAGAGAATGCCGCCGGCATAGCCCGCGCCCTCGCCGCAGGGATAGAGCCCGCCAAGGTTCGACTGCCCGTTCTCGCCGCGCACGATGCGCACCGGCGAGGAGGAGCGTGTCTCCACGCCCGTGAGGACTGCGTCCGGCATGGCGTAGCCGCGCAGCTTCTTATCAAAGAGCGGGAACGCCTCGCGCAGCGCAGCGAGCACAAACTCCGGAAGACACCCGTCGAGCGAGCCAAAACGCACGCCGAGCGGATACGTCGGCGCGACGCTGCCTGCGCGCTCCGACGGCTTCCCCGCGAGAAAGTCGCCGAGCAATTGCGCCGGGGCGCGGTAATCGCCGCCTCCGGCGAGGAACGCGGCGCGCTCCCATTTTCTTTGCAGCTCCACACCGGCGAGCGGATCGTCGGAGCCAAAGTCTGCGGGGCGCACTTCGCACAAAACGGCGGCGTTGGCGTTTTGCCCGTCGCGCGCAAAGGGGCTCATGCCGTTCACGCAGAGAAGCCCTTCCTCGCTCGCCGCGCCGACAACGTACCCGCCCGGACACATGCAGAACGTATATACGCCCCGCCCGCAGGGCAGATGCACCGCCAGCCGGTAGTCGGCCGCGCCAAGCGCCGGGTGGGAGGCAAAAGCGCCGTACTGTGCGCGGGAGATGACCTCCTGCGGGTGCTCGCACCGGACGCCCATGGAAAACGCCTTTTGTTCGAGCTGCGCGCCGCGCTCCTTCAAAAGCGCGAACAGCTCGCGCGCGCTGTGTCCTGCGGCGAGAATGAGGGAATCGGCCTCGACGGCCTCCGCCGCGCCGCCGTGCGAGAGCTGCACCGCGCGAAGCGTCCCGCCGGAGAGCTCGATATCCGTGAGCTTCGTGCGAAAGCGCACCTCGCCGCCGTGGGCGAGGATCATCTCGCGAAGCCCTTTCACGGCGTCCGGCAGGCGGTCGGTGCCGATGTGCGGCTTGGCCTGCCAGAGAATTTCGTCCGGCGCTCCGGCGGCGACAAGATCGTGCAGCACCTGTTTGCCGCGCTTGTCGTGCGTGCCGGTGTTGAGCTTACCGTCCGAAAAAGCGCCCGCGCCGCCCTCACCGAACTGGATGTTCGATTCGGTATCCAGCACGCGGGTCTCATAGAATTTCTCCACATCCGCCTTTCGCTCGTCCACGGCGCTGCCGCGCTCGAGCAATATCGGCTCCGCACCCGCACGCGCGAGCGTGAGCGCCGCAAAAAGCCCCGCGGGGCCCGCGCCGCACACAACGGGGCGATGAGCGCCCTTTTCCTTTAAAACCTCGATGTGCGGCGGCGTCCACGGCGTATAGGGCGGGAACTTCTCCTCGCCGCGTCGCAGGGAAACGGCGGCGGTCACGGTAAAATGCACGTCGTCCTTGTGCCGCGCGTCCACGCTGCGGCGAAGGAGCTTTGCCTCCAGTACGTCAGAAACCGGGACGCGCAGCTTTTTTGCGCACGCCGTTTTGAGATCGCCGTCGAGCGCGAGACGGACATCACGAACTTCAACCACGGGCAGCGCTCCTTCCCGCGCGCAGCCCGGAGGCAAACGCCCAATGCAGGTTGTAGCCGCCGCACGCGCCGTCAATATCGAGCGCCTCGCCCACGGCGTAGAGCCCCGGCACGCGGCGGCTCTCCAATGTTTCGGGGTCAAATTCGGCGGTGTCCGCGCCGCCGCGCGTCACCTGCGCGTGCTGTGTGTCGCCGGGGCCGAGAACCGAGAGACGGTAGTCCTTGATGATGCGGGCAAGATCGGATACCTCGCCGCTTTTGGCGCGGCGCGCTATCGCCTCGCCGAGCCGCCGGTGGAAAATGCCGGTGAAGAGATCGGCGTCTTGGCGCAGCGCTTTCTGCGCTGCAAGCTTTTCCGTGAGTGCGTCCAGCGGCAGCTCCGGCAGCAGATCAAGCGAGAGCGTGTCGCCCGGAAGAGCGTACCGCGAGAGATTCAGCACGAGAATACCGCTCACACCGAAATCACGGAAAAGAATCTCGCCCTCCTCGGCATACACGCTTTTCCCGCGGCGGATAAGCTCTGCGCGGCAGGCGCACCGCAGCCCCGTGAGACCGCGGATGGATTCCGTGTCGGTTTTGAGCGGGCAGAGAATAGGGGAGAACGGAACCATTTTGTGGCCGAGCGGCCGGAGAAGGCTTGTGCCGCCGCCGGTCGCGACGATCACACGGTCAACGAAAAACGTTTCACCGATGCGGGCGGTGAGATAGAAGCCGTGTCCCTGCGGCGCAATGCCGGTGATCTCCATGGAGCAGCGCTCGCCGACCTCCAGTTCCTCGCACTCGAGACGCAGCACGTCCAGCACAGAGGCGGCGGTGTCGCTGCGCGGGTAGACGCGCCCTTCCTCGTCCGTGACTGTCCACAGCCCGAGCGAGTCGAAGAAAGACAGCAGCTCGCCGCACGGCATGGCCGAGAGGACGGGCGCAACGAAATCCGGCCGGTTATAATGCTCCGGCGAAACGTGCGTATTCGAGAGATTGCACCGCCCGTTGCCGGTTTTGAGCAGCTTTTTGCCGACGCGGTTCGCCTGTTCAAAAATCACGACGTCCGCCCCGGCACGCCCGGCGGCGACCGCCGCGCATAGCCCGCCCGCACCGCCGCCGATCACGGCGACGAGCTGCGGCGCGGTTTTCCTTCTTCCCATGGGATGTTCCTCCCCGATGATTTTTCACGGGTCAATCTTATCACAGTTTTTCCTGGCGTGAAAGAGCGGTGTGAAAAAATGTGCGTCACGCGGTGCGCAGGTATGCTCGCTGCCGCAAAAAGACGACATTTTCTTCCTTCTTTCTCCGCTGGATTGACAAAGCCAAGAAGAATCGGTATATAAATAAGATAGTAAGCAGCGGGTAACGCAAAGCGTGCCGCTGCTCTTTTCTGCTAAAGCGTTAGCGCATGCTAACCAATAAACTAACGGAGAGAACACATGATCGACAAAAAGCTCCTCGCCCTTCTGGGCGAAAACAAAAGGTACATTTATTATACGGTCGCGCTGATGATCCTCGGCCTTTTTGCCAACCTCAGCATCACGGCGGCCATTTGCCGCACGATTGAGCTGGCGGTAAATTTTCAACAATACGAAACCGCTCGCGTCTTTCTGCTTCCGGCGGCGATTGCTGCGGCGGGCGCGGCGGTGCGCTATGCCGCATCCCGCGGCGCGGGAGAGCTGCGCGATACGCTTGGCCGCCGGGCCAAAAAGGAACTGCGCGAGCATGTGTACGATAAAATCGTCCGCCTTGGCGTCCGCTCGGCAGACGGCATGAGCATGGCCGGGCTTACGCAGGTGGCCATGGAGGGCGTGGAGCAGCTCGATCTCTATTATTCCTCGTATATCCCGCAGTTTTTCTATGCGATGGCTGCGCCGGTCATCCTTTTCTGCGTCACGTCGCCGGTGGATTGGCGCACGGCGCTCGTGCTGCTCGCGTGTGTGCCGCTCATTCCGCTTTCGATCATCGCGGTCTCCAAATACGCGAAAAAGATCTTTGCAAAGTACTGGGGCAAATATACCTCCATGGGCGACGCCTTTCTCGATAGCGTGCAGGGGATGCGGGAGCTCAAAATTTTCCGCGCCGACGCCGCGCGGCAGAAAAAGATGAACGAAACGAGCGAAGAATTTCGCCGCATCACGATGAAGGTGCTCACGATGCAGCTTGCGAGCACAACGATCATGGATCTTGTGGCCTACGGCGGCGCGGGCGCCGGCATCGCCGTGGCGGTGACGGGCGTACTGCACCGGGGGCTTTCGCCGTTTGCCGCGCTCTTTCTGATTTTGACGGCGGTGGAGTTTTTCCTGCCGCTGCGCGCGTTCGGCGCGGCGTTTCATGTGGCGATGAACGGCGTGAGCGCGGGCGGGAAGATCCTCTCCCTGCTCGATGAGCCGGAGCCGGCATGGGGCAGCACGGAGGCGCAGCCGGGCGAGCTGCGGCTGGAAAACGTCTCATTTTCCTACGACGGACAGCGCGATGTGCTGCACGACGTATCCATGGCCTTTCCCCGCACCGGTATGACGGCGATTGTCGGGCCGTCCGGGTGCGGCAAGTCCACGGTCGTGAATCTTCTGACCGGCGCGCTCCGGCCGCGGAGCGGGCGCGTCACGCTCGGTGGAGCGGACATGGAGAGCCTTTCCCGGGAGAGCTATTATGCCCGTCTCGCGGTGGTGAGCTGCGGCAGTCATATTTTTAACGACACCGTCCGCGCCAACTTTCGTCTTGCCAACGCCGCCGTAACGGACGAGGCCATCTGGTCGGCGCTCGAGGCGGTGAATCTCGCGTCGTTCGTCCAGGAAAACGGCGGGCTGGACAAGGTTGTTGCCGAGGATGCCGCCAATCTCTCCGGCGGGCAGAAGCAGCGGCTCGCGCTCGCGGTGAATCTCACGGCGGAGCGGGATATTTACCTTCTGGACGAGGCTACGAGCAACATTGATATCGAAAGCGAAGAGATTATTATGAAGGCCGTTGCCGCTCTTGCAAAGGAAAAGGCGGTCATTCTCATTTCGCACCGGCTTGCAAACGTTGTTCCGGCGGAGAAAATTTACGCGATGGAATCGGGCAGGGTTACCGAGTGCGGCACGCACGCCGCGCTCATGGCCTCCGGCGGCGGTTATGCAAAGCTTTATGCGGCGCAGAAAGCGCTCGAAGAGGGATACCGGGAGGACGAGGAATGAATACGACAACGAAACCGCGCCGCAGCGGCGCAAAGATCATGGCGCAGCTCATCGTTCTGCTCGGTTCGCTTGCGTACATTATGCTGCTTGCCGTAATTAACGGCACGGCGGGCTTTCTGTGCGCGATGGGCGTAACGCTCTCGGGCGCTGCGGCCATCGCCAAGGCGCTCGGCGACGGCATCTCCCTTTCCTATGGCGCGCTCCTCACGCTTGCCGTCGGCTGCGGCGTGCTGCGCGGCCTGCTCCGGTTTGCCGAGCAGTACGGCAACCACTATATTGCCTTCCGTTTGCTGGCGGTACTGCGCGACAAGATTTTCACGGCGCTGCGCCGTCTCTGCCCGGCCAAGCTGGAAACCCGGCAGAAGGGCGCCATCATTGCGATGATCACCTCCGATATTGAAACGCTGGAGGTGTTCTATGCGCACACCATCTCGCCAATCTGCATTGCGGCGCTGCTGTCTGTGGGGATGACGGTGTTTATCGGCTGCGTATCGAGCTGGTATCTGGCGCTCGTTGCAGCGGCGGGGTATGTTACCATCGGCATTCTTGTCCCGCTGGTATTCTCCCGACGCGTGCGCGCCGCAGGACAGGCCTATCGCGCGGAGTTTTCTTCGTTCAGCGCGTATTTTCTCGATAGCATCCGCGGCATTCGGGACATTGTTCTCCATAATGCGGGCACGCAGCGCGCCGCGGAAGTCGGCCGGCGTTCGGAGGTGCTTCTTGCCGAGACAAAGAAAATGAAGCACGAAACGGCTCGTGCCGCTGCGGGGACGGAGCTTTGCGTGTCGCTCTTCATCCTTGCGGGGCTCGCTGTGGGGGCGGCGCTCACCGTGACGGGGACGCTTACGCCCGGCGCGATGCTCCTTGGCGTCACGGCGCTTTTCGGCTCGTTCGGGCCGGTCATTGCAATCTCGGCGCTGCCGGGCAATCTCACGCAGACGCTCGCCTCGGGCGAGCGGGTGCTCGATCTTCTGGAAGAGGAAAGCGCCGTGCGCGAGGTGGAAAAGGGGGAGAAGATCGACGACTTTGCCCATCTCTCTGCGGACGGCGTCACATTCTCCTACGACGGCGTGACGAACGTGCTGAGCGATGTATGGATGTACGCCGAAAAGGGCGAAATCGTCGGCATTGTCGGCGAATCCGGCTGCGGAAAATCCACGTTTCTCAAGCTCCTCCTCCGCTTCTGGCAGAAGCAGGGCGGCGAAATTCTTTATAACGGCACGGATATCGATGCAATCGAAACGGCCAGCCTTCTCGACAACGTGACGATGGTGAGCCAGACGACGTATCTCTTCGACGAGACGATCGAGGAAAATCTCCGCATCGCCCGGCCCGATGCGCCGCGCGCCGAGATCGAAGAGGCCTGCCGGCTCGCATCGATCCATGACTTCATCCTCTCGCTGCCGGAGGGATATGAAACGCGCGTCGGCGCGCTCGGCGACAATCTCTCCACGGGGGAGAAGCAGCGGCTCGGTCTGGCGCGGGCGCTGCTGCGCGGCAGCGCTCTCATACTGCTCGATGAGCCGACAAGCAACGTTGACAGCATCAACGAGGGCATCATACTGCAGGCGCTGCGCCGGCTGCGCAATAAGAAGGGCATTATCCTCGTGTCGCACCGCGAATCCACGATGGCGATCGCCGGTCGGGTATACGGCGTGAAAAACGGCCGGATGTTTCCCCTGCCGCGCGAGGGAAGAGAGGAGAGAAGATAAATGAAAATAAAGAGAATCTTATGGCTCTGTCTCGGCTGCCTCGGCCTTGCGCTCGGCGCTCTCGGCGCGGTGCTGCCGCTGCTGCCGACGGTGCCGTTCCTTCTGCTGGCCGCGCTCGGTTTTGCCAAAAGCTCCGAGCGGCTGCACACGTGGTTCACCGGCACGAAGCTTTATAAAAACAATCTCGAAAGCTATGTGCGCGGCGAGGGCATGACCGCCGCGGCGAAACGGCGCATCATGCTCACCGTTACGGCGCTCATGGCCGTCGGCTTCGCGCTGATGATGCGAAAGGAGCTCTACATCCCGTGCATCATTCTTGCCTGTGTCTGGGTCGGGCACGTGATTTACTTTGTTTTCGGCGTGAAAACCTGCCGAGGCGTTCCAATGCAGAAGGAAGAGAGCGGCGGATAAAAAAACTCCGTATAACCGGTCAAACGGTTATACGGAGTTTTTTCATAAATGGAGATTCTGCGGTGCGCCGGGGGCGCGGCTCGGATCACTTGCCGAGCGTTTCGACCCACGCGCGCACGGAATCGGCGCTCTCCCGGGCACTCATGCGCTTGCCGGGCAGGATGTTGGCCGCGGGGCAGACGGCGCGCAGGATGTCGGCCGTTTTGCCCATGCCGCTGCCGCCGGAGGTGGCAAACGGGATCACCGTTTTGCCGGAGAAATCGTAGCTTTCGAGAAACGTCTCGATGATACGCGGCGCCTGATACCACCAGATGGGGAAGCCGACGAACACGGTATCGTATTGTGCCATGTCCTCCACGCGGCCCGCAATCGCGGGGCGGCTGTGCTCGTCCTTCATCTCGATCGTGCTGCGGCTCTTTTTATCCATCCAGTTCAGGTCGGCGGAGGTGTACGCCGTCTCGGGACGGATCTCAAAAAGGTCGCCGCCGGTCGCATCGGCAAGCGTTTTCGCAAGCTTTGCCGTTTCGCCGCTGGCGGAAAAATAAGCGATCAAGGTCTTTTTCATTTTGGAACCCTCCTGACAGATAAGACTACCATTAACAGTAATGCGCTTTTCCGATCAAGTCAAGCGGACAAATGTGAATTTTTCGCCGCTGCCGGGGACTTTGCCTTGTGAGAGCAGAAACGGCGTGGTATAATAATTTAGTTATAGAATCCATCGCAAAAAGGAGAGCGTTATGCCGGAATTTCATGTGGTAAGCGAATATTCGCCCGCGGGCGATCAGCCGCAGGCGATCGAAAAGCTCGCCGGGGGCGTTGCTGCGGGGCTGGACGAGCAGACGCTGCTCGGTGTCACCGGCTCCGGCAAAACGTACACGATGGCGAAGGTCATCGAGCGCGTGCAGAAGCCGACGCTCGTGCTCGCGCACAACAAAACGCTCGCCGCGCAGCTTTGCAGCGAGTTCAAGGGATTTTTCCCGGACAACGCCGTGGAGTACTTTGTCTCCTATTACGACTACTACCAGCCGGAGGCGTATATCCCGCACACGGATACCTACATTGAAAAGGACGCCTCCACGAACGAGGAGATCGACCGGCTGCGCCTTTCGGCGACATTCTCGCTGCTGGAGCGGCGGGACGTGATCGTCGTGGCGTCGGTGAGCTGCATCTACGGTCTCGGCGAGCCGGATGACTTTGCCCGCATGGCCATTTCCCTCCGTCCCGGCAGCAGTCTGCCGCAGGAGGAGCTGCTGAAAAAACTCATCGACTGCCGGTATGAGCGAAACGACATCGCCTTCGAGCGCAACATGTTCCGCGTGCGCGGCGACACGGTGGAGATATTCCCGGCCTACTGGCGCGACAAGGCCATCCGCGTCGAGTACTTCGGCGACGAGATCGAGCGCATCAGCGAAATTAACCCCCTCACGGGTGCGGCGGTGCACACGCTCAGCCACACGGCCATTTACCCCGCGAGCCATTACGTGACGCCGCCGGAGAAAATGGCGCGCGCCGTGCAGGAGATCCGCCGCGAGTGCGACGAGCGGGTGAAGTTCTTCAAGGATCACGAAAAGCCGCTCGAGGCCGAGCGCATCGCACAGCGAACGAATTTTGATATCGAGATGATCCAGGAGCTCGGCTACTGCTCCGGCGTGGAGAACTATTCACGCATTATCTCCGGCCGCCCGGTTGGGAGCGCGCCCATGACGCTGCTTGACTATTTCCCGAAGGACTTCCTCATGTTCATCGATGAATCGCACGTGACGCTGCCGCAGGTGCGCGCCATGTACCACGGCGACCGCGCGCGAAAGGAAGCGCTTGTGGAGTACGGCTTCCGTCTGCCTTCGGCCTTTGATAACCGGCCGCTGAAGTTTGAGGAGTTCCAGCAGCGGGTAAATCAAGTCATATACGTTTCCGCAACGCCCGGCGAGTATGAGCGCACGCGCTCGGGGCAGATCGCCGAGCAGATCATCCGCCCGACGGGGCTCACCGATCCGAAGATCGACGTGCGCCCCATCGAAGGCCAGATCGACGATCTTATCGCCGAGATCCACGCGCGCATCGGGCGCGGCGAGCGCACGCTCGTCACAACGCTCACCAAGCGCATGGCGGAGGACTTAACGGCGTATCTCGGCAATGCGGGCATCAAAACGCGCTACATGCACCATGACGTCGGCGCGATGGAGCGCATGGAGATCATCCGCGATCTGCGCCGCGGCGAATTTGACGTGCTCGTCGGCATCAACCTCCTGCGCGAGGGGCTTGACCTTCCCGAGGTATCGCTCATCGCGATCCTCGATGCGGACAAGGAGGGCTTCCTCCGGAGCGAAACCTCGCTCATCCAGACGATCGGCCGCGCGGCGCGAAACGCCGAGGGCACAGTCATCATGTACGCCGACACGATCACGCCCTCCATGCGCGCCGCCATCGACGAGACCGAGCGCCGCCGCGCCATCCAGACGGCGTATAACGAAGCGCATGGTATCGTGCCGAAAACCATTAAGAAAAGCATCCGCGATCTTCTCGAGATCACCGGCCCCGCGGCAAAGGACGAGCGCGGCATGCGCATGACCGAGCGGGAACGGAAAGCCGAGATCGACCGGCTGGAAAAGGAAATGCGCAAGGCTGCGCAGATGCTCGAATACGAGTACGCCGCCGTGCTGCGCGACCAGATCATCCGGCTTCGCGGGGAGAAATAAGAAACCATGGCAGAAAAGAACGTACAAAACGATTTTTCCAAAGGGAATATCCCCTCCGTCGTCATGCGCATGGCGCTGCCGCTCATCGCCGCGCAGCTCGTGAACGTGCTCTACAACGTGGTCGACCGTATCTACATCGGGCACATTCCCGGCGTCGGCAGCATGGCGCTCACGGGCGTCGGCATCGCGCTGCCGGTCATATCGATCCTCTCGGCGTTCGCCGGGCTCTTCGGGCAGGGCGGCGCGCCGCTCTGCTCCATGGCGCGCGGCCGCGGCGATAACGATGAAGCCTCCCGCGTAATGGGCAACGCCTTTTCCATGCTGCTCGTCTCGTCCGTCGTGCTCGGGCTGCTCACGTGGGCGTTTCTCGATCCGGTGATCGCGGTGTTTGCCGCGGGCAAGGAGGCGAGCGGCTATGCGCGCGAGTATCTCGCGGTGTATCTCATCGGGACAACGTTTTCTTTCGTATCGCTCGGCATGAACGTGTATATCAACGCCCAGGGCTTTGCCACGCGCGGCATGCTCACGGTGCTGCTCGGCGCGGTGGCGAACATCGTGCTCGATCCGCTGTTCATTTTCGTATTTCACATGGGTGTGCGCGGCGCGGCCGCCGCCACGGTGCTTTCGCAGGCGCTGAGCGCCGCATGGTGCTTCCTTTTTCTGCGCAGCAGCAAAACGCCGCTCGAACTTTCGTGGCGCACCATGGCCCCGCGAGGAAAGATCATGGGACGCATTATGTCCCTCGGCGTGGCCGATTTCGTGATGGGTGCGACGAACTCCGCCATCCAGACGGTGGCGAACCGCCAGCTGGGACTGTACGGCGGCGATCTCTACGTCGGCGCGATCACGGTCGTCAACTCGCTGCGGACGATCTTTACCGAGATCATCCACGGCTTCGGCTCCGGCATTCAGCCGGTGCTCGCGTTCAACTACGGCGCGGGGAAGAAGGAACGCGTGCTGGAAACGATCCGGTTCAGCACGATCGGCGCGGCGGCGTTTTCGCTGGTCGTGTGGGCGGTGTTCATGCTCTTCCCCGAACCGCTCATCCGCATTTTCACGCCGGATGAGGAGCTTATCGCCGTGGCGGTGCGCGCCGTGCGCGTTTATTTCTGCGGGTTCGTGTTCATGTCCCTGCAATTCGTTGCGCAGAACAGCTTCCGTTCGCTCGGCAAGGCGCGGCAGGCGATCTTCTTCTCGCTGCTGCGCAAGATCGTTCTCGTTGTGCCGCTGATGCTGCTGCTCCCGGGCGTGTTCGGCCTCGGGGCGGACGGCGTGTACTGGAGCGAGCCGATCAGCGACCTGCTCGGCGGCGGCGCAGCGTTTACCACGCTCATGCTCACCGTGTACCGCCCGCTTGCAAAGGAACTTAAGGAGGAGACTCTATGCCAAAACTGATGCTCATCGACGGCAACAGCCTCGTAAACCGCGCGTATTACGGCGTGCGGCCGCTCTCCGCGCCCGACGGCACGCCGACGAACGCCATTTTCGGCTTTCTGAACATTTTGCAGCGCCTACTCGACGACGAAAAGCCGGACGCGCTCTGCGTTATGTTCGACCGCCGCGAGCCGACGTTCCGCCATAAGCACAGCGAGGCGTATAAGGCGACGCGCAAGCCCATGCCGGACGATCTCGCCGCGCAGATGCCGGTTTTGAAGGATGTGCTCGATGCGCTCGGCATCCAGCGGCGTGAGCTCTCCGGCTGGGAGGCGGACGATCTTCTCGGCACCGTGAGCCGCATCGGCGCGGAGCAGGGCTGGGAGTGCGTCGTCGTCACTGGCGATAAGGACGCTTTGCAGCTCGTGGGCGAGCATGTGCGCGTGCTCAATGTGAAAACGCGCATGGGCCAGACGGAGACCATCAACTACACCCCCGAGCGCTTCCGCGAGGAATACGGCTTCGATGCACCCCGTATGGTCGATCTCAAGGCGCTCATGGGCGATACGAGCGACAACATCCCCGGCGTTCCCGGCGTGGGGGAGAAGACCGCGCTCGAACTCGTGCGGAAATACGGCTCGCTCGCAGGCGTATACGAGCATATCAATGATGCGGACATCCGCGCCTCGCTGCGCACGAAGCTGGAAAACGGCCGGGAAAGCGCCGAGGATTCGTACTATCTCGCCAGCATCGACCGGAACGCGCCGATCGACATTTCCCCCGACGAGCTCCGCCGCCCGGCGGGCTATGGCGGCGCGGCGTATGCGATCTTCCAGCGCCTCGGCTTTCAGAAATTCATTGAAAAATGGGGCTTGAAGCCGGACGAGGAGAAGAAGGAAGAGACCGTATTTGAGGGCACATGCGAGAGCGTGACACCGGAAACGGAAGGAGATCTTCGCGCCGCGCTCGAGCGTGCCGGGGAGGCCGTCGCCTATTACTGGTTCGATGCCGAGTCCGGCGAGGCGCTTGCCCACTTTGGCGTTTCCGAAAATGACGCGCTCGCGGTGTTTCTGACGCCGGAGGCGTACCGGGACGATTATACCGCGGCACTCAGGCTGTTCTTTGCTCCGGAGCGCCGCAAGGCGGGGCATGATGTGAAGAATTTGCAGCATGCGCTGCTCGCGCGCGGCGTGGATGCACTCGAAAACTGGGTGTTTGATAGCGCGCTCGCCGCCTATCTTCTCGACGCAACCGCCGCCGGGTACGAGATCGAAAAGCTCATGCTTGCCTACTGCGGCTTCACACCGTATACCGCGTCCGGCGCGGCGGACACCGGCGATCAGCTCATGCTCGATCTCTCCGGCGGGGAGGGGAAAACGCTCGCCGACCGGCTCGGCGAGATGGCCTCGCGCGCGGCGAGCGTTGCGGCGCTCGAGGAAGCCATGCGTCCCAAGCTGCGCGAAGCGCAGATGGAGGAGCTGTTCCGAAAGATCGAACTGCCGCTCTGCGCGGTGCTTGCCAAAATGGAAAACGAGGGCTTTCTCGCCGATGCGGAGGCGCTGCGCGCCTTCGGCGAGAGCCTCACGGGCAGCATTGACGCGCTGCGCGAGACCATTTGGGCGGAAGCGGGGGAAGAGTTCAACATCCAGTCCCCGAAGCAGCTCGGCGCGGTGCTCTTTGAAAAGCTCGGTCTGCCCGGCGGGAAAAAGACCAAGACCGGGTGGAGCACGAACGCGGATGTGCTCGACAAGCTCCGCTACGAGCCCATCGTGCGCCACGTGCTCGAATACCGCGAGCTTACGAAACTCAAATCTACCTACGCCGACGGCCTTTTGAAGGTCATCGGCGCAGATGGGCGCATCCATACGAATTTCCAGATGACCGTTACGGCAACGGGACGGCTTTCGTCCACGGAGCCGAATCTGCAAAATATCCCCGTCCGGCGCGAGCTGGGCGCGGGGCTTCGCAAAATGTTCGTTGCCGCGCCCGGCAACGTCCTTGTGGACGCGGACTATTCGCAGATCGAGCTGCGGCTGCTCGCGCACATATCGGGCGACGAGGCGATGCGCGCGGCGTTCCTCTCCGGCGAGGACGTCCACCGTGTCACGGCTTCGCAGGTGTTCGGCGTGCCGCGCGAGGACGTCACCGCCGAGGAGCGCCGGAGAGCAAAGGCCGTGAACTTTGGCATTGTGTACGGCATTTCCGCCTTCTCGCTCGCGCAGGACATCGGCGTTAGCTACGGCGAGGCGAAGAATTATATGGACGCCTATTTTGCGCGCTTCCACGGCGTGCGGGATTACCAGAAGGAGGCCGTCCGGCGCGCCAAGGAACTCGGCTACGCCGAAACGCTCTTCCACCGGCGGCGGTATCTGCCGGAGCTGAACGTTCCGGCGCTGCGAGCATTCGGCGAGCGCGTCGCGCTCAATATGCCCATCCAGGGCACGGCGGCGGACGTTATAAAGCTCGCCATGGTGAATGTGGATCAACGGCTGCGCGCCGAGGGCATGAAGGCGAAGCTTATCTTGCAGGTGCACGACGAGCTGATCGTTGAATGCCCGGAAGCGGAGCGCGAAAAGGCTATGCAGGTGCTGCGCGAGGAAATGGAAAACGCCGTATCCTACACCGTGCCGCTCACCGCGGACGCCGGCTGGGGCAAAAACTGGGCGGAGGCGCACGGGACATGATCGTTCGCAAAGCGGCTGCCGCCGACATTCCCGCCGTTGCGGCGCTCGAACGCTCGGAGTTCCCGGACGGCGCGGACGAGGGAATGCTCGCACGGCTTTTGGCTGCCGACGGCGGTGTCATTCTCGTAGCCGAAGAGGGGGGAGACCTTCTCGGCTACGTCTGGGCGCGCTTCGTGCTCGACGAGGGCGATATCGGAAATGTCGCCGTGGCGCCGGGCTTTCGCCGCCGCGGCGCCGGCGCGGCGCTTTTGAGAGCGCTCCTGGAGGAAGCGACGCGGCGGCAGGCCGCCGTGGTGCAGCTCGAGGTGCGCGAGAGCAATCTCGCCGCGCGGCGGCTCTATGAAAAAAACGGCTTTGAAACCGTGGGAAAACGAAAAAACTACTATGAAAAACCGGCGGAAGATGCTATTCTGATGTCGAAATTCTTCCAAAAAGAGGCGGAATAACGCAATGCTGATACTATCCGTGGAATCCACGTGCGACGAGACCGCCGTCGCCGTGACCGAAAATGGCCGAAAGGTGCTCACCGACCAGATCTTCTCGCAGGCCGACCTGCACGCCGTATACGGCGGCGTTGTGCCGGAGATCGCATCGCGCAGCCATGTGGAGGTCATCTCCCGGCTGGCCGACCGCGCGATCGACGCGGCGGGCATAAAAAAGTCCGATCTCGACGCCGTGGCGGTCTCGTATGCGCCGGGGCTCATCGGCGCGGTGCTCGTGGGCGTGAACTTTGCCAAGAGCGCCGCGGCGGCGCTCGGCATCCCGCTCATCCCGGTGCACCATATCCGCGGCCACATCGCTGCCAATTATATCGCCTACCCGGAGCTGGAGCCGCCGTTCCTCTGCCTTGCCATCTCCGGCGGCAACACGATGCTCGTGGATGTGCGCGACTATACCGATCTTCGCATTCTCGGCCAGACGCGCGACGACGCCGCGGGCGAGTGCTTTGATAAATCCGCGCGCGTGCTCGGCCTGCCGTATCCCGGCGGCGCGCCGATCGACCGGCTGGCAAAGGAGGGGCGTGACGATGCCTACACTCTGCCGCACCCGTTCGTCGGCGAGAACCCCTACGATATGAGCTTTTCCGGTCTCAAGACCGCGGTCATCAATCTCGCGCACCATTGCGAGCAGACCGGCGAAACGCTCGACCGCGCAGGGCTTGCCGCATCGCTCTGCCGCGCGGTGAGCGAATCGCTCGTGCCGCGCACGATGGCGGCGGCCGCCGAGCTCGGCTATAAAAAGATCGCCGTGGCGGGCGGCGTTGCGGCCAATTCGCGCATCCGCGCCGACTTTGCCGCCGCGGCGGAAAAGGCGGGGGCGCAGCTCTTCGTCCCGCCGCTCCGGCTCTGCGGCGACAACGCCGCAATGATCGGCTGTCAGGGCTACTATGAGTTCCTTGCCGGGCACACGGCCGGGCCGGAGCTCAATGCCTACGCGACGATGCCGCTGGAAAAACAGATTTGATTCAAGAGATAAGGGGCGAGGGAAATGGGCGTCCACGACGGACACCGCTCGCGGATGAAGGAACGCTTCCGCGGCCACGGTCTTGAAAACTTCAACGACATAAACGCGCTGGAGCTGCTGCTCTTTTATGCCGCACCCCGGTGTGATACGAACGGAATGGCGCATGCGCTGCTGGAGAAGTTCGGCTCGCTTTCCGCCGTGCTGGAAGCAAACGAGCAGGAGCTTCTCACGGTGCCGGGCATCGGCGAGAACGCCGTGACGCTTCTGCGGCTCATCCCGGCGGTCAGCCGCCGGTACATGCTTGACAAAACGCCGTCGAGCGAGCCGGTCGACTCCGCCGCAGCGGCGGGGCGGTATTTCATCCCGCGGTTCATGTACGAAACGGAAGAGGTCGTCTATGCGCTGCTGCTCGACGCGAGAAAGCGCCCGATCCAATGCGTGGCGATAAGCCGCGGCACGGTGGACGCCGCGGAGATCAACGCGCGGAAGCTTGCGGAGATCGCGCTGCAATACCGCGCGAGCGCCGTGATCCTCGCGCACAACCACCGCAGCGGCGTGGCGCTGCCGTCGGTGGAGGACGAGACCTCCACGGCGCGGCTTTCCCGCGCGCTCGACCTGCTCGGCGTGGAGCTTTCCGACCACATCATCGTTGCCGGAAACGACTATGTCTCCATGCGCGAGGGCGGATTCATGCGATAAAATGCTCAAACGAACCCCACTTCAAAATACCGGCGGAGGCTTAAGCCTCCGCCGGTTTTGCACTATCGTGCAGTTTTCCCTGCATATTGTGCGGAGGAGTCCGTTATGGAAACCGCATAATGGGAAACAAAACAATGCAAACTGCCGTTTGCGGAATTGACATTTTCTGGTATATTCCCAGAGAAGCATTGAAATACAAAGAAAAAATCGATGTTGAAAAGTCTGTGGGAAATGTTGATAACTCTTTGAAAACCCGGTTGCGTTTTTCCGGTACAGACGCCCTCGACCGGTTCCGACGGCGGAAATTATGGAAAGTCAATGCGGAAAAGCGTAGAAAATGGAGCCGGGATTTTTGGTAAAATTCGGTCTTGACATACAAAGACGGTACAGTAGAAAGCGGCACAGTATGCAGTCCTGTCCTGCATATTACAAATTGTAATAATTTGTTTCCCGGGAAGCAGAAACAGCTTGACATAACGCTAAATAATCGATAAAATATACCTTATGATATTATAGGAGAGATGGGGAACTCCTTTAATTTCAAAATGACCCTTTATCATAAGAGAAGTACGCAAGAAGGAGGTAGACCGACTTATGCCGCAAATGTCCGTATGGATGATCGTCGCCAGCATCGTTGCTGTGCTGGTGTTTTTGCTGATCGGCTTTGTGCTGGGCGTCATGTACCGGAAAAAGGTTTCCGAGCGCGAGATTGCCAGCGCCGAGGATGAAGCGAAGCGCATCATCAACGAAGGCATTAAAACCGCTGAAAACAAAAAGCGCGAGGCGCTGCTCGAGGCGAAGGAAGAGATCCATCGCACCCGCACCGAGTGCGACCGCGAAGTGAAAGAGCGCCGCAACGAAGTTTCCAAGCAGGAGCGCCGTCTCCAGCAGAAGGAAGAAAATCTCGACCGCAAGACCGAAGCGCTCGAAAAGAAGACCGATACCCTCAACCGCAAGCTCCAGGAAGCCGATGCCCAGCAGGAGGAGATCAAGCTCATCAAGAAGAGCCAGCTCGACATGCTGGAAAAGATCTCCGGCTACTCCGTGGAGGAAGCCAAGCAGTACCTCATCAAGAGCATCGAGGCCGACTGCACGCACGAAATGGCCGCCAAGGTCAAGGAAGTCGAAGCCCAGTTCAAGGACGAAGCCGAGCAGAAGGCCCGCGAGGTCATCGCCACGGCCATCCAGCGCTGCGCTGCCGACCACACGAGCGAGATCACTGTTTCCGTCGTTCCTCTCCCCAACGACGAAATGAAGGGCCGCATCATCGGCCGCGAGGGACGCAACATCCGTTCCATCGAAACGCTCACCGGCTGCGATCTCATCATCGACGATACCCCGGAGGCCATCACGGTCTCGAGCTTCGATCCCGTCCGCCGCGAGGTGGCGCGTCTTGCGCTCGAAAAGCTCATTCAGGACGGCCGCATCCACCCCGCCCGCATCGAGGAAATGGTTGCCAAGGCCCAGCGCGAGGTCAACCAGACCATCAAGGAAGAGGGCGAGCGCGCCGTGTTCGAAACAAACGTCCACGGCCTGCACCCCGACCTTATCAAGCTCCTCGGCCGCCAGCGCTACCGCACGAGCTATGGCCAGAACGTGCTCAACCACTCGATCGAAGTCGCCCAGATCTCCGGCCTGCTCGCCGCCGAGCTCGGTGTGGACATCGCCACGGCCAAGCGCGCCGGCCTGCTGCACGATCTCGGCAAGTCCATTGACCACGAGGTCGAGGGCAGCCACGTGACCATCGGCGTTGACCTTGCCCGCAAGTACAAGGAGTCCGAAGAGGTCATCCATGCGATCGAAGCGCACCACGGCGACGTGGAGCCGCACACGGTCATCGCCTGCATCGTGCAGGCTGCCGACACGATCTCCGCCGCCCGCCCCGGCGCGCGCCGCGAGAACATCGAGAACTATGTCAAGCGTCTCGAAAAGCTCGAGGAGGTCTCCCGCTCGTTCCCCGGCATCGCGAGCTGCTATGCCATCCAGGCCGGCCGCGAGATCCGCGTTATGGTCAAGCCCGAGGAGGTCAGCGAGGATCAGATCGTCCTGCTCGCACGCGACATCGCCAAGAAGATCGAAGCCGAGCTTACGTACCCCGGCCAGATCAAGGTCCACGTCCTGCGCGAGACCAAGGCCGTCGATTACGCGAAATAAGATCCCAAAATATTACAGCAAAAAGCTGCTGCCGCAATTGCGGCAGCAGCTTTTTTATGCTTCTTTGCTCAGTGCCAGAAGCTCGGCGATCATCTTGTCGAGCAGGGGAAGATACCGGTTATCAATGCGGTGGATCTGATCGAGCAGCTGCTCATCGCCGCTGCGTGTATTGCCAAACAGAACGTAGTCGGCGGAAAGGCCGAGCACCTCGCAGACGCGCATCAGCAGCTTTACGGAAATTCCGGTCCGCCCTCTCTCAAACTCTGCCAGATAGGAAACGCTGACATCCAGCTTTTCGGCAAATTGCTCCCGCGTATAGCCTAATGCCTCCCGCGCTCTCCGGATACGTGTATGCATTACTATCACCTCAACATACAGTATTGGTGATAGCTGGATGCTTTAACATCAACTGATACTGTATAAAAAATATTATATGATGCACAGGCCGAAAAATCGCCGGAGGACTCAGCCCTCCGGCGATTTTTGTGTCGGGTCTATTTCAGCGACGGCTGGATGCTGGTGCGCTGCACACCGTTTTCCGTGTAACGGTGGATGCTGATCGGAATACCGTAGAGCCGCTCAAGATTTTCCTTTGTAACAACATCTTCCGGCGCGCCATCGGCCAGCAGAGCGCCGCCATGAAAGAGCAGCGCGCGATCAAACCCGGAAAAAGCGTGCTCCGGGTTGTGCGTTGTCAGAATGAGCCCCTTTGCCTGTGCCTTGAGCGAGAGTACGGTTTGAATTACGCGAGCCTGATTGCCAAAGTCAAGGTGAGCGGTCGGCTCATCAAGCAAAATAAAATCCGACGCCTGCGCCAGCGCGCGGGCGATCATCACCAACTGAAGCTGACCGCCGGAGAGCTGAGCGCATGACCGGCGCGCAAGCGCGGCAATGCCGAGATCTTCCAGCGCCGCTTCCGCGGCGACATAGTCCTCCGCGCCGGGGAGCGCCGCGCCGCCGAGATACGGTGTCCGCCCCATGAGAACAACGTCGAGCACGGTGTAGGGGAATGTCATTTCATAGGTTTGCGGAATGAGCGCCACACGCGCGGCGTACTCCGCCGTCGGGATGGAGCGGATATCCTGCCCGTCGAATGTGACCTGACCCGCGGAGGGCTTGAGGTAGTTGATAAGACAGCTTAGAAATGTGCTCTTTCCCGCGCCGTTTCCGCCGAGAATACAGACGGCTTCGCCGGTCGCAAAGGAGGCCGTGAGCGCGTTGAGTACAGGAACGGCTTTGTCGTAGCCGAAGGAGAGCGCCTCCGAACGAAGAGAGTGCATCATACGTACCCCTTTCCCGTGCGTCCGAGCAGCAAAAGAAAAACCGGTGCGCCGAGGATCGCCGTAACGATGCTGACGGGGATCTCCGATGCGGTAAGCGTCCGGCATAGGATGTCCACGACAGTGAGAAACACTGCGCCGGTAAAGAACGCAAGCGGCACGAGCTTCCGGCTGTCTGGACCGATCATCAGCCGCGCGAGCTGCGGCACAATAACGCCGACCCAGCCGATCAGACCGCAGTAACAAACGCACACCGACGAAATGAGCGATGCGGCAACAATGATGATGCAGCGCGTCCGTTTCACGTCCACGCCGAGCGAATGCGCCTGCCGGTCGCCGAGCGAAAGTGCGTTGAGCCTCCAGCGCATTTTGAAAAGTACAATGCAGCACACGGTGATCACCGGCACGATCACCGCGAGATCGGCCGCGGAAAGGCCGGTGAAGGCGCCCATGAGCCAAAACACGATCTTGGATACGACGACCTCGTTTCCGGCGGCAAGATATTGCACGCAGGAGAGCAGCGCCGAGAAAAGGCTTCCGACAACCGTTCCGGTCAGCACGAGCATGAGCACGCGGTTGCCGCGGAAAAGGTGGCTCAACGTATACGTCAGCCCCACCGCGACAAGCGCGCCGCAAAATGCCGCGGCGTTGATCGCCACGCCGCCCCAGCCGGCATAAATGGCTGCGGCCGCGCCGAGTCCCGCGCCGGCCGATACACCGAGGATACCGTCGGAGACGAGCGGATTTTGGAATACGCCCTGATAATTTGCCCCGGCGACGGAGAGCCCGCCGCCGATGAAGAGCACGCCGATGGTCCGCGGGATGCGGACGCGCCAGAGTACGATGTCCACGTTGGCCGCCCAGGTCTGCGGTATCGGATTGGAGATGGAATAGTCGAAGAAGGGCAGCCGTGCGGGCAGTTCCAGGACGAGGATGATCCGGTCAAGAATCCCCTTGCCCAGCGCGCGCAGCACATCGCCCGGCGGACAGCTATACCGCCCGGAGAAGATGGCCGCCGTCACAGCGGCGAGCAGCGCTGCGGCGGCAATGAGACCGTTCCGCCGGCGCTGGCGTTTGTCGTACTGAAATTCGTTCATAAAAACCTCAAGGAAGTATTGATCAACAAGGGAAGGCACGTCGGACAGACAGGCCTTTTCGGTATTTTCCCTTGCAGTCCGGGGCGAAAATCATCGCCGCATGGACACGGACTCATAGTTGAAACGGTGCATGCTGCCGTGGCCGGGATGATCGCGCAGAAACATTGTGTGCCACGATGTTTCGAGATCGAGATAGGTGTAAAGCCGGCCTTCGCCGGGCGTCTGTGCGCTGTAATCTCCGGCAAGGCGGCGCATGCTCGCCGTGCGGCCAAACTGCGCGAGATACTCATCGATCTTCCGGTCGATGAGCGCCGAAATCGCGTCGCCGCGGAAGGCCGCGGGCGTCAACATGTTGATATTGAGATCAATGACCGGCCGCGGCGGCTCGTCGAGTGGATCGCGGTAAGCGGTTTGAAAGTGCGCCTGCCATTCTTCAACGGTGCGCAGCTTTAAAAGCTGGCTCTTCCGTGCGAACGCCGGGAGCGCCTCGTATTCTGCGCGCGTGATGCGCTCTGACTGGCAGTAGGCGTCCTGCACCGGGCCGAAAAACGGCCGGAACTGAAATGCCACCTGCCCGCCAATGCCGCACAGCGTGTCTCGAAGCTCCTCCAGATACGGGATGCGGCTGCGGGCAAAAAAGAGAACATGCAACCGTCGGAGTCCGAGCTCTGCGGCCAGGCGATTCATGAGCAGAAGTTGATCATAATCGCCATCGCGCCCGGCGAAGGCGTCGTGGGCTTTGCGTGTACCGTAAAACGACGTGCCGATCGTCTCTGCGCCTGCCGCGCGTACGGTCTCGAGCCAGCGGCGGAGCTCATCTTCCGAGAAGAGGCGCATCCCGTTGCCCATGACGAGCGTTCCGGCCTGCCCGTACAGACTGCGGGCGTAGCGGATGCGCTCACCGATCTCTGGAAAGTCACTGCAATCGGTTTCGCCGAAATTCAGGCGAATGCCGGTGTAGCCATTCCGGTCGCGCCAGTGGCGGACAGTTTCCATTGCGTCCCGGCATACGGAAAAGGGCAGTGGCGCGGCGTTGCGGCTGCCGCCCCAGCGCTCAAAGGGCGAGCTTTCCTCGCTTTTGCAGTGAGGGCAGCGGCAGCCGCAGGGCGACACCAGCATGGAGAAGGAGATTTCCTTCAGAGAACGATAGGTTTTCACAGGCAAAAGCTCCTTTTTGCATGTTGCAATTGCAACGAATGAAACGCGGTGGTATAATGAAAAAACAGACAGGAGGCGATATGTTGGAACCGCTCAGCGGCCTGATACGGCAGATCCCGTTTCTCCGGCCGATCCCGGGGAGCATGTACCCGGAACTCATCCGGTTTTTCCGGCTGGAGCAGCGGGAATATGAAAAGGGAGAGACGATTTTTCGCTCGGGCGATCGGGCCGACAGCTTCGGTGTTGTTATATCGGGAAAGGTGCAGTCTGTGCGGTACGATATGTTCGGCTCGCGTAATCTGCTCTCTGAGTTTCATGCGCCGGAAAGCTTTGCCATCGGCACATCGGCGCCCGGCGCCTGGCATCTATTATCCTACGTTGCCGCAAAAAAGACAACGGTGCTTCTGTTCTACTGCGGGAATTTTTTCACGGACGACCCCGGCGGCGAGCTGGAAAAGCTTGTGCAAAAATGCATGATGCGTGAGATCGTCGTCAGCATACGCCGCCTGGAACGGAAAAATGCGGTGCTGGCAGGACGCACGATCCGCGACCGGCTGCTGCTGTTCCTCTCTGCCGTGGCGGAAGAGTACGGTGCTTCGGAGATCACCATCGGCCTCTCCCGCGAGGAACTGGCGGATTATCTCAGCGTGAACCGCAGCGCGCTCTCACGCGAGATCGGCAATATGGTGCGCGAGGGCATACTCAGCGTGAACGGCAATACGTTCTGCCTTTACACGGCCCTGTACGATTACGGATACTATTGATGACGCGGATACGAAGAAAGCGACCTCAAAAAGAGGTCGCTTTTTTCATTTGTTTCATCGGCGGAGAGGCGCGGCTTCAAAGTGAAACTGATGCATCGCGCCGTGTTCCGGATGTTCCGCGGCATACATGAGATGCCAGGTGGTCTCCAGATCATCAAAGGTATACAGCAGCTCGCCGTCCGGCGTCTTATCGAGATACCGGCGGGAAAGCTCCCGCATGCTGACGGTACGCGCGATCTCGGCACGGTAAGCGTCCACCTTTTCGTCGATGAGCTGCTGCACCGTATCGTCGCGAAAGGCGCCGGCACCCATCGTGTTGATGTTGAAATCGATCACGGCACGCATGGGACGCTCGAGCGGGTCGAGATAGGCCTCTTCAAAATGCTCCTGCCAGCCGTGAAGCGTCCGCATCGGCATGAGGTGGCACTTTTTCGCAAACTCCGGCAACGCTTCAAACTCGGTGCGGGTAATGCGCTCGCGCTGGTATACGGCGTTCTGCACCGGCCCGAAAAACGGCCGAAACTGGAAAAAGCACTCGCCAATATCCAGAAAGTATCGGTGGATCTCCTCAAGGTACGGTGCGCGGCTCCGGGCAAAGAACACAACGTGCAAACGCCGCAGCCCCACCTCGGCAGCCAGACGGTTGACAAGTGCGAGATGGGCAAAGTCACCCTTCCGGCCGGCGAAAGCATCGTGCGCTTCGCCGATGCCGAAAATGGTGGTGCAGATCGTTGCCGCGCCCGCGTTCCGGATGTCTTCCAGCCAGCGGCGCTGCTCATCCTCCGGTTTGATGCGCATACCGTTGCACATAACGAGCGAATCTGCCCGGCGATTCAGAAAGCGAGCGTAGCGGATCTTGTCGCAGATCTCCGGATAATCGCTGCATTCGGCCTCCCCAAAGTTCAGGCGAATGTCCGTATAACCGTTCTCATCCCGCCAGTGGCGGAATGTCTCCATAACGGCGCGGCAGTCGGAAAAGGGCAGGATCTGCGCAGCCTTTTCACCGCCCCAGCGGTCGAGCTGTGCCTCGCCCGCGACCTTGCAGTGGCCGCAGCAGCAATGGCACCGCTGCAGGTACATGGAAAACGAGATCTCCGCGAGATCGCGGTAGGTGTTCATGCGTTGCGACTCCTTTTCCGGACAATCAGCCGCAGTAAGCGCCGGACATCATGGAAGTAAGCTGCTCCGCCGTCGGGGTGTAGCCGTAGAACGTGGTGTAGTAGTCGGAGAGGACCTGCTTAAAGTCGATGTCCGAAGCGTTCTTATTGAGAATGCTGGCAAGATACAGCGGCTCGATGCAGCACTCGGCGGTGCCGGTCGTCATGAGCGTGGCAATGCCCACGGGGTTGACGTAGTAATTGCCGTTCTGATAGGCCTCCAGCGCGCAGAAAGCGTCGTCCGCCTTGCAGTATTCGTCGCCGGAAGCGCCGTCGAGATTGACGAGCACATCGGGATCGAGCGCAATGATGTCCTCAATGTTCACAAAGGTGTTTTCGGTGTAATCGCTCGCGGAGACGGCGCCGACCTTTTCCAGTGTCTGGATCACGAAGTGGTCGTTGGAGGGGATGATGTACTGGCCGTCCATATAGGTGAAGAAGGCGAGCACGGAGACTTTGTCCTCCTCCGCGGGCTGCTCGTAGCCATAGGCCTTGTCGGCGCAGGCGTTGACATATTCGATGTAGGTTGCACCCTTGTCCACAGCCTCGCCGCCGAGAATGTCTGCCATCAGGCTGACGGCGGCAACGCGGTCAGAAACATCGGTGAAGTACACGCATACGACCGGAATGCCCGCGCCTTCGATCTGGGCGATGTGCTCATCGTCTGCGGACATGGCACGCAGGAAGCAGACCTCCGCGCCGGAGCTGACGAACTCTTCCAGATTCGTTTCCTGGCCAAACGGGTGATAGGGGATCTCGGTGATGCCGGGGATGTACCCTGCCATATCGGAGTAATCCGTGTCATAGCAGGCGACCAAACGGTCGAGTGCGCCGAGAATGGCGACGGTCGTCACCTCGTTGGGCGCGTTGCAGGCGATCTTGGTGATCTCCGCCGGAAGCACGACCTCGCGGCCGACCATGTCGGTAAAGGTGCGTGTGGCGGCTTCCTCCGGCTCGGCGGCATCGGTGGCCTCCGGCTCGGCAGTTGCTTCGGCAGTCGGCGCAGTGGGCTCGGCCGCCGGCGTGCTTCCGCAGGCGCACAGCGACACGAGCATCGTCAGCGCCAGCAGAACGGCAAGCAGTTTCTTCATGGGTTTATCATCCTTTTTTTCTGTATTATTCTCGCACAAAAATAATTGGCGGAATGTGCGTATTATAAAAAGTCCTTAAAGAAAAATCCGTTGCATTTGCAACAAAGAGAAAACGCGTTTTTCCGGAAAGAAAAGCCGCTGGAATTTAACGGTCATGTTCATGCTTGACTTTCTCTATGCCGCGCTTTTTTTACAAAAGGACATGAAGCCGTACATGGACCTTTCCGAATCAACGCTGTATACCATTCTGAAGCGCCTGGAAACCGCCGGCATGCTGACGGTTCGTACCGCGGAGACCAGTACGGGAGATGTCGATGTGCCGCAGACGACCACCGGCGGGCGATGTGAGATTGAGACTGGTACGGGCGACATTGCAATGGAAATCTGCGGGAAAACGTGCTATAGTTACCCGGAAGAAGCCCGGCAAATCGAAACCCAGGAGGAGAATGCCTTATGGCGGTAAGCGCGGCAGAGATCGCAGAAAAAGCTATAGAACTCGGCTATGACAAATGCGGCATCATTCCCGTGGAGATGATGCGCGGATATGAAGCCCGGCTCGAAGAGCGCATGGAGCATTTTCCCGAGACGAGGAGGAAGTACGAAGGCTTCCGAAAATTTGCGTACCCGGAAAAGGAATTTCCGTGGGCAAAAGCCATTGTGATTGTGTCGCTCTGGTACGGAAAGTACCGCATTCCCGATGCTGTGCGCGGGCATGTCGCCAAGTACTATCTGATGGACGGGCGGCGAAACACAGACTCGCCGGGCTATAAGGCCAGCGCAGCGTTGGAGGAGTATCTTCAAAGCTGCGGTTTGCGTGTGGCGTTCAACCGGGATTTTGCGCTCACGGCGCTGCGCTGGGCCGGCATGCAGGCGGGGATCGGGATCGTGCGCAAGAACAATTTCTTCTACACGGAAAAAGGCTCGTATCAATATCTGGAGGCATTTCTCATCGATGAGCCGCTGCAGCTTATCACGAAGAGCACACTTCGGCCCTGTGCGGCAGCGTGCGACCGGTGCATACGGGCCTGCCCCACAGGCTCGCTTGAAGGGCCATTCATGATGAGCCGGAATACCTGCGTTTCCTGCCTGACAACGTGGGATGCCTGGGATATGCGGGCGGAGCCGCTGCAAAAGGAGATCGGCCCCTGGGTGTTCGGCTGCGACGCCTGTCAGGATGCCTGCCCGTACAATGCAAACGCATGGAAGGATACGGAGGAATTTCCCGGGCTGGAGGAGTGGGGCAGCCGGTTTGCTTTGGAGGATGTCGTTCTTGCCGATTATGACTGGCTGCGCTCCGCTGTGCAGCCGAAGCTCTGGTACATCCCCCAGGGAAAGGAATGGCGCTATAAAACCAATGCGCTGAACGCCATGCGAAACAGCGGCGAGACGAAATATCTGCCGGTCATCCGAAAAGCGTGCGAGGACGAATCGCCCGAGGTGCGTGATATGGCGCGGTGGGTACTGAACGAAATGGAACATGGAAGCTCCGGCACGCCGGAGCAATAAAAAACGTGGCATGAGCGCACGGAGCGCGTCATGCCACGTTTTTGTATATTTTCTTATCCGAGCCGCGCTTCGAGAGCGGAGAGCTCGTCGGCGAGGCGCTGCGGGAGCTTGTCGCCGAATTTGGCGTAGAACTCGTGGATGCCCTTGCACTCGGCCTTCCAGAGCTCGGGATCGACGGTGAGAAGCTCGGCGAGCGTTTCCTTCGTCACGCCGGTGCCCTCAAGATCGATGTCTTCCGGGTACGGCTCGTAGCCGAGCGCGGTCTCGCGCGCGTCCACTTCGCCGAAGGCGCGGCGCAGCACCCACTCGATCACGCGCAGGTTGTCGCCGAAGCCCGGCCAGAGGAAATGGCCTTCGTCGTCGGTGCGGAACCAGTTGACGTTCGCGATGACCGGCGGCTTTGTGACGAGCTTTTCCATGTCCAGCCAATGCTGCCAGTAATCGCCCATGTTGTAGCCGCAGAAGGGGAGCATCGCCATCGGGTCGCGGCGGGTCTCGCCGACCTTACCTTCGGCCGCGGCCGTCTTTTCGGAGGCCATGATGCTGCCGACGAACACGCCGTGACCCCAGTCGCGGCTCTGGTAGACGAGCGGCGCGGTCTTGGCGCGGCGGCCGCCGAACACGATCGCGGAAATGGGGACGCCCTGCGGGTTTTCAAACTCGCTCGAAATGCACGGGCAGTTGACCGCCGGGGAGCAGAAGCGGGAGTTCGGATGCGCGCCGGGCACGCCGGAGGCGGGATCCCACGGCTCGCCCTTCCAGTTGAGCGCGTCCGTCGGCGGGTTCTTGTCAAGTCCTTCCCACCACACGGTGCCGTCCGGCTTGAGAACGACGTTCGTGAAGATGGTGTTTTTGCGCGTTGCGGCGAGAGCGTTGGGGTTCGTCTTTTCGCTCGTACCGGGGGCGACGCCGAAGAAACCGTTTTCCGGGTTGACCGCCCAGAGCCGGCCGTCCGGGCCGGGGCGCAGCCAGGCAATGTCGTCGCCGACGCACCAGCACTTCCAGCCCTTCTCACGCCACGCCTCCGGCGGGATGAGCATAGCGAGGTTGGTCTTGCCGCAGGCGGACGGGAACGCGCCGCAGATGTAGCGGATCTCGCCCTTGGGGTTCTGCACGCCGAGAATGAGCATGTGCTCGGCGAGCCAGCCCTCCTCGCGCCCGAGTGTGGAGGCGATGCGCAGCGCGAAGCACTTCTTGCCGAGCAGCGCGTTGCCGCCATAGCCGGAGTTGACGGACATAATGAGGTTTTCTTCCGGGAAGTGCGCAATGTAGCGCTTCTCGGCGTCGAGCTCCGCCTTGGAGTGAAGACCGCGGACAAAATCCGCCGAGTCGCCAAGCGCTTCATAAACGGCGGTGCCGACGCGCGTCATGATCGCCATGGAGCAGACAACGTAGATCGAGTCGGTGATCTCGATGCCGTATTTGGCAAAGGGAGAGCCGATCGCACCCATCGAGTACGGGATAACGTACATCGTCCGGCCCTTCATGCAGCCGGCATAGATGTCGTGCAGCTTTGCCTTCATCTCGTCCGGCGCCATCCAGTTGTTTGTGGGGCCGGCGTCCTCTTCCTTCTTGCAGCAGATGAATGTGCGTCCCTCAACGCGGGCGACGTCGTTGAGCGCGCTGCGGTGATAAACGCAGCCCGGCAGCTTTTCCTCATTGAGCTTCACAAGCTCGCCGGTGACGTATGCTTCCCGGCGCAGCGATTCAAGCTGCGTTTCCGTGCCGTCGATCCAGACGACGTTGTCCGGCTGCATCAGCGCGCGGCTTTCCTCGACCCAGTCGGTGATATGGTGATTGATCGTATATGCCATTGCCCGGAGCCTCCTATTGTTTTTACATTATATTATTCATAATAGACGGAAAAGTTCCATTTGGCAATGGTGTATGTCGAAAAAAGTCTGTAAATTTGCAATTTTCATTTGTCAATCTTGCGTAAAAGCGCATTGGAAAGAGCGGCGAACTGTGCGATGGAGAGCGTTTCGCCGCGTACGGTGAGCGGCAGACCGGTTTCGGCGATGGCGGCTTCGATACCGGCGCGGTCCAGCTCGGAAAAGCCCGAGCGCAGAGCGTTGGAGAGCGTTTTCCGCCGCTGGGCGAACGCGGCGCGCACGGTGCGGAAGAAAAACTTCTCGTCGTCCACCTGTGCGGGGGGGGCGGCGCGCCGGTCCATGCGCACAACGGCGCTCGTTACCTTCGGCTGCGGCACGAAGCAGTGCGGCGGCACGTCAAAGAGAAGCCTCGGCTCGGCGTACCACTGCACGAGCACGGAAAACGCCCCGTATTCGCCCGTGCCGGGCGCGGCGCAGAGTCGCTCGGCAACCTCTTTTTGGATCATCACCGTGATACTCTCAAAGCAGCCCGCTTCGAGAAACGCGGTGATGAGCGGCGTCGTCACATTATACGGCAGGTTGGCGCATACCTTCCACGGCCTCTCGCCGAGCGTTTCAGCGCAAATGGCGGGCAGATCGGCGCGGAGCGCGTCGGCAAAGACGACGGATACATTGTCAAAATCCGCAAGCGTTTCCGCGAGCACGTCCCGCAGCCGCCCGTCCAGCTCGATGGCCGTGACGCGCCCGGCGGTTTTCGCGAGCTCCGCCGTGAGACAGCCGACGCCGGGACCGATCTCCAGCGCGCCGTCGTCCTTTGTGATGCCGCTCCCGGCGGCGATATCCTGCGGCACCCAGGCGGCGGTCAGAAAGTTCTGCCCCAGTGATTTGGAAAAATGAAAGCCGTGGCGCTGCAAAAGCGCCGTTATGTCGCGGTAATCGGTCAGCTTCATCGTTCCACCAGCTTTTCGAGCGCGATGCGCAGCGCGCCGTCGTCCACGCCGCCGACGAGGCGGATCGTGCCGCAGGTCTCAAAGCCGTTTTTGCGCAGCATGGCGCGCATCGGCTCGTTGCCGGGGGCGGTGTCGATGCGCACGCCCGCACAGCAGTAGGCATGTGCGAGATCGTCCGCGAGCGAGAGCATTTCCGAGGCGATGCCGTGACCGCGGTAGGCGTCCGAAACCATGATGCGGTGGACGGTGAGATATGGCCCCGCGCACGAGAGCCATTCGCCCTCAATGGCGGTGTATGCCGCCTCGCTCCGGCGGCTGATGCAAAGATAGCCCGCCGGATTTCCGTCCGCGGTGAAAAACCAGCCGTCGCCGCGCTCGATATCCCGGCGGAAATCCTCCTCCGCAGGGTAGCCGTGCTGCCATTGGTCAAGCCCCTGTGAGGCAAGAAATGCCTTAGCCTCGTCCGCAATGGCGAGAATGGCGGGCAGATCGCCCTCCTCCGCGCGTCGGCAGTTGATCTTCGGCGGCACGGGCCGCGGGTGGCGCTCGGCGTCGATCTCGTCAAGCAGCGCCTTGTCCTCGTCGGTCTGCGGTACGAATTTTTCGAAGAGCTCCGGGCGCTTGTCCATGGTGCGCTCGAGCATCTTCTTCCGCCGCCAGCGGGCGATCTCGCGGTCCACGCCGCTGCGCAGGATCGGCGGCACCTCGCGCCCTTCCCACACGTCCGGGCGGGTGTACTGCGGGTATTCGAGCAGCCCGTCCCAATGGCTCTCGCCGGTGAAGCACTCCTCGTTGGCGAGCACGCCGGGGATGAGACGGCAAACGGCGTCCGTCACCGCCATGGCGGCGATCTCGCCGCCGGTCAGGACAAAGTCGCCGAGGGAGATCTCCTCATCCACGCACTCTTCAATGAAGCGCTCGTCCACGCCTTCGTAATGGCCGCACACGAGCACGAGATGGTCATAGTCCGCCGCGAGACGGCGCGCGCACGCCTGGTCAAACGTCTTGCCCTGCGGGGACATGTAGATGACGCGGCGGCGCTTTTCGCCCGCCTTGGCGCACACATCGTCCAGGCACGACTTGAGCGGCTGCGCCATCATCACGCAGCCCCAGCCGCCGCCGTAGGGGTAATCG
>CAVEQS010000026.1:0-41768 GCA_963618015.1 bacterium | reverse complement strand
AGACTCTCTCATTCTAACAGCTTTGGCAACAATGTGGAAAAAGACACGGCTGGCTACCGTGCCTTATCCCGTAAATATATTGTAATAGGAGGAATCCAATGAAGCGCATACTATCCCTTTTTCTGGCAGCATTGATGGTGCTGTCGCTCGCGGCCTGCGGCGCGGAGCCTGCCGCGCCCGAGACATCCGAAGAGCCTGCCGTAACTGCGGCAGCCGAGGAGCCCGCCGCGGCCGAAACTCCGGCGGAGGAGCCGGTGTCGTCCGGCATGCATACCGTGGTGGACTTTAAAGGCGAGGAAACCGAAGTGCCTGACGAGATCGACCGCGTCGTGATCCTGGGTCCCCTGCCCGCCGCCACGGTCTACGCCGTGTTTATGGGCGGAGACATCAGCAAGCTCGTCGGCGTTACGCCGGATTTGAAAAACGGTGTGGAATACTCGGTGTTTGCCAAGTACTGCCCGGAGATCATGAATGTCTCCAGCGAATTTTATGCCGGCGGCCAGCTGAACATGGAAGAGCTCGTAAAGCTTGATCCCGACGTGGTGTTCTATCACAGCGAATCGGACGCCGAGCCGATCCGTCAGGCGGGGATCCCCGCCGTGGGTCTTACGCACCCCAATAAGGGCGGCAGCGCCTCCCCGCTGGAAACGCTCCGCTCCTGGATGGACACGTTTGCGCAGACGTTCCAGATGACCTCTCCCGCACAGGACATCATCGCCTACGGCGAGGAGACGGAGGCGGAGATCCGCAGCCGCATCGAAGCGAACCCCACGGAGAGCGTGGAAAAGTATCTCTATATCAATACCTACAGCGACTCTGGCCTTGTGATCGCAGGCGCAAAGAGCTTTGCGGCCTGGTGGACGGATCTGCTCGGCGCGGAAAATCTCGGCGCGCGGGCCACGAATTCCTCTGTCAATATGGAACAGATCTATGAGTGGGATCCGGACAAGATCTTCATTCTGACATTCTCGGACAAGACCCCGGAAGACATTTACAACAACACGGTGGGCGAGGATGACTGGAGCGGCATCACGGCCGTGAAGGAGGAGCAGGTCTTCAAGTATCCCTTCGGCATGCACCGCTGGTGGCCCCCGTGCTCCGACACGCCGCTCGCGATGTGGTGGTCGGCAAAAACGGCTTATCCCGAGCTTTTCGCTGACATCGATATGGACGCGATGGTCAAGGAGTATTATCAGAAGTGGTACGGTATGGAGCTGACCGACGAGGATGTTGCCAACATTCTCACGGCTCCGGCACAGACCTACCGGCACTACTGACATGAAGCGCGGACAGGTTTTCACCTTTGCCGAGACGCACAAGCCCCGTGCGGGCATGACGATCTCGGAAACGCTCTTCATGTCTCCGGAGGAGCATGCCACAATTTTTTCGATTGCTAACGGCACGGATATCAGCGAGGAGTTTTACCCCCATCCATATCTGTATCTGTCGTTGGCGGGCGAGACCGGTATCGAAACGGATATGTGCCGCCCTCTCCCAGAGGGCAGCGTCATGCTGGTTTCGGAACGGACGCCGTTTCGCGTGCTGGCGAATGGCCCCTGTGTTTTTCTTGAAATTGAAGCAAAGGAAGGATTTTGTATGAACCTTATCAAAACGGACGAAGTATTTGCCCTGAAGGACCTGCTCCCCTACGAGGAGGGGAAAATCGTCAATGCGGATATTGTCAACAATCCGCACATGAAAATGGCGCTCATGAGCTTTGACGCCGGCTGCGCCACGCCGGAGCACGCCGCCGGCGGCGACGCCATGATGCTCTGCCTGGAGGGTGAAGGCGTTATTACCAACGAGGGCGTACCGCACACGGTGCGTCAGGGCGAGAGCTTCTCCTTCCGCCCCGGAGCGATGCATAAGGTCGCCGCTGTCACCCGGTTTAAAATGATGGTCATGATCGTTCGGAGCTGATCCTTCCGGACGGAAAAACCCCGCGTCCAAGGCAGGATCCTGCCGCGGGCGCGGGGCGTCTTTTTATGCTGTCAGGGGAGGAGTGATTCGCTGCCGAGTGTCAGGCGGATGCGGTTGCCCCGGACGGCGATCAGCTTTTCCGTGTGCATCCGGCTGAGTTCGCGGCATAGGGCGCTGCGGTCGGCAGCCAGAAAATCCGCCAGCTTCGTGCGGTTGAGCGGAACGTATACGTTATCGGTCTTCTGCTTTCGCGCGAGATGCTGCAAATAGATGAGCAGCTTGCTGCGCAGGCTTTTCTGGCTGAAGAGCGTTGCCTTCAGCTTTAAAAAATCGTTATCGGCGGAGAGAATGCGCACCAGATTCTGCACAACGACCAGCTTGTAGGGACACTGGCAGCTGTCGGGGGCAAATATGCGGTTGATATCCAGCTTTATCATGGTGACCTCGTCCAGCGCCAGAACCTGCACATGGGCGGCAAGAGCGTCCAGCAGCCCGACATTTTCGCAGTGGCAGTCTCCCGGATAGAGAATATTCATGGTGCTTTTCCGGCCGTTGGTATCCGTGCTGACCAGTTCAATCGCACCGGAGAGAACGATGAACAGCCCGGAAGAGCATTCCTGCGGCTGAATGATGATCTGCCGCGGCGCGGCACAGCGCACCTCGGCCTGAAGACAGTGCAGTACCGGGCGGATCTGCTCCGGTGTCAGGCCGTCGAAAAGGGGAGAGGCGTGCAAGAGTTTTTCCTGTTGTCTGCTGAGTGTGCTGAACATGAGAGTATCCTTCTAATATAACAGTCCCGCACGAGTTAGCGCCGTCTAACTCGTGCGGGACTGTTATACCATACTCTTCGGGGGAATGCAAGAAAAAAGAAACCGCGGAGGGAAAGACCGGCTGCCTTTCCCTCCGCGGGCAAGTGTTTTTTTACTCTTCGTGGTGCTCTTCGGTGTGCACTTCCGGCGCTTCGGGCGTTTCCTCCTCGGGCATGGTCCAGGTGGCCTCGGTCGTCTGGTCGACGACCTTTTCAAAATGCACGGCGTCCTTCACGGAAGAGACCGCGCTCTGCGCAGCGGTACGGACGCGCTTGGCGTCTTCTTCGTTCATGACGTTGACAACGTTGCCGTCCTCCTTGACGACCTCAACGCAGCAGCCGAAGCCGACCGTAGCGAGAATGCTCGCGAGCAGCACCCATTTGGCGGAGGCAACCGCCACGACGCCGCCGACGATGCCGACGTTCACGGGGATGTTGAGCAGAATGCGCTCGCCCTTACGGACGACGATGCGGGAGACGTTGCCGCGCTGCACGAGCTCCTTGACCTTTTCTACGATGGTCTGCACTTTGTTTTCGTTCATTGTATGTGCTCCTTTCCGGATTGCCCGGTTATTTTGTTTTCTGATTGCATTATAGCATCGGCCTTTGAAAAATCCATAAAAAAAGTGTGGAGAAACTGTAAATTTGTCGAATCGGAGCCGCGGTGTGCGGAAAAGCTCCGTCTTGCGCTGGACGGGGAAATACGCTATAATACCCCTATCTGTGCTTATGTATCAAAAGAAGGGAGGCCGCGGCTGTGGCGTTCAATACGGCGGGATTTTTGTTTCTCTTTTTCCCTGCGGCATTTCTTCTCTACCGGCTCATGCCGGGACGCCGGACGAAGAACATCTTTCTCGCTCTCGCGAGCGCGGTGTTCTATGGCTTCGGCGGTCTTGCAACGCTCCCCGTGCTGCTCGCGGCGTTCCTCTGGGACTATCTGTTTGGGCGGCTCATCGCCGGGGACGAAAAGCATCGGAAGCTCTGGTGCGGCGTCGCCGCGGCGGGCAATCTCGCGCTGCTTGGGTTCTATAAATATCTCGCGTTCGTGCTCGAAACGCTGGGGCTTCCGGCGCTCTCGCAGCCGTTTGCGCTGCCGCTCGGCATTTCGTTTTTCACATTCCACGGCATTTCCTATCTCGTGGATGTGTACCGCGAGCCTTCCCGCGTCTGCCGGAGAGCGGACACGCTCTTTCTCTATCTTGCGTTCTTCCCCCGTCTGATCGCAGGGCCGATCGTCCGCTGGCAGGACGCCGCGACGCAGCTTGACGATCATCCGATTTCGCCGGAAATGACGGCGGCGGGGCTTCGCCGGTTTGTGCGCGGCCTTTTGAAAAAGCTTCTGCTCGCCGAGAGCGCGGCGGCGGTCGCGAATGCCGTGTATGCCCTCGCGCCGGATTCGCTCGGCATGGGGCTTGCCTGGCTTGGCGCGGTGAGCTACTGCCTCCAGATCTTCTTTGACTTCTCCGGCTACAGCGACATGGCCATCGGCATCGGCATGCTCTTCGGCTTCACGTTCCCGGAAAACTTCAACTATCCGTATGTTTCCGGCAGCGTGAGCGAGTTCTGGCGGCGCTGGCACATGACGCTCAACCGCTGGTTCGTGGACTATCTCTATATCCCGCTCGGCGGCAGCCGCCGCGGGAAGTGGACAACGGTGCGAAATAAGCTCATCGTCTTTTTCTGCACCGGCCTCTGGCACGGCGCGGGCTGGACATACATCCTCTGGGGCCTATGGCACGGTGTGCTCGTCTCCGGCGAGGGGCTTTTGAAAGCGCCGATCGAAAAGCTGCGCCAAAAGCGCGGCGGGCGGATCGCGATGCACGTCTATACGCTGCTCGCGGTCATTCTCGGCTTTGCAATGTTCCGCGCGTCCTCCGTGCAGCAGGGCTTTCTGCTCCTTTCCCGGATGTTCTCCTTTGCCGGCGCGGGCGCTGCCGGGATGCTTGCCGCAGAAGAAATACTGACCGGTGCGCGCATCGCGGCGCTCATATGCGGCGTCATTCTCTCCATGCCGGTCGTTCCCGCGCTCACGCGGCGGTGCGTTGGCCGCGGCTGGGAGATCGTCTGGGACGTTCTCGCGCTGCTCGGTCTTCTTACAGCGATCCTTGCCCTCTCGGGCGGAAGCTTCACGCCGTTCATCTATCAGCAGTTTTAAGGAGGGGCGGACGATATGAAAAAAACGCTCTCTCTTATTTTTACGGCGCTGTTCCTCGCCACGTGTCTTGTTCCCGGTCTGGGACTTCTTCTGACCGGCGGCGCGGACGCCGCGGCAAACGAGATACTGCCCGCTGCGCCGGTGGTCGCGGCGGACGGCGAGTTCAATCCCGATGTTCTCGCGGACACGGCGGCCTATGTGAATGGCCGGTTTTCGTTCCGCCTCGAGGGCATCACAGCCTGGGCAAAGCTCAACGCCGCGCTATTCCACACCTCCACGGCGGAGAATGTCCTGCTCGGACGCGACGGCTGGCTCTTCTACGCGCCGACCATTCACGACTATACCGGCGATGCGCCCATGACGGCGCGCGAGCTTTACTGCGCGGCGCGCACGCTCTACCTTCTGCAGGAGTACGCGGAAAACCGCGGCGGAGACTTCCTCTTCACCGCCGCGCCGAACAAGAATACGCTTTATCCGGAGTACATGCCGGAGCGGACACGCCTCGGCGGTATCTCCAACATGGACGCGCTCTATGCGCTGCTCGACGAGATGGGCGTTTCGTATCTCGATCTGCGCGGTGTGTTCGCCGCGGAGACCGATCCGTCCCGCCTCCTGCGCGATGACTTCGCGCATCAGAGCAAGCCGCTCTATTTTAAAACGGACAGCCATTGGAACGCGAGGGGCGCGGCTCTTGCCGCCGACGCGCTGCTCGCCGTCCTTGGCCGCGACAGCGATTATTTCGCCAACACAGTTTCTGCCGGGAACACCCACCGCGGCGATCTTTACGAAATGCTCTACCCCGCGGGCAGAAGCCTCGAAGAGGATTTCGCGTATGCCACCGGCTTTTCGTTTTCTGCGAACACCGAAAACCCCGACCGCGTGACGATCACGACGGAGAACGACGCCGGTACCGGCGTGCTTCTCTGCTACCGCGACTCGTTTGGGCGCAATCTCTATCCGTATCTCGCGGAGAGCTTCGCCTCGGCGGAATTCTCCCGCCGGAACGAGTACACCGCAGCGACGCTCCCGGAGGGCGGCACGCTCGTGATCGAGCTCGTCGAGCGAAACATCCGCTATCTTGTGGAGTACGATTCGCTCGCTCCGGCGCCGGAGAGGGAACCGCTGCTCGTCGCGGCTGCGGAGCCGGGAGAGGGAAGCGCCGTTTTGACGGAAAGCGCCGGTACGGAAGGGTACACGGTCTTTTCCGGTACATGGGACGGTATGACGCCGGACGATGCGTCCAATATCTACGTCCTCTCCGGCGGCACGCTCTATGAGGCTGTGCCGCGCCCGGACGGATTTATCGTATCGCTGCCGGACGGCAGCGCCGTTGACGCCGTATATGCAGCGGCAGGAGGGAACCTTTTCCGTCTCTCCGCCGTCTATGCCATAGATTAACCAAAGATTTTTAAAGGAGACACATTTATGAAAAAGACCATTGCTCTGCTTCTCGCCGCACTGATGGCGCTCGCTCTCGCCGGCTGCGGCGGAAACACCGAAACGCCTGCCCCCACCGAAGCGCCCGCGACGGAAGCTCCTGTTGTGACCGAAGCTCCGGCCACGGAAGCCCCCGCTGCGACGGAAGCGCCCGCTGAGCCGGAGGGCGACGGCGCGGAGGACGAAGTTGCCGGAAAGATCGAGCAGGTGCTCGCGCTCAAGGGCAAGCCGGTGCAGGAGCTCTATGACGCCATCGGCATGCCGACCGGCGAAGCGGAGTACGCTTCGAGCTGTCTCGTCACCGGCGGCAAGGACGGCGTGCTGCCCTATGACGGCTTCACGGTGTACACCCTCGTGCAGCCCGACGGCGCCGAGACTGTGTACGACGTTGAGAAGAACTGAAATGGTGTGAAAAAGCAGACGGGATGCATCCCCGTCTGCTTTTTAAATCGGCTCGCAAACGTGCTCTCGGGGCGAGTACGCTGCGGCGAGCCGCAGCCTTTTCAAACGAGAGCCCAACGCAGTGGGTCTCGTTTGAGAGCGCTTGCAAACGATGTGCGGATATGATAAAATACAAAAATCCTGACCCAAATCATCACAGGGGGACCATTATGAATAATAACACGAACTCTTCCGGAAAGGGCGGCCGTCATCTGAAGGAAGCCCCGGCGAGCGAGCGCCCGGAAAAGAAGAAAAAGCACGTAGGTCGCACCGTTATCATCGTGATCGCGGCGGTGATCCTTGTCATTCTGCTCGCGGCGTTTCTCATCTTCCGCGACATGTACGGCCAGCTCAACACCAGGCCGCGCACCACACCGGAGCCGACGGCAGTGCCGGCTGCGGTGGCCGACACGACGCCGGAAGCAACGGCCACGCCGGAACCGACGCCCCGTCCGCTCACGGAAGAGGAGCAGGCGGAGCTTGCCGAAATGGAGCTTCGCAGCAGTCTGGCAGAGTCTGCCGAAGAGGTCATGAGCGATAAGAACGTGTATAACATTCTGCTCATCGGCGCGGACGGACGTTCCGAAAAGCTCGAACGCAGCGACGCGATGATCCTCCTTTCCATCAACAAGACGACGAAAACGATGTGGCTCACCTCCTTCATGCGCGATACGCAGGTGGAGATCGCTAACTGGGGCGTCGGCCATCTGAACTGGGCGACGAACTTCGGCGGCGTGGATATGCTCATCGACACAATCGAGAGCGACCGGAACTTCGCTATCTCCGTAGACAACTGGGCTCTGGTGGACTTCCTTGATTTTGCGAAGATCGCCGCCATGGTCGGCCCCATCACGGTCTCCGTCACAAAGGACGAGGCCGCGGATATCAACCTGCTCATCCGCGAGGCATGTCAGCTCAACGACGCCTATTATGGCACCGATGTGCCGCGCAGCTATTTCCCGACCGATCAGGACGGTACTTACACCATTACCGACGGTTTCCAGATCCTTGGCTACTGCCGCGAGCGTCACATCGGCGGCGACACCGGCCGCAGCCAGAAGCAGCGCGATGCGCTCACGCAGATGTGGGATAATGTGAAGAAAATGAGCCTCACGGATCAGTACGCGCTCGCCAAGGAGATCATGTCCATCATCAGCACCGATCTCACGATGGGACAGTGCGCCTCGCTGCTGCTGCAGGCACCCGAATTTCTGACCTATGACATCCAGACGCAGCAATGCCCGGTGCAGGGTTCGTTCTGGCGCGGACTGGATGCAAGCGGCCTTTCCATTTACAACGCGGATTTCGTGGTCAACCGCAACTTCCTGCGTGCGACGATCTACGGTGAGGATATGACCGCCGGAGAACTTACGAGCTACTGGACGGGGGACGCGATCCAGGTCTATTATCCGCCGGAAAAGGAAAACGGCTGACAAAAATATGTCGGACGGCAAAAGAGACTTAGCTGCGTCCTCATAAGAAACCATAGCCCCTTCGCCGAGCCTTTTCCGCCGGAACTGCGTTCCTTTTCCTTGCAATGCACAAAGCATTGCTGCGAAAAAGCGCCTTGTTCCAACGAAAAATTCTTCGCCGAATGGCTGTAAACAGTTTTTCCCCGCAGACAGCGTCTGCGGGGAAAAATCTATGTTTTCTTATTCGAACTCCGCTTTTTGCCGTCCGGTTTTTTTCGGGAACAAAGGGAAATCTAATTTCGTCATAGAATCACACCCATGAAATGAAAAAGGAGAAAACATCCATGAAAAGAATCGTATCCGCCATTCTCTGCGCGGTGCTGCTCCTCTCTCTGGCGGCCTGCGGCGCGTCCGCCCCGGCGGACACGCCCGACAATGCCCCGGCGAGCGCACTCGAACTGCTGGAAAGCGTCTGGAACAGCTATTCCGACGACGAAAAATTCCCCGCCGCCGGCGGCGACTATTCCGAGGAGAACATGCGCGACGGCGCACCCGGAAACTTCAGCGTTGCCGATGCCGATATCCTCAATTCCTCGCTGGGCTTTCCCGCGGCGGAAGCCGGGAAGATCGACGGCGCGGCCTCTCTCGTGCACATGATGAATCTCAACACGTTCACCTGCGGCGCGTTCCACGTGAAGGACAGCGGCGACGTTTCCGCGCTGTGCAGCGCGCTTCGCGAAAACATTCTCGCGCGGCATTGGATGTGCGGCTTCCCCGATAAGCTCGTGATCGCGACAGTGGGGGACTATATCGTCTCCGTGTACGGCGGCGAGGAGCTCGTGGACACGTTCGCTTCCAAGCTCGCGGCGGCGTACCCGAACGCCAAGACCGTGAGCGACGAGCCGATCGTGGTGTAAGCGCCCGCCATGCTCTTTTCGAGTATCCCATTTCTCTTTTACTTTCTCCCGTGCGTGCTGCTTGTGTACTTCGCTGTGCCGCCAAAGGGGAGAAACGCTGTTCTGCTCGCCGCCAGCCTCTTTTTCTATGGCTGGGGCGAGCCGAAATTCCTGCTCTTCATGGTGTTTTCCATCGTGCAGGGCTATGTTTTCGCGCGGCTGATCGAGCGGGGGAGAGAAAAAAAGCTCTTCCTCGCCCTTTCTCTTGCCGTGAGCTTTGCGCTGCTCGCTTACTGCAAGTACGCGGACTTCTTTCTTGGAAATTTCAACGCCGTGACGGGGCTCTCGCTCCCGCTTTTGAAGATCGCCCTGCCGATCGGCATCAGCTTCTATACGTTCCAGATCGTAGGCTATGAGATCGACGTATACCGCGGCGACGTGACAGCACAGCGAAATTTCATCGACTTTGCAGCGTATGTCGCCATGTTCCCGCAGCTTATCGCAGGGCCGATCGTCCGCTACCGCGACATTGCTCCCCAGCTCAAAGAGCGGACACACTCGCTCGAGGCAGCGGCCTCGGGCGCTTCCCGCTTCGCTGTCGGACTGGCGAAAAAGGTTCTCATCGCCAATGTCCTCGCGCAGCTCGTATCCGCGTACAAAGCTTCCGCGGAGCAGACGGTGCTCTATGCCTGGCTGTACGCGGCCGCGTTCACGCTCCAGATCTATTTCGATTTCTCCGGCTACAGCGACATGGCCATCGGGCTGGGGCGTATCTTCGGCTTCACTTTCCCGGAGAACTTCGCCTATCCGTATATCTCAAAGAGCATCACGGAGTTCTGGCGGCGCTGGCACATATCGCTCGGCACCTGGTTTCGGGACTATCTCTATATCCCGCTCGGCGGCAACCGCTGCTCTCGCGCCCGGCACATTTTCAACATCCTCGTTGTCTGGATGGCGACCGGCTTCTGGCACGGCGCGGCGTGGAATTTCATTTTCTGGGGACTTTTCTATGCGGTGCTGCTCATTACGGAGAAGCTCTTCCTTCTCCCCGCGTTGAAAAGAGGAAGTGTACTTCCTTATGTGTACGTGCTCCTCGCCGTGACGCTCGGCTTTGTGCTGTTTGACGCATCGTCGATGCGCGACGCGGTGCACCGGCTCGGCGCTCTCTTCGGCGTGGGCGCGGCTCCGGGGTTCGGCACGGAAGCGCTCTATATGCTCCGCAGCTACGGTGTTGTGCTTGCGCTCGCCGCGCTCGGTGCCACGCCGCTCCCGGCGCGCCTCTTGAAGAAAGCGCAGGCGGCAAAGCCACTCGCGCCCGTGTTCACGGTGGCTGCACCGCTCGGCACGCTGGCGCTGCTCGCGCTCTGCACGGCGTTTCTGGTGGACGGGTCGTTCAACCCGTTCCTCTATTTCCGGTTTTGAGGAGGCGCGGCATGAAGAAGATCCAGAATATCCTGACGGCCGCGCTCTCGGCACTTTTTCTCGGGGGCTTCCTGCTTGCATCGCTCCTGACGCCGGACAAAACCGACTCGCTCTCCGAGCGGCGCACGCTCGCCCAGCGCCCGGCGCTGCGCGCCTCGGCAGTGGCGGACGGAACGTATATGACCGCCTTCGAGAAGTACACGCTCGACCAGTTCCCGCTGCGGGACGGCTTTCGCGCGCTCAAGGCATTTTTCGCCGGGAACATTCTGATGGAACGTGACAACAACGGCATATATTCCGCCGAAGGTCATCTCGCGAAGCTGGACTATCCGGTGAACCCCGATCTTGTCCGGCACGCGGCGGAGCGGTTTTCCGCCGTGTATGAAACGTATTTTGCCGACGGCGACGCGAAGGTCTATTATACCGTTGTGCCGGATAAGAATTATTTTCTTGCCGCGCGAAACGGCTATCCCGCCATGGACTATGCCGCACTCACCGCCACGCTGCGCGAGGGAATGCCGTTTGCAGAGTATATCAGCAGCTTTGATACGCTCTCGCTCGATAAATACTACCGCACCGACGCCCATTGGCGGCAGGAGGAGCTTGGCGAAACGGCGGCGGCGATCGCCGCGGCGATGGGTGCTTCGCTTCCGGCGGCGTATGAGACCGTGGATACGTCCGTGGCGTTTCGCGGCGTGTACGCCGGGCAGTACGCGCTCTCCGTTGAGCCGGATGCGCTGCGTTATCTTACGAACGACACGATAAAGTCGCTTCGTGTGTACGACTATGAGACGGGGAAAGAGATCCCGGTCTACGACCTCGCTCTCGCCGCGGGGCGCGACGGGTACGAGATGTTCCTCGGCGGGACAAAGGCGCTGCTCACGATCGAGAATCCGAATGCCGGGACCGGCCGGGAACTGGTGCTTTTCCGCGATTCGTTCGGCAGCAGCATCGCGCCTCTGCTCGCGCAGGGCTATGCCAGGGTGACGGTCGTGGACATCCGTTATATGTCGCCTGCACTCATCGGGCGGTTCGCGGATCTGTCGGAAGCGGACGACGTCCTCTTCCTCTACAGCACCGGCGTGATCAACCACAGCGAAACGATCCAGTAAAAAATCCCCCTGCGATCTGCCGGAAAGCAGACCGCAGGGGGTATCCGTTTCTATGAGTGTCTTATCCGAAATGGTCAAAGAGCGCGTCGACAACGCCGGGATTGGAGCGGTAATCAAATTTCCGCGCGAAAAGCGCCGTTTCCGGCGCGGCAAGAAGCTCATCGAGATCGGCATCCGTGAATGTGTAGGGGTTACCGCGCTGCCAGTCGATGTATCGCAGGCAGCTGGCGTAGTTGTTTTCAAATGCAGCGGGGGGAAGCGTGCCGAGGAAAGGAGAGTTCATGATCTCCGTCTGGAGAAACATTTCGTCCGGACAATAGGTGTTGGAGAAAATGCTGCGGATCTCATCTTCCTTTTCGAGCAGGTACTGCGCGAGCGGGTGCGTGATGCTGAACCACTGGGAGCCTTTCTGAAAAACAAAGTCGTCCGGCAGTCGCCGCGTTCGATTCACGCCGAAGCCAAGCTGTACCGCGCCTGTGAGATTTCGCAGCATCCGACGCACGGAAGGGGTTCGGATGTTATAGCGCTGCAGGGGATAGTAGAACATGACGCGGTAGAGATCGCTGCGGGAGATCTCCGGCGAGAGAAAACTCACATAGTTTGTCCCCGGCGCGCGCGTGAAGTATTCTTCGATATACTCGCGGGATTTGAGCGGTACGTCCACGCCGGAGAGCAGATGGTAGTAGTCGTAACCTCCCGGTATGGCGGCACGGAGAAGCTCCAGCTCCGCCTCGACCATGGCAAAATGACCCCACGAGATGCGATGGCGTGCAACAAACATGACGCGCGACTTTTTCGGCACGGCGAGGAATCGCTCGGCGTTCAGTTCGGACTTGGCGTCCACATGAATATAAAAATCGGCGTTTTTGCTGTCGAGAAAACGCAGCTGCTTCTCGAGAATTTCAAAATTTCCGTGCGTAAGTATGAGCCAGGCGTGGCGCATGAAAAACACTCCCTTCTGCCCTTTTATTATACGGAGCGGTGGCGGGAAAGTCAATCGGTGCGTGGCAGCGGAAAGAGGACGGGGCGCATTGACATTCCCGCTGCCGCCGGGTAAAATATAGCCGGAAAAATATGCACATGGGAGGAACCCCCTATGTCCGTGCCTACTGATACCAGACGCTCCAGAAACCGCCGCGGCGGGAAAAAGCTGTGGATACTGATCCCGGTGATCGCCGTTGTGCTTCTGGCGGCGGCGCTTGTGTGGCTGAACTCCGTTTATGTTTACGCCGGAGGCTTCCACCGCCGGGACAGCGCGCAGATCGATCTGCGCGGCAAAAGCATTTCGGAGCAGAAGTATCTCCGGCTGCGCGAGCAGCTGCCGAACTGCGAGATACTCTGGGACGTGCCCATCGGCGGCGGCGCCATCGGCTGCGAGAGCGAGACCGTCGCAGCTACGGCGTTTTCGGAGGAGGACGTCGCCCGGCTCGCGTACTTCCCGGCGCTCACGGCGCTCGATCTGACGGCGGCGGACGTCTCTCCGGCGCTTTTTGATGCCGTCTGCGCGGCGTACCCGGCGCTTTCGGTGCGCTGGAGCATCCCCATCGGCGGGGGAAGGTATCCCTCCGATGCCGAGAGCATCACGCTGACGGATTTCGATGTGTCTGAGCTGCCGCTTTTTGATTACTTCACGGCGCTGCGCGCCGCTGACGCGAGAGAGTGCACGTGCTATGACGCCATCCTCGCCCTGCGGGAGAAATACCCGGCGCTGGAGCTGCAATGGCAGGTGCCGCTCGGCGGCACGGAGTATTTAGCGGACGCCGCTGAGATCGCCGTGGACGATACGGCCATCACGCCGGAGGCGCTCGCCGCGGCGCTGCGGTATCTCCCGGCGGCGGAGACCGTGTCGTTCCCGGCGTGCCCATGGAGCGATGCGGAAAAGAGCGCTCTTCGCGCGGAGTTTCCCGATATCGCATTCGTCTGGCCGGTAGAGCTCTTCGGCACGACCTATCAGAGCGACACTGCGGAGCTGAGCTTTGCCTCCCGTGCGCTTTCGGAGACGGAGCTTCTGGAGCTTTCGGAAAAGCTTGTCTCCCTGCCGAAGCTTACGCGCGTTGATCTCACCGATACCGGCGTTACGCTCGAACAGATGACGCCGATCTGCGAGAAATACCCGGCGGTCGATTTCGTATTTTCGTTTGAGCTGTTCGGCGTGCCGATCCGTTCCGATGATACGCTCGTGGATTTTACCGGCATTGCGATGGAGTCCACCGAGGCGGTGGAGAGCATTCTCCCTGTGATGCACCATCTCGAAAAGGTCGATATGTCCGACTGCGGCTTTTCCGACGAGGAAATGGATGCGCTGAACAAAAAATATGAGAATGTACGTTTTGTTTGGACGCTGCACATCACGCATTACGATATCCGCACCGACACGACGTATTTCCGTGCCTCTTCGCGCTATTACGGATACTTTACGAACGAGTCGGTCAAGCGCCTCGCCTACTGCCCGGACATGATCGCGCTCGATCTCGGCCACCGGCCGATCGAGGATCTGAGCTTCCTTTATGAGATGCCCAAGCTCAAATACCTGGTGCTGCTCGACTGCCACGCGCTCGATCTCTCGCCGATCGCCTCGTGCGACAATCTCATCTGGCTGGAGCTCAACCGCGCCTATACGACCAGCATCGCCCCGCTCAAGGACTGCAAGGGGCTGCGCGATCTGAACATCACGTGCATGACGCTCCTTCAGCCGGAGGATACGTTTAATACGCTGATGGAAATGGATCAGCTCGAACGCGTATGGTTCAGCTACGGTATTCTCACCGGGGCGGAGCAGGAAAAGCTGCAGGAGGCGCACCCGGACATCGTGTATCACGGCGTGGAGGGCTGGCTGCAATCCAACGAGGATCCCTGGCGGTACGATCAGGATTACTACGACATGCGCGACGCGCTCGGCCACATGTTCTATATGAACGGCACCGGCATCATCACCTATAAGATGATCGACGGCGTCCGATACGAGCTCGATCCGGAGTTCATCGCAACGATGGACTGGGGCGAGCACGACAAAGACCGGTAAAGACCGTTCCGGCCGTTTTTCGGCCGGATTTCCCGCGGAAAACCTTGCTCTTTAAGCCCTTATCTGATATATTATTCAGATAAGGGCCTTTTTATGGAATCACCTTTGAGATCGGGAGAATAGAATGAAAAAATCTTCCCATACCGGACAGGCGGCGCTCGGCGCGCTGCTCGAAGTTTCGCTGGCGCTCGTTCCGGCGCTGCTGTTTTACTATACGTATATCCACCATTACCCGGCCGCCAACTTCTATCTGAAGGGCAATGTGCTCTTTTTCGTTGTCTATTCGGCGATCCTTGTGCTGTTTATGACGATCTACGGCAGCTTCAGCATCCGAAAATACCGCACGAGAGAGCTGGTGTTTGCGTTCGGCCTTTCCAGCTTCTTCACGGACGCTATCGCCTACTTCCTCATGTGCATGATCGCAAAAGCGCTCCTTCCGCCGAAGTATGTCATCTTCACGCTGCTCGCGCAGTGCCTGATCGAGACGGGAATATTCATTCTCGCCCGCATTCTGGCCGACCGGCTGGAACCGGCGACGCCGGCACTGCTCATCGTGGCGGAGAAAAACGCCGAAGAGAACGTCCGTCATAAGTTTGACCGCCGCCGTACGCGCTATTATATCGACCGTGTCGTATCCGCGGATCTTCCGTGGGACGAGCTTTGCAAAATCATGCGCTCCTACAGCACCGTGGTGCTCCTGCCGATGGAAAAGGAGCTTCGCCGCCGCATCATGGACGACTGCTTCTGGCACGGTGTGGAGATTCTGCTCAAGCCCGACATGCAGGATATCATGGTAAATTGCGCCGACACGGTCATCATGAGCGATGTGCCGCTCTATGCCGTGCACACCGGCAACCACGACCGCGGCTATCTCGCCGCAAAGCGCGTGCTGGATATTGTCGCATCCGTGTGCGGGCTCATTGTTTGCAGTCCGATCTTCCTTGCCGTTGCCGTTGCCATCAAGATTCAGGACGGCGGGCCGGTGTTTTACCGGCAGAAGCGCCTTACGCTGGGCGGAAAGCCCTTTTATCTCACAAAGTTCCGCAGCATGGTCGTGAACGCGGAATCCGCCACCGGCGCGGTGCTGGCGGGCAAAAAGGATTCCCGCATCACAAAGGTCGGCGCGTTTCTGCGCGCCACGCGCATCGACGAGCTGCCGCAGCTTCTCAACATCCTCAGCGGCGATATGACGCTCGTCGGCCCGCGCCCGGAGCGCCCGGAGTTTTATGAAAAATACTGCGCGGAGTACCCGGAGTTTGCCTACCGCCTGCGGGCGAAGGCGGGACTTACCGGCTACGCCCAGCTTTACGGCAAATACAACACCACCTTTGCCGACAAGGCGCTTCTGGATATGTACTATATCCAGAAGGCGTCCTTCCTCTGGGATCTGCAGCTCATTTTCTATACGCTGAAGATCATCTTCGTCAAGGAGAGCACCGAGGGCGTGGACACCAAACCGCCGGAGCCGGAAAAGAAAGAGCCGGTCTGTGCAGGAAAAAACGAATAACCCGATAATCGAGACTCTGCGGTCTCGGGTATCCGGATGAAGGATTTCTTTTTTCGGCGGTTTATTGATAAAACATCTTATTTTACGGATATTCGGAAAGGACGGAAAGGAATGGGCGAACGGGGTCTCATCAGTGTGATCGTTCCGGCGTGGCGCGCCGAGAAAACGCTTGCCGCCACGCTCGATTCTGTTCTTCACCAGACGTGGAAGAAACTTGAAGTTCTTGTCGTGGATGATGCTTCACCGGATGGTACGCTTGCACTGGCGCAGAGCTATGCCGCGAAAGATGCGCGCATTCGTGTGCTCGCACAGGAGAAAAACGGCGGCGTATCCAAAGCACGCAACCGCGGCGTGCGTGAAGCGCGTGGAGAGTGGATTGCCTTTCTCGACAGCGATGATCTCTGGATGCCCGAAAAGCTCGAACGACAGATGGTGCTTGCAGAAAAGCACCCGGAAGCGGGACTCTTTTTCACCGGCTCCGCGTTCCTTTCCGAGGACGACTGCAAATATGGCTACACGCTCTCCGTGCCGGAGCGGGTGAATTACCGCCGTCTGCTCGGGCAGAACGTTATCTCCTGCTCGTCGGTGCTCGTCCGCCGGGAGCTGATGGAGTGCTGTCCCATGGGCAGCGACGCCATCCATGAGGACTTTGCCGTCTGGCTGAAAATCCTTCGCCGGGAGCCGTGGGCCTACGGCGTCAACGAGCCGCTGCTCGTTTACCGTGTGTCGCGCTCGTCCAAATCCGGCAATAAGCTCAAGGCGGCACTCATGACGTTCGGCACTTACCGCTACGCCTGTGTTCCGCTGCCGCTCGCGCTGTGGAGCGGCATGCTGTACACTGTCCGCGGCATCCGGAAATTCCGGGCCATCGGCGCGTCTTTGACGGACGAGAAATTTAAGCTTCCCGAAGCGGAAGCCGGATCGGAGGAGGCAGAATGAAACGGGTCTGCCATCTTACCACGGTACATAGCAGCGACGATACGCGCGTATTTCATAAGGAATGCGTGTCGCTCGCCCGAGCCGGGTATGATGTAACGCTTGTTGCACCCGGCGAGAGCCGGGAGACGCTCGGCGTCCATGTCGTCGGCGTGGGAGATAAGCCCATCGGCACACTTAACCGGCTGTTGTCGCCCTTTGCGAAGCGTGCCTATGAAACGGCGCTCGCGCTCGACTGCGAGCTTTACCATCTGCACGATCCGGAACTGCTGCCGTTTGCGCTCAGACTCAAGCGGCGCGGAAAAACCGTTATTTTCGACAGTCACGAATTTTATACCCTTCTCATTCAGGAAAAAGGATATATTCCCGGATTTCTCAAAAATCCGATATCGCGCATTTACGGCGCATATGAAGCAAATGTTTTCAAAAAGCTCGACGCGGTTATTATTCCCTGCACCTCCTACGGAAAGAACCCGTTTGAGAAGTGCGCGAAGCGCACAGTGATCGTTGACAATTTCCCGGATGCCGAACGGTTTCCGCCGCCGAAGCCGCTGTATCCGGACGCGGGAAACGCCGTCGGCTACGTCGGCGGCGTGACCGCTGCGCGGGGTGTGACGAACCTCGTCCGCGCGTGTGCACTGGCCGGGGTGCGGCTGCATCTTGCCGGATCCATCTGGCCGGCGTACCTTGCGGAGCTGCAAAGCATGCCGGAATTTTCCTGCGTGGATTATGCCGGGAGTATTCCATATGCCGAGGTGCCGGAGTACTGCCGCCACTTTTCCGTCGGCATGGCGACGCTTTTGAACATCCACCAGTACGTCTGCACCGACAATCTCCCCACCAAGGTATTTGAATATATGGGCGCGGGGCTCCCGTCCATCGTTTCCGATACGCTCTCGGCGCGGGAGCTCGAAGAGGAGTTTGACTGCTGCGTCTGCGTCGACCCGGACAAGCCGGAGGAGATCGCCGCCGCCATCCGCTCGCTTCTGGACGATCCCGAGCGCCGCGCGCGCATGGGCGAGCGCGGCTACGGCGCGCTGCAAAGCCGCTTCAACTGGCAGACCGAGGCAAAAAAACTGCTGGCGCTCTATGAAGAGCTGCTTTCCCCCAAAGGAGAATGACCCATGCTGGAAGAAACCATCTATCGCCGCATCCGCGCGGAGTACGGTTTTCCCGCCTATATTTTTGACTCCGACCGCTTTTGCGAGAACTACCGCCTGCTGACGGAGGGGATGAGCGCCGTCTATGCGCCCTACCGCGCGGCATACTCCTATAAAACCAACTATACGCCCCGCATCGTCTCGCTTGTGCACTCACTCGGCGGCATGGCGGAGGTCGTTTCCGGCATGGAGTACGGCCTTGCGCGGCGCGTCGGCAACGCGCCGGAGAACATCCTCTTCAACGGCCCGTGCAAGGGCGCGGACGGTATCGCCGCCCTGCTTGAGGGCGCGTGCGTCATCATCGATAACGAAGAGGAGCTTGCCGCGGTGCTTGCCGCCGCGGCGGCGCACCCGGAGAGCACCTGCCATGCGGCGCTGCGCCTGCATGTGGACATCGGCAGCGGCAAGCCCTCGCGCTTCGGGCTGCGCGCCGAGCCAGAGTATCTGCGCACCATCGCCGCGCGGCTGCGCGCGGCGGGGAACCTCGCCTTTGACGGCATCCAGTGCCACATCAGCGGCAGCCGCAGCATCGCCGGGTGGGAGAGCCGCGCAAGAGTCATGCTCACGCTCGCCCGGGAACTGTTCCCGGCTGCACCGCCGAAATTCATTGATCTCGGCAGCGGCATGTTCGGCCGTCTGCCCGAGGAAATGCGTGCCTCGTTCGGCCAGAGCATCCCGACGTTTGCCGAATACGGCGCGGCGGTCGGCGCCCTGTTTCAGGCGCAGTACGGCGCGCTGCCGAAGAGCGAGCGCCCGGTGCTCATCACGGAGCCGGGCACGACGCTCGTGGCCGACACGATGCAGTTTGCCGCGCCCGTAACGGCGATCAAATCCCTGCCGGGGAACGACTGCGCGGTGCTTGATGCGAGCATCCACACCGCCGGCGTCATCTCGCAGATGCGAAATCTCCCGCTGCTCGTGCTCGACGCGGAAACACCGCGGGATAATCTGAATTTCACCGGCTACACCTGTCTCGAATACGACATCCTGTACCGGGGCTACACCGGGCCGCTGGACGTTGGGAGCGGCGTGATCTTCGATAACATCGGCTCCTATTCCAACGTTCTCAAGCCGCCGTTCATCCACCCGGATGTGCCGATGGTTGAGTATCGCAGAAGCGGCGATTCCCTGCGCCTCATCAAGCGGGCGCAGACGGCGGAGGAGATCTTCGCCCAGTATGTTTTCGAGGAGTAAGAAAGAGCTATGAAAGAATGCACGGTTCTCATGACCGGCTGCGGCGCGCCGGGCGCGCCGGGGATCATCCGGTGCCTGCGCAAAAACGGCGAGCGGGACATCCGCATCGTCGCCGTAGACCGCAATGAAAACGCCGGTGCGCGCGATCTTGTCGATGCGTTTTACACCGTCCCCTCGGCGGAAAAGGAGGACTTCATTCCCGCGGTGCTGGATATCTGCCGCCGCGAGGGTGTGCAGGTCGTCATTCCCATCGTGACGCGCGAGCTCATGAAATTTGCCCGCGCGCGCTCGGAGTTTGAAGCCATCGGTGCGAAGGTCTCCGTGATGGAGCCGGACAAGCTGGAGATCGTCAATAACAAGGCGCACCTGCTCGATGCGATGCGCGCGCACGGCCTGCGCACGCCGGAATACCGGCGCGTGCATACCGTAGAGGAGCTGAAGGACGCCGTTTCGGCGATGGGCTACCCGGAAAAGGCACTGTGCGTCAAGGCGGCGGTCGGCAACGGCAGCCGCGGCATCCGCATGCTCAACGCGAACATTTCACGCTTTGATCTCTTCTTTGAGCAGAAGCCGAACTCCATGTTTATCAGCTACGAGGAGCTGATCCGCACGCTCTCCGAGCGGGAGACCATGCCGGAAATGCTCGTCATGGAATACCTCCCCGGCACCGAATACAGCGTCGATTTCCTCTCTGACCATGGAGAGCCGATCTATACGGTCTCGCGCCGCGGCCTTTCGGTCGTCACGAGCAACATGATGTCGCTCATCGTGGACGACAACCGCGCCGTTCAGGAGCTCTGCACGCAGGTCGTGCGCTCGCTCAAGCTTGATGGCAACTTCGGCTTTGATCTTCTCTATAACGAAGGGGACAGGGAGCCGTACGTCATCGAGATCAACCCGCGTCTCACGGCAGGCGTTGTATCGTGCGCGGCGGCGGGCATCAATCTGCCGTATCTCGGCATAAAGCGTCTGCTCGGCGAGCCTCTGCCGGAGCTGACGCCCCATTTCGGCACACGGATGTCCCGGCGGTATCAGGAGGCGTTTTTCGACGCCGCCGGAAACCGACTTGACTGGTAAGGAGCATATAGACCAATGAAGAAAGTTCTGGTTCTCGCGCCGCATACGGACGACGGCGAGCTCGGCTGCGGCGGCACGGTGGCGCGGCTGCTGGAGGAGGGCTGTGAGGTACATTTCGCGGTGTTCTCCACCTGCGCGGAGTCCGTCCCGGCGGGCTTTCCGGCGGACGAGCTGAAAACGGAATTTCTCTCCTCCATGGAGAGCTACGGCATCCCGGATGAACAAATCACCATTTTTGATTTTCCCGTCCGGCATTTTCCGGCGCACCGGCAGGAGATATTGGAAGAGCTTGTGCGGCTCAACCGGCGCATCGCGCCCGATCTCGTGTTTGCGCCGTCCATGCACGATGTGCATCAGGATCACCACACCATCGCGGAGGAGGCCATCCGCGCGTTCAAACGTACGAGCCTCCTCGGCTATGAGGAGCCGTGGAACAACCTGACCTTTCACAATCAGGTATATGTCACGCTGGAGGAGCGCCACGTGAATGCAAAGATCGCCGCTGTGGAAAGATATATTTCGCAGCGCGGACGCATTTATGCCTCCGGCGATTACATCCGCTCTCTCGCGGTGAGCCACGGCGTGCAGATCGGGCGGCCGTATGCCGAGGTCTTTGAAACGGATCGCTGGATCCTCTGAGAGCGTCCGCCGAAGCCTTCCCGGAAAGGAGGGAACGCCATGAAAAAGATCCTGCTCGCTTTCGGCACACGGCCGGAAGCGGTCAAACTGTGCCCGCTGGTGCGCGAGCTGCGCACCCGCCGGGAGATAGAGACGGTCGTATGCGTGACGGGGCAGCACCGCGAAATGCTCGATCAGATCCTCACGACCTTTTCCGTTGTACCGGACTACGATCTCTCCGTCATGAAGGACGCACAGACGCTCTTTGACGTCACGACCGGCGTTCTCAACGGGATGAAGGGCGTGCTGGAAGCCGAGAAGCCGGACATCGTCCTCGTGCAGGGCGACACGACGACCGCCTTTGCCGCGGCGCTTGCGGCCTATTACCTGCGCATCCCGGTGGGGCACGTGGAGGCCGGGCTCCGCACGTACAATATCGACAGCCCCTATCCCGAGGAATTCAACCGGCAGGCGGTGTCCATTCTCAGCCGGTACAATTTTGCCCCCACCGAGCGGGCAAAGCAGAACCTTCTCGCCGAGGGGCGTGCAGCCGCCGCGATCCATGTGACCGGCAACACGGTCATCGACGCGCTGAAAACGACCGTCCGTGCCGACTATACCCACCCGGAGCTCACATGGGCGGAGGGGAAGCGGCTCATCCTCATCACGGCGCACCGCCGGGAAAATCTCGGCGAGCCGATGCGCCACATGTTCCGCGCCATCCGCCGCGTGCTCGATGAGCACGAGGACGTGCGCGCGATCTACCCCATCCACCGCAATCCCCGGGTACGGGAAATCGCGGCGGAGGTATTCGGAAACGACGAGCGGATCCACATCATCGAGCCGCTGGACGTGCTGGATTTTCACAACTTTCTCGCGCGAAGCTATCTGGTGCTCACCGACAGCGGCGGTATCCAGGAGGAAGCGCCGAGTCTCGGCAAGCCCGTGCTCGTCATGCGCGACACGACCGAGCGCCCCGAAGGCGTCGAGGCCGGAACGCTCCGGCTGGTTGGCACGCGGGAGGAAACGATCTACGCGAGCTTTACGGAGCTTTTGGACAACGCGGCGGCGTATGAGAAAATGAGCCGCACCGCCAATCCCTACGGCGACGGCCACGCCTGCCGCCGCATCGCAGACATCCTTGCGGGAGACTGACCGATGAAGATCCTCGTTGCAGGCCCAGGCTATGACAGCCGGGATAAACACGAAGTGAATATATTTGCCCTCGATCAGGCCAAGGCGCTGTGTGCGGCCGGGCATGACGTCCGCTTTGCCGCGGCTGACACCCGGTCGGTCTGCCGCGCGCGCCCCTGGGGGTTCCGTACATACACGCTGGAGGATATCCCCGTATACTATGGCGCGATTCCCTGCGGCACGCTGCTGCCCGCCTTTTTGGAGATGGCGGGACGCGCGGCGGTCTCCGGCATCTGCCGCGCCATGGAAAATGACGGCTGGAAGCCGGACATCATCCACCAGCATTTTGGCTTTGATTTTGCCGCCATGGCGGAGCGGGAGGACATTCCGTTCGTTTTCACCGAACACTCCTCCCACCACAACCGCCCCCTTCCGCCGGAGAAGGCAGAGCGGCTGAAAAGAGAATACGAACGCTGCGCCGCCGTTCTGGCCGTCAGCCGGGCGCTTGCGGAGAATATGCGCGGCAACACCGGCGTGAAGGCGGCGGTCGTGCCCAACATCGTGGATACGGCGCAGTTTGAGCCGAAGAGCGTTCCGCACGGGCGCTTCACCTTCGTTTCCACGGGCAATCTCCTTCCGGTGAAAAACATGGCGGGGCTCCTCCGCGCGTTTTCCCGTCTGAAAGGGGAGCCAGAGCTGATCATTTTCGGTTCCGGGGCGGAGAGCGGCGCGCTGCGCGTGCTGTGCGCCGAGTTGGGACTGGAAGAGCGCGTTTCCTTTCGCGGCCACTGTCCGCGAAACGAGCTTGCCGAAACGTATGCCGGGGCGGACTGCTTCGTGCTGGCGTCGCGAAGCGAAACGTTCGGCGTTGCTTACATTGAAGCGATGGCGGCGGGGCTTCCCGTGATCGCCACGCGCTGCGGCGGCCCGGAGGACTTCGTCACGGGCGAAAACGGCATTTTGATCCCCGTGGACGATGAGCGTGCGCTCATTGACGCCATGGAACGCATGATGCAGCGCCGGGCAGATTACGACGGCGCGGCGATCTCGGCGGATATCCGCCGCAGATTTGCGCCCGAAACCGTTGCCGCACAGCTCACCGAAATCTATACGGCGGTTTTGAAAAACCGTTGAGTCAGTTTACCTTTCAGAAAAGGAGCGTGTACCATGCCGGGCTTTTTCGTCAGCAGCGACCGGTGCGAAACGGATCTTTATAACCTTTTCCCGGAGCGCTGCGTTTCGGGGACGCTGCCCCTCCCGGAGGGGACGGCGCGCCGGAATACGCTCCGTTCCTTCATGGCGGACAAGGCGTTTGCCGCCGATGCGGAGGGCGCCGTCGTCAGCGAGGGCGTGATCCTCAATAAAACGGAGCTCTTTCGCCAATACGGCTGCGACAACGTGAGCGATCTTCTGCGCCGGATGTATGCTGTGCGGGGAGAGAGCTTTGTCCGGGAGCTGCGCGGGCCTTTCTCCTGCGCCTTGTACATACGCGCGGAGGAGCTGTGGCTCGTATACACCAACCCGGTCGGCGACGAGACCGTTTACTATGCACTCTCCGGCGGAAAGTTTTATGCCGGCTCGCAGGTCAACTACGTTCTGGACGCCTGCCGGGAGAACGGCGTTTCCCTTTCGCTGGATACGCGCGCAGCGTATGAAATGCTGACATTCGGCTACATGGAGTCCGACCGCACGTACGCGCGGGAGGTGCGCCGTCTGCGCGGCGGCACGTATCTTCGCGTGAGCCGGGGAACACCGGAGGTGCGGGAGTATCACCGGTTTGAGAAGCACCCGGAGCGGTTTGCCGGAAAAACGGAAGCGGAGATATTGGAAGAGCTGGACGAGGCCTTCCGCCGTGCCGTGGAGCGGGAATATGCCAAGGATGAGGAATATGGGAGGCACTATTTTGCCGAGATCAGCGGCGGCATGGACGCGCGCATGAGCATGTGGACAGCGCACACGATGAAGCCGCGCCACATCCAGCTCATGACCTACGGCATGTCCGACTATCTTGACGAGCGCTATTCCAAACGGATTGCCGAATATTGGCAGGACGAGCTTTTCGTAAAGCCGCTCAATGACAGCAGCTTTTTCTACGATATTGACACCAACACCTTCATGCTTGCCGGGCTCAGCGGCTATGCTTCGATCACCGGCGGCCGCCGCGCGCTCGAGGCGCTGGATTTCTTGCGCTTCGGTCTTGACCACACCGGGCAGATCGGCGACGCCGTTATCGGGAGCTTCTGCCGGAGCGGGGAGGAAATGCGCCGCAACCAGCCCCGCAAGCGCTCGTCCGAGCGGTTGGCCGGCCGGCTGGAAGAGACCGGAGAATACCACGACAGCTTCTCCGACCATGAGCTCTATCTCCTGTATACGAGAGCTTTTCAGGGCGCGTGCAATACGCACCAGCTGCGGCGAAATTTCGCTGAGCCCACTTCGCCCTTTATGGATACAGATTTTCTGCAGCTCTGTCTCGATATCCCGATGGAGATGCGGACGAACCGCAAGCTTTATAACCGCTGGGTCATTGCGTACTACCCCGAGGCGGCGGAGATCCCGTGGGAGGGGACCGGCGGAAAGATCACCGATAACCGCGTGCAGAAGCTCTGGCACCGGCTGAAAAAGCGCGGGCCGGATAAGCTCCTGGAACTTCTCGGTCTGTCCGAAAAGGCGCGCTTCAGCATGAACCCGCTCGACTATCTCTCCCGCCGGGGAAGCGCGCAGCGTGAGTATATGGACGAGTACGAAAAGAATGCATACGACGCTCTGCCCATCCCTCTCCCGGAACAGCTCAAGAGCGATCTTCGCGAGCTGTACGCGGCGGGCAACGCCGAGGAGCGCAGTCTTGTGCTAACGGTTTTGTCCGCGATCCGGCTGTATTTTGTCCGGAATTAAACGGGGAGGAGAGCATTTGAAAGTCCTTTTTATTGCGTATGTTGATTTTAAGCCGACGCAGGTCGGCGCTTCCGTGCGCCCGCAGAAAATGTACCGGGCGTTTCTCGACGCGGGACACGAGGTAAAGCTCCTTGCCGTCAGCCAGAACCGGAGCGAGTGGCCGCGCCGGAGGGAAGCCATCCGGGAGGTCATGGCATGGCTCGATACGAACACGCCCGATCTCTGCTATATCGAGTCGCATGTTTATCCGATCATCCTGCCGGAGGATTACCGTCTCATCCGGAGACTGCACCGCATGGGCGTGCCAACGGGGTACTTTTACCGCGATTTTTATAAAAAGTTCCCGAAGGAATTTCCCAAGCGGAAGGACCCGGCCGGCTGGTGCAAGGATACGCTCAAGGACATCCTGCAATCGAAAACCGACCGGCTGCTGCGGCAGGTGGACATTGTGTATGTGCCGTGCCGGGAATGCCGGGAGATCTTTTCCGAGTATGTGGATGTCCGGCCGCTCCCTCCGGCGGGCGAGGATCGCCGGGAATACCGGGGGCATGGGGGCAATACCGCCATTTATGTCGGCGGCATTACCGCCTCCTACGGCGGGACGCTGATGCTGGAGGCCTTTCACCGTCTCAACGAGGAGGGCGATTATCCCCTTCTGCTGATCTGCCGCCGGAACGAATGGGAGAAGCTGGATTCGCCGTTCAAGGCGGAGCCGTGGCTGGAGGTGCATCACGCCTCCTCCGAGCAGCTGATCCCGTATTATGAGCGCGCAGGCATCGCACTTGCCATCAACCGGGGGACGGAGTATGACGATCACGCCATCTCCGTGAAGCTCTATGAGTACATCGGCTTCGGTCTGCCGATCGTTGTATGCGGCTCCAAAAGCATGGAGCGCATGATCGAAGAGGGCGGCTTTGGCAAGAGAGCCGAATGCACGCCGGAAGCGATCGCCGAAGCGGTGAAGTACGTTCTCGCGCACCGGGACGAGTATGCGGAGAGGGCGGAAGCGGCGCTGCTGCGCGGCGGGCTCTGGTCGCACCGCGTTGAGCAGGTGGTGCGGGAGCTTTCCGAAAAGAAAACGAAGAAGTAAGGAGCCGGGCTGTGCACATTTTGGTTATCCCGTCGTGGTATCCTACACCGGAGGATCCGATCAGCGGCTGCTTTTTCCGCGAGCAGTCGCAGGCACTGGCGGATTTCGGCCACCGCGTCAGCGTGTTTGCGTACTTTTCCGATGCGCCGAAGGGCGTATATACGGAAAAGTCCGTCAGCGGGAATCTGACCGAGTTTCGCATCCATGTGAAGCCGCTGCGGTTCCATCTGACGTTTTTCCGTATCATGAAGGAGATGCGCCGCCTCCTGCGCACGGAGCTTTCCGGCGCAAAGCCGGACGTTATCCACGTCCATTCCTTCCGCGCGATCCGCTATGCGCGCGCGATTCGCGCGCTTTACGGCATCCCCATTGTCGTTACGGAGCATGCGACGTGGTTCGAGCGGAAGCTGCTCAGCCAAAAGGAGCTCGCTGCCATTTCGCGCGATTATAACGCCGCGGATGCGCTCATCGCCGTGAGCCCCGGACTGCGCGGGCATATTCAGCCCTATTGCACGAATAAGGACGTGCTCGTTGTGCCGAACATGGTCGATGCGCAGTTTCTGGAAGGCGCGCTGCACCGTGCGGCGGGGGAGACCTTCGGCTTTGTCTGCGTGGGCGCGCTGTCGAAAAAGAAGGGCATCGACCTTCTGCTGGATGCCTTTGCCGCAGTTTATGAAAAGCTTCCGCACACCCGCCTTACGGTCTGCGGCGGCGGCGAGGAGGAGAGCGCGCTGCGAGCGCAGGCCGAAGCTCTCGGCGTGAGCGGCGCTGTAGACTTCATGGGGCAGGTATCGCGCGTGGAATGCGCGGCGGCCCTCCGTGAAAATCAGGCGTTCGTCCTGCCGAGCCGCGCCGAGACGTTCGGCGTTGTATACGTGGAGGCGATGGCGTGCGGCCTGCCGGTCATCATGACAAAGCTCGGCGCGTGGACGGTCCTTGCCCGGGAGGAGACCGGCCTTGCCGTGGACGTGGAGAACGTCGAGCAGCTTACCGCCGCCATGCTGTATATGGCGGAGCACGCGGAGCGCTACGATGCCGGGACCATCCGCGCCTTCTGCGCGGAGAATTTCTCCGCTCTGAGCGTCTGCCGCCGGCTCACCGAAATCTATACGGACGTGACAAAGCAGAAAGAGGAGTAAAACGTTGGCTTCCAGTCGAATCAAAAATTCCATAACGAACATTCTGACCGGAGCCGTTGGGCAGATCCTCAACATCGTGCTCAACTTTGCGCTGCGCACGGTGTTCCTCTATTCGCTCGGCATGGAATATGCCGGCATCAACGGCGTGCTCTCCGGCGTGCTGCAGGTGCTCAATCTTGCCAATCTCGGCATCGACGGCGCGATCGTCTACGCGATGTACAAGCCGCTGGCGGAGAAGAATACCGAGCAGTCCAAAGCACTCGTGGCGTTTTACCGCAAAGCGTACCGGATCATCGGCTTTGCCATCGTGGCTGTCGGTCTTGCGCTGATCCCCGTGCTGCCGTACCTTCTCAAAAACTCTACGGAGCTTGTCGATATCCGCATCGTGTACTGCCTGTATCTGGCGGATACGGCGGCGTCGTACTGGTTTTTCTCCTATCTCGGCACGGTATTGCAGGCGGATCAGCGAAAGTATGTCATAACGCGCATCACGTATTTCACCCAGACGGCTTCCACGATCGTCAAGGCGGTCGTGCTCTTTGCTCTGCGCGGCACACCGGCGCTCTGCTTTTATCTGTTCACCGCGACCGGCGTGGCGTTTACGGTGGTGCAGAATCTCCTGACCCGCGCCCGCTGCCATAAGCTCTATCCGTGGCTGAAGGAGAAGGACGCGCGCGATCTCACCCGCGAGGAGCGCAGCGGCATTTTCCGCAACGTCGCCGGGATGTTCACCAACAACGTCTGCCGCGTGCTCAACGACGGCATCGACACCACGGTCATTTCCGCCATGGTGGGCGTTGCGTCGAGCGGCGTGTTCACAAACTATGTGGCGCTGCGACAGTATGTTGTCAATATCATCCGCACGGTGCTCGACCCGCTGACGGCGAGCGTCGGCAATCTCTGCGCCGTGGAATCCACGGAGAAGAAGGAAAGCTTTTTCAACCACCTGCAATTCACCTGCTTCTGGATCTACGGCTTTTCCGCTATCGGCCTGTGGATCGTGAGCGATCACTTCATCGCGGGGGTGTGGCTGCACAGCACCGACTGGCTCCTCCCGGCGGGCAGCGTGCTTTTCTATGCGCTCAATCTCGCTGTGGAGGGCATGGCCAAGGCGGTCATCATCTACCGCGATGCGAACGGCCTTTTCTGGCAGACAAAGTACCGCTACATTTTCTCGTCGGTCTTCAACGCCGTCATTTCGATCGTTCTGGTCGGCCCGGCCGGACTGGGCGTGACCGGTGCACTCGTCGGCACAACGGCGAGCCTTGTCATCATGCTCTCGTTTGACCCGATCCTCGTTTTCCGCGAGGTGTTCCACAAAAAGGCGTGGGGGTATTACCGGACATACTTCGGCTATCTCGCGCTCACCGCCGCGACCGGCGCGCTGGTGTATGTGCTCGCGCTGCCGTTTTCCGCCTATACGGTGATGAATTTTCTTGTCCGGGTGCTTCTGTGCCTCGTCGTGCCGAACGGGCTATGGTTCCTTCTGTTCCGGAAAAACGACAATTTCCGGTATCTTCGCGATACGGCATTCGGCATCCTCCGTGGCCTGAAAAAGAAATTCCGCAAAGTCTGAAAAAGGAGAGAACATATGCCGCCAAAGTGCATCCTTTTTTATAAGACCGCTGCATCCAATGAGCGGCTGGAGGCTGTCCTTGACCGCGAGAGTACGGCGGGACGGCTGGAACTTCTCGGCGTGTCCGCCGAGGAGCAAAGCATGGTGCCGCCCGCGCGGCGGGCGCTGCCGTTTTTTGCATCGGCGGAGATTTCCGGCATGGCGTTCGACTATGCCGTCGTAATCGAAGCCTCGGCGGAGGAAAAGCGCGACCGGGCGCGAAGCCGGGTGAAGCGCCTTCTGCCGCCGTTTCTGCTGCGGCTCTATTATAAGATCGCGGCATGGCGCTTCACGCAAAAGAAACGCCGGCTCTGGCAGAACTTCGACGGCTGGGGCAAGCCCATCGAACGGCAACCGGATATGGCCTTTCCGGAGCGCAGTCCGCTCGGCGCGTGGGGTATTTCGGCAGCGAAAACGATTCCTGCACGTACATTTCTTCTGCCGGGATTCCGGATGGATGAATATGCCGCGCTGCGCACGCGGGGCGTTACGTTCCTTTCCGATAACTGCTGGGGTGGATTGATGTACCACACGCTCGGCATGGAGCTGACGTCGCCATTCATCAATATGTTCGTCTGGACGGACGATTTTATCAGACTTATCGATGACCTGCCGTATTATCTATCCCAGCCGCTCGTACCGAAAAAGCTGCGCGAGCGCCGCAGTGCGGCGGCGTATCCGATCATGCTGCTCGGCGACATCCGGCTGCACTTCAACCATGTAACCACGCCGGATGAGCTGGCGGCCTATGCCGAAAAATGGTACCGGCGGCGGGATCGAATGGATATGGATACTCTCCTTATCGAGAGCAGCTTCGACACGCCGGAAAATCAGGCAAAGTACGAAAGCGGCTTTGCCTCCTGCCCGTACCCAAGACTCATTTTTACACCGTATCCATCGGAAAAGTATGTGTACCTTTCCGCGTTCGGCGAGAATCCGGCACGCTACAAGGGCGACTTTTCCGAGTGCACCCGCGACTGTGCCAAGAACGACTACCCCGGTGAGATACCGCTTGACTTTCTTCAAACGTTCCTCACGCGGACTGCACAGCTGCCCAAAGAAGAGAAATAAGGCGCGGAGGGCGACTTTTTGTTGAAATGATACCGCATAAGTGCTATCATTTAAAAGTTAACAGCATCTGCGCTTTTCAATTTCGTAACGGAATCGAGGAAATACATATGGGACTCAAGGAAAAACTGCTTGCGAGAGAGGCCACGCTCGGTGTTATCGGTCTCGGCTATGTCGGCCTGCCGCTCGCGGTGGAGAAGGCGAAGGCGGGCTTTAAGGTCTACGGCTTCGATGTGCAGAAGGAAAAAGTGGACATGGTCAACGCCGGGAAAAACTACATCGGCGATGTTGTGAACGAGGATCTCGAAGCGCTCGTCAAAGCCGGTCAGCTCGTTGCCACCTCCAACTTTGCCGACGCCGCGAAGTGCGACTGCGTGTGCATCTGCGTGCCGACGCCGCTCGACGCCCACCAGCAGCCGGACATCAGCTACGTCCGCGCCTCTACGGAGAGCATCACGCCGTATCTCCACAAGGACATGCTCGTCGTGCTCGAATCCACAACGTATCCCGGCACGACCGAGGAGCTCTGCAAGCCCATTCTGGAAAAGTCCGGTCTCAAATGCGGCGAGGACTTCTATCTTGCTTTCTCGCCCGAGCGCGTTGATCCGGGCAACCTGATCTATAAAACGAAGAACACCCCCAAGGTCGTCGGCGGCTGCACGCCGGAGTGCACCGAGGTCGCCGCGGCCATGTATGAGACCGTGCTTGAAGCGCCGGTCTATAAGGTCTCCTCTCCGGCCATCGCGGAGATGGAGAAGATCCTCGAGAACACCTACCGCAACGTGAACATCGGCCTCATCAACGAGCTCGCCATCCTCTGCGACCGTATGGGCATCAACATCTGGGAAGTGATCGATGCGGCCAAGAGCAAGCCCTACGGCTTCCAGGCGTTCTATCCCGGCCCCGGTCTCGGCGGCCACTGCATCCCGCTCGACCCCTATTACCTGAGCTGGAAAGCGCGCGAGTACGGCTTCCATACCTCGATGATCGAATCGTCCATGATGATCAACGACCGTATGCCGGAGTACTGCGTTGACCGCGCCGCCCGCATCCTCAATACGTTCAAAAAGTCCATGAACGGCGCGAAGATCCTCGTGCTGGGCGTGGCCTATAAGCAGGACATTGCCGACTTCCGCGAGAGCCCGGCGATCAACGTTATCAAGGAGCTCCAGAAGCGCGGCGCGGACGTTGTCTACTATGACCCGTGGGTGCCGTCCTTCCGCTGGAAGGGCATGACCATGACCGGCCTTCCGGCACTGACGGAAGAGGCGCTCCGCGATGCCGACCTTGTCATGGTCACCACCGCGCACACGAACGTGGACTACGCCTTCGTGCAGAAAAACGCCAAATTCGTTTTCGACACCAAGAACGCGATGAAGGCCGTGGCTGAGCGCGATAATATCGAAATTCTCTGAGATAAAAAACACCGCCGCTTCCGTCCCTGTTTTCGGGGAGCGGGGGCGGCGGGTGCTTTTGATAAAGAAGGAAAACACCGTATGAAATACGCTCTCATCGGCTGCGGAATGATCTGCGCCAACCATATCCGCGCCGCACTGGAAACCGGATTGGAGATCGCGGCGCTCTGCGATCTCGTGGAGGAAAACCGCGAAAAGGCGCTCGCGCTGATCCCCGAGGAAAAGCGCGGCGGTGTGAAGCTCTATGCCGACTACCACGCCATGCTCTCCGAGCAGCACCCCGAGCTCACGGCGGTCGCTCTCGGCAGCGGCATCAAGCGGCAGATCGTCTGTGACTGCCTCAATGCCGGGACGAATGTGATCGTTGAAAAGCCGATCGCCCTCTTGCTCGAGGATGCGGACGCGATGATCGAAGCGGCAGCGAAAAACGGCGTGAAGCTCTGCGTGAACCATCAGGTGCGGTTCTGCCCTTCGATGCGCGCGCTGCATGCGGAGGCGGAAAACGGCAGCTTCGGGAAGCTCCTGCACGGCGCGGCGCAGATCCGCCGCAACCGCAACAAGGCGTACTTTGACGCCGGAAAATGGCGCGGCACCTGGAAGAATGACGGCGGCACGCTCATGAACCAGTGCATCCACTATACCGACCTTCTCCAATGGGTGTTCGGCGATGTAGACGAGGTGTTCGCCTATACCGACCGCCTGACCCACCCGTACATCGAGGCCGAGGACATGGGACTCGCGCTCATCCGCTTCAAAAATGGCGCCTATGCGACCGTCGAGGGCACGGTGAACGTATATCCCAACAATCTCAGCGACGCGCTCGCCGTGTTCGGCGAGACCGGCACAGTCTCCGTGTCCGGTAAGTATTTGGATCAGGTTGAGCGCTGGCAGTTTTTGAACGGCACGGACTCCCTGCCGGGCTCCATCGAGAAATATGCCGTTGCAGACATGGGAACGGGCCACACGCCGCTCTACCGCGACATGATCGAGGCCATTGAGACCGGACGCGAGCCGCTCTGCTCCGGCACGGAGGGGCGAAAGGCGCTTGAGCTTGTGCTCGGCATTTACGAATCCGCCGCGAGCGGAAAGCCGGTGCGCTTCCCGTTAGAGCGCGGCTCGACGATGGACTATGTTGGGAGGTTTGACCGGTGAGCGAATATTATGTGCATCCGTCCAGCGTTGTGGACGAGGGCGTCACGATCGGTGAGGGGACGCGGATCTGGCACTTCTGTCACATCCAGAAGGGCGCTCACATCGGCGCGCGGTGCTCGCTCGGCCAGAATGTGAACGTATCGAACAATGTCCGCATCGGCGACGGCTGCAAGCTGCAGAATAACGTTTCGGTCTATGAGGGCGTGGAGCTCGAAAACTATGTGTTCTGCGGCCCGAGCTGCGTATTTACGAACGATCTCACGCCGCGCGCAAAGTATCCCAAGGGCGCGGCAGGGTATAAAAAAACGCTCATCCGCGAGGGTGCTTCCATCGGCGCGAACGCTACGATTGTCTGCGGTCACACCGTCGGGCGCTGGGCGCTCATCGGCGCGGGCGCGGTCGTAACGGACAATGTACCGGACCACGCGCTGATGCTCGGCGTCCCGGCGCGGCGCTGCGGCTGGGCGTGCGAGTGCGGCGAGCTTTTGAAGGATGAACTCACCTGCCCCAAATGCGGCCGGAAATACCGCGAGGGCGAAAACGGACTTACGGAGGTAAAGGACTAATGCAATTTCGTGATCTGCAAAAGCAATATGAGGTTTTGAAGCCGGAGATGGACGCGGCCATGACTGCCGTGGCGTCCGGTGCACATTTCATCAGCGGCGAACAGGTGAAAACGCTCGAAGAGCGCCTTGCCGCCTACGTCGGGCGCAAGCACTGCATCGCCTGCGGCAACGGCACCGACGCGCTGGAGCTGTGCATGATGGCGTGGGGCATCGGCCCGGGCGACGCCGTGTTCGTGCCGGATTTTACGTTCTTCGCCTCGGGCGAGGTCGTCTCCTCCGTGGGCGGCACGCCGGTGTTCTACGATGTCTGCGCCGATACGTTCAACGCGGACGCAAAGAGCCTGGAAGCAGCCATTGAGGCGGTCGTTGCCGAAGGCAGGCTCACGCCGAAGGCTGTGGTGGACGTTGACCTTTTCGGCCTGCCCGCCGACCATGAGGCAGTCGCCGCCGTGTGCGAAAAGCACGGCCTGCTCTTCCTCGAGGACGCAGCGCAGGGCTTCGGCGGTATGCTGCACGGCAGGCGCAACGGCGCTTTCGGCGATGCGGCGTGCACGTCGTTCTTCCCTGCAAAGCCCCTCGGCTGCTATGGCGACGGCGGCGCGGTGTTCACCGATTCCGACGAGACGGCGGCGCTGATCCGCTCCCTCTGCGTCCACGGAAAGGGCTCCTTTAAGTACGACAACGTCCGCATCGGCATGAACTCCCGCCTCGACACCATCCAGGCGGCGATCCTGCTCGTAAAGATGGACGCCTTTGAAAAGTATGAGCTCGCGGATGTGAACGCCGCCGCGGCGATGTACGACGAAGCGCTCGCCGGTATCCCGGCCATCCTGCCGGTCGTGCCGGAGGGCTGGTATTCAAGCTGGGCGCAGTATACGCTCCGGCTGCGCAGCCGGGAGGAGCGCGACCGTGTGCAGTCCGAGCTCAAAGCGCAGGGCATCCCCACCATGGTGTATTATCCGAAGCCGATGCACACCCAGCAGGCGTTTGACGGCTTGAAGCAGTACGTCCCCTGCCCGGTGACGGAGGAGCTCTGCGCTACGGTGCTGAGCCTTCCGATGCATCCGTATCTCACGCGCGAGACCGTGCAGACCGTCGCCGACGCGCTGCGCCGCGCTCTGAAGTAAAAAAATGTCCGCCGTGTTCCATCGGAATGCGGCGGACATTTGTTATTTGTGTTAAGAGAACTTCGCGGCGAGGGAGGAGAAATTCACCAGTCCAGCGAGCAGCCAGCAGACCACGGCGGTCGGCAGCGCGGTCACGGCGTCGATGACCATGTGCTGCTTGACGAGCATCGTCGATACGACGATCGCGAGCGACCACACAACGATCACCAGCCGCAGCCACAGCGGCAGCATCGGCGCTGCGAGTGCGGCGAATGCGAAGAGGAACGATACCGAGCAGTGCACGCTCGGCGCGCAGTTGAGAAAGCGGTGGTTCGCACCGTATACGGTGCCGATGACGAAGCCGGTCAGCCCCTTCTTCGGCGGCACGGGGCGTTCGAACGTCGTCGGGTAGATGAGATAAATGATGTTGCTCAAAAGCTGGTCAATGCTGTGCGCGAGCATGTATTTGAGACAGAGCTCCGGCGCAACGATGTTGAGCAGCAGCGGCACGCCGAACAAAAGCACGAACCATGAGCTGTAAATATAGATCCAGCCGGGACGGAACGGAATGCGCTCGTCAAGCGCACCGCCCACGGTGTGCGGCTCGCCCTCAAGATACTGCGAGCCGAAATAGGTAACCAGATGAAAAACCATCATCCCTGCCCAAAGCAGGAAGAAAACGCCCCAGCGAATGAGAACCACCCCATAACGGAATTTACAATATATCACATTATAGAGCAATTTTTCCGTTTTTCAACCCGGAAAGCCGCTAAAAAACTGCTACAGATTTCAAGGTTTGTCACACATGTGGATTAACGCCCGGCTGCCCGGCGGGAATATCCCGGTCGAGAAACCGCCAGAGCGTCCAGCGGTGCGCCCGCACGCCGTAGCGCAGCTCAAAGCGCCGCAGTCGCCCGCCCAACAGCGCCAGACAGTCAAAACGGATCGATTCCACGCCCATGAGCCGGATCTCCTCCCGGCGGCGAATCTGGCGGATGCGCACCGTGACGCGCTCGCCGCTTTCCGTTTCCAGCCGGAACCGCGCCGGGGAAAGCTCCCCTTCGGGCGAGCATACGGCGATTATCTCCAGAGGCATGTTCAGCGCGTCCATATTGAAAATCTCCTTACAAGCGATTAATTGCATTATAATTCGCCTGATAAGCGAAATCAAGCGGTAATTTTTCGCTTTATAAGAGAAAAACACTTGCGTTTTTTGGCAGCACCCTATATATTGTAGATAGAAAGAACTTCACCTACAGGAAGGAGAACGCCCATGGACGACAACAGCTTCGGCGCGCGTCTGGCGGCGGCGCGCCGCGCCGCAGGGTATAACCAGACGGAGGTGGCAAAATACATCACCGAGGCGGGCTTCCCGGTGCGGACACAGGCGGTGAGCAAGTGGGAGCGCGGCACAACGCTGCCGAGCGCCCGTCAGCTTGTGGAGCTCTGCCGGCTCTATCATATCCGGGACGTGGTCGCGGCGTTCGCGCCCGCGGAGGAGCGGCGCGCCGTGCGAACGCTGCCGCTCTACCGGCTGGCGGTATCCGCCGGTACGGGCGAGCTGCTCGATGGGACGGATTATGACACCGTTGAGGTCGGCGACGAGGTATCGCCGAACGCGGATTTCGGTGTGCGCATCGCCGGGGACAGCATGGAGCCGCGCTTTGTCCACGGGCAGATCGTCTGGGTGCACCGGCAGGAGACGCTCCGCTCCGGCGAGATCGGCGTGTTCCTTTATAACGGCGCGGGGTACTGCAAGCGGCTCGAGCGTGCGCCGGGGCGCGTGGAGCTCGTGTCGCTCAATCCGCGGTACGCCCCCATCCGCGTGGCGGCGGGGGACGAGCTGCGCGTGTTCGGCCGCGTCGTCGGCTGACTTGCAATTCCGGCACGGCTCGGTTATAATACCAAAGATATCCACGCGATTACTTAAAAGAAAAAGGAGTGCAGTCTATGCAACTCACGGCTCTGGCGCTGTGGCTGAATACGGCCTTCGCGGGCTTTGACGAAGCGGTCGCTACCGCGATCCATCAGCTCTATGTCGCCGCCGGGTGGTTCTTCACCCCGTTTCTCTCGTTCATTTCGCTCCTCGGCAAGGGCGGCATCTTTCTTATCCTGCTCTCGATCGTGCTGATGCTGTTTCGCAAAACGCGGCGCTACGGCACAACGATGCTGCTCGCGCTCGCCATCGGCGCCTTGGTAACAAACGTATGCTTTAAACCGCTTGTTGCCCGGCCGCGTCCGTATACGCACGACGGCAGCATTTTTCAGCAGTACTGGGAGATGCTCGGCAAGCACACCGAAAGCGATAAGAGCTTCCCCTCCGGCCACATGACTGCCGCGATGGCGGCTTCGCTTGCGGTGTTCCTCCGCGGCAACAAAAAGGTCAGCTGGACGGCGCTCCTCTTCGCTCTCGCCATGGGCGTTTCGCGCATTTATCTCAGCGTGCATTATGCTACCGACGTGCTCGGCGGCGTGATCACCGGCTCGATCGGCGGCTTTGCCGGATATGCGATCTCCAACCGTATCCCGGAGAGCTTTTATACCGCCGACTTCCGGGACTATATCGGAAAAGCCAAACCGAAAAAGAGCGGCGGAAAGAGCGGCGCGGCGACCCCCGCGGCCGAGCCGGACGACGGACGCCGTCGTACTCTTGTGATCGACGGGGCGAACTTCTCCACGATGGACGGCCTCTTCCGCGAGTTCAACCGCCTCTTTGACGTGGGACCGGACGAGGCCATCCGCAGTCTCGATGCGCTCAACGATCTGCTCGGCGGCGGTGTCGGCAAAATCCCGGCGGGCGCGCGGCTGCACATCCGCTGGCTCAATTCCGAAAAGAGCCGCGAGGATTTCGGCTACGGCGCCACGGTGCTTTACTATGAAAAGCTTCTGCGCCGCTGCCACCCGAACAACCGCCCGCGCATGGAAGCCCTGCTTGCTGAGGCGCGCCGGGGCGAGGGGGAGACCCTCTTTGAAAAGCTCACCGCGCTCATTGCCCGCACCGACACCGGGCATGACTGCACGCTCTCTCTCGAATAAGCTACAAAAAACGACCCGCCGCACGATTTCGTGCGGCGGGTCTTGTGCTGTATACGAAAAGGAAAACCCCACAGGCACGGCGCTATGTGCCGTGCCAGCTCCCCTATTAGGGGAGCCAAGCCGGATTATCGTGGACTTACTTGCCTCCCCTAAAAGGGGAGGTGGCGAAACCGGAGGTTTTGACGGAGGGGGTTAGGCTCTCTCTGAGGGAGCAGTCAGCGGCATAGCCGCTGACTGGGAGAGTCATATCCTTACCCGGAACGTGATGGTATCGCCGCTCACGCTGGCCTCGATCGTGCCGCCGTGCGCCTCGGCGGTGGCGCGCGCGATCGAAAGGCCGATGCCTGTGCCGCCGATGCGCGTCGAGTGCGACTCATCCGCGCGGTAAAACCGGTCAAAGAGCCGTGTTACGTCGATGTTCTCCGCGCCTTCGCAGGTATTGGAAACGGCGATCTCGTTCTTCCGCCCGGTGCGCCGCGCCGAAAGGGAGATGCTGCCGCCTTCGGGCGTGTACTTGTTGGCGTTATCCAGCAAAATGGATACCATCTGCTGCACCGCGGCACGGTCGCCCGTCATGGTGAGACCGTCCTCGATATTCTGCGTATAGCTCCGGCCGCGCGAGCGTGCGAGGGAGGTGAACGGCTCGGCGGTCTCCCACACGGCGTCGCTGAGCGAAAATTCCGTGCGCTCCGGGAACGGGTTTTCCTCGTCCAGCCGTGAGAGCGTTACAAGATCGGAGATGAGCCGCGAGAGCCGGACGCTCTGGGACTGGATATTTTTCACCCACTCATCGTCCTCATACTCCATCGCGAGCACATCCGCGCTCGTTGATATGGCGGTCAGCGGCGTTTTCAGCTCGTGGCTGGCGTTGGTGATGAACTGCTTCTGCATGGCGAGATTGCGCATATACGGCGCGATGGCGCGCCGCGAGAAGAGCAGCACGAGCAGAAACACAACGACCAGACACCCGCCCGCCACAGCGGCGGTGATCCAGAAAAGCGCGCGGATCGAGTGCAGCTCGCGTTCGGAGTTGAGGAAAATGACGCTCGTGCCGTCGCCGGAGGCGGCCACGAGATAGCGGTACCCCTTATAATAGCCGTGCTGCCGGGAGAGCGCGAGCACGTCGGCGGCATACGTCTCGGCTTCGTCGCGCGAGATGGAGGCGATGAAATCCTGATCGACCTGCGAAAGCTGACCGTCGGCATCGTACCGCACGGAGAAATACCGGAACATATACGGCACTTCCGACGAGAAGTTCTTCCCGCCGCCGATGCGGGGAACCGGAACATTGCCGTCCGGGAGCGCGGCGCCGGTCTCCCCGTCGGGCTTGTCCGGCGGCGTCTCGCCATCGGCGAGAGCGCTCCGGGCGTTCAGCGCGAGCAGCTGCGATAGTGTGTCGTCCTGTTGCGAGGCAACGCTCCGGTAATTCCCGGCGTTCACCACGCAGAACAGCACAAGGATCACGGCGGTGAACGCCGCCATGGCCGCGCCGACAAACCGGCGCTGCATTTTTTTCAGCATGACGTCTCCTCCAGCGTGTATCCCGCGCCGCGAATGGTTTTGATCTCAATGCCGGAGCCGATCTCCCGCAGCTTTTTGCGCAGGAAGCCGATGTATGTCCACACGACGTCGATCTCTGCGTCGCTGTCGAGCCCCCAGATTTTGTCCATGAGCCGCTCGGCGGAGAAAATCTGGTGCGGATGGCGCAGAAACAGCTCCATGAGCTGGAATTCCTTGTTGTTCAGGCGCACCTCGCCTCCAGCGGCGCGGAGAATATAGGCGCTCGCGTCCAGCGTCGTGCCGCCAAAGGAGAGAACATCCGGCGCATAGGCGCTGCTGCGGCGCACGAGCGCGCGCACCCGCGCGAGAAATTCACCCGCCGCAAAAGGCTTCGGCAGATAGTCGTCCGCCCCGGCGTCCAGTCCCGCGATGCGGTCTTCGATCTCGCTTTTGGCCGTGAGAAAGAGCGCCGGCGTCGTGATGCCGCGCCGCCGCGCCTCCGTGAGAACGGAAATGCCGTCAATGCCGGGCATCATGATGTCAAGCACGAGCGCGTCGTATTCGCCCGCGCAGATATAGTCGAGCGCGTCCGTGCCGTTGTGGACAACATCCACGGAATATTTGTTCTTTTCGAGCATGAGCTGAAGCGCTTTGGCAATGCTCACCTCGTCCTCGGCAATGAGAATGCGCATAGAGATCCCTCCCTTGATGGGTATAATATCATATCTCAAGCTGAAATGCGCCTGAAAAAATCCGGTCGAAAAAAGTTTTTCTTTTCGCCGTGTTCGCTGCGCGCTTTTACAATTTGTTTGCCGGATTTTTCGATTCGGTTTCAGGTATACCCGGTATCATGCAGCCATACTCCACAGCACGGGAAAGCGCGAATGACCCGGCGCTGTGTTTAAGAGGTAACTGTCCACCGCGGCTTGGCCGAAAGCGGCAGACCAACAACGACCGCCGCAGGGCGTTTATTATAGAGAAAAACCGGCTTTCCCGCACAAATGCGGTGAAAGCCGGTTTCGTATCCTTGTGGATTTTGCCGCTTTTCAATTTCGGCGGTGTGGAGTATAGTATCCGCGCGAAAAATAAAAGGGGTTTTCTGTGTGGAAAGACAGTTGACGGAAGGCCGCCCGTTCGGCGTGCTGCTGCGGTATGCGCTGCCAGTGCTCGGCGGGAATCTCTTCCAGCTTTTCTATACGCTCGCCGACACGGTCATCGTCGGCAAAACGCTCGGCGCGGACGCGCTTGCCGCCGTTGGCTCCACGGGCATTATCAGCTATTTCGTTCTCTGCTTCGTGCAGGGACTGACGGGCGGCTTCGGCATATGCCTGGGGCAATGCTGCGGCGCGCGCGATGAGACTGGCATGCGCCGGAGCGCTGCGGTGTCGTGGGCGCTCTCGGCGGCGTTCACGGCGCTGCTCACGCCGATCGTGTGCGTGCTTGCCCGGCCGGTGCTCGGCTGGATGCAGACGCCGGTGGATATCTTTGCCGATGCCTACGCCTATCTCTTTGTGATATTGCTTGGCACAGGCGCAACGGTATTTTATAACATCATTTCCTATATGCTGCGCGCGCTCGGCGACAGCCGCACGCCGCTTGTCTTTCTCGTGCTCTCGTCACTGCTCAACATCGGGCTGGATATCCTCTTTATCGTGCCGCTCCGTATGGGTGTCGCGGGCGCGGCGTGGGCAACGGTACTCAGCCAGCTTCTCTCGGCGGTGCTCTGCACGATCGTCGGGCTGCGCAAATACCCGGTGCTCCGCACCCGCCGGGCGGACTTTACGGGGAGCCGGATCGCCGCGGCGCGCCATCTTCGCGTTGGGTTCCTCATGGGCTTTCAGATGTCCGTGATGTGCATCGGGCAGCTCGTCGTGCAGGCGTGCGTCAATTCTCTCGGCACGGCGGCGGTGGCGGGGTATACCGCCGCGACGAAGGTCGATCAGCTCTCGGTGCTCGTCAACACGGCGTACCAGATCGCCATCTCCGGCTATGTTGCGCAGAACTACGGCGCGCACCGCTTCGATCGCATCCGCGAGGGCGTCCGCGCCTCCCTCGTTCAGATCGAGAGCGCGAATGTGCTCATGTGCGCGGTAATGCTGCTCGCGAGGCGGGCGATCGTTTCGCTTTTCATCGACGCGCCGACGGAGGATATCATCTCCTATGCCGGCGGGTATCTCACGGTGGTCGCGCCGTTTTACGTGGTGCTCGGCCTTCTCATCGTCTACCGCTCCACGGTGCAGAGCATGGGCAACAGCACCGCGCCGTTTCTCGCGTGCGTTGTTGAGCTCGTGATGCGCATCGGCGGCGCGCTCGGACTCTCGCGTGTGCTTGGCTATACGGGCGTGTGCTTCTCCTCGCCGCTCGCATGGATCGGCGCCACGGCGCTGCTCATCCCGTTTTATATCCGGGAGATGCGGAAAGGGAAGACTATTGCTGCGTAAAAGAAGAAAAGAGCGTCCTTCGCCTGACTTGTTCGGACGAGGGACGCCTTTTTTATTGTATTTCCTTCAATAGTTCCTCGGGCGTTGTGCCGAAGAGCTTCGCGAGTGCGATAAGGTTCGCGGTGCTTGGGTCGGATGCGCCGCTCTCCCACTTGGACACCGCCTGCCGGCTGACGCCCAGCGCCTCCGCCACAAACTCCTGCGTCATTCTGCACTCCGTCCGACGGCGCTTCAATACTTCGCCGAGCGATCTAGCGCTCGCTGCCTTCTCTTTCCGCACGGGCTCGGAGCGGATATACTTTCGCAGCGCACGGATAAGCAGCACGAGCACATAGACGCCCACGGCCAAAATCAGGAGCGATACGACAGCCATGAGAATGGATAATTTCATAAAAATCACCATGCCGGTGCGGCACCGGCACAAATAGGAATGAAAACGGAAGCCGCAAAATTTCCCGTTTTCTTGTATAATGTGTTTGAGAGAGGCACACTACAAA
>CAVEQS010000025.1:0-42832 GCA_963618015.1 bacterium | reverse complement strand
CGCTGACCTCTTGAATGCCATTCAAGCGCTCTCCCAGCTGAGCTATACCCCCACAGGAAACCCGGTTTTCCAACCGGCGAGAGTTATAATAGCAAATGGACGGGAGAATGTCAACCCTAAAATGCAAAAAACTCTTTCTTTTTGCGATTTTCCCGAAAGAGCCGCCGTCAGGCGAAGAGGCAGAGCAGCAGCCCATAGACAATGCTCGCGCCGGTGCCGTACACGATCACGGGGCCGGCGATCGTGAACATCTTTGCGCACGTGCCGGGGATGAGCCCTTCGCGCTTGAACTCGAGCGCGGGCGCTACGATGGAGTTGGCAAAGCCCGTGATCGGCACGAGCGTACCGGCTCCGGCGAAGCGCGCGATATCGTCGTACAGCCCCAGCCCCGTGAGCAGCGCGCCGAGGAATACGAGGGAGATCGAAACTGCCGTTCCGGCGCTCTCCGTGTCCAGCCCGAGCGAGGTATAAAGCGCGCGCAGCCCCTCGCCCCCGGCGCAGATGAGCCCGCCGACGAGAAACGCGCGCAGCATGTCCATGCCGAGCGGGGAGCGCGGCTGCTTCTTTTTTATATATTCGTTGTATTCTTCGTTTGTCATGTTCATAAAAATTCGCCTCCCGTGGGAGTATTCCCGCGGGAGGCGACCATATGCGTTATATTGTTATAAAATCAAATGTTTTCCTGCCGGATGATCTCGCGGCCCATGAGCACGCCCATGACGGAGGCCATCATCAGTCCGCGCGTCCAGCCGGACGAGTCACCGAGGCAATGGAGACGGCGGATGTTCGTGTTGAGATCGGCGTCCATCTTCACGCGGTTGGAGTAGAACTTCAGCTCGGGGGAGTAGAGCAGCGTTTCGTACGAGGCAAAGCCCGGCACGACCTGATCGACGGCCTTGATGAAGTTGATGATGTTCGTCATGCTGCGGTAGGGCATCGCGGCGGTGATGTCGCCGGCAACGGCGTCGGGCAGCGTCGGGTGGACGTTTGACTGCGCGAGCTCCTTTTCCCAGGTGCGCTTGCCGTCGAGAATGTCGCCGTAGCGCTGCACGAGAATGTGGCCGTTCGCGAGCATGTTCGTGAGCTCGCCGACCTTCTGCGCGTAGCTGATGGGCTGGTTGAACGGCACGGAGAAGTTGTGCGAGCAGAGAATGGAGAGATTGGTGTTCGGGCTCTTCTTCTCCTTGAACGAGTGGCCGTTTACGACGGCGAGACCGTTATCGTAATTCTCCTGCGAGACAAAGCCGCCGGGGTTCTGGCAGAATGTGCGAACCTTGTTTTTGAACGGCGCAGGGTAGCCGATGAGCTTGGATTCATAGAGCACCTCGTTGACGGTCTCCATGATCTCGTTGCGCACCTCAACACGCACGCCGATATCGACGGTGCCGGGCTGGTGGGCGATGCCGTGCTCGGCGCAGAGCGTTTCCAGCCAGTCCGCGCCGCGGCGGCCGGTGGCAACGATCGTGCGCCCGGCTTCGATCTCGCGCTCTTCCTTGCCGTTGGAGATGACGCCGCCGAGGCAGGTCTCGTCCTTGAGCCGGAGATCGAGGCATTCCCAGCCGAAGATCAGCTCCACGCCGTTCGCGGCAAGATAGCGCTCAATGGCGAGATAGATGCCCTGCGCTTTCTCGGTGCCCATGTGGCGGATCGGGCAGTCCACGAGCTTGAGTCCGGCCTGAATGGCGCGGCGGCGGATGTCCTTCACCTTATCGGGATCGCTGATGCCCTCAATGTGGGTGTCCGCACCAAACTCCAGATAGATGGAGTCGGCGTAGTCGATCGTCTCCTGCGCGAGCTTCTCGCCGACGAGCGTCGGCAGATCGCCGCCGACCTCGTAGGAGAGGGAGAGCTTGCCGTCGGAGAAAGCGCCCGCGCCGGAAAACCCGGTCGTGATGTGGCAGTAGGGCTTGCAGTCCATGCACCGGCCGGTCTCGGCCTTGGGGCAATGGCGCTTTTCCACGCTCTGGCCTTTTTCCACGAGCGTGATGTGGCCCTTGTAGCCCTTGCGGATCAGCTCCAGGGCGGTGAATATGCCGGCGGGGCCGGCGCCGATGATCAGAATATCTGTTTTCATGCTTCAACCTTCACATTCTCTATGCCGTGCTTCTCAAACTCGGCAAAGTACTCTTCCATGCGCGCGTTCAGTTCTTCCGCGTCGTCCTGGCTGATCTGCTCGGCGCTCATGTCGCGCCGCGCAAGCTCCTCGGCCAGAATGTCGTAGAAAACGGCGTCCTCATAGTCGGCGATCGCCTCGTGGATGCCGCCTTCCTCGTAGGCGCGGGAGGGATACGAGTGGCCGCGCCAGCGCTGAACGAGCGCGCGCATCCCGTGCTCCGGGCAGAGGGAAAAGAGCTTTTCCTCGAGATTGTCATAGTCCTCAAACCGGTCGTCATCCCGGCAGGAATTGAGGATCCAGTTCCCGATATACACCATGTCCAGAAGCCGCCGGAATTCCTTTTCCGTCAGTTCAAGCTGCATTACGATCCACTCCTCTCTGTGAACGCACATTGACATCATATTATAACAAGAAATCCGGGAAATTGCTATACAATTTTTCGCTTGTCATCCGGGGCGTTTTCGCATATAATCTATAAACCAAATGCCGGGATGGCCGGCGAGTCGGGAGTGGATGCCATGCGAATGAAAGACGTTATCATATCGGTCACCGGCGTACAGCAGGGGGTGAACGGCCCCGACGCCATGGAGCTCGTCACAGCCGGACAGTACGGCCAGGACGAGAAGGAAACGCTGCTCACCTGGCAGGAGAGCGAGCTCACCGGCATGGAGGGGACGAAAACCTCGCTCCGCATCCAGCCGCGCGGCGTTGTGCTCTCGCGCGAAGGGACGCTCAACACCCGCATGGAGTTTGAAGAGGGGCGCAAGCGCTACTTTCTGTACGAAACGCCATTCGGCTCGGCGACGATGGGACTGAACACCCGCCGCATCATTAACCGTCTCGGCGCGCACGGCGGCGAGATCGAAATCGACTACAGCGTGGATATGGACGATACGATCGTTGGGCGCAACCGGTTTTTCATCCGCGTGCAGGAGCCGAGAGCGAGCCATATTGCCGACATTACGTATCCCAATTGAATCTTCCTTATGAAGCCTCCCTTGTGCAAAGGGAGGTGGCGCGGCGCAACGCGCCGCGACGGAGGGATTGTCGTTTTACGAAAGCAGCAATCCCCCAGTCTCGCCTTCGGCGAGCCAGCCCCCTTTACACAAGGGGGCCTTTTATTTTTTATAGATGGAGCACATTGACGCAGAACGCCGCGGCGAGAAATCCGGCGAGATCGGCGCAGAGCGCTGCGGGAACGGCGTGGCGCGTTTTGCGCACGCCCGCCGCGCCAAAGTAGACAGAGAGAACGTAAAACGTCGTTTCTGTCGAGCCGAGCATGACCGCGGCGGTGCGCCCGGCGGGGGAGTCTGCGCCGCACGCGGTGAATATGTCCCCGGCTACGGCAAGCGCGCCGCTGCCGCTCATCGGGCGCAGCAGCATGAGCGGCACGGTCTCCGGCGGAATGCCGAGAAAGGCGAGCGCGGGACGCAGCAGCGCCGTGAAGGCGTCGATCGCGCCCGAGGCGCGCAGCGCGGCGACCGCCGGGAGCAGACACACGAGCACCGGCGCAACGCGCCCTACGGTGCGCAGCCCCTTAAGAGCGCCGTCCGTAAGCGCGGAGAACACATCCGTGCCGCGAAAGAGCGCGTATCCGCCGACGAGTACGGCGAGCAGCGCGGGTAGCAACTGAAAAAGCATTTTCATGGCGATTTCCGGAAAAGCCGCTCGGCGAGCAGTCCCGCGGCGACGCCCGCCGCGGATGAAATCCACACCGCGGGCAGAATGTCGAACGGGCTTTCCGCGCCGCAGGCCGAGCGCAGCGCGGCGGCGGTCGTCGGGAGAAGCTGGATGGAGGCGGTGTTGAGTACAACAAGACGGCAGAGCTCGTCGGAGGCGGCCTCCTTGCCGGAGAGCGCATGCAGCCGCTGCGCGGCGCGGATGCCGGCAGGCGTGGCGGCGTTGCCAAGCCCGAGAAGATTCGCACTCACGTTGCACGATAGCTCCCCGGCAAGCTCCGTGTCGTTCCGGGACGAGGGGAAGAGCCGCCCCAATATGGGGCGCAGCGCGCGGGAGAGCTTTTCGGTGAGCCCTGAGCGCTCCATGACCTCGAGCAGGGCGCTGTAAAAGATCATCGGCCCGGCGAGCGAGAGCGAAAGCTCCACGGCGCTCTCCGCGCCCTGCACTGCCGCTGCCCCGACCGCACCCGCCGAGCCGGTGAGCGCGCCGAAAACGACCGACACAAAAAGAAGGATGACCCATACATACGACATAGCCATAGCGGGACCTCGCAAGGAAAAAATTACCAATAAAAATCGGCGCTGTTCCATCTTGCATTTTCGTATCGGCCAGTATAAAATTTTGTCGAGAAAAGAAAACGAATAAGGGGTGTGCGGATCTATGAAATCAACAGGTATCGTCCGTCGTATCGACGAGCTGGGGCGGGTGGTGCTGCCGGTCGAGCTGCGCCGGACATTGAATCTGGAGGTGCGTGACCCGGTGGAAATCTTCATTGAGGGCGACGCTATCGTCCTGCGGAAATACGACGCCGGGTGCCTGTTCTGCGGCGCGCCGCGCGATCTTCTCTCCTACCGGGGGAAGCAGATATGCCGGAGCTGTCTTCGCCAGTTGCGGGAGGAAACAACGGAATAAAGGAAATAAAAGAGGCTGCCGCATAGAAAGCATATGCGGCAGCCCCTTTTTATTATGCGTTTGCGGCTTTAGCCGCTTCTTTTGCAAAGACGACGGCGCGGTAGGCCGTCACATCGGGAACCGTTTCTCCGTCGATCTGAAGCGGGGTGGGGCGGTCAAACTCCACGGTGATCTCCCGCCCGGTCAGTACCTCCACCACATCGGTGTGCCGGACGTGTTCGCCCTTGAAGATGGACGGAAACACGGCGAGCGCCTTGAGCTTGCCGGGACTGCGGAACACCATGACGGAAAGCTTTCGCGGCTGCGCGAGACGGTCTTGCTGCGGCGTCGGGATCATGCCGCCGCCGTAATACCGCCCGTTCATCGTCGGCGCGAGCCAGACGTGGTTGTAAGTATGCCGCACGCCGTCCACCGTGATAACGGCGGAGGTGGGCTTGTAGTGGAACAAAAGCCCCTTGACGGCGATGGCCGTATAATTTACCGGCTTCGCGGAGGTTTGACGCTGCCGGTCACCCTCCAGACAGCAGTAGCCGTCAATGCCGTAGCCGATACCGTTGAGGAAATAGCGATGCATGCCGTTTACATACACCGACGGCAGCTCCGTCAGGTACCGGTCGATGCACCGGGGCGCGTCGCCCGCCTTCCCGCCAATGTCGGTGAGAAAGTCGTTGCCGCTGCCGGTGGCGAAGTAGTAGATGCTCCGCTCGAGCGGGAGCGGCGCGGTGTCGTTGATGAATCGGTTGAGCGTTCCGTCGCCGCCGGCGATCACAACGCGGTCCTCGTCCGGGAGTGAGCGGAAAAGAGCGGCGTAGTCCTCAATCTCCGTAATGTCGCGGAAGAGCAGTTCATCCTCCGGCAGCAACTCGGCGAGCTTATGCGCGGCATCCTTGCCGCGCCCGTTTCCCGCGTGGGGGTTATAGAAAACATGATAGGTCATATGGTGATTGCCTCTTTCTTTGTTGGTGTTGCCGGCTCGCTTTGCAGCATCTGTTCGCGGGCGTAATCGCCGATCTCCCGCGTGGTCATTTTCGCAACGGTATCGGCGCTCAGCACATCGAGAATATCAAACCGGACGATCGTGCGCCGTCTTGCAAAGCGGCGCGCGATCTGCTCGGTGCCGGTCGTTTTTGCGATCACGATGGGCGCGCCTGCCCGCTTTGCGATTTGAAACGCACCATTGCGAAAGGGGAGGAGTTCTCCCGTTTTGCTGCGCGTCCCCTCCGGGTAAATGCCGATGGACACGGTGCCATCCCGCAGCAGCGCCGCAGCGCGCAGGATCGTCCCGAGCGCTTTGCGGTTGTCTTCTCTGTCTATGGCCAGGAAAAAACACTTGTGTACAACGCTTCCCGTGATGGGGATATCGAAAATTTCCGGCTTTGCGATATAGGCAAGCTCGATCTGAGGGCAGGCGGCGATGGCGATGAACGGGTCGAAGTTCGACCGGTGATTGGCCACCAGCAGAAACGGCGGCAGCCCCTGAAGCTTTTCAAGTCCGGTGCATTCGATCCGAACCCGTCCCAGGCGCAGAATCAGCCACGCCGTCTCGTTTAACAGCCAGCGGTAAAAGGGAGTTTTCTTCTGCACCGGCTTCGTCTTGTCCACGGTCAGGGAGAGCAGATACAGCAGCAGAAAATAGAGCGCCGTTGCCGCGAGAAACCACCCGAGCCAGACTGGCAGCGCAAGAAAGAGATCGTACCAGCGCCGCAGCAGGGCATGCCGGAGAAATGTTTCGATCGTCATCGCCGCGCCGATGGTGATGAGCCCAATATAGACAGCCATAGAAATCCCCCCCTTTCGGCGGATGGCAAAATTTTGTCACATTTCATCTTAGATCGCCCTCGGAGAGAAAACCATGGCGAAAATTGTCGATTTTTGCAAATTCTAACGAAATAGACGCAATGCGCAAATTTGCGCACGATCGCATTTTTGCACAAAAAGAGCCGCCCCCTAGGGGCGGCCATAAAGAAGCGGCGCCGGAGACCGGCGCCGCAAATTTGTTTATGGATTTTATTAGTAGAGCGAGGCGATCACGTCCACGCATTTCTCAATGCCGAGCGAGCCGGAATCGAGAATGATGTGGTAGTGGTTCATGTTGCCCCATTCGAGATCGGTGTAGAACTGGTAGTAGAGCGCGCGTCGCTTGTCCTTGTCGCGCAGGCGCTTCTCGGTCGGCTCCTCGGTCTCGCCGTACTTCTCCACGATGCGCTTGGCGCGCTTTTCAAAGTCGGCATGGACGAACACCTTGAGAAGATCGGCGGTGCCGTCGAGAATGGCGTCGGCGCAGCGGCCGACGATCACGCAGTTTTCCTTCTGGCCGAGCTCGAGAATGATGCGGCGCTGGATCGCCCAGAGATAGTCCTGGTTGGACGGCACGCCGAACGAACGCACCGAGGAGAACGCCACCGCCGTCCAGCTGCTGTGGGAGGCGTATTCGCTCTCGTTGGTGATATATTCCTTGGAAAGTCCGCTCTCTTCGGCCAGCCGGTCGATCAGCTCATGGTCGTAGCAGGGGATACCGAGCCGCTCGGCGACTTCCTTGCCGATGGTGCGTCCGCCGCTGCCAAATTCACGTCCGATGGTGATGATACGCTTTTTTTCCATAAAAGATGCAGCCTCCTTATAACCGGGTAGGTGGTGGATTTCTGTGATGGTATTATAACATATTTCTTTGCCGGGGGAAAGCGAAAAATTATTCTTCCGCGCCATTTTCCTTTTCGCGAACGAGTGCGGCGTGGTAAAGATCGTTGCGGCTCTGGCCGGTCTCAGCGGCAGCGCGCTTGGCCGCGTCCTTGAGCTTCATGCCCCCGGCGCGGTATTCCTCCACGAGCGCGAGCGCGTCCTCGAGCGGGAGGCGCGGCCCCTTCTCCACCGGCGCGCCGCGGATAACGAGCACAAACTCCCCGCGCGGCCGTTCGGCGCGGTATTTTTCGAGCGCTTGTCCGATCGTCGTGCGGACGATCTCCTCGTGCAGCTTCGTGAGCTCGCGCCCGAGCGCAATGTCCCGGTCGCCGAGCACGTCGTAAAGATCGCCGAGCGTTTCCACAAGCTTGTGCGGCGCTTCGTAGAGGACGATCGTCCGGTGTTCATGCCGCAGCGTTTCCAGATGCTCCTTCCGGGACTTGTTCGAGGTGGAGAGAAAGCCTTCAAACGTGAACCGCTGCGTCGGAAGGCCGGACATGGCGAGTGCCGTGATGACCGCGCTCGGCCCGGGCGCTGCCGATACCGTGATGCCGTGCTCGCCGCACAGCCGTACCAGCTCCTCGCCGGGATCAGAGATCGCGGGCATGCCCGCGTCGGAGACAAGCGCGCAGCTCTCGCCGCCGAGCAGCCGGGGGAGGATGACGGCGGCGCTCTCCACCTTATTGTGCTCATAATAGCTGATGAGCGGGCGGCGGATGCCGAAGTGGTTTAAAAGCTTCAATGTTACGCGCGTATCCTCCGCCGCGATGAAGTCTACGCTCTTGAGCGTTTCGATCGCGCGAGGGGAGAGATCGTTCAGATTGCCGATGGGCGTTCCCACCAGATACAAGGTTCCGGCCATAAAGCTTATGCCTCCCAATGGCAGATTTTCCGGTATTCTTCGGTTTCGCGGCCGTCTGCGCCGCGCAGCAGGATGCTCTCGTGACGGACGGCACATTCCGGCGCATCCTTCACGGCCTCAATGAGAAAGATGGGCGCGCGCTTTCCCGGCGCGGAGAACACGTCCCGCCGGCGCACGGGCATGAGATTCGCCCGCCGCAGCGCCGCGAGGACGTCCTTTTTGCGATCCAGACGATGGACGAGAAAGAACTGCCCGCCGCGCTTGAGATACCGCGCCGCGGCGGCGCAGAGCTCAAAAACGGTCGCGCTCTCGGTGCGCTGCGCGGCGCGCGCCGCGTCGGGCGATACTGCCCCGTGTCCCGCCGGAAAGTACGGCGGATTCGATACGATAAAATCGAGACTTCCCGCTTCAAACGGCGCGCTCCGGTAATCGGCGCAGACGATCTCGCCGCGCGCTTCGAGCGCAAAGGCACGCAGGTTTTCCCGCGCGCTTGCCGCCGCGCACTCGCGAAGCTCCACGCCCGTCATATGCCGGGCGCCGTCCCCCAGCAGGAGCAGCAGAAGCAATATCCCGCTGCCGCAGCCAAGGTCTGCGCCATACGTCCCGCGCGCGTCCTTTGCAAAGCCGGCAAGCAGCAGCGCGTCCGTTCCGGCCCTCTCGCCGGTAAAAAGGTTCCAGTTCATAGGTACATTATAAAATAAATACGGCGGCATGACAAGCCCGAATGGGCAGGCATACCGCCGTTGTGAGCCACGGGAGTGGCACCTCCCGCAGCGAAGAAGGATTACTGCTCCTCGATGGCCTCGATGGGGCAGTTGCTGGCGCAGGAACCGCACTGGGCGCAGACGTCCTGGTTGATCTCGTAATGATCAGCGCCTTCGGAAATCGCGTCGCAGGGGCACACGCTCGCGCAGGTGCCGCAGGAAATGCAGCTGTCGGTAATGACGTACATTGGTATGTACCTCCTCTTTTTGGGATACCCGCATTGTAACATATATCCCTTAAAATGCAACCCAAAAATTCTTCCTTGCCGGAAAAATTTCAAAAAGCGAGAAAAGAAGAGAAAAACAAAGAAAAACTGCGAATGAGAGAGATAGAAAAAGACAGACTGCCGCCGCTCCCAACTTTGGCGAAATCCGCCCAATACGGCATGTTGAGAATTTGACGTTCTTTGACTATTATACAGTCAAAGAAAAGGTTAAAGAAAGTCAAAGTCAAAGATAACCTGATCAAGGAAGGGATGCCGGTATGGGAACAAGTGATCGGATCGCACGGTTCATTCTGGACGTGCTGGAAAGCACGGACGGGACCGCAGAACTGCAGCGAAGCTCCCTGGCCGACCGCTTCGGCTGTGTGCCGAGCCAGATTAACTATGTGATCGCCACGCGGTTCAGTCCCGAGCGCGGGTACATGGTCGAGTCCCGGCGCGGCGGCGGCGGATACATCCGCATCACGCGCGTACAGCCGGACGCCTCCCAGTTCATCATGCACACGGTGAATGCCGTGGGCAGGGAGCTCGATAAGCCGACGGCGGACGCGCTGCTCCACAACGCCGTGAATGCCGGCGCGCTCGATGTTCCCTTCGCCCGGCTGATCGCTGCGGCGGTCAGCGAGCGCTCGCTCCACGCGGTTCCGGTCGAAAGCCGGAAGGCGGCGCGCTCTTCCATATTCAAACAAATGCTGCTGACAACAGTATCTGACGGATTTTTTGAAAGGAGATCATTACAATGAAGTGCGAGATCTGCAAGAAGAACGAAGCTCAGTTCTATTATAAGGAATCCATTAACGGAAAGACTACGGAAAAGCACCTGTGCGCCGAATGCGCCCACAAGGAAGGCCTGGACAGAATTTTTGAGCGCGAGGCGAACAGCATGCTCACCTCTTTCGGCAAGATGATGGACAGCTTCCTGCTGCCGGACGTTGACTTCTTTGGCTTCGGCCGTCTGCCGTCGATCGGCGAGATGTTCGAGCCGCTGCTGACGCTCTCGGAGCACGAGCCGGAAGTCGAAATGCACGAGGAGGCCGATCCTCTCGAGGCGAAGGCTGAGGAGAAGGGCGAGGAAGCTCTGGGTCACAAGGGCGAGGAGCCGAGCGTGCGCGAGGAGGCGTTCCCGCTGGAGGCGGAAGCCGAGGAGCACGCCGAGGAGGCCTTTGAGGAGCGCCGCGAGCTGAACGCTCTGCGCCACAAAATGCACAAGGCCGTGGAGGAAGAAGATTTTGAAACGGCCATTGAGCTGCGCGACATGATCCGGAAAATGGAAGGCAAATAAGGCTTTCCAAACCTTATATAACGGAACGGAGCGGATGAAAATCCGCTCCGCTTTTTTTAAAACCACGCGCTCTGCCGCCTGGATGACTGAGAAACGGAAAAACTGTCAACCATCGGCAGGGGAAGGAGACGACGAATATGAACGACCGATTTACCGAAAAGGCGAGAAACGCCATTGAAAAGGCGCGCGCTGCCGCCATGGAGCTGGGGCACAGCTACATCGGCACCGAGCACCTTCTGCTCGGCATCGTGTGCGAAAGCGACGGCCTCGGCTCGCGCGTGCTGCGCGAAAACGGCTTCGAGGAGGATCTTGTGCTCGATCTCATTGAAAAGGCCGTCGGCCGCGGCGCGCCGGGCATGCCGGTGCAGGGGCTGACGCCGCGCTGCAAGCGCGTCATCGAGATCGCCGTGGCGGAGGCCAACCGTCTGCGCCACAGCTATGTCGGCACGGAACACCTGCTCATGGGCATACTGCGCGAGCCGGAGAGCACCGCGGCGCACCTGCTCATCGCCGCGGGCGGCGATCTCAACAAAATTTATACGGATGTTTTTGCCCGCTTTACCTCGAGCGACTACCGCGCCGCGGCGCGCAGCGGCGGCGTTGGGCAGCGCGCGCCGGTGCGCCATGCGGAGACAAAAAATCTCGACCAGTACAGCCGCGATCTCACGGAGATGGCGGCGCGCGGCGAGCTCGACCCCGTGATCGGGCGCGATAAGGAGATCGCGCGCGTGATCCAGATCCTCTCGCGCCGGTCGAAAAATAACCCGGTGCTCATCGGCGAGCCGGGCGTCGGCAAGACGGCCGTGGCCGAGGGCCTCGCCCAGCGTGTGGCGCACGGCGAGGTGCCGGAGAATCTGCGCGACAAGCGCATCGTATCGCTCGATCTCACCGGGATGCTCGCCGGGACAAAGTACCGCGGCGACTTTGAAGACCGCTTGAAAAATGTCCTCAAGGAGGTCGGCAAGGCGAAGGACGTTGTGCTCTTCATTGACGAGCTGCATACTGTGATCGGCGCGGGCGCAGCGGAGGGCGCGATCGATGCGGCGAATATCTTAAAGCCCGCGCTCAGCCGGGGTGAAATCCAGATCGTCGGCGCAACGACGCTTTCCGAATACCGCAAGCACATCGAAAAGGATGCTGCCTTTGAGCGGCGCTTCCAGCCCGTCACGGTCGCCGAGCCGACCGAGGAGGAGAGCATCCAGATCCTGCGCGGTCTTCGCGACCGGTACGAGACGCACCACGGCTTGAAGATCATGGACGAGGCGCTTACCGCGGCGGTGAAGCTCTCCACGCGGTATATCAGCGACCGGTTCCTCCCGGATAAGGCCATCGATCTTGTCGACGAGGCGGCGTCGCGCGTGCGCATGGAAAATCTGACGGCTCCGGACGAGATGAAAACCATCGAAGCGAAGCTTTCCACGCTCGCCGCGCAGAAGGAGGAGGCTGTCCGCGCACAGGATTATGAGCTCGCCGCGCAGCTGCGCGACCGCGAGCGCTCCGAGCGCGGAGCGCTGGAAAAAGCACGCGGCGAATGGGACGCCGAGCGCGGCGGCCACCGCGGCGTTGTATCCGCCGAGGATATCGCCGCGGTCGTCTCCGGCTGGACGGGCATCCCCGTCACGAGCCTCACCGAGAGCGAGAGCGAGCGGCTGCTGCACATGGAAGATGTGCTGCACCGCCGCGTGATCGGGCAGAACGAAGCGGTCGCGGCGGTGGCGCGCGCCATCCGGCGCGGCAGAGTCGGGCTCAAGGACCCGCACCGCCCGGTCGGCAGCTTCCTCTTCCTCGGTCCCACGGGCGTCGGCAAGACGGAGCTCTGCCGCGCGCTTGCCGAGGCAATGTTCGGTGACGAGAATGCCATGATCCGCGTCGATATGTCCGAGTATATGGAAAAGCACACGGTCTCCAAGCTCATCGGCTCGCCGCCGGGCTATGTCGGCTTTGACGAGGGCGGCCAGCTCACCGAAAAGGTGCGCCGCAAGCCCTACAGCGTCGTGCTCTTCGACGAGATCGAAAAGGCGCACGAGGACGTGTTCAATTTGTTGCTCCAGATCATGGACGACGGGCGGCTCACCGATTCGCAGGGGCGGACGGTCGATTTCCGCAACACCGTGATCGTGATGACGTCCAATATCGGCGCGCGCGCCATCACCGACCGCCGTACCGCGCTCGGCTTCTCCGGGCTGGACGGCACGCCGGAGCGGAGCTATGCCGAGATCCGCGAGGCGGTGACCGCTGAGCTCAAAAAGACGTTCCGCCCGGAGTTTTTGAACCGCATTGACGAGATCATTGTGTTCCACCGGCTCACCGGCGAGGACATCCGCGCCATTGCCGCCAACATCGTGCAGACGGTGGCGCTGCGCGCTGCCGCGCTCGGCGTGCATCTCACCGTAACGGAAGAGGCGATCGCCAAGCTTGCCGAGGCGGGGTATGACCCCGACTATGGCGCGCGCCCCCTGCGCCGGACGGTGCAGACGCAGATCGAAGATCCTCTCGCCGAGGCGCTGCTCACCGGAGAACTCTCCTCCGGCGGCGAGGCGGAGGCGATCGTGGACGAGGAAGGCCATGTCGCGGTACGTGCGAAAGGCGCGCTTACGGCGTCGTGAGCGATGTGCCGGGGTAGTAGTGCGCTAAGATCTCCCGCCACGTCGAGCCGTTTTTCGCCATGACGTTCGCTCCGTACTGGCTCATGCCCGCGCCGTGGCCGCTGCCGGATACGGTGAAGAGAAAGCTTCGTCCCGTCCAGGCGAGCGTGAAGTTTGCCGAGCGCAGCGAGAAGATCGAGCGCATTCCTGTCCCCGGCACGGAGAGATTCCCGACGCGGACGGACGATACGCGTCCGCTCGGGTCCACCGTCCGCTCGCCGATCCACTCCGGCGGCTGAGCGGAGAGATCGGCGTCCGGGTACACCGCAAGGAAGATTTCCCGGAAGCTCTCCGGGGAAAACTCCGCGGTCGTGACGAAGTTCGGAACGTCCGATGCCGTCTCGGGGCTCGATACGCTCACGAGATACGGCACATCGCCGCCCCACACGGCGGCGCTGCTTTCGGTATACCCGGCGCTGGAGGCGTGAAAGCAGGCGGTGACCGGCTCGCCGTCGTAGACGAGATACACCCCGTCCGTGTCACGCACGGCCTCCTCGATCCGCGTCTCCCAGAGATCGTACTGCTCGCCCCAGCGCTCGCGGCGTTGCTCGGCTGTGAGATATACCTCGCAGCAGCCGGGACTGTCGCAGAGCGCGCATTGCGGGTGTGCCGCCGGGGGCGCGAGCATGCGCGCGAGCGCGTAGCTTCGCGCCGCAACAGCCTGTGCGCGCAGCGCATCCGGCTCAAAGGATGCAGGCATCTCCCCGGCGACGACGCCCGGGAGATATTCCGCCATCGAGAGCGTTTCCACCGTATCGCCGTGCAGCAGCGTGACGCCCGTGAGAGCGTCGAGCCCGGAAGAAACGGCCGCGGCGCTCTCCGGCGCGGCGGTGGCGGCAGGGGAGGCCTCCGGCGGCGTTTCGCCGATAGAGGCTCCGACGGCGTGCTGCACCGAGACCGGCAGCAGCAAAGAAAAGAGCAGCGACAACACACTCATCAGCACACAGCGCTTCATAGTTACCCCTCTCTTGACGATAATCCAAAAGAAGTATAAAATACCAATCATACTCCCTCGTTCCCGGCGCCGGACAAGCGGCGCTTACGGGAAACTCTATGAGGACAGGGGCTTTCCTATGCAGAAACAAGCATGGACATATACGATGGCAGGAACCGTGTTTGCCGCGGCAGCCGTCATGCTGCGCTGGCTGCAGGTGCAGACAATCTTCGACGCCGAAACCGGACTGCCGACGCTGCACGCGCCGATCACGACGCTGCTTGTCGCGGTGCTTATCCTTGTTGCGGCGACGCTCTGGTGGCTGTCCGGCCGCATGAAAACCGACTGCGCGCCCGAAGAGCCGGAGGACGCGCTCGCCCTGCCGCACCGCGAGACCGGCTGGATCCTCATCGCCGTGGCGGCTCTTGCCGCGATCGGCTCGGCGTATCTCTTCTTCAAGGAGGAGAGCACGCTCATGAAGGCCGCGGCGTTGCTCGGCATTCTGTCCGCGCCTGTCCTCGCCATGATGCCGCAGATCCCCCGCTGGGGAGGCTTCGGCGCGGCGCTGAGCGTGATGCCGGTGCTGTTCTTCTGCTTGTGGCTCGTGGTGTTCTATAAGGAAAACGCCGCAAACCCGATCCTCTGGGAGTACGGCATGGAAATTCTCGCGATCGCCATGTGCCTTCTCGCCGTGTTCCGGCTGAGCGCGTATCTTTTCTATCGCGCCAAGCCCCGGCAGGCGATCTTCGCGTGCATGCTCGCGCTTGTGACGAGCCTCGCCACGCTCACCGACAGCGTCTCTCTCGGCGCGCGTGCTGTGCTCGGCGGCTGGGGCATCGGCGTGGCGGTCATGTGCTGGATCATCATCCATAACTTCGTTCCTCCCGTGCCGGAGGAGGATACATATTAAGGCGCCTTTGGGCAAGAAGAAACCCCGGAGCCGTATCGGCATGTCCGATACGGCTCCGGGGTTTCCTCTTATTCACACTTGACCGGGATGCATATCTCGGTCACAAATTTTTCCGTATCGTTGGTAACGCCATAGTCGATGAGCGTGATCTCCCGGGAAAAGCCAACGATCTGCATGTTGTGCCGGTCAATATAGCGCAGCAGCTTTTCATACTGTGCGGGCGCTTCCGTGTGGCCGCCGCGAAAGCGCAGCCGCACGCAGAGCGTTTCCGGCAGCTTTCGTGTTTCGCCGGTATAAATGTCCTCCGGATCCAATAGCAGAAAAATACCGTCATACCGCGCCGTTTCGCCCTTTTCCAGGTGCTCCACCGAAATGCCGAGCCCGACCTTGCCGAGAAAAATCACGGCTTCGGCGTCGGATTGATCCAGCTTTCGGATCGGCGCTTCCATGTCGGCGAAGCCGCCGATCTTCAGCGGATCGTCCACCCACACAATGCGGCAGGAGGGGAGACGGAGGAGGGAAACGGTGTCCAGCGGCGCGCTCTCCGCGTCCGCCAGCCAGTGCAGGCGGTGGCCGATCTTCTGCTCGATGCGCTTGAGCTCCCGCTGCTTTTTCAAAACTGCCTGTTTCTGCTGCCGAAGCTTTTCCTCGATACGGTCAATGTCCCGGTTTTTGAGAAAGTCCTCGATTTCGGACAGCGGCATATCCAGCGCCCGCAGATAGCGGATCGTGTTCAGCACTTCAAACTGCTCCGTCCCGTAATAGCGGTAGCCGGAATCCGGGGAGATGTAGGCCGGCGTCAGAAGACCGACAGTCTCATAGTGCCGCAGACTGCTGACACTGATATGAAAGAGCTTGGATACTTCTCCGATGGGGAACAGATCCTTCCTGTCCATACCCTCAACCTCCAGAGGAAATTTGCCGGCCCTTCCGGCGAATCACGGCAAAAGCGATGACGCAGATCACAACGGACAGCAGCGAGCCTGCCGCTGTGGCCAGCCCCATGGGGAAAAGCGTTGCCGGGAAGAGCTGCGCCGTCAGATAAACGCCGGGAATGCGCACCAGAACAATGGCAAGAATGTTATGCAGAAACGACAGACCGGATCTTCCGCAGGCACAGAAATAGCCGCTGAAGCTGAAATGGATGCCCGCAAAAAGACAGTCGAAAATGTAACCGCGGAGATATTGACCGCCGAAGCGGACGACCTCTGCGCCGTCTGCGGTGCTCGGATCGGTGAACAGGGCGACGATCGGCTCCGCAATAAACTGAATGGCGATGGAAACGAAAATGCCAAAGCCCACGGCGAGCAGGATCGCATACCGCAGCGTCTGAAGCGCCCGTTCCGGCTTGCCTGCGCCGATGTTCTGCGCGCCCAGCGCCGAAACGGTGGAGAGCATCGAGGACGGGACCAGAAACAGAAAGCTTATGATCTTTTCCACAATGCCGACTGCCGCCGCGGCGTTCAGTCCGCGGCGATTGGCGATGACCGTAATGACGATAAAGGCGATCTGGATCAGGCCGTCCTGCAAAGCGATGGGCACGCCGATCTTCAAGATCTTTCCCATCACCGCCCGGCGGGGCTTAAAATCCGCTTTTTCCAGAACGAGGCTCTTACGCTTTAGGATCACGAGCAAAGAGACAACAACGCTGATTGCCTGAGAGAGCGTTGTGCCGAGAGCCGCCCCTGCAGGGCCGAGACGGAAAACGCCCATAAAGAGATAGTCCAGGCCGATGTTGGCGGCACAGGCGATGGCGATGAAATACATGGGACTTTTGCTGTCGCCCATGCCGCGGAAGATGGAGCTGATGATGTTATATGCCGTGATGAAGGGGATGCCGATAAAGCAGACGGTCAAATAAGCCGCCGTGCCGTTTGCGGCCTCGTCCGGCGTAGACATGACGGAAACGATCGAGCGGACAAGAAGCAGCAAAACAGCGGTCAGTGTGACGGAAACCGCCATGAACAGCGTAACGGAGTTCCCAATGTCCTGCGCGACCCGCTTCCGGTTTCCTGCGCCAACGGCTCGCCCAATGCATACGGTCGTGCCCATCGCAAGGCCGACGATCATCACGGTGAGCATATGCATTACCTGCGAGCCGATGGAAACGGCGGTCGTGCTGGCGACACCCTCAAACTGCCCGACGATGAAGAGGTCGGCCATGCCGTAGAGCGTCTGCAAAAAATAGGAGAGCAGGTATGGCAGCGAAAAGCAAAGGACATTTTTACATACGCTGCCGGTGGTCAAATTCTTTTCCATGATCCGAATTCCTTCCGGGAGATTTATCTATGCGGCAGTATAATCTCTACAATAATTGTAGAGTCAAGCATATACGGAAAAGTTTTTGGATCGGATCATGGATAAAATCAATTTGCCCGGCGGAACCGAATATTCCGCCGGGCGCTTTGCGTCAAGTTCCTTATTTTGTATGTACCGTGAGCTGGGGATAGGGAATGTCGATGCCCTTTTCGTCGAAGAGCAGCTTGAGCGAGCGGTTGAGCACGCGGCGGGCGGAGAAAATGTTCTCCTCTGTGGCGGACACGATGAATTTGAGCACAACGCCGCTTTCGGCAAGCTCATCCACGCCGATATACTGCGGCACATCGAGGAAAACGCTGCGGTTTTCCGCATACATGGCGGGCAGCGCGTCGGCGATCACGGCCTCCACGGCGCGCAGATCGGCCTCGTAGGAAATGGAGATCGTGCTCACGGCCACGGATGTTTTCTGCGAGCGGTTCTGGAAATTCCGAATTTCGGAGTTGTTGATGATCTTGTGGTTGCCGCCGGAATCCTCGAGCGTTGTGGTGCGCACGCTGATATCCACGACCTTGCCGCGGAAATCGTCGAGCACGAGAATGTCGCCGACGTTGTAGCGCCCCTCGGCAATGAGGAAAATGCCCGTGAGCACATCTTCGATGAGCGACTGTGCGCCGAAGCCGATGATAAGCGTTACGACGCCGACGCTCGCGAGCGAGGCCGTTACGTCCACGCCGAGCGCCCGCAGCCCGAAAAAGACCGAGAGCAGCACCGCCGTATAGGAGAGAATGCTCCGCGCGAGCGAGCACACGGTCCTCGCGCGCGTCTCCTTCGGCAGCTTCAAAAGCAGGGCGGCCACGCTGTAGCCGATCCAGATGAAGCCCAGATGGCGGCACATATCGGCCAGTCCCGGCGTGAGCGAGCGCAGGACATAGCCCAGCGCACAGAGAACAACGGAAACGATCAGCAATACGGGAGATTTCTTCGTGGGTTTCATGAATCGGCCTCCTTATGCGGCGAAGTTCGGACGGTCTCGGCAAAGTCGAAAGGCTCGGTCTCACCGTCCGGCAGGAAATACACGTGGATGGTCACAAGCTCATCGTGCTCCTCCGGCAGGGGAAGCGTGACAAGGTTGCTGTATTCGTTTTTCTCGGCCGAGGCGGCCGAGGCGTCATAGCCCTCGATCTCCGGCCAGACGCAGACAGTGTCCCCGTCGAGGAGCGAGAGATCGTCCCCGACAACGGCGTCGGGAATCGTACCGCTTTCGACCGGGGTGAGATAAACGCTCACCGTGTCGCTCCCGGCGTCATAGCCGCAGGCGATCGTGAAGCGCTGCGCTTCGGGGCGGTCGGCGGAAAGCGTTTCCACGCGCCCGTCAGCGTGCGTGATCGTGACGCGCACCGAGAGCGTGCTCTCCACGGTGTTGTCCGTATAAAACTCCGGGTGTGCCTCGCGCACGGAATGGGTCTCGCGCATCGCGCGGTATTCGCCGCGCTCGATGGCGGCCTCGGAGATGGACGATGTTTGTTCCTCGTCCGGGAAGTTGGGATCAAAGAACGTGATCTCCGCGGAAACGATGTCCTCCGGCACGGGGAAACGCACCTCGGCCTCGCAGAGCGAGGCGAACGAGAGAAACCGCAGCTCCGAATCCGGCGCGGGAGCTGGTACTTCCGTGGGCGCGGGCGCAACGGTCGCGACCGGCTCGGGCTCAACATCCGGTACCTCGGCAGGCGCTTTCACCAGCGCGAGAAACGGCAGCAGCAGCGCCGCGGCGGCGAGCGGCGCGTACTTTTTCCGGCGGCTCCGCTTCGGCTCATAGGGCGGCTCGTATTCGTGCGTTGTTGGATAGGCTTCCGGCGCAGCGGGGGAACGCAGAGACTTTTCCGAGCTGTATTCGTAAATGTCGTCGGCGATGGCGGCTCACCTCCCGTGAGGTTGATTACATGATCCATTCTATCATTCTCCCGCACCATGCGCAACAGAAAAAGCGTTACCGCTTTGTTAAAAACGGTAACGCCCTTTTGCTAAGCCGTTCGCGGCTTGATCTCCACCGTCCGCCCGCCGAGATTTTCGTAAACGCGGTGCGAAACGGAGAGAACGGTGCGCCCCGCGGAGGCGCGGCGCAGCGCTTCGAGCACGCGCGCTTCGGTCTCCGCGTCGAGATTGGCAGTGATCTCGTCCAATAGAAGCACGGCGGGGTCCGCCGCTGCGGCGCGGGCGATGGAGAGAAGCTGCCACTCGCCCTGCGAGAACATGCCGTCGCTGCACACCGAGGCGTACCCCTCCGGCAGCGCCTCGATGGCCGCGTCGATCCCGGAGAGCCGGGCGGCTTTTCGGGCCATGTCCTCCGTGATGCGCGCATCGCCGAGCGTGATCTGCTCGAGCACGGTGCCCGGCACGCGGGAGAAATGCTGCTCCACGCAGCCGATGCACGCGCGCCGCTCACGGTCGGTGATGGCGGAAACGTCTACGCCCCCGATGGTGATGCTGCCGCTCTCCGGCGGATAGAGCCCGAGCAGCAGCTTGAAAACGGTGCTCTTTCCCGAGCCCGTCCGGCCGACGAGCGTTACCTGCTCGCCCTGCTTCACGGTCATGGAGAAGTCCGTCAATACAGGCTTTTCCCCGTAGCCGAACGTTACATGGGAGAGGACGACATCGCCCCGTGCGGTGTTTTCCCGCTCTTCGGCAATGGCGCGCTCCGGCTGGGCGAGAAAGGCGTCGATGCGCTTCACGCCCGCCATGGCCGACTGGATGGTCTGAATCTCCATGCCGAGACTTTCGATCGGGGCAAAAATGCGGGAGATGTAGTTGATGACGGTGACGGACGTGCCGACCGACATGCCGAACAGCGTCAGGATTTCCGCCTTGCCGGAGGCGGAGAGCAGCATGACGATGCCGACAACGGCGGCGTTCAAAAGCAGCACGACCGGCGAATAGATGGCGTCATAAAAGTTCGTCCGCTCCATGGCGGCGTAGCTCTCGCCGATGCGCCGGTCGTAGCGGCGCTCCATGTAATCTTCCAGCCCGAGCGCGCGGATCGTGCGGATGTTGTGCAGCGTTTCCGGCACCTGCCCGGAAACGGCGGCGACGGCGCGGCGGTTGTCGAGCTGCGCTGCGAGCATTCGCTTCTGCACATGGCGCGTGAACACGGCGAAGAGCGGCAGCACCAGCAGCAAAATGAGCGCGAGACCGGTGTTCTTCACCGCGATGACGGCCAGGATCGAAAGGATACGGCAGGCATCCGCCACCATGCTGATGATGCCGGAGGTGAAGAGCGCCTCCACGGTGTCCACATCGCCGGAAAAGCGCGCGGCGACTTCGCCGGGGTTCTGCCCTACAAGCGTGCTCGCTGGCAGAAGCGTCAGCTTGCGGGACATTTCCGAGCGCAGCGCATGGGTCATCTTCTGGCCGAAGAGCACGAGAAGGCTCTCCTGTGCGCTCGAGAGAATGCCCTCCAGCGCAAGACTGCCGAAATAGAGGAGTACCGCGAGCGCGGTGAGGGAAAGACCGCCGGTCAGTTGGTCGACGGCGCGCCCGAGCAGCAGCGGCGGGACGAGCGATGCGCCCACGCTCGCCGCCACGCAGAGAAGCGTGCCAACGGTGAGAAGCGGCTGCGCCGCGGCGGCATCGCGGATCGCGGCGAACACGCCGTTATTCTTTTGCTTCTTCATGCTTGTTCCCTCCTGTCTGGCTCTCAAAGAGATGGCGGTACACCGGAACGGACGCCATCAGCTCTTCGTGCGTGCCGACGGTCGTTTTCCCGTCGTCCATGAAGATCACCTGCCGCATCTGCGGGAAGTGGTACAGCCGGTGCGAGATCAGAAATACGACCTTATCCTTCGCATATTCCTGCAGATTGGCGAACACCGTATCCTCGGTTTTGCGGTCGAGCGCGGAGAACGGATCGTCCAGCACGAGAACGGGGCGCGCATGCGCGAGCGTTCTCGCGAGCGCGAGCCGCTGCGCCTGTCCGCCGGAAAGACGCGTGCCGCTGCTGCCGATCACGGTGTCGAGTCCGTTTTCCATGGCGAGCACTTCGTCCCGGAGAGCGACGGCGGCGAGATACGGCAAGGCGTCCTGCTCGCTGCCGCAGAGAACGTTATTTTCCACTGTGTCGGCGCTGAGCTCCGGATCATGGCCGAGATACCCGACCGTCGCGGCGATCTGCCGCGGTGTGAGCGCGGAAAACTCCGTCGAGCCGAACTTTGCCGAGCCGCCGTAGGGCGCTTCGCAGAGGAACACACGCCCGAACGTGGATTTGCCGCAGGCGACAGGGCCGGTGACGCCGATGATGTCGCCGGGGTGAGCCGCGATGTTCAGACCGGAGAAGACCGGATCGTCTCCGTAAGCGAAGGAGAGATCGTGGAGCGTCACATCTTCGGCGGCCGGAACGGCGAGCTCTTCGAGCGCCTCCGGCTCTTTCATCAGGGGCTTGATGCGCTTCCAGGACACCTCCGCTTTCTGCACGGAGTTAAAAAGCTTTGCAACTTTGGAGGATTTGACGGTGAGCTTCGTAAAGCAGGAGAGGAACGTAGTGAACGCCGCAATGTCCCAGCTGTTCCAGCTGGTACCGAGAACGTTTTTTGCGCCGAACCATAAAATGAACAGCACGCCAGCCTCAGACGCCACCAGATACAGCGGCGGCAGCGCCGACTGCCAAACATTGCTGCGCACGGCGGTGGTTTCGTAATTTTTCAGCGTGTCCTCATACCGCGCCGAGCGTGCGTCCTCGCAGCCGTAGATACGGTAGGTCACGGCGTTCTGCGCGCGGTCGAGCGTTGCGGCGCTGAGCGCGCCGGCGGCTTTTTTGTATGCCGCGCCCGCGCGCTGCACCGGCTTTTTCATCCAGGCCGCACAGACATACGATACCGGCGTGAAGAGAAGACTCAGCAGCGCAAGCCGCCAGTCGTACACGAGCAGCATCACCATATAACCGATAAGCGCCACGCCGGTATCAAAAACCTCGGTCGTGAATTTCCGCATCCCCTCCACGCAGTCGTCCACGTCGGAGATGGCCTTGGTCATCAGCTCGCCCGCACCCTCTTTTTCGAGCGACGCGCGGCTCTGCCGCACAAGATTGGCGTAAAGAACGCCCTTCATGCGGCGGTTGATGTTGTTGGCAAAGCGGCGGACATAAAAGCGCTTGATGAATCGCGCCGCCTGCACGAGAAGCGTGACGAGGATGTACCCGAGCACGAGCACGGCCATGCTCGCGGCCGTCTCGTTCCCGCCGAGAATGTCGGCGAGGCACTGGGCGAGCCGTCCTTCAAACCACGGCCCGGCCAGCAGACCGACGTTATAGACAAGCCCCGAAACCGTCACGAAGAGCAGAGGCAGCCACTCCAGACGGAAATACGAGGCAATCGAATCCGGGCGAAAGTCTTTATTCTTCATCGGCGGACGCCTCCTTTGCCGTATTTCGGAAATGCGGGAACCCCGCACGGCTCTCGGTCTTGGACGCCGTGTAAAGCTTGCGGAGCGCCGCGGCAAACGCGGCGGCCTCGTCCGCCGAAAGCGTGCCGATCAGGTGTTCATAGAAGGATGCCTCGATCTCCGCCTTGGAGGCTTTCAGGCTCTCCGCCTTTTCCGTGGGATACAAAAGCTGGCTGCGCCGGTCGTTGGGTGCATCCCGGCGGACGAGATATCCTTTCATCTCAAGATTTTTTGTCCGCCGCGCGATGGCGGCCTTGTCCGCGTGCAGAAGCTCCGCAAGTGCGGCCTGCGTGCAGCCGGGGTGGTGGCGCAGCGCGTGGATGAGATCGATCTCCGCCGTGCCGACGCCCTCCTCGCGCAAGGAGAGCAGCACCAGCTTTTCCGCCTCGCGCGCGATCTTGGTAATTTGTCGTTCCGTAATGTCCATAGACGCCTCCGTAATGGAAAGTTGCAGGTACATCGTTGTATGTACAACCATTATAGCGCGGCTGCTCCGTCTGTCAATAGAAATCGCCCTCCGCCGGGGCTTTTTCCTGACGGAGGGCGAAGAAAATTCAGTTTTGCCGGAAGTAGATGTTCAGATCAACGTCGCCCTCGATGCCGTTCACCGAGCCGGTGCTCGAATACTGCCACATATCGAAGTTGAAAACGATGCGCGGCTTTGCCTCGTATTCGGCGTACCAGAACTCGTAGTCGGAGAGCTGGCGCAGTATGTATTTCCGGTAGCCGAGATACTGCGTGAAATAGATCATCGCGTCGTACCCGGCGTCCTCCACGACGTCGCAGAACGTTTTGGCGCTCTCGCAGAGCACCGCGCGCGATACGGTATACGTGCGCGCGTCGCTCCCGCCGACGATCTCCCAGTCGAATACGACCGGGAACGTGACTTTGTACGGGCGGATGGCGTCGAGCACAAAGGCGGCCTCCTCGGCGGCTTCCCCGGCGTTGATCGCCTGCGAATAGAAGTACACGCCGACCTTCAGACCGGCGGCGGTCGCTCCGGCGATGTTCTTTTCAAAGTATTCGTCCGTATAGATCTGGCCGGCGGTCGAGCCGCGGTAGCCGACGCGGATCATCGCAAAGTCGATGCCGTCGGCGGCGACCTTCGCCCAGTCAATGTCGGCCTGGTGCTCGGAAACGTCAATGCCGGTGAGATATTTCCCGCCGGAATACTGCATCCGGCCGCGGCTGTCGGTGGAAAAACCGTCCAGCGCCCAGGCGAGCATCGGAAAGCCGTTGGAGCGCACCGCAGCGCTTGCCGCGATCTCCGCCTCGGGGGAGAGGGGCGCTTCGCGCAGCTCCTCTGGCAGCGGTGTTTCGGAAGGGGAGCCGGACGTGTCCGGCACCGTGGCGGGCTCGGCGGTATTCTCCGGCGTCTCCGTGCCGGACGGGCGGCCAAGAAGGGAGATGACGCCGATCACCGCGCCGAGAAGCAGCACCGCGAGCAGCACCCAGAGAACGATGCGCCCTGCGCGCGGGCGCGTTTTGAGCGCCGTGCCGCCGGAATGGTCAGAGCGTTTTGCCATAGGTCTTTTATCCTTTTTCTTTCTTTTGGAAAAAAGAGACCCGCGAGAGCGGGTCTCTTTTTATAAGACGGATGGGGAGGAAAAATCGTTCACTCCGCCGCGATCATGTAATAATATACCGGCTGACCGCCGCTCACGAGGGAAACGTCCGCCTCCGGGAAGCAGGAGGTGAGGCTTTCGGCAACGCCGTTGGCGTCGGTCTCGGTCACATCCTGGCCGTAGTACACGGTGAGGAATTCGGGCTCCAGCTCGCCGAATGCCCAGTTGAGCTCCTTGAGGAGCGTCGGGAGGCTGGCGTAGCTGCCGAGCAGCTTTCCGTCGAGCAGCGCGAGATATTCGCCCGCGTGGATGATGTGGCCGTCATAGTCCGAATCGCGCGCGGCATAGGTCACGAGCGCGGTGTGGACGCGCGCGGCGCTTTCCTTGAAGGACTCCTCCAGATCGTCGGGCGCCTGGTCGGGATCCATGTAAGCAAGCGCTGCCACGCCCTGCGGCACGGTGCGGGTCGGGATGACGCGCACGGTCTTTTCCGTGAGCGGGATGCACTGCTCCGCCGCCATGATGATGTTCTTGTTGTTCGGGAACACGAACACGGTGGAGGCCGGGGTCTTGTTCACCTCGCGGAGAATATCATCCGTGGAGGGGTTCATCGTCTGGCCGCCGGTCACGATCCGGTCGGCGCCGAGCGAGCGGAAGAGATCGGCCATGCCGTCTCCGGCGCACACGGCGACGAAGCCCACTTCCTTCTCGGCGGGGGCGATCTCCGGCTCGGCCTCGGCCTCCGGCTGGGCGGGGGCGGCAGGCGCGGCGGCGGTCTCCTTGTCGGCGAGAGAGGTGTGCTGGTTGCGCATGTTCTCGATCTTCACGGTCTGGAGCGGGCCATAGCGCAGCGCTTCGGTCAGCGCGCGGCCCGGCGCGTCCGTGTGGACGTGCACTTTGATAATGTCGTCGTCCTCTACGAGCACGAGCGAGTCGCCGAGGCTCTCGAGGAAGCTGCGCAGCAGCTCGGGATCGCGCTGCTTTTCGCGCGCGACGATAAACTCGGTGCAGTAGGTGAACGTGATCTCCTCGTCGTTGATCGCGGAGAATTCCGCGCTCGTCTTGGTCTCCGTCGCGGGAGCCTTGGCGACGAACTTGCCCTGCAGGCAGAGCAGCATCGCGTTGAGGATGACAACGTAGCCCTGGCCGCCGGCGTCCACGACACCCGCTTTTTTGAGCACGGGGTTCATGTCCACGGTCTTGGCGAGCGTTTCGCGCGCCACGGCGAGAGCGTCGGTGAGGAGCTCTTCAATATCGGTCACGCCGGCCTTGATCCGCTCGGCGGCGGCTTCCGAGGCGCAGCGGGACACGGTGAGCACCGTGCCTTCGGCGGGCTTCATAACGGCTTTGTAGGCGGCGTCTACGCCGTCGCCCATCGCCTTGGCCCAATCGGCGGCATTGCATTCGGCCTTGCCGCGCAGACTTTTGGCCAGTCCGCGGAACAGCAGGGAGAGAATAACGCCGGAGTTGCCGCGCGCGCCGCGCAGCAGCGCGGAAGCGGCGGTATCGGCAGCGTCGCCGACGGCGGAGGGCGTGCGGCCGTGCAGAGCGGTCGCGGCGGCAGACATGGTCAAAGACATGTTCGTGCCGGTGTCGCCGTCCGGCACGGGGAAAACGTTAAGCTCGTTGAGTTGCTGGCGGTTCTCGTCCAGCGCGGCCGAGGCGCAGAAGATCATTTCCGCGAATACCTGACCGCTGATTGTATTTCTCACTGCGGGGCTTCCTCCTTGGCTGATCAGTCCATCGTCATGGAATCTACATAGACATCCACCTGACGGACGGAAACGTCCGTAGCGGAGGAGACCTTGTAGCTGACTTCGTTCATAATGCTGCTGCAAAGCGCGGCGATATTCACACCGTGATCGACCACGATGTGGAGTTCAATCGTAATGCTTCCGTCGTCGTTGGGCGTAACGGAGACGCCCTTGGTCATAGACTCCCGACGGAGAAGCTGCACCAGACCGCTTTCCTTGGCGCGTCCGGCCATGCCTTTGACGCCGAAGCAGCGCGTCGCCGCATCCCCTGCCAGCCACGTGAACACTTCGGAGCTGATGCAGATGGAGCCTCTTTCGTTGTCAAGTTTTACCATGGCAAGTCTTCCTTTCCACAAATCGATTCATAATTATAAAACAGATTGTCGAAAAGTACAAGGCCTTTCTTGTCACCGGAACCGGGAAAAACATACCAAAATTCAGGGGAAATCCTGTGGGATTCCGGCAAAAATGAGAGAAAAAACCCCTATACAAGCTCTTTACATCGGCGGTGGGGCGTGGTAAAATAACTCTGTTCGCAAAGATGTTTCGGAAAGCCCTGCTGTATTTCCGGAACAGGAGCAAAAAATTATAGGAGATGAATCGAATGGTAAGAAAGCTTAAGTCCATGGACGGCAATACCGCTGCCGCCCACGTGTCCTATGCATTTACCGAAGTCGCGGCAATCTATCCCATCACGCCGTCCAGCCCCATGGCGGACTACGTGGATCAGTGGTCTGCCGAGGGTCGGAAGAATGTGTTCGGCACCACCGTCAAGGTTGCGGAGCTTGAGTCCGAAGCCGGCGCCGCCGGCAGCGTGCACGGCTCTCTCAACGCCGGTGCGCTGACCACCACCTACACCGCCTCTCAGGGCCTGCTGCTGATGATCCCCAACATGTACAAGATCGCCGGCGAGCTGCTGCCCTGCGTGTTCCACGTTTCCGCCCGTGCGGTTGCGTCCCACGCGCTGAGCATCTTCGGTGACCACGGCGACGTTTACGCCTGCCGTCAGACCGGCTTCGCCATGCTGGCGGAGACCAACATTCAGGAGATCATGGATCTCTCCCCGGTGGCGCACCTGTCCGCCATCCAGGGCCGCGTCCCGTTCATTAACTTCTTCGACGGCTTCCGCACCTCTCACGAGATCCAGAAGGTCGCCGTCTGGGATTACGAGGACCTGGCCGACATGCTCGACTGGGATGCCGTCAAGGCGTTCCGTGAGCGCGCTCTCAACCCCGAGCATCCGACGATGCGCGGCTCCCACGAGAACGGCGATATCTTCTTCCAGAACCGCGAGGCTTCCAACAAGTACTACAACGCGCTGCCCGAGATCGTTGAGCAGAACATGGCGAAGGTCAATGCCAAGCTCGGCACCGACTACCAGCTCTTCAACTACTACGGCGCGCCCGATGCCGACCGCGTCATCGTTGCGATGGGCTCCATCTGCGACGTGGCCGAGGAAGTCATCGACTACCTGACCGCTCACGGCGAGAAGGTCGGCCTTGTCAAGGTCCGCCTGTTCCGCCCGTTCCGTGCCGACAAGCTCGTTGCCGCCATCCCCGAGACCGTCAAGAAGATCGCTGTTCTTGACCGCACCAAGGAGCCCGGCGCGCAGGGCGAGCCTCTGTTCATGGACGTCGTGACCGCGTTCGCCACCTCCGGCCGTCAGGCCAAGATCATCGGCGGCCGCTACGGCCTCTCCTCCAAGGACACGCCTCCCGCGTCCGTGTTCGCCGTTTACGACGAGCTCAAGAAGGACGAGCCGAAGAGCCAGTTCACCGTCGGTATCGTGGACGACGTTACCCACCTCTCCCTCACCGAGAAGTCCCGTGAGGAGACCCCCAACACCGCCGCGGAAGGCACCATCGAGTGCAAGTTCTGGGGTCTTGGCGGCGACGGTACCGTCGGCGCGAACAAGAACTCCACCAAGATCATCGGCGACCACACCGATAAGTACATCCAGTCCTACTTCCAGTACGACTCCAAGAAGACCGGCGGCGTCACCGTCAGCCATCTGCGCTTCGGCGACAAGCCCATCAAGAGCCCGTACTACATCAACAAGGCCGACTTTGTCGCGTGCCACAACCCGTCCTACATCGTGAAGAACTTCCCGATGGTGCAGGACGTCAAGCCCGGCGGCATCTTCCTCATCAACTGCCAGTGGGATGCCGAGGAGCTCAACAAGCACCTCCACGCCGACGCGAAGCGCTACATCGCCAAGAACAACATCCAGCTCTACACCATCAACGCCATTGACCTCGCCGTCAAGGTCGGCATGGGCAAGCGCACCAACACCATCCTGCAGGCCGCGTTCTTCGCTCTGGCGAACGTGCTGCCCAAGGATGAGGCCGTCAAGTACATGAAGGATGCCGCGGAGCACTCCTACATGAAGAAGGGCATGGACGTCGTCCAGAAGAACTGGGACGCCATCGACGCCGGCGCCGGCGCCCTCGTGAAGATCGACGTTCCGGCCGACTGGGCGAACGCCACCGAGGAAGTCCACGTTGAGCATCTCGAAGGCCCCGAAAAGACCGTCGCGATGGTCCGCAACATCATGGAGCCCGTGGGCCGCATGAACGGCGACTCTCTGCCGGTCTCCGCTTTCGTCGATTACGCCGACGGCACCTTCCAGCAGGGCGCTGCCGCTTACGAGAAGCGCGGCGTTTCCGTCACCGTTCCCGAGTGGACGGCCGAGACCTGCGCGCAGTGCAACCAGTGCGCTTACGTCTGCCCGCACGCCACCATTCGTCCCTACACCCTCAACGCCGAGGAAGTCGCTGCGGCTCCCGAAGGCACCAAGATGGTCGACCACAAGATGTCCAAGGGCAAGTACAAGTACGCCCTGGCCATCAGCCCGCTCGACTGCATGGGCTGCTCCGTGTGCGTGAGCGTCTGCCCGACCAAGTCCCTCAAGATGGTTGGCCAGGAGAGCCAGCTCGGCGAGCAGAAGGTCTTTGACTACATGGTCAAGGACGTCACCGTCAAGGCCGATGTTGCCGGCACCGACAACGTCATCAAGTCCCAGTACCTCAAGCCGTATCTGGAGTTCTCCGGCTCCTGCGCCGGCTGCGCCGAGACGAGCTACGCCCGCCTCGTCACCCAGCTCTTCGGCAACCGTATGTACGTCTCCAACGCCACGGGCTGCTCCTCCATCTGGGGCGGACCGGCTGCCACTTCTCCGTACTGCATGGACAAGAACGGCAAGGGCGTTGCCTGGGCGAACTCCCTCTTCGAGGATAACGCCGAGAACGGCTACGGCATCTACCTTGGCCAGAAGACCCTCCGCGAGAGCTACATCAACGCCGTCAAGGAACTGATCGCTGTTCCTTACGTCGATGAAGACATCGCCGCCGCCGGCAAGGAATATCTCGACACCGTCAACGACGGCGAGAAGAACACCGCCGCGACGGAGAAGCTCATCGCCGCCATCAACGCCAACCCGAGCGTGCCCACCTGCGACTGCGACGCCTGCAAGCTCGCCCGCAAGGTCCTCGAGGGCAAGAACTACCTCGCCAAGAAGTCCGTCTGGATCTTCGGCGGCGACGGCTGGGCGTTCGACATCGGCTTCGGCGGTCTGGACCACGTCCTGGCCTCCGGCGAAGACGTCAACGTGTTCGTGTTCAACACCGAGGTGTACTCCAACACCGGCGGACAGGCCTCCAAGGCCTCCAATATCGGCCAGGTCGCGCAGTTCGCGGCAGCCGGTAAGGAGATCAAGAGCAAGTCTCTCGCCGAGATCGCCATGACCTACGGCTACGTTTACGTTGCTCAGGTCGCTATGGGCGCGAACATGGCGCAGACGCTCAAGGCCATCAAGGAAGCCGAAGCGTGGCACGGCCCGTCCCTCATCATCGGCTACTCCCCCTGCGAGATGCACTCCATCAAGGGCGGCATGGCCAACTGCCAGCTCGAGATGAAGAAGGCTGTCGACTGCGGCTACTGGAACCTCTTCCGGTACAACCCGGCGGCGGAGAAGCCCTTCTCGCTCGACAGCAAGGAGCCCAAGGGCGGCTATCAGGACTTCCTGAAGAACGAGGCCCGCTACGCGCGTCTCGCCACGTCCTTCCCCGAGCGTGCCACCGAACTCTTCGAGAAGAACGAAGAGAACGCCAAGGCCCGCTACGAGCACCTGCTCAAGCTCAAGGCGCTGTACGAATAATTTCCAAATCGCAAAAAGGAGCCGGGATATTTCCCGGCTCCTTTTCTGCCTTTTTCCCCTACTTGACCGGGCGGCGGAATTTGTGATATGGTATCCAGTACGGATTTACGGATTTAGAGAGACAGACGGGGAAGCTTTCGATGCATTTTGACAGCCGGACAAGATCGAATATAGATTATCTGCGGGCATTCGCGGCGTTCCTGGTGGTGCTCGGGCATGCTCTGTCCTACTATGGCGCGGCGTATGCCGCCCTGCCGCGGTACGCTGCGATCCTGGAGGACATGATCTATCAGGTGCATGTGCCGCTGTTCTTTGTGATCTCCGGCTTTCTCTGCCATAGGCAGCCGGTGCGTCCGTTTTACCGGAAGAAAGCTCTTCGCATTCTCGTCCCGTTCTGGTTCTTTGCCGTTCTCAAGCTGGTGTATACGAATTGGGTATCCGGGCGGTTCGCGCACGCGAGCTCTCTCACGGGGCAGCTGTACGATGCCTTCGCGATCGGTCAGGCGTACTGGTTTGCCTACGCGATTTTTATCATGTTCCTGCTCGCTCCGCTTTTCTGGGAAAAGAAGGAGAGCACTGCCCCCAAAAAGGCGATGGCCGCCTTTGCGGTTTTTACCGTTTTCAACGTCATCACCTCTGTGGGAAGCATTTCCGTCCTTCCGCGCGTTTTCCAGCTCGGCAATGCGGTAAAATATCTGCCGTTCTTTCTGGCGGGGATGATCCTGCGGTTTTATTACCCGCGGGCGAAGGTGTTCTTTGCCCGGTATCGCGTATGGATCGTATGTCTCGCACTGGCTGTCGCGGCGGCGTCCGCCGCCGTCTACGCGCTCGCCATCGGCGTCGATCCTTATGTACGAAAGCTCGTCACTGCCTTCGCGCTGATGCTGCCGCTGCTGGCTCTCTCGAACGCCATTCCGGAAAACAGCCGCTTCCTGACGCTCGCGGGCGGTCTCTCTTATCAGATCATGCTGCTCGACCCGTTTTATAAAGTTGTGCTCTTCGCCCTGCTGGGAAAGCTCTGCGGCGTCTCGCTTGCCGCTGCCGCAGCTGCTGCCGTGCTGAACTTCATGCTCAGCGTCTTCACCTGCGTTATCGCGCGGAAAATTCCGGTCATCAAAACGTTATTTGGACTGTAAAGAGGTTTACCTATGCCGAACATTCTCGATTATCTCACCTGGCGCGGCGATGTGCCGTTTTCAGTGTCGCCGCCGAACGAAGTGGATAACTACATCCACTGCAAGATCGGCACGCTCGATTTCACGGGCATCGTGCCGGAAAACGAGCTCTATGTCCCGCTGCCGCAGGCGGTGGAGGCGTATTTTGCCGCGGGCGGCGCGGAAAAGCTCGGCGCGCTCAGCTCGCCGTATATCGCCCCGATGATCAAGCGCCTGCCGGAAACGGTGCGCTTCCGCGAGGTGATGCTCACCGGCTACCGTCAGGTGTTCAATGAGGAAAAGACGGAGCAGTTCTCCGCACTCACGCTGCGCCTGCCCGGCGGGCTGCACTATGTGACCTTCCGCGGTACGGACGACACGATCGTCGGCTGGAAGGAGGACTGCCTGCTTACCGTTATGGACGAGATCCCCGCGCAGCGCGACGCGGTTGAATATCTCACGTGGGCGGCCTCGGTCTATCCGGGAAAAATCGCCGTCGGCGGGCATTCTAAGGGCGGCAATCTCGCCATGTACGCCGCTGCGATGGCGCCCGAGAGCGTGCAGGAGCGCATCGGGAACATCTACAACAACGACGGCCCCGGCTTTCAGGAGAAAATTTTGCAGACCGAGGGCTACCAGCGCATCAAGCCGCGCATCAAAACGATCCTCTCCCAGAACGCCATGGTCGGCACGCTCCTCTGGCAGGACTGCGACTATACGGTCGTGAAGAGCACCGCCGCGCTGCTCGGCGCGCACGACGGCTTCACCTGGGAGACGACGCCCACGGGCTTCGTCCGGTGTGAAACCCTGTCGCCGTCGGCGCGGGCGTTTGACCGCGCGATGGAGGAAGTCCTCGGCGGCATGAGCATGGCCGAGCGGCAGGAATTTATTGAAGAGTTTTTCGGCACGCTCACCGCCACCGGCGCCGTAACGCTCAGCGATCTCTCCGCGCGGATGCTGCGCGAAACGCTGCGCTTTGCCCGCGCCGTGCACCAGGAGCCAAGCCTGCACAAAATGGTCAACGATACGCTCGAAGCCATGACGAAAAGCTATGCCGCCGAGCGGAACTGGAGCCTCAGCCGCCTGAAGCTCCCGGCAAACCCCCTCCGCCGCCGGCCGAAGGAAAAAGAAGAATAAAAAAAGTTGGGACGGTTTCTCCGACAAACGTGTCGAAAAACCGTCCCAATATTTTTAGCGATCAGTGTTTCGTAAAATGGGGCAGCACCTCGGGCAAAACGCGCCCGAGAACGTATTTCCCGGTGCTCTCTTTTGCCGCCGCACCCATCTGCGCGCGCAGCGCGGCATCCTTGCCGAGCGTCTGCACGGCATCGGCAAACGCGGATGCATCGCCAAACGGCACGAGGTATCCCGCACCGGAGCCGTCCAGCAAATCCTCGTGCCCCTTCACCCGCGTGAGCACGCAGGGGAGCGCCATATGCATCGCCTCCATCACCGCAAACGGCAGTCCCTCCGACCGGCTGGCGGACACGCAGATATCCGCCGCGGCGAGAGCGCCGCGGACATTCGTGAGCCGCCCCGGAAATCGGCAGCGGGGGAGTACGCCGAGCGCAGCGGCAGTTTCTTTGCACGCTTCCAGCAGCGCCCCGTCGCCGGGGAGCAGAAGATAATAGTTTTCCGGCAGGCGGGCGAGCGCTTGCAGAAGCAGCGTCTGGTTTTTCCGCTTTGAAAACTCGGCAGCACAAACAAGCGCAACGGCGTCCTCCGGCAGCGAGTACGCCGCTCTTGCCGCGGCGCGCTCCTCCGGCTCGGCGGCAGGGAAGCGGGAAAAGTCCACGCCCATGCCGGGGATGAAAACCACGTCCCTGCGGCAGAGCCGGTGCTTTTTCGCAATGTTCTCGTCGCAGCGGTTCATGACGAGGATATCGTCCGTAACACTTGCTGTCAGTTTCTCTGCTGCGAGCATCACCGTGCGCCGCAGCGCGCCGGAATCGTCGTCAAAAAGATACCCATGCACCGTGTTGACGACGCGGGTGCGTTTTTTTCCCGCGAGCATCACGCCGAGGCGGGTGAAAAACGCGGCGAGCGAGGTGTGCGTCACGATCACGTCGTATCGATTCTTGCGGATATCCCGCGCCAGAAGCGCGGCGGCGCGGAAATTCTTCGGCGACACGAAGCTCTTCGTGAACGGCACGGCGAGAAAGCGCACGCCCTCGCCGAGCCGCTCTCCACTGCCGTTCGCTGCGGCAGTCACATCCCAGCCGAGTGAGCGCAGTGCGGCAAGGTACGGCAGATGGAAGCTCTCCAAATGCGCGCTGCTGGAGGCGGTATATAAAATTTTCGGTGTGCAGCTGCTCATGGCGTCCTCCAAATAAACCTTTCTTCCCGAATTATAACAGAAACCGTGGAAGAAACAAACCATTTGTGGTAAAATATCACTGCGTATGTGTGCCGCGGCGAACCGCGCCGCGCGGCAAACCGTCTAAAAACTGACAAAACTTTCCTATACGGCGGAAAATGCGATGAATAAAAGAGAAACGAAAAAGACCGTCCTCTGGGCGGTGATGGATATGGCGCTGTCCGTGGCGGCGATGGCGGCGGCATTTTATATCCGGTTCGTGCTGTTCCGGGGCGAAAACCCGGTCGGCGGCTTCGGGTATCATATGCTGTGGGCGGGGCTGTTTTCGCCGGTGTACGCCGTGCTCTTCGGACTGCTCGGCGTTTACGAGCCGCAGCCGCAGCGCGGCTTCATCCACGAATTCGGCAATATCGTCCTCGGCTGCACGTTCGGCGTAATGCTTTATATCGATCTCGTCTTCGTGTTCCGCGTGGTGGACTTTTCGCGGTGGATGATCCTCCTCTGCTATCTGCTGCTCATCGTGTTCACCGGCGCGCGCGGCTTTATCGCGCACCGGCTGCTCCGGCGGCAGTACCGCGCCGGAAAGGGGCTGCGCCGCCTTATCATCATCGGCGAGGGCACTGCGGCGCGCGACTGCCTGCGCCGCGTGAAGAAGGGACGCGACGCCGGATGGACGGTCATCGGCAGCGTCGGCGCGTCAGCGCTCAGCGGCATACCGTATCTGGGCGATTACGACTCCCTGCGTTCCGTTCTGGAGGCGAAAGCGCCGGACGAGGCAGTGATCGCCATGGAAGAAAACCAGGCGGAGCAGCTCGGCGGGATCCTGCGCGAATGCGAGGACGCCGGCGTGAAGCTCGCGCTGCTGCCGATCGGATATGAATATATGTCGCGCCACCCGTATGTGGAGGAGCTGTGCGGCCTGCCGCTCGTGAACGTCCGGCGCGTGCCGCTCGATAATGCCGGCGCGGATATCGTCAAGCGGCTCTTTGACATTCTCGGCTCTCTTGCGCTCATCGTGCTCACATCGCCCATCATGCTCGTTGCCGCCATCGGCACGCGCCTTTCCTCGCCGGGGCCGATCCTGTTCCGGCAGGAGCGCATCGGCAAGAACAAAAAGCCCTTTTATATGCTCAAGTTCCGCTCCATGCGCGTGAACGCGCAGTCGGACACGGCGTGGACGCGCGACCACGATCCGCGCCGCACGGCGTGGGGGGCGTTCATGCGGCGGTACTCCATCGATGAGCTGCCGCAGCTCTTCAACGTCCTTGCGGGCGATATGTCGCTCGTCGGCCCGCGGCCGGAGATCCCGCGGTACGTCGATCATTTCAAATACAGCATTCCGCTCTATATGGTGCGCCATCAGGTGCGCCCCGGCATCACCGGCTGGGCACAGGTCAACGGTCTGCGCGGCGATACCTCCATCCGCGCCCGTGTGGACTATGATCTCTACTATATCGAAAACTGGTCGATGCTGTTTGACATCAAGATCCTGCTCATGACGCCGTTCAAGGGCGTGGTGAACCATCAGGAATCGCTGAAATAGGGGAGGAACCCATGGAAGAGAGAGAAAACGGTGTGCGCATCGCGCATCTCACCGGCACTCTGCCGATGAGTGAGATGCTGGAAAAGTATGTGGACGTGGAAAAGTTCCTCGGCTACTGCGGCGAATGCCCGCGCTGCGGGCAGACGTGGTCGTGCCCGCCCTACGATTTTGACCCCGCGGCGGTCTGGCCGCGGTATGACTTGCTCACGCTGTACGCTGTGCAGGTGTTCCCGGAGAGCGACGAGGCGAAGGCCGCGGCGCTTGCCGATCCCGAGATGTTCCTCCGCCCTTACCGGAGAGCGTTTGACGCACTGCTCGAAGAAAAGGAGCGCGAAATCCCCGGTTCGTTCCGGCTGAACGCGGGGCGCTGCCTTATATGCGAGCGGTGCGCGCGCCGGGATGAGAAGCCCTGCCGGTTCCCGGAAAAGCTCCGGTATTCGCTCGAGTCTCTCGGTGCGAACGTCGGCGCGCTCGCCGCGGACAAGCTGGGCGCACCGCTCCAATGGGGGACGAAGGATGCCCCGCCGGAGTACTTTGTTCAGATCGGCGCGGTACTGACGAAGGAGAAGTAAATGATGCTCGAACCCCTTTTTCAAATCTACGACTCCGTCATCGTGCTTGATACGGAGACGACCGGCATAAACTGCAGGTCCGACGAGATCATCGAGCTCGGCTTCCTGCGGCTCGACCGCACGGGAGAGCGCACGGAGGAGGACTATCTCATCCGCCTCTCACCGGGACGGCGCCTGCCGCCGGTCATCACGCAGCTCACCGGCATCCGCGAGGATGAGCTTTTTCTAAACGGCGTGGAAAAGGACGTGGCCGCGGAGGCGTTTGTCCGCTCGCTCGCCGGGGAAAAGCCGCTCGTGTGTGCATATAACGCACAGTTCGATCTGTGCTTCCTCTTCTATTTCCTCCACCGGCTCGGCTGCGCCGAGGTGCTCCAAAAGGCGCAGTTTCTTGATATCATGGCGATCTACAAGGACCGGCGGGACTACCCGCACAAGCTTTGCAACGCCGTGGAGGCCTACGGCGTCGATGGCGTGAACTCCCACCGCGCCGTGGACGACGCCAACGCCGCGCTCGAGGTGCTGCTCGCGATGGAGCGGGAGCGCGGCGACATTGAGCGGTACATAAACCTCTTCGGCTACAATCCCAAATACGGCGTGCCAAAGCCGAAAATCGGCTCCATTCGCTACGAGCCGCAGCCGTATCAGAGACAAAAGCTCCTGTACGAATAAAAAAAGGATCCCGGAAGTTTGAACTTCCGGGATCCTCTGTTATAACTCTGTTTATCCAAGCTTCGCGAAATCGAAAAGCTCCGTGAACGCTTCCAGATCTTCCTTCGTTACCGGCTCCGGCATGAAGAGGCTGTTTCCCTCCGTGCCGCCGAGCAGGTTGATGGCCACGAACGCCTTTGGCTGATCCGACATCACGACGCAGCGGTTCGGGCCGAGCGAGAGCTGCACCTCGTCGCCGCGGGAGGTCGTATAGATCCACTCCTCGTAGTCCTCGGCGTTGCCGATATTCAGCGTGACCTCGGAGAACGCGCCCTTGACGTACCGGCCAAGCTGGTATTCGTAGCTCTTGCCGGAAACGTTCGTGCCGTAGGCCTGAAACGACCCGTCCTCGTAAAGGTAGCCGCTCACGGCGGCGCAGTCGGTGAGGAAGGGCTCGGCCTCGAGAAGGGCATAGAGCGTATCCTCACTGTCAAAGTCCGTCACAGACGTGTGCAGCCGCAGATGGTACTTGCGGGTGATCTGGTCAAGCTCGTTGGCCATGTCCTGCGTGGAGACGGAGTAAAGGTCGTACTTTTCCGGCAGGCAGGCAGCGGTTTCCTTCGCCATGGCGGCGGTATCGTACGAGGCGAGAAAGTCCATCCACTCGGCGTTCGCCTTGAACTCCGGGCTCTCCGGCACGCCCTGCAGCGCGATGACCGTGCTGTCGCTCGCCGGCTCCGCCGTGGCGGAGACCGCCGCGGGGGAGGCGTTCGGATCGGTGACGGTGAGGCTCTTCAAGCCGAAGAAGTCCGTAGCCAGCGCCGTGCCGCCGAGCACCGCAACGAGCAGCGCCGCCGCGACAAGCGCGCCTGTGCCGAAGCGGAAGCGCCGTATCTTCGGCTTTTCCTCCAGCGCAGAAAGTGTTTCCTTCATCCGTGCCTCAAACGATGCGGGAACCTCTTCAAACATGTTGTCCCAGGAATCCCTCATACCGGCACCTCCTCACCCAAAACTTCGCGGAGCTTTCCGCGCCCGGCGAACAGCCGGGATTTGACCGTACCCTCGGGGATCTGCAAAATACGTGATATCTCCCGTATGCTGAAGCCCTCTACATAAAATAAGAGGATCGGCATGCGGTAGATCTCTTCCAAGCCCATTACGGCGTCGCGCAGCTCGCGGTCGCCGCTCTCGGGGGCGACGGCCTCCGGCATCTCGTCGAGCAGAACAATTTTGCTCCCCCGGCGGCAGATGTCGTAGCATTCGTTGATGAGAATGCGCGTCACCCATGCGCGGAACGCGCCCTCGCTCTTGAGCGAATTGCGCTTCTCCCACGCCTTGCATATGCACTCCTGCACCGCGTCCTCCCGGTCGGCCTCGCTGCGGAGAATGCCGCAGGAAACGTGGTAGAGCGTTTTTTTCATGTCCATGATCTGGACGGTAAACTCTTCGGCTGTCATACGCAAACTCTCTCTGAGAGGCTTTACGCCTTTCTGTAAAGAAAGACGGAATTTCCCAACACACGGTTCAGTAAAGACAAAATTTTTTTAAGATTTTTTGAACTTTTTTAATGTACCACATTCTCCGCGCGGAATCCACCAGAAAATTTTGAAAAGGGGCTTGACAAAACTGTATGAGTGTAGTAGTGTACTAATCGCTTAATACAGCAACACAACAAGGAGGGCTGTCATGAACTTTGCGATTCAGGGCTCGCGGCCGATCTGGCAGCAGCTCACGGAGCAGCTGGCGCGGCGGATCATCACGGGCGCGTATCCGCTGGGGTCGCGGTTTCCCGCGGTGCGGGAGCTGGCGGCGGAGGCGGGTGTCAACCCGAACACGATGCAGCGCGCGATCACGCAGCTTGAAACGCTCGGTCTCGTCACAACGAACCGGACGCTCGGCCGCACCGTGACGGAAAACGCCGAGGCACTCGAAGAGATGCGGCGCCGGCTGGCCGTGGAGTGCACGGAAAACTTTTTTATGGAAATGGGAGCTCTGGGCTATTCCCGCGGCGAAGCCGCGGACATGGCGCAGGCGGAAAGGGAAAGAAATGATGAATGAAGAACTGGTAAAATGCACAGGGCTGTGCCGGAATTTTGAATCGGTGCAGGCGCTGCGCGGCGTGGATCTTAGTCTCACGTCCGGCAAGATCGTCGGCCTGCTCGGTCCGAACGGCTCGGGCAAAACGACGCTCATTAAAATTCTCAATGGCCTTCTCCGGCCGACGGCGGGCGAGGCGCGCATCGCGGGTTTCCTGCCCGGCGTGGAGACGAAGGAGATCACAAGCTTCCTGCCCGACCGGGGGTATTTCCCCGATTGGATGCGCGTTGGCGACATGATCGACATGTTCTCGGACTTCTATGCCGACTTCGACCGCGTCAAGGCGGAGGAGATGTGCCGCGTGCTCGGTCTGGAAACGGGCAGCAAGATCAAAACGCTTTCGAAAGGCACGCGCGAGAAGATGCAGCTCATGCTCGTCATGTCGCGCCGCGCGCGGCTCTATCTGCTCGATGAGCCGATTGCGGGCGTCGACCCGGCGGCGCGCGAGTTTATTCTGCGCACGATTTTGACGAATTATAGCGAAAACGGTACGGTGCTCATCTCGACGCATCTGATCCTCGACGTGGAGCAGGTGCTCGACGAGGCGGTGTTCCTCCAGCAGGGACAGGTCGTTCTGCACGAGAGCACCGACAGCATCCGCGAGCGCACCGGCGGCAGCGTGGATGAGCTGTTCCGCAATATGTTCCGCGCGCCGGTCATGGGGAATGGAGGGGAATACAATGCTCGGTAAACTGATGAAATACGATTTGCGCTCCGGCATCCGCACGTTTTCGCTAATCTGGATCGGCCTGGCGGCGCTTGGCGCGATCAACGGCCTCACGATCCGGTTCGTGCTCGCGGGCGATACCCAAAGCCAGCTGGTAAGCTTCATTTTCGGCGTGCTGCCGATGATCCTGCTCGTGGCGCTCTGTATGGCGATGGGCATTTTTGTGCTCGTTTTTATCATCGACCGGTTTTACAAGGGCCTTCTCGGAAACGAGGGCTATCTCATGTTCACGCTGCCTGTGACGAGCGCGGCGCACATCGCCTCCAAGACGCTCACGAGCATGATCTTCGCGTTGGCGAGCGCCATTGTGGCGCTGCTGAGCGGCGGCCTTTTGCTGGCGGTGCTCGCGCCGCCCAACTTTGGCGACGTTGCACAGGCATTCCAGGAGGCGGGCCGTTATCTGCGCGTCAATCCGCTGCCCGCCGGAACGGGTTGGGTTGCTGCGGAGTTCATCGTATACACGCTTATCGCGGCGGCGGTTTCGATCCTGCAAATTTACACCGCCATTTCTATCGGTCATCTCGGAAAGAAGAACCGCGGCTGGCTCGCGCTGCTGGCCTACATTGGCATCAGCATTGCGATGAGCATTCTCACGCGGGCGTGCGTGTCCGTGTTCTTCCCGTCCGGCTCCTTCTCGGAGCTGCTCCTCGGCTGGCAGGTCACCGTGGACAGCACCGGCTGGCGCACGCAGGGCGTCGGCATGACGGCCTCTACGCTCGGCATCGGCATCGGTCTGGAGCTTTTGAAAGGCACCGGCTTCTTCTTCGCCACCCGCGCCATCCTCGACAAACGCCTCAATCTCGAATAAGGCTATGCAAAACGCCCCCGCCCGGAGCTTCTCCGGGCGACGAGTGCATTGCGATAAACGGCGGCGCACTTATGAGCTGAAAATGATGAAAAAAACACCGGGACAGTCATTCATCCGAGTGACTGCCCCGATATTTTTTGTTCCCTTGTTATTCTGCCGTCCAGTCCTGGACCTGCTTTTTGAGCCAGTTTGTCCAGGCCTCAACGCCCTCGCCGGTCTTGGCGGAGATCGGGAAGATCTCCAGACGGGGGTTGCGCCGCAGCGCATACTCGCGCACCTTGTCCATGTCAAAATCGAAGTACGGCAGCACGTCGATCTTGTTGATGATGAGTGCGTCGCACACGGTGAAGATGAGCGGGTATTTGAGCGGCTTATCGTGTCCCTCCGGGACGGAGAGGATCATCGCGTTTTTCACCGCGCCCGTATCAAACTCCGCCGGGCAAACGAGATTGCCGACGTTTTCGAGCACCGCGAGATCGATGTCCGCCGTTCCGAGCTCATTGAGCCCCTGCTCGGTCATCCCGGCATCGAGATGGCACATACCGCCGGTGTGGAGCTGGATGCTCTTCACGCCGGTGCGCGCAACGGTCTCAGCGTCTACGGAGGAATCGATATCCGCCTCCATTACGCCGATACGGAGTTCATCCTTCAAGCGCTCGATCGTGCGCAGAAGCGTCGTCGTCTTGCCCGAGCCGGGCGAGGACATGAGATTCAGAAGGAACGTCTTCTCCTCCTTGAGCTTTGCGCGGACGCGATCGGCCTCGCGGTCGTTGTCGGCAAAAACGCTCTCCTTGATCTCTATGATGCGTACACTATCCATTTTCAGCAGGCCTCGATTTCCTTGAGATTGATCTCGTTGCCCTGCAGGAGCACGGTCTCCTCGCTGCCGCACAGCGGGCAGACGCGCCCCTGCGGGACGGTCGAATACGTATGGGTGCAGTTCTCGCAAAGCGTCACGGCGGGAATGGTCTCGATCTTGAGCTCCGCGCCCTTCAAGACCTCCGTCTGCGCAACAGCCCAGTTCCAGCAGGACGTGAGCTCGTGCGGCACGACGCCGGACACCTCGCCGAGCTCGAGCGTGACGGAGGAAACACTCGTGAGAGTATTTTCCTCCGCGATGCGCTCGACGGTTTTTATCATATGGAATACGATCCCGAGCTCGTGCATGCTCAGCCCTTTTTGCCCTTGAGCTTGATCTTCACGGCGCGCTTGAGCATATACGGCAGAATGGCCTTCATCTTGTCCTCGCTGCGCACCATGGTGCTGCACTCGGGACGGTCACGGTGGAGATGGATGGCGTCAAAGCCGCAGCGCGTTGTGCAGATGCCGCAGCCGATGCACTTGTTCGGGTCAACGACGCTCGCGCCGCAGCCGAGGCAGCGGGCGGTTTCGGCCTTGACCTGCTCTTCGGTGAAGCACTCGCGGCCGTCCTTCATCGTGCGGCGCAGCTCCTCGTTGTAGCCGGGGCGCTGGCGGGGCGTATTGTCAAAGCTGTTGATGTCGATGAGAGCATTCTTCTTGTCGAGCTCGATGAACTGCCGGCGGTTGCGGCCAATGGTGAGGCTCGTGTTCGGCTGCACGAAGCGGTGCAGAGACACGGCGCCCTCCTTACCGGCGGCGATGGCGTCAATAGCGAACTTCTGGCCCGTGTAGGCATCGCCGCCGACGAAAATGTCGGGCTCGGCGGTCTGGTAGGTCAGCGGATCAGCCTTGACGGTGCCGTTCGGGTTGAACTCCACCTTCGTTCCGGCGAGCAGCTCGCCCCAGGCGGCGTGCTGGCCGATGCAGTAAAGGATCGTGTCCGCCTCGGCGGTCTCGGTCTGGGCGTCGTCAAACGTGGGAGCGAAGTGCCCCTCGGCGTTCTTGACAGACAGGCACTTGCGGAAGTGGATGGCCTTCGCATGGCCGTTTTCGGTATCGATCGCGGTCTGCCCCCAACCGGCATGGATGGAGATGCCGTCGCGCTCGCACTCGGTGCGATCCTCTTCGCCCATGGGCATTTCGTCGTAGCCCTCCAGGCAGTAGAGCGTAACGCTCTCCGCGCCGCAGCGCACGGCGGTGCGGGCGACGTCGGAGGCGATGTTGCCGCCGCCGATGACGACGACCTTGCCGGTGAGCTTCGTTTCGGGCTCGAGATTGACCTTCTTCGTGAAGTCCACGCCGGAGAGGACGCCCTCGGCGTCGTCACCGGGAACACGAAGGCGTCCGCCGTCCTGCAGGCCGACGGCGACGTAGAAGCCCTTGTAGCCCTGCGCGCGCAGCTCGGGGATGGTGACATCCTTGCCGACGTCCACACCGCAGCGGAACTCCACGCCCATTTCGCGCAGAATATCGATCTCAGCCTCCACAACGTCCTTCTCGAGACGGAAGTTCGGGATGGCGTTCATCAGCATGCCGCCGGGGCGGGAGGCTTTATCGAACACGGTCGGGCGGTAGCCCTTCTCGGCGAGGAAGTAGGCGCAGCTCATGCCCGCGGGGCCGGCGCCGATGATGGCGATCTTTTCTTCAAACTCGCCCTCGACCTTCGGGATGACCTTTTCGGGGATGAAACGCGTGGCGGCTTCGAGATCCTGCTGGGCAATGAAGCGCTTGACCTCGTCGATGGCGACGGCCTGGTCAACGGTGCCGCGGGTGCAGGCGTCCTCGCAGCGGCGGTTGCAGATGCGGCCGCAGACGGCGGGGAACGGGTTTTCGCGCTTGATGAGCTGCAGCGCCTCGCGGTATCTGCCCTGCGCCGCCAGCTTCAGGTAGCCCTGCACGGCGATGTGCGCGGGGCAGGCGGTCTTGCAGGGGG
>CAVEQS010000024.1:0-43223 GCA_963618015.1 bacterium | reverse complement strand
TATCGTTTGTTCGGTACGCCCTTTGGCATAGAAATGCACCCCATTCCTTAGTACATGTATTTTACCATACTTGTCTAATAAATGGGGTGCAGTTCATCTGACAGGGGGATTTTTTGTACATATATGTCTGTGGAACGCCTTGCAAATGCTGCATTTTTGTGTATAATATGTTTAGAGGATTATTCACCTTTCGGAAGTGCCGCCTGAAAAGGCAGGAGGATCGCGATGAGTTTCCAGATCGGGGATCGCATTGCCCATCCGCTTCACGGAGCAGGGGTGATCGATCGCATTGAAAGCCGGCGTATCGGCGGAGAGTCAAGGGAATACTTCGTTCTCAAGTTGCAGGGGAGCGGCATGGTCGTCATGGTGCCGAAAAATGCCTGCGACGAGGTTGGTGTGCGCCCAATCGTCGATGCAGACACGGCATATGACCTGTTCCGGCGCATTCCGGACATGGATGTCTCCATGGCGGATAACTGGAACAAGCGCTACCGCGAGAACATGCAGCGTATCAAAAGCGGCGACCTCTCGGAACTTGCCGCCGTGATCAAAGCGCTTACGCAGCGTGACGAAAAGCGTCCGCTCTCCACCGGCGAGCGCCGGATGCTCAATCAGGCGCGGCAGATTCTTCTTTCGGAGATTTCCCTTTCCGTAAACTGTCCGTATGATTTCGCGGAAGTTCAGCTGGATCAATGTCTTCGCAAACCGAATAAACGGAGTGTATAAAACCGATGAGTCGTTTTTCTGATTTTCTTCGCCGAACCAAAAACACCACATGCAGTGTCGTTGTTGTCGCTGCCGGATCCTCCACGCGAATGGGCGAGGACAAGCTCTTTATGGATCTCGCCGGAATGCCGGTGCTTGCACGAACGCTTACCGCGCTCAATGCCTGCGGCTGCGTCGATGAGATCGTTGTTGTGACGCGCCTCGAGTCGCTCGAAAAAGTCGCCGCGCTCTGCCGTGAGTACCGCATCACAAAAACAGAGAAGGTCGTTGTCGGCGGCGCTTCCCGCACAGAATCTGCGCTCGCGGGTCTTGTCCAGATTCGGCGTAGCGCCAAATACGTCCTCATCCACGACGGCGCCCGGCCGCTTGTTACGGAAGATATCGTGTATGACGCGCTGCACAGCGCCGCGCTCTACAAATGCGCTGCGCCTGCCGTGCCGGTCACCGATACGGTCAAGGAAGCCGATCACGATACCGTTGTACGGACGCTCGACCGCAGCGCGCTGGCCGCCATCCAGACGCCGCAGGCGTTTGTCCCGGAGATCATCAAGGCCGCTCTGACGCGCGCCATAGCCGAAAAGAAGGAATATACGGATGACTGCGCTGCGGTAGAGGCGATGGGGCTGAAAGTTCATCTCTCCAAAGGCTCGCCGGAAAACATCAAAATCACCGGACCGGTTGATATCCCGACCGCGGCGGCGATTTTGAAAGCACGTGGGGAATAAGCGTATGCGAATCGGACAAGGATACGATGTCCATCGCCTGACCGAGGGGCGACGGCTCATTCTCGGCGGTGTGGACATCCCATACGAACTGGGACTGCTCGGCCATTCGGACGCCGACGTCCTCTCCCACGCGATCATGGACGCGCTTCTCGGCGCGGCGGCGCTCGGCGATATCGGCCAACTCTTTCCGGACACGGACGAGCAGTACGCCGGAGCGGACAGCCTGAAGCTCCTTTCCGCCGTGTGCGAGCACCTCCGCTCCCACGGCTGGGAGATCGTGAATACCGATGCCACAATCGTGGCTCAGCGGCCAAAGCTCATGCCGTATATCCCGGAAATGCGCCGCCGTCTGGCGGAGGCGATGGGTGTTCCGGAAGGCTGTGTGAGCGTGAAGGCTACCACGGAGGAGCACCTTGGCTTTACCGGACGCGGCGAGGGCATTTCAACCATGGCGGTCGCGTTGATCACGGAGAAATAAACCATAGTTTTTCCCTCTGCATAGAATGGGTTGCCATCTCGTATGCAGGGGGATTTATTATGTATGCGATCATTCTCTTCCGCTCGCTGACGTATGCGCAGCGGGGAAGCCGGGCGCTGAGTCTGGCCGGAATTCCATCCTATGTTATGAAAGTGCCGCAGGGGCTCACCGAAAAGGGCTGCGGCTACGGTGTGCGTCTGAATGAAACGAAGCTCCGCCGGGCGGTGGCGCTGCTCGATGAGCGCGGTATCGACCGCGGCAGAGCGTTCCTGCTCTCCCGCCTTACCGGAGAATACCGGGAGGTGCCGCTGTGATCTATCTGGACAGCGCGGCGACATCGCTCCAGAAGCCGCCGGAGGTATCCCGCGCCGTGGGGCGCGCCATGCAGAGCTGCGCGAGCCCCGGACGCGGTGATCACGCTGCCGCCATGCGTGCCGCGGAAACGGTGTATTCCTGCCGGGAGGAAGCGGCAGCGCTCTTTCACATGGCGCAGCCGGAAAACGTGGTTTTTACCATGAACGCAACGCACGCACTCAACATCGCCGTCCATTCTCTCGTCCGCGACGGGATGCGTGTTGCTGTCTCCGGCTTTGAGCACAACGCCGTTATGCGCCCGCTCTACGCGTCCGGCGCGGATATCCTCGCGTCGGATACGCCGCTATTTGATTCGGAGTCCATGATCCGCTGGTTTGAACGGAAGCTTTCGATGTGTGACGCCGCCGTCTGCACCTGCGTTTCCAACGTGTTCGGATTTATTCTGCCGGTTCGGGAGATCGCGGTGCTCTGCCGAAGGTACGGCGTGCCGCTGATCGTGGACGCATCACAGAGCGCCGGGATCATTGAGCTGGATTTTCCGGCGCTTGGGGCGGCATTTGCCGCCATGCCGGGGCACAAGGGGCTTCTCGGCCCGCAGGGGACAGGGATCCTGCTCTGCCGGGATACAGGAGCACCGCTTTTGTCCGGGGGAACCGGCGGCGACAGCCGCAGTCATTTCATGCCGGAAACGCTGCCCGAACGGCTGGAAGCCGGAACGCACAACGTCTGCGGCATCGCAGGTCTGCGCGAGGGCATCCGCTTTGTCCGGCGGCGAACGACGCAGCGCATTTACACGGAAGAGGAACGTCTGATGCGCCGTCTTGCTGCGCGACTGAACAATCTGCCGGGGCTGCACGTCTTCCTTTCAGAGAAGGGGAATCAGTCTGGCGTGCTGTCCATCGTACCGGAACACATGGGCTGCGATGCACTCTCCGAAAGGCTCGGCACAGCGGGGATCGCCGTCCGATCCGGGCTGCACTGCGCTCCGCTTGCACACGAAACTGCCGGTACGATCCGGACCGGAACGGTGCGTCTGAGCATTTCACCGTTCAATACACCGCAGGAGATCGACCGCACGGCAGATGTGATCGAGAAAATTTTAAAAAATAGCTACAAATTGTAACCAATTATTTGCTATAATCCTTTAAATCCAGTATAATGTAATTTGCACAGCAAAAACCAAAGAAGGGACAGTCCTATGGATAATTTCTGGTCATCGCTGAGACAGGCGTTCGGCCATCTTGGCACGATCCGCGTGATGGATATCATCGATATCCTTATCGTTGCAACGCTTTTTTACTTTTTGATCACGCTGATCCGCCGAACAAAGACGAACAAGCTCTTTCAGGGTATCGTATATATACTCCTTGCCCTCTGGCTGTCCGGAGAGCTTCAGCTCTACACCGTAAACTACATTCTCCGCAACGCCGTGCAGATCGGCCTTTTGGCGCTCGTCGTGCTGTTTCAGCCGGAGATCCGCCGGTTTCTGGAAAAGCTTGGCACCGGGTCGATTTTCTCGCGTCTCTTCGGCGCGCCGCACACGCTGAACGCCGACGCCGCCATTACGCAGACGGTGCTGGCCTGTCTTGACATGTCTGCGTCGCGCACCGGCGCGCTGATCATCTTTGAACGCGATAACCGCCTGGACGACCAGATCCGCACCGGTACGATCCTTGACGCGGAAACGACGGCAGAGCTGCTGAAAAATATCTTCTATCCCAAGGCGCCTCTGCACGACGGCGCGGCGATCATCCGCAGCGGACGCATTCAGGCGGCGGGGTGCATGCTCCCGCTTTCCAATAACCCCAACCTGAGCAAAGAGCTCGGTATGCGCCACCGTGCCGGCATCGGCATGAGCGAGGCGTCGGACGCCGTCGTCGTGATCGTGTCGGAGGAGACCGGTGCGATCTCGGTGGCGGTCAACGGGATGCTCAAGCGGCATCTTACGAAAGATACCTTTGAAAAGATCCTCCGCAACGAGCTGATCCCCGAAGTGAAGGAGGAACCGACCGGTACGTTCCGGTTCCTGCACCGGAAAGAAAAGGATAAAGCCGATGAATAATACAAACGAAACAAACGAAAGGAAAAAGCTGAATCTCAAGCGCATTACGGACAGCCGTGTGTTCTGGATGATCCTCTCGCTGCTCGCGGCGTCGCTTCTGTGGCTGTATGTGACGACGACTGAGGGCGTCGAAGTCGAAAAAACGCTCACCGGTGTGAAGATCGAATTTCTTGGCGCGGACGCAATGCGTGCGTCGAGCGATCTTATCGTCACCGAGCAGGATCGCACTACTGTCAATCTGACACTCTCCGGTACGCGCCGTGTGCTCTCCAAGCTCACAAGCTCGAACGTCACCGCAACGGTGAATCTCAGCAACGTCTCGGCGGATGGACGCTATTCGGTATCTTATGATCTCACCTATCCCTCCGGCGTCAATGCGAACGAGATAACGCTCGTCCGCGCGTCGTCGGACGTTGTGAATTTCTATGTGGACAAGCTTGCCCGCAAGACCATAGAGGTCAAGGGCGCTTTTACCGGCAACACGGCGGCCGGATACCTTGCCGACGAGAGCATGGTGTTTGATCCCATGGTCGTTGCCATCAGCGGGCCGAAAACGGTTATCTCCCAGGTCGATCATGCGTTCGTATCCATCACCCGCGAGGATGTAGACCGCACGCTGAGCTATTCTACGACCTACTCTCTCGTTGACGCCGACGATAACCCGATCGAGGATTCTTCCATCCAGCGCGAAACGGAAGAGGTCACCGTGACGCTGAATGTACTTTCCACGAAGGAGGTTCCGCTCGATGTGACCATTATTGACGGCGGCGGCGCCACGCGCGACGCCAACACGCATATTGATATTAATCCGAAATCTATCATGCTCGCCGGTGACGCTTCGGCGATCGACAGCACGACGAAGCTCATTCTCGGAACCATCAATCTCTCGTCCTTTGCTACGGACTTTTCCGCCACCTATACCATCATCCCGCCGAACGGCACCGAGAACATGACCGGTGTCACCGAGGCAACGGTAACGGTTTCCATCACGGGCGTTGCCACAAAGTCCTTCTCTGTGAACCCGGACAATATCGTCTGCATCAATGTCCCGGACGGATATGTCGCGGAGAACATCACGCAGGCACTCAACGTTACCGTTCGTGCGCCGCAGGAGATCCTTGACCAGATCAGTGAGGTGAACCTCCGTGCCGTGGCCGACCTCTCCAATCTCGGCACAAACGCCTCCGGCGTTTTCACCCCGACAGTGGAGATCAAGATCGACGGCTTCCCGGAGGCAGGCTGCGTCGGCGAATATAAGATATATATCACGCTCAAGGAAAAGCATTAAGAGATCATGTACGGCTATATTCGCCCGGACATCGGGGAACTTCGTATAAATGAATACCGCCGTTTCCGTTCTGTATACTGCGGTCTGTGCGAAGCGCTCCGGCAGCGGTACGGAGCTTTGTCCCGGTTCCTTGTGAGCTATGATATGACGTTTCTTGCACTTCTCACGCTTTCGCCGGAGACGAGGATCGATTCCCGCCGCTGCCCGGTGCACCCGCTGCGAAAGCAGCCATGTATTTGCAGTGCGCCGGAACTGTATGACGCCGCGGATTACACAGTCATTCTTGCTTATCAGAAAATGATGGACGACGCGGCCGACGAAAAGGGCTTCCGGGCGCTTCGAGCCCGGCTTGCCGTCCGGCTACTCCGTCGAAGCTACCGCAAAGCGGCGGCGCGTCAGCCGGAGTTTGACGAAAACACCAGACAATGTCTTGATCGTCTCACAGCCATTGAGAAAAGCGGCGGTACATCGCTCGATGCGGCGGCGGACTGCTTTGCCCGGCTCATGGCGTTCCCGGCAAACCGGGCGAAGGGTGAAGCGCTGCGGCGGGAGCAGGGCGAGATATTGTATCACGCCGGACGAGCCGTTTACATTCTGGACGCGGCGGATGACTATGCTGCCGACCGGGAAAACGGCAGCTATAATCCGCTCTGCCTGCGCTTCGCATCCGACACCATGACGGCGCCGGAAAAAGAGGAGATACACTCTACGCTGAATCTCTCGCTCTCCCGCGCCATGAGCGCCGCGGAGCTTTTGCCGGAGAGCGCATGGAAGCCCATTCTTGAAAATATCCTGTCCTGCGGCGTTCCGCATGTGGCCGATGCGGTGTTTGCCGGGACCTGGAAGAAAAACGAAAAAAATACGGAGGATCTTTGATCCTTCCCACAGGGAGTAAGCGAATGACCGATCCTTACGTTGTTCTGGGTGTTTCCCGGACGGCATCCGATGAGGAGATAAAAAAGAAATACCGCGAGCTTGCCCGGAAATACCACCCGGACAACTACGCCAACAACCCGCTCGCCGATCTTGCGCAGGAAAAAATGAAGCAGATCAACGAGGCGTACGACGCGATCACCAAGGAGCGTTCAGGCGGCGGGGCGCAGTATAAAAGCTATACGCAGCCTGGCAGCACATCCTCCGGCAGCGCGAGCGGCCCGTATCGGGACGTTCGTTCGGCGATCATGGCGGGCGATCTCGCCCGTGCTGAGATGATTCTCGGCTCGATCGTCGACCGTAATGCCGAGTGGCACTTCCTCATGGGCGCAGTCGCCTATCATCGCGGCTGGATGGACGAGGCTTCCCGCTACTTCCGCCAGGCCGCGTCGATGGATCCTGGCAATGCAGAGTACCGTCAGGCGGTCGCGCAGATGGAAAGCCAGGCCAGCAATCCGTTTTCCACAGGAAATACTGCCGGACTCGATACGGTCGGCTGCGGCTCGCTCTGCCCGTGTCTGGCATTCATGGCTGCGTCCGGCGGCTGTATGCCATATATTATTTGCTGTTAAAGGGTTAATTTTTTATTTCGTTATTGGGGAGATGGGAAGAAATGGGAAAACTGCTCAGCATGACCGGCTACGGAAGCGCCAAGGGCTCTGTAGAAGGTCAGGAAATTACCGTTGAGCTCAAAAGCGTCAACAACCGGTATCTGGACTGCTCGGTTCGTCTGCCGCGAAATTTCCTCTTTGCTGAGGAAACGGTGAAGCAGGCGGTCTCCGCCGGCGTGTCACGCGGCAAGGTAGACGTTTTTGTGTCGGCGCAGGCCTCGCAGGACTCGGGAACGGTCGTTTCGGTCAACGAAGAGCTCGCCCGCGGTTACCGCGATGCGGTCGCGCACATTGCCGATGCACTCGGTCTGGAAAGCGGACTCAATGCGTTCAGCATTGCCCGGTTTCCGGACGTGCTGACGGTCGAGCGGCGAGAGCTCGATAAGGACAAGGCTGCGGCGGCGCTCTCCGAGATCACGGCAAAAGCCGTGGAGGAGTTCAATGCCATGCGCGAGCGCGAGGGCGAGCGCCTGCGCCGCGATATGCTCGGAAAGCTTGAAACCATTGAGGGACTGGTTTCCGTTGTGGAGGAGCGTTCCCCGCAGACGGTGAAGGAATACCGCGAGCGGCTTGAAGCGCGTCTGCGCGATATTCTGGCGGATCGCTCGCTGGATGAGCAGCGTGTTATTACCGAAGCGGCCATCTTCGCTGACCGTACCGCCGTGGATGAGGAGACCGTTCGTCTCCGCAGCCACATTGCGCAGTTCCGCGCCATGCTGGAGGAGGGCTCTCCGATCGGCCGGAAGATGGACTTCCTTGTACAGGAATTCAACCGCGAATCGAACACCATCGGTTCCAAATGCAGCGACGCGTCTCTCGCCAAGGTCGTGGTCGATCTCAAGTCCGAGATCGAAAAGATCCGCGAGCAGCTGCAGAACGTAGAATGAGGTGTGCTATGAAACTTATTAACATTGGTTTCGGCAATCTCGTTTCCGCCTCGCGCCTGATTGCCATTGTCAGTCCGGAGTCCGCGCCGATCAAGCGTATCATTCAGGACGTGCGCGAGCGCGGCGAGCTGATCGACGCGACCTACGGACGCCGGACGCGCGCTGTTATCATCATGGACAGCGGCCACGTGATCCTCTCTGCGCTCCAGCCGGAGACGGTCAGCGCCCGCATGGTCGGCCGCTCTGAGGATATTTCGGCAGGGGAGAGGGACGAAGAATGAAACGCGGTAAGCTGCTGGTGATCTCCGGGCCTTCCGGCTGTGGGAAGTCCACAGTGATCGGAAAAATGATGGCCGGGCGGGAGAACGTAGAGTTCTCCGTATCTGCCACGACGCGCCCCCCGCGCCCCGGAGAGAAAGAGGGCGTTGATTACTTTTTTGTCTCCCGAGAGCGCTTTGAAGAAATGATTCAAAACGATGAGCTATTGGAGCACGCTGAGTTCGTCGGCAACTGCTATGGCACGCCAAAGTCGCAGGTGTGCGCTCGTCTGGAGAGTGGCGTGTCCGTAATTTTGGACATTGAAGTGCAGGGCGCAGCACAGGTGAAGCAAAAGCTTCCTGAGGCAGTTACCGTGTTTCTTGCCCCGCCGGGACTGGACGCGCTCGAACGCCGTCTCCGCGGCCGCGGAACGGAATCGGAGGAGACAATCCGCGCCCGACTCGAAACGGCGCGGCGCGAAATGGCGCTCGCTCCGAACTATGACTACACTGTGATCAACGATGACCCGGATCGCGCCTCGCGCGAGCTCGGCGCCATCCTCGATAAATAACTCCGTACAATGTTTTATACCGGTCAACACCGGATCAGAAAGGAATGGAATCTGTTATGATGCTTTATCCCCCGATGGCGAGCCTTGTTGACAAGGTCGGCAGCCGCTACCTTCTCGTGAATCTTGTTGCGCGCCGCGCCCGCCAGATCGCAAACGACGCCGAGGAAAACGGTGAAATTCTCGATAAGAAGCCGGTCTCCATAGCGATCGACGAAGTGTACTCCGGCAAGCTGACGCTGGAAAAGACGGATGACTGATTCGCCGGCAACGGCAAAAATCGCTGTTGCTGCTGCGACATACTGGGTAGACCGGCCGTTTGACTATCGCATCCCGCCCGCGCTCGCGGATAAGGTCGTGCCGGGCGTGCGCGTTGTCGTCCCGTTCGGCAGCGGCAACCGCCGCACGGAGGGGATCGTTCTCTCGCTCGGTACGGCGCAAACCGGCATGCGGCTGAAAAACATTGCTTCCGTGCTGGATCCGTCGCCCGTGCTTTCCCCGGAGATGATCCGTCTGGCGCTATGGCTTCGGGAGCGGTATTTCTGCACGGTCTATGACGCCGTGCACGCCATGCTGCCCGCTGGGCTCTGGTACCAGATGGAATCGGTGTATACGCTCTCCACAGGGTTCGACCGGGAGCGTGCCTATGTCGCGGCAGGGAAGTCCGCGCACGAGCAGCTTGTGCTCGACGCGGTGTTCGCCCACGGCGGAAGCTGCCCGCTGGCGGATCTTGAACGGCTTTTTGAAGATGCGAGCCCCGCGCGGGCACTGCAATCGCTGGTACGTAAGGGCGTTCTGGAAACAGACAGCCGGGAAAAGCGCCGTGTTGGCGATAAGAAGATCCGCATGGTCTCTCTGGCCGTTTCGACAGAGGATGCACAGACTGCTGCCGACCGCCGCGAAAAGCGTGCACCGCTGCAAAGCGCGTGTCTTCGCCTTTTGTGTACGCTCGATAGGGTGTCGTTCTCGGAGCTCTGCTATTTTACGGGCGCTTCGTCCTCCTCTGTCAACGCGCTGGTAAAAGCGGGGCTGGCGGAGATCACACAGGACGAGGTGTTTCGACGCTCCGGTTTCCGCAGCGAGGAGCAGTCCCCGCTGCCGGTGCTCAACGAAGAGCAGCGTGCGGCGTTTGATGGCATCCTTTCGCTGTACGATGGCGAGCATCCATCGGCGTCGCTTCTCTATGGCGTTACCGGAAGCGGCAAAACGTCGGTGTATGTCCATCTGATTGACGCTATGCGCCGAAAAGGGAAGGCCTCCATCCTGCTTGTGCCGGAAATCGCGCTCACGCCGCAGATGATCCGTATTTTCTCCTCGTATTTCGGGGACGATGTCGCAGTGCTGCACAGCTCTCTCGCCGTCGGCGAGCGCTATGACGAGTGGAAGCGCATCAAAACCGGCCGGGCGCGCGTCATAATCGGCACGCGGAGCGCCGTGTTTGCTCCGTGCAGCGATCTCGGTCTCATCATCATCGACGAGGAGCAGGAATACACCTACAAATCCGAAAACTCCCCGCGCTACCACGCTCGCGATGCCGCCAAGTACCGGTGCGCCTCTTCCAACGCGCTCCTTGTTCTCGGCAGCGCAACGCCGGATGTGGAGAGCCGTTACCGCGCCGAAACGGGCGTTTATCACCTTTTCACGCTGAAAAGCCGCTTCAATGCCCGGCAGCTCCCGAGCGTCCGCATCGTGGACATGCGGCAGGAGCTTCGCGGCGGAAACGGCAGCGAAGTAAGCGGCGTACTGCTGCACGAGCTGCGCGAAAACATTTCCCGCGGTGAACAGAGCATTTTGTTTTTGAATCGCCGCGGCGCGGCGAGTCTGGTTGCCTGCGGGGAGTGCGGCTATACCTATACCTGCCCGCATTGCAGCGTGAATCTCACGTGGCACAGCGTAAACCGGCGGCTCGTCTGCCATCATTGCGGCTATACCCGCCCAATCGACGACGTCTGCCCCGAGTGCGGGGGGATGCTCAATCAATTCGGCACCGGTACGCAGAAGCTGGAAGAGCATCTGCGTGAGGCGCTGCCGGATGTGGAAATACTGCGTATGGACGCGGATTCCGTTTCTCCCGCTGGCTCGCACGAAAAGATACTCTCCCAGTTTCGGGAGAAAAAGGTACCGATCCTCATCGGCACCCAAATGGTCACCAAGGGGCTGGATTTTGAGAATGTGACGCTTGTCGGCGTAATATCCGCCGATCAGCTTTTGTACTGCGGCGATTACCGCGCAGGGGAGCGCTGCTTTTCGCTGATCACGCAGGTCGTCGGGCGCTCCGGCCGCGGCGCAAAGCCCGGACGGGCGATCATCCAGACGTTCACACCGCAAAATCCTGTGATCGGCATGGCCTCCCAGCAGGACTACGAAGGCTTCTATGCCGAGGAGATCGAGCTGCGCCGGCTGCAAAACTGCCCGCCGTTTTCCGATATCGTTACTGTTACGGTGTCGGCGGAAGATGAATCTGCGGTGCTTCGGTGCTGCACGTACATCCGCGACCGAATGAAATCCGAACTTCGCATCCGAAAGGATGCCGCGGTGCTCGGCCCTGCGCCGCTGCCGGTCGTGCGTGTCAGCAACCGGTACCGCTATCGCGTAACGCTGCATTGCCGGTTTGACAAAGAGATTCGGACACTTGTGTCCGGGCTTCTGATCCAATGCAATACCGCAAAAGAATACAAGGGTGTGTCGGTCTTTGCCGACTATAACCCGATGGAGTGAATACTATGGCGCTTAGAAATATTCTTACCGAAGAAAACCCCGCGCTGCGAAAGGTCTGCCGTCCGTACACGGCATTCGATGCGCGCCTGCATCAGCTTCTGGACGATATGAAGGAAACGCTCGCGCAGGCAAACGGCGTCGGCCTTGCCGCGCCGCAGGTCGGCATCATCCGCCGCGCCTGCATCGTGATGGAAACCAATGTCCCGGAAGGGGAGGACGAGTATTTTATCGAGCTCGTGAATCCCGAGATCATTGAGCGAGACGGCGAGCAGGAGGGCGGCGAGGGCTGCCTGAGTCTGCCGGAGCAGTACGGCGTCGTAAAGCGCCCGAACCGCGTCAAAGTCCGCGCGCAGGACCGAAACGGCAACACGTTTGAGGTCGAAGGCACCGGCCTTACGGCTCGCTGCTTCTGCCACGAGATCGATCATCTCGACGGCATTCTCTTTACCGACCGCGCGACGCATATGTACACAGACGAGGAAATGGAAGAGCTTTACGGCGGGGACGATAAAGAATGAGAATCGTTTTTATGGGTACGCCGGACTTCGCGGAGGAATCGCTGCGTGCGCTTCTCGAAGCCGGTGAGGATGTTGCCGCAGTTTTTACGCAGCCGGACAAGCCGCGGGGACGCGGCATGCAGGAGAGCTTTTCTCCGGTGAAAATGCTGGCCGTGGAGCGCGGTATTCCCGTGTATCAGCCGGTAACGTTCAAGGACGGCGCGGCAACGGAGCTGCTTCGCACGCTTGTGCCGGAGCTTCTGGTGGTCGTAGCGTACGGCCGCATTTTGCCACAGGCGTTTCTTGATGTGGCAACGTATGGCAGCATCAACGTTCACGGCTCGCTTCTGCCGAAATACCGCGGCGCTGCGCCAATCCAGTGGGCGGTGCTCAACGGAGACAAAAAGACCGGCGTATCGGTGCAGTACATGGCCGCGGCCATGGATGCCGGCGATGTGATCGCTGCACGCGAAACGGAGATCGGCGAATTTGAAACGTCCGGCCAGCTTTTCGACCGGCTGAAAATGCTCGGCGCAGAGCTTTTGGTGGAAACCGTTCACAAGATCGAACGAGGCGATATCGTCCGCACACCGCAGAACGAGGCGGACGCCACCTATACAAAAATGCTCAACAAGGATATGTGCCCGATCGACTGGAATAAAACGCCGAGGGAGATCGTAAAGCACATCTGTGGTCTGGACCCGTGGCCGGTCGCCACGGCGGAGCTCGGCGGAATTTCCTTCCGTGTGTTCGGCGCAGAGTATACGGATACGAAAACCGCACTTGCGCCCGGAAAGATCGTCTCTGCGGGAAAAGCGGGTATCGAAGTTGCCTGCGGCGGCGGACAGACCCTTTGTCTCACCGAGGTGCAGGCAGCGGGGAAGAAACGCATGAGCGCTGCGGCATTCCTGCTTGGCCACCCGATGAAAGCGGATGGCTAACGGCACATCGGGCGCCCGCGAGGCGGCGCTGTATGTCCTCGCCCGCTGCCGGCGATTTGATGCCTGGTCGCAGCAGACCATTCAGGCGGCGGCAGATAAGTTTTCTCTTGATGAGCGCGATACGGCGCTCTGCACCAAGCTCTGTTTGGACGTGCTGCAAAATGCGGCACTCTGTGATTTCTACATTGGCTGCTATTCTTCCGTTCCGGTATCGAAGCTTGAGCCGAACCTGCTGGATATTCTCCGGCTCAGTGTCTGCCAGCTCCTGTTTATGGATAAAATACCCGTGTCGGCGGCGGTCAATGAGGCGGTCGAGCAGACGAAGCGCTCCGGCTCCCGCGCCGGGGGGCTGGTGAACGCCGTTTTGCGCCGTGTCGCGGAAAACCGGGAAAAGCTCCCGGAAATTCCGAACGTTAGTACGGCGCAGGAGCTATCCATCCGCTTCAGCCACCCGTTGTGGCTGTGCGAACGCATGATGTCCGAACTCGGCTACGACGGAGCGGCAGCTTTCTTTGCCGCAAATAACCGTGCGCCAAAGCTCACGGTTTCGGTGAATGCCCGGTATGGTGATGCGACGACGCTCGTGGAGCGGTTCGCTGCGGCGGGGATTCACGCCCATGCCAGCGAGCTTTCCAGTGTTTCCGTCTGCGTGGAGGATAAGGGGAATGCGGCCGCGTTGCCGGGCTTTGCACGGGGCGAGTTCTTTGTGCAGGACGCCGCTGCAGCGATGAGTGTTTTGTGTGCAGCGCCGCAAAAGGGCATGCGTGTACTCGACGCCTGCTCTGCCCCCGGCGGAAAAAGCCTTCTCTGCGCCTCACTGATGGAAAACGAAGGGGAAATTCTCTCCTGTGATCTCCATGCGAAAAAGCTCCGGCTCGTGGAAGAAAACGCCGAGCGGATGGGGGTTTCAATTATCCGCACCGCGCCGATGGACGCCTCCAAGCCGTATGAAGCGCTCCGGGAGAGTTTTGATCTTGTCATTGCAGACGTGCCGTGCTCCGGCATGGGCGTTATTCGCAAAAAACCGGAGATCCGCTATAAAGACCCCAAGGCGCTTGCCGGGCTTCCGGCAATACAGAAGCGGATCGTCGATGGACTTTCCGCGTGTGTTCGGCCGGGCGGCGTACTTCTCTATTCGACCTGCACCGTTTTCCACGAGGAAAACGAAGATGTAGTGGAGGAATTTCTTCGCACTCACCCGGACTTTACCCGCGAAGAACAGCGGCTCATTCTGCCGCAGGAATATGATACGGACGGCTTTTTCTATTGCCGCATGAGACGAAATGGCTGATTTAAGCGAAAAAATCGATATTAAATCCATGCTCCCGGATGAGTTGGCGGAGTACCTTCGCTCACTCGGACAGCCGGCCTACCGGGCAAAACAGCTCTTTCGCTGGTTTTCCTCCGGCTGCGGGTCGTGGGATGAAATGACAAACGTTCCGCGTGCACTCCGGCAGGAGCTTTCCGAGCGCTGCACGCTCTCTGCGCCGCGGGTGCTGAAAAAGCAGCAGTCCGCCGAGGACGGGACGATCAAGTTCCTCTGGGAGCTGCAGGACGGCAATGCCGTGGAAACGGTCGTTATGCGGTATCATTACGGAAACACCGTCTGCATCTCCTCACAGGTCGGCTGCCGGCAGGGGTGCGCTTTCTGCGCTTCGACTATCGGCGGTCTGGTGCGGAATCTCACACCTTCGGAGATGCTTGACGAGGTGCTTTTTTCCGAGAAAGAATCCGGCCTGCCGGTTTCCCATATCGTTCTAATGGGCATTGGTGAGCCGCTGGATAATTTCGATACCGTCATGCGTTTCTTAGAGCTCATCAACCACCCGGAGGGACGCAATATCAGCATGCGCCACATCTCGCTCTCCACCTGCGGATTGACGGAACGCTTTGACGATCTTGCTGCTCGTGATCTGCAAATCACGCTTTCCGTATCGCTGCATGCGCCGGACGACGAGACGCGCAGCCGCATCATGCCGGCCAACCGCGGCCGCGGCGTGGACGAGCTTTTCCGCAAATGCAAAGCCTATTACGACAAAACCGGCCGCCGCATATCGTTTGAATACGCGATGATCGACGGCGTGAACGACTCGCCGGAGCAGGCGGAGCTGCTCGCCCGGCGGGTAAAGCCGCTCGCGGCGCACGTCAATCTCATCCCGCTCAACCATGTGGATGAGCGCAGCTTTGAGCCATCCAAACCGGAGAATCTCAAACGGTTTGTGAATATACTTACGAAGAATGGAGTCAACACGACCATACGGCGGCGTCTTGGCAGCGATGTGGACGCATCCTGCGGGCAGCTTCGCCGCAAAATGACGAGGGAAGCAAAATGAACGCTTTCGGTATTACCGACAAGGGAAAAGTACGTTCCGTCAATCAGGACTCCTACCATCTGAGCATAGCGCCGAACGGCGAATATGTTCTCGCGGCACTGTGTGACGGTATGGGCGGCGTACATGGCGGGGAGATCGCCTCGACGATCGCCGCAGACTCGTTTATGCAGTACGCAGAGGATATGCTTCGTTCCGAACCGACGTCGGAGGCCACGCAGATATTGCGCGAAGCGACGGCATACGCCAATGCCAAGGTGTATGACCGTGCCTTTCGCGACGATAGCTGCCGCGGCATGGGTACAACGCTCGTGGCCGCGCTCGTGCGGCCGGATGATGCCACGGTCGTCAACATTGGCGACAGCCGGTGCTATTGGCTGGCGGACGGCCAGCTTCAGCAGGTAACGCGCGATCATTCGCTTGTACAGAACATGGTCGACCGCGGACTGATCACGGAGGAAGAGGCACGCTCACACCCGCGAAAGAACGTGATCATGCGCGCCGTCGGCTTGGAACGAACCATTCGCAGCGACATTTTCCGGCTGGACATCCGCTCCGGTGATGCGCTGCTGCTTTGCTCCGACGGGCTGAGCAATCTTGTGAGCTCCGGAGAAATGGAATCTCTTCTTCTGGCAAATTCGGATGACGATGTGGTCTGCCGCGAGCTTTTGCGCATGGCGTTGGAACGCGGCGCGCCTGACAACGTCACGCTGGCGCTTGTGCGCCGATGAACCTACGGGGGAACGATATGGATACAAAAAATCAGGACAAATACCGCGGCATGATGCTTGACGGCCGGTATGAGCTCGTAGAGCTAATCGGCAGTGGCGGCATGGCGGTCGTATATAAAGCGATGTGCCACCGGCTCAACCGCTATGTAGCGGTGAAAATCATGCGGCCGGAGCTTGCAAAGAACGAGAAGTTCCGCCGCCGCTTCCAGACGGAATCGCAGGCGATCGCCAAGCTGAGTCATCCGAACATCGTCGGTGTATACGACGTCAGCCGCAGCGATCACGTGGAATATATCGTCATGGAACTGGTCGACGGTGTCACGCTCAAGCAGTATCTTCAGGAGCATGGCCCGCTGGATGCGGCGCAGACGGTGGATTTCTCATTGCAGATCGCGCGGGCGCTCAGCCACGCGCACGGCAAGGGCATTGTCCACCGGGACATCAAGCCGCAGAACATCCTCGTTGTGGAAGACGGGGTCATCAAAGTTGCCGATTTCGGCATCGCCAACCTTCAGTCCGAAATGCCGGACGTGGAAAACGAGGCGATCGGCTCAGTGCATTATATCTCGCCGGAGCAGGCGCGCGGCCTGCCGGTGGACGGGCGGAGCGACATCTATTCACTGGGCATCGTCATGTACGAAATGCTCTCCGGCAAGCTGCCGTTTGACGGCGACGACGACCGTACGGTCGCGCTCAAGCATCTCTCCGCCGTGCCAACGCCCCTTCGTGAGATCGCGCCGTCCGTTCCGGAGGCGCTGGAAAAGATCGTGATGAAGGCGATGGATGCGTCTCTCGACGAGAGATATCAGACGGCGGATGCACTTGTCGCCGACCTGGAAGCACTGCAAAAAACGCTCAATGGCTCGCTTGAACGGATTGAGGGGAATGTTATGCCGCTCAGCACGGCAGGGGAGCTCGGCAAGGAGGATTATATCCGCCGCCGCCGCCGCGCCCACCGTGTCAGCATGCTCTCCGGCTTTTTCGGTGTCATGGCCGCTATATTGATCATTGCTGTGTTTCTCTGGAATTATTTCCTGAGCGATATCTTCGTTGTCAACCAGCGCGTCGCTATTCCAAATTTTGTCGGCAGCAATTACGAGACGATCATCAACAGCAAGGAATTCAAAGGAAAATATAACTTTGACCTCATTTATGAGATCGATCCGAACGTCGAACGGGGGATCATCATCGGTCAGTCGCCCGACGCCGGAAAAAGCTATATGCTGACTTCGGATGGCATCAATGTGACGCTTCGAGTGAGCACTGGCGTTATGTTAACTGAAATACCCAATCTTCTCAATTACGATTACCGCGAAGCGACGAGCGAGCTGGAAAAGCTCGGCTTTGTCGTGGACAAAACGTTTTCGGATTCCGACGACGTGGCGGCAGATTGCGTAATGCAGATCAGCCCTTCGCCGGGCGAAAAGCTTCCGGCTGGTGCGACGGTCTATCTGACGATCAGCCAGGGCGCCAAAACCGAAACGGTCATCATGCCGTATCTCGTCGGCAAGGACTATGCCACGGCGGAGGCGGAGCTTGCCGGTGCGCCGCTGACGCTCGTTTCCGTAAGCTATGTTTACAACAGCACGATCCCGGAAAACTATGTGGTAAGCCAGACCGTCGAGGCGGGAACGGAGATCCCCGCATACTCCAAGATCTATCTGCAAATCTCGCTCGGTCCCGAAACGACGCCGACACCATCGCCCTCTCCGGTTCCGACACAGGATCCGAACGTCGAGTAATGCGAATGGAAGGACGCATAATCAAGGCTCTGAGCGGCTATTACTATGTGGATACCGGTGCAGAGCTCATAACCTGCCGCGCCAGAGGAAAGTTCCGGTTGGATGGCACAAGCCCTCTTGTCGGAGACCGCGTACGGCTGGATGTTTCATCGGACGGCACGGGCAGTGTGCGGGAAATTCTTCCGCGGCGGAATTACTTCATCCGCCCCGCGGTCGCGAACATCGATCTCATGGTAATGCTTGCCGCGGCGGTCAATCCGGTCACGGATCCGTTTCTTATTGACCGGGTGTCCGCGCTTGCCGCACACCATTCCTGTGATTTTCTCCTCTGCATCAACAAGGCCGATCTTGACCCCGGCGACGATCTTTTCGCGATCTATTCCGCCTCGGGTATCCCTGTGCTACGGACAAGCGCGGTTACCTGCGAGGGACTGCCGGAGCTCTCTGAGCGTCTGGCCGGTCGGGTCTGCGCTTTTACGGGAAACTCCGGCGTCGGAAAATCCAGCCTTTTGAACGCGCTTTCGCCAGAGCTTTCGCTTCTTACCGGCGAGGTCAGCCAGAAGCTTGGCCGCGGGCGGCACACAACGCGCCATGTGGAGCTCTTCGCGCTCGAGAACGGCGGATATGTTGCGGATACGCCGGGGTTCGGCTCCTTTGATATTGAGCAGATGGAATCCATTCGCCCGGCGGAGCTGCAATACTGCTTCCCGGAGTTTGAGCCGTATCTCGGCACATGCCGGTTTACGGACTGCACCCACCGGAACGAGCCGGACTGTGCCGTACGCGCGGCGGCGGACGAGGGAAAGGTGCATCCGTCCCGGCTGGACTCCTACCGGCGTCTGTGGGAACAGGCGAACCGGAAAAAGGACTGGGAAGTCCGCGAATAAGAACATACGATCCCCCGGTGCGTATCATGTAGTAAAGCATGGTGCGCATCGGGGGACTGTTTATGCGGCGCGGAAATCGGCGAAGAAATCCGGTCGGGTGGATCATCGTGACGGTGGGGATCATAGTCCTGCTCTCGCAGATCCTGCCGGAGGGATTCTGGTGGTTCATGCTCGGCGCGTGTCTGATCGGCGTCGGCATATGCATCAATCGAAATTGCTGTTGAGGAGGATCGTATATGAAGGTCATCTATATCCGGCTTCCCGGCTTTCTCTACCGGATGCTTCTGAAGCTGGAGTGACATATTTTCCGGGCGTTTCTCATAGGGTATATCGAAAACGGACAAGGAGAGGAATGCCTATGGAAGTCAATCTGAAACGGGAAGCCATTCAATACTGCACTCCTGTTTATTCCGATACACTCAGCCGCGAGGAGACACTGGAAACGGTCGTCTCGGACACTCTGCCGGACATTGCCCGGATATTGGACGTGGATGCCGCGGTGTATCTGCGCTCCAAAACGCTTCAGCAGGGGAGTATACGGATCGAGGGGAGTATACGCGGGACGGTTCTGTATATCGGAGAGAATTCGGAGCGCCTGCAAAAGATCGAAACAGAACTTCCGGTCGTCTTTTCCGCGGAGGCCGAGGGCGCGGAAGATACAGATACGTTGGCGGCAAATGTGTGCGTATCGTCGGCAGACGCGAAGCTGCTCAACCCGCGAAAAATCCAGTTTCGCGCCGGAGTATGCGCCGCGGTTGTTGTTTACCGCAGCGTGACGGCGGAGCTTCCGGCGGAGGCGGAACAAACGCCGGGGCTCTATACGCTGACCGATACGAAAACCGTCAGCTTTCTTTCCGGCGTAGAGGAAAAGAGCTTCCTTGTCTCCGACGAAGCAGAGCTTCCCGCCGGTTGTCCGCCGATGGAAAAACTGCTCGGCTATTCGCACACGGAAAGCGTTGATGAGCTCAAACAGGTTGGCGGAAAGATGATTTTGCAGGGAACGGTTCGGCTTGATACGCTGTATCTGGCGGCGGGAGACGATGCGCCGCAGCATCAGATTTTCCGCATCCCATTCTCACAGATTCTTGACATAGCAAACGGCAAAGCCGAGCTTTCCACCGTGATATTGACCTCCGGCGGATGCTATCTGGAGCCGCTCTCCGGCAGCGACGGCATAACGTCCCTTCATCTGGAACTGCATTTGTGCGCGCAGACGCTCTGCCGCAGCGAAACGGAGATCCGTTACATTGCGGACGCCTACAGTCTGAAAAGCACTTGCAAGCTGAAGACGGATACTGTACGCACGTTGGGGGCGGCGCGTCCGGCCGTGCTGCGGCAGTCGGTGCGCGAGACGCTGGAAACGCCGGATTCTCCGAAGGAGATCGTATATGCCCGCGTGACAGCGGCGTTCCCGACTCGTGTAGAAAACGGCGTTTCGGAAACTATCTGCATCCGCGTACTTTACCGTACGCAGCGCGGCAGTCTGTCCTCCATGACCCGTGTGCTGACGCTTGCATTTGAGAACGGTGAGACGGCAGAAATCGCGCTGCCGGAGACAGCGCGATTCGGCGATGTATACGCTGCCGCCGGGGACAATGCCGTGGAGCTGCGCTGCCCGGTTGAACTCACGCTTGACGCAGCGGCCGCGGCGGAGCTTTCGTATGTGAGTTCGATCGAGCTTGAAGAAAATGAAACGGCAGAGGAGACGGAGCGCCCGTCTCTGATCGTGATCCGACTCGGCACGGAATCCCTCTGGAACGTTGCCAAAAAATTCGGCTCTACGCGTGAATTGATCGAATCCGCCAACCCCGGGCCGGTAAATCCCGGTGATCTGATCCTTATTCCGCATGGGAGATAAGGAAAGCTCTTGTCATCTGTGAACGAAAGTGCTATAATTCCCTCAAACATATTTTGTTTGGGGGAATTACAGTATGTCCGGACATTCCAAGTGGCATAACATACAGAAAACCAAGGGCGCGCAGGACGCCAAACGCGCACAGGCGTTCACCAAGATCGCCCGTGAAATGATCGTTGCCGTCAAGGAAGGCGGCAGCGGTGATCCGGCGAACAACTCCCGTCTCGCTGCGGTCATTGCCAAGGCGAAGGCGACCAATATGCCGAACGACAACATCAAGCGCACCATCGAAAAGGCGCTCGGCAGCGGCGCGACCGATAACTACGAAAGAGTTACCTATGAAGGCTACGGCCCCTCCGGCGTTGCCATCATTGTGGACGCCATGACCGATAACCGCAACCGCACCGCCTCCGACGTGCGTCACTACTTCGATAAGTACGGCGGAAACATGGGCGCTGCGGGCTGCGTGTCGTGGTCGTTCGATAAGAAGGGCGTCATCGTGATCGATAACGAGGACGAGGATCTTGACGAGGAAGCCGTTTTTGAGTCGGCGCTGGAAGCCGGTGCGGACGATCTCGAAGCGGAAGAGGGCATCTTCACGGTCTATACCCAGCCGGACGATGTTGCTGCCGTGGCCGAGGCGCTTTCCGCCAAGTACCATCTGCTCTCCGCGCAGGTCGAAATGGTTCCGCAGAACTATATCACTCTCACCGACGAGGGCGATATCAAGAACATGTCCAAGATGCTTGAAATGTTCGACGATAACGAGGACGTACAGAACGTCTGGCATAACTGGGAAAACGAAGAATAATTCCCCAAAGTTAAAGAACCCCCGGCTGTCCTTAGACAGCCGGGGGTCTTGCCGTATTGTCATATTATGTGTGGCGTTTGAGATATTCCACGATCTCCGGATACCGATCCGGCCGGATGTGGATGCCGTCACCGGAGTTGAAGCTGTCCAGGTAATACCCGGCTTTATCGCACATCATGCGGAAGAGATCGATGTACTCCGTGTTGTATTCGCGGGAGAGCGCCTTGACGAGCTGCGAATAGAATATTGTGCTGTCGGGGTTGTAAAGCTCGTTCATCGGCGTATTGCGCCCGACAGGGACAAGGGAGAGAAGATAGATCGCAGCGTCCGGCTGCGTTTCTTTTATAAGATCAAGGATCGTGCGCATCGGCGTCATGAACTTTTCAACGCGGTCGGCGTCCAGGGAACTGTCGTTGATGCCGAGCATTATGTAAACCTTCCCGTAGGTTTTGCTGTGCAGACCGTCGCTGAGCGTGCCGTACCGGCCATCCGGGAGCTCGTAGAAATCATAGTCCACAACATTCTGCGCGGTGTGCCCGACGACAGCGTAGTAGTCGGGGCCGTACAGCCCGGAGTATCGCTGCATGCCTACGATCTGCGAATGGCCGATGAAGCAGACATCGTTAAACCAGTCGTCGGATACCGGCTCGCTTTCTTCAACGGTAGAGACGGGGAGAGACGTCAGAACGTCCTGCTGTGTGCCGATAAAGCGGAGGATGATCTCCTCCCCCTCGGCGAGCGGCACGGCATCACTATAGTGAAAGAAACCGTCCGTATCTTCGATCATCACACCGGCGCGCTGGATAGTGTAAGCGGCGGTCTGCGCCTCCGGCGTCATGAGTCCGCCGTCAAGAAAGCTGTACCACGGGTTGATCAGATCAAACGATACGCCGCAGACGTTGGCACAGCGGTAGAGCGCTACGAGAAGCGTTTCGCGCGTGAGAGGATCGTCGGGGCGGAAGCTGCCGTCCCCGTCGAGGGAGATGATGTTCTTTTTCGCCGCCCATGCCGTTCCGCCGGCGTACCATTGCGAGGCATCTACATCCGAGGGGATCGTATCGGCGTCCTCCGTGTTTCCGTAAATGCGGTACAGGATACCGGCGAGCATGGCGCGCGCCATCGGAGCGCCGATCCCGCCGCCTTCGGCGTCGCGGAAAAGCTCGCGATGCTCTGACATGGAGGCAGCTTCGCAGTATTCGGATGTGCGCAGACTGTTTGTTTCCGGCTCCGCGGCGCAGACCGGCACGGCAAGAGCAAGGAGTAAAGCAAGGCACAGCAGCAGGGACATAATACGCTTCATGGGTATACTCGCTTTCGTAATCTATAAAATCAGAGAAGCTGCAAGCTCTCCATACACTTTTGCAGTTTTGCGGCATTTTCCTCCGCCATCGGGCAGAGCGGCAGACGCAGTCTGCCGGAATCCCAGCCGAGCATCTGCATGGCGGTTTTGACCGGGATAGGATTGACCTCAAAGAAAAGAGCATCAAAAAGTCCGGCGTACGCCTCGTGAATGGCGCGGGCAGTGAAGAAATCGCCGCTGAGCGCCGCGGTACACAGCGTTGCCATGACCTGCGGCACGATGTTCGATGCCACCGAAATCACGCCCTTCGCGCCGAGCGCGAGCATGGGGAGGGTCTGGTCGTCGTTTCCGCTCCATATGTTCAGCGCGTCGCCGCAGAGATGCCGGGTGCGGGAGACGAGAGAAATATCGCCGGAGGCTTCCTTTATACCGTTGATGCGGGGAATCTCCGCGAGCTGCGCGTAATGCTCCGGCGTACAGGATACACCGGTGCGTCCCGGAACGTTGTATACGATGAGCGGAAGCTCGGAATGCTCTGCGACATAGGTAAAGTGCCGAATGATACCGGCGGAGCTCGCTTTGTTGTAATAAGGTGTTGTGAGAAGCAGCGCGTCTGCTCCAAGCCGTTCGGCGCGGCGCGCCGCATTTGCGGCGGCGAGCGTGTCATTCCCGCCGATCCCAGCGATGACCTTCATACGGGAACGGGTGTAGACCGAGGAAAACTCGATAATGGAGGCACGTTCCGCCTCGGAAAGCGTTGCCGCCTCTCCGGTCGTACCGCATACGACGATGGCGGCGGTGCCGCCCTCGGCCTGGCGGTCGATCGCTGCGGCGAGGCGGTCATAGTCTACGCCCCGGTCGGTAAACGGCGTGACGAGCGCGGTCGCGCTGCCGGTGAAAACAGGTTTTTTCATGTTCCGTCCTTTCTGCCGGTCCGTACCGCGCACTGCGCGGCAGGGAAGGGAACGGCAAAAAATACTCCCGCGTCATTGTATGCAGCGGGACACGCCGCGGTGCGCGGAAGTTCGGCGCTTTTGCGGTTGCAAAGCATGCGGAACATGTATATAATGTTTTAAAGTATAATATCACTCCGCCGTACTCCCGTCAAGGCGAGCACGGCGGCAAAACGCTGCGGCCGGAGAATTCCGGCAGATGGAGTAATCTTGAAAAAATCGGACTTTTATTATGATCTTCCCCCGGAGCTCATCGCGCAGACGCCGCTGGAGCGGCGCGATTCCTCGCGTCTCCTGACACTGGACAAGCGTACCGGCGCAACGGAGCATCACATCTTTCATGAGCTTCCGGATTTTCTCAACGAGGGTGACTGCCTCGTGATGAACGATTCCCGCGTGATCCCGGCGCGGCTTTTCGGCACACGGCCGACGGGCGGCAGCGTGGAGGTCGTGCTGCTGCGCGATCTCGGCGGCGGGGACTGGGAATGCCTTACCCGTCCGGGACGCAAAACGCAGCCGGGGACGCATATATCCTTCGGCAACGGCGAGCTGACGGCGGAGGTCATCCGCGCCGAGGCAGACGGCAACAAGGTGCTGCATTTCCACTATGACGGTATCTTCCTTGAGCTTCTGGACAAGCTCGGAAAAATGCCGCTGCCGCCGTATATCAAGGAGGAACTCGCGGATAAGGAGCGTTACCAGACGGTATACTCCCGCGATCCCGGCTCGGCCGCCGCGCCGACGGCGGGGCTCCACTTCACCCCGGAGCTGCTGCAGCGTATCGCCGATAAGGGCGTATCCCTTGCGTATGTCACGCTGCATGTTGGTCTCGGCACGTTCCGCCCGGTCAAGGAGGACAACATCGAGGATCACCCGATGCATGCGGAGTTCTGCATGGTGAGCCAGGAGACAGCGGACATCGTAAATCGCACGCACGCGAACGGCGGACGTGTTGTCTCCGTAGGTACCACGTCGTGCCGGACACTCGAGAGCTTCACGGATGAGGACGGCATATTGCAGCCGAGGAGTGGATGGACGGATATTTTCATCTATCCGGGCTACCGTTTCAAGGCAATCGATGCACTTGTGACCAATTTCCATCTGTCGGAGAGCACACTCATCATGCTCGTTTCCGCGCTCGCCGGGCGGGAAAATGTCCTGCGCGCCTATGAGGAAGCTGTAAAAGAACGCTACCGCTTCTTCTCCTTCGGTGACGCGATGTTCATTTACTAAAAATAAGGGGAATGCGAATGTATAAACGAATCAAGCTGGAAGGCCGCGCCCGCCGGGGCGAATATACTACGCCGCACGGCACGGTGCAGACGCCGGTATTCATGAACGTCGGAACGCAGGCGGCGATCAAGGGCGGCCTCTCCGCGGACGACCTCCGGGAGATCGGCTGCCAGGTCGAGCTTTCCAACACCTATCATCTGCATGTCCGTCCGGGCGACGGGCTGATCCGCGATATGGGCGGTCTGCACAAGTTCATGCAATGGGACGGCCCGATCCTGACAGACTCCGGTGGATTTCAGATCTTCTCGCTCGCGCAGCTTCGCAAGATCAAGGAAGAGGGCGTATACTTTAATTCGCATGTCGATGGCCGCCACATTTTCATGGGGCCGGAGGAGAGCATGCGCATTCAGGCCAATCTCGGCTCGGATATTGCCATGGCGTTTGACGAGTGCGTTGGTATCCCCGCACCGCGGGAGTACTGCGAGGCCTCCTGTGACCGGACGGTGCGTTGGCTCGCCCGGTGCAAGGATGCACTCGCGCGCTACACCTCCGAGGATAACGCCGTCAATCCCGGACAGGTGCTCTGGGGCATCAATCAGGGCGCGGTGTATCACGATCTCCGCGTCCGGCATATGCAGAAGATCGCCGAGCTCGATCTGCCCGGCTATGCCATCGGCGGGCTTGCCGTAGGGGAGACCGCCGCGGAAATGTACGATACGATCTCCGCCGTCGAGGAATATATGCCGCAGGACAAGCCCCGGTATCTCATGGGCGTCGGAACGCCGGGAAACATCATCGAGGCAGTGTACCGCGGTGTGGATTTCTTTGACTGCGTGATGCCTGCGCGCAACGGCCGCCATGGACACCTCTACACCTGGGAAGGCGTCATCAACATCAAAAATGAGAAATACGCCCGCGATGAGCGTCCGATTGACCCGGAGTGCCATTGCCCGGTCTGCCGGAAGTACAGCCGCGCATATCTCCGTCATCTGATGAAGGCGGAGGAAATTCTGGCGCTTCGTTTCTGCGTTATGCACAATCTTTATTTCTACAATTCTCTGATGGAAAAGATCCGCGCGGCGCTCGACGAAGGGGAGTATAAGGCATTCCACGACCGGTATGTCGAAAAGTTGGACAAGAGGATATAAATTCTCTTGCTTTTATCGGAAAACATCGGTATAATCAGTAACTGTAATTTACATTGGAGGGTTAACCCATGAAAAAGATCCTTGCAACTGTTCTTGGCGTGATTTTTGCCATGTTCGCTTTTGCCGGCTGCAATACGGCGGCTGCGGACGGAAGCGCCACCGGCGCCACCGGCATTACGAGCATCGTTATGATGGTCGTCATCATCGCGGTGTTCTACTTCCTGATGATCGTCCCCGAAAAGAAGCGCAAGAAGAAAGCGCAGGAGATGCGTGACAGCATCGAAGTCGGCGATAAGATCGTCACCATCGGCGGCATGGTCGGCAAGGTCGTCCACGTCACCAGCGACAAGCTCACCTTCGAGACCGGCGAAGACCGCGTCCGTATCGAGATCACCAAGTGGGCGGTCTCCAGCAACGAGGGCAAGGGCGCCAACAAGGAAACCACCGATTCCGAGGAGTCTCTGGGCAACTGATAACGCCCGAAGCGCGCACATAAAAACACCCCCGCAGGAATAAGTATGAACGTACTTATCTGCGGGGGTGTTTTTTTATGGTCAAACAACAGCCGAGCCGAAGAGGACAGATCGCAGACGCCGTCCGGTCGGGAAGCATCATGGCGGGACTGTCGCTCCTGCTTGTTCTCCCGGCGGCGCTGCTGATTCGGGAGGGAGTGCTGCCGGAGACATCGGTACAGTATTCCGCGCAGGCGTGCGCCGGTATCGCAGCGATTGTGTCGGAGTGCGTGTTTTTCGGAAAGAGAAGGGCAGGGTATGCGTATATTCCGCTGTCCGCGCTTTTCACGGTGCTGATCTTCCTTCTGGTTGGCGCCTGTATTCCGATGAATGCATGGGATTTTGGTTGCATTTTAAAGACGCTGTGCGTTATGACGGCGATGCTGACAATTGTGTATTTCATAAAAATGAACAAAAATAACAAAAAATCGCAAAAGAAACGAACGCGGTATTACAAATAGGAATCAAAAACCCAAGTTGACATAAACGAAGAGAAACGGGCAACATCTTGGGATTATTACGAAAAGTAATCGCAAGATATGGGAGGAAACCATTGAATTTCAATGGTTTTTTGATGATCGGTTACGGGAGGCGACATAATACTGTTTACATAATATATAGACATAATTCACAAACTTCGAAAAACTAAGAAAAAAGGATTGATAACTTTATGATTCTGCGGTATAGTGTGCGTACAACAGATTATGTAAATTATTGTTTTATGTTGTTTCTTTTGCTGTGAGGTGAGGAGACAGCATGAACGATTCACCGGTTGACGCGGCGACTTCTGCGCCGCTCATTTTTCGTTTTTCCAAACCGGCTCGCTGGATTTTGCCGCTGGCCGTCTGTCTTGGCGCGGCGCTCGGAACACTTGTTGTTTTCGTGTCGACGCGATCCATTCCGGGGAGCGTCGCTTCTCTCGCGGACGCAACTCTTACCAATTCGACCGGATTTCTCCGGCTTCTGTGGACATATTCCGCGCCGTGCTTTGTAACGGTGTTTCTCTCTGCCGTTTTATTCGGCTTTATTCTTCTTCCGATCCTTTTTCTTTTTCGGGGCTTTCTTCTCTCATACAGCGTTGCGGCGCTGCTCGCGGGCGGCGTTTCCGCCGGGAAAGCCTGTCTGATCATCGGTATCCCCGCATTTTTTTCTCTTTCTGCTTTGTTTTTGCTTGGCGAGGAAGCGTTTTGCTCCTCCCTTGACATATACCGAACCTGCCGAGGCTGCCCCCGCATCCGGTTTTCCTTTGTTTCCACCGACCGGCTTTTGATTTCCGCATTGCTTCTGTCCGCCGCGGCGTTCGTTCGGCAGCTTTTGATCCCGTTACTACTATAAGAGAAAGAAAAAGAGGAAGGAGGGCGTTGCTATGGATAATTCCGTGTGCTATGAAAAGTTTAAAGATTATCTTACAAATGTGAAGAAAGCTTCCAGCAACACCCTGAGTTCGTATCTCCGCGATATCCGTCAGTTCGGAGAATACCTTGACTCACACGAAACTGTCGGATACACCGAGGCGGACGAGGAGGTCCTGAACGGATACATTTCCTGGCTGCGCGGGATGGGGAAGTCGGTAGCGACCGTTTCCCGTTCCATCGCGTCGCTGAAATGCTTTTACACCTTCCTCATTTTGCAGCGTATCGTGAGTGAAAACCCGACCGGCAAGCTGGTTCCGGACAAGTGTGAGCAGAAGCTCCCGCAGATCCTCACGAGCAGCGAGGTAGAGCTGCTGCTCGAGCAGCCGGAGTGCACGGATTTCAAGGGCTACCGCGACAAGGCCATGCTGGAGCTGCTGTACGCTACCGGTATCCGCGTAAGCGAGCTTATCTCGCTCAACGTGACGGACGTGAATCTCTCGGCCGGCGCGATCCGCTGTGTAAGCCATGACAAGGAACGCTTCATCCCGCTCTATCCGGCGGCGATCCGGGCGCTGAGCGAGTATATGGAATTCGTCCGCCCGCAGATGCTGGCGCGCAAAGACGAAACGTCTCTCTTTGTGAACGTCAGCGGTGAGCGCATGTCCCGGCAGGGCTTCTGGAAGATCATCAAGTCTTATCAGGCAAAGGCGCACATCGAAAAGGACATCACGCCGCACACGCTGCGCCACTCCTTTGCCGCGCACCTGCTGGAAAACGGCGCGGATATCCGGGCGATCCAGGAGATGCTTGGTCATGCGGATATCAGCTCCACACAGATCTATTCGCAGCTCGTCAAAAAGCAGCTCAAGGACGTGTACCAGAAATCGCACCCCAGAGCCTGATTTCAGCGCATTTCGACCAATATCTACGGCGAGGCGTTCCAAAAGTTTTTTGGGACGCCTCTTTATTTTTTGTATTTACTGTGATAGAATGACATGAATACATTGGGAGGTTAGCAGCTATGCCTGAAAACTATATTACCAGCCAGACGGAAAAAGGAAATATCAGCATTTCGGAGGACGTTATCCAGGTAATGGTGAACGCCGCCGTTTCGGAGATCGAAGGAGTTGCGGGACTCTCGTCCGTGCCCGGTGCGGACATTGCCGAATTCCTTGGCATCAAGAGCGCGACTACCCCGCCGAGCGTGAAGATCTCCGCGGATAACGGCCAGGCCGTCATTGATATCCTCATTATGGTCCGCTACGGCTACGGCGTCACGGTCGTTGCCAAGAAGGTGCAGGATCAGGTCGCCGCGAGCGTGGAGGACATGACCGGCCTCAAGACCGTTGTCAACGTGCATATCACGGGCATCGCCTTTGATAAGACCGATATGAAGGGGTAATTCTCTCTATGACGAGAACAAATGCACGGCAGCTGGCTCTTCAGCTCAGCTTTGCCGTTAACGCCGGCAGCGACGTCGGACCGGACGCTTTTTTCGACGAGGATTATTTCCGCGCCCTTCCGGCGGAGGACGCTCTTTTCACGGAGATTCCCGGCGAGAACGAGCGTGCCTATATCAAGGAACTTGTGACCGGCGTACGTGACCACCGCGAGGAGCTTGACGCACTTATCGAGCAGTTTTCTCACGGCTGGAAGCTGTCGCGCATTTCGCGCACCGCTCTTGCCGTGCTGCGCGTTGCGCTCTATGAGGTCCTCTATATGCCGGATATCCCGGCAGCGGCATCCATCAACGAAGCCGTCGAGCTCGCCAAGGGGTACGATGAGCCGGAGACCGTCCGCTTTATCAACGGCATCCTCGGCAGTTTTATGCGCTCTCGCGGCGAAGCCGTGGAGGAGACTGCCGAGCCGGAGACAGAGCCCGCAGCAGAAGAATGACGGAGATTTCGCCGCTCTCTGTATCGGAGATCACGGAGCACATCCGCGCCATTGTGGAAAGCGACGGCGCGCTGCGCCGCGTTTATGTCCGCGGCGAGCTTTCCAATTATAAGATCTATCCTTCCGGGCATCATTATTTTACGCTCAAGGATGCCGGAGCCTCGATGCGCTGCGTCATGTTCCGCGCCGACGCTTCGCGGCTTCGTTTCCGGCCGGAAAACGGCATGGCCGTGATCTGCGCCGGGCGCGTCGCCGTCTATCCGCGAGACGGCGCGTATCAGCTCTATGTTTCCGCCGTGCAGCCGGAAGGGCTGGGCGATCTTCACGCGGCATATGAGCAGCTCAAGGCAAAGCTTCTTGCCGAGGGACTGTTTGCGCAGGAGCACAAAAAGCCGCTTCCCGCCATGCCGGAGAAGATCGCACTCATCACCTCCGGCGCCGGAGCCGCCGTGCAGGACATGATCCGCATTCTCGGAAAGCGCTGGCCGCTTACAAAAGTTCTCGTAATGCCGGTACGCGTGCAGGGAACGGAGGCGCCCGCGGAGATCGCGGGCGCGATCCGGTACGCGAATCGGTGGAACGTGGCCGATCTCATCATCACCGGACGCGGCGGCGGCTCCATCGAAGATCTCTGGGCGTTCAACGACGAGCGCGTCGCCCGCGCGATATTCGCATCGGATATCCCGGTCATTTCCGCCGTCGGACACGAGCCGGATGTGACCATCGCCGACTTTGTTGCCGACGTGCGTGCAGCAACCCCCTCAAACGGTGCAGAGCTCGCCGTACCGGAGCAGTCAGACGTCCGCGCGATGCTCCTTTCTCTCGAAAACCGGCTCGCTCAGGCGGAAAGAAAGCGGCTTGATGCGCTCTCCGCGCGGCTGACCGAGCTTTCCACGCGCCCTGTCGTGCAGAGTCCGACAGGATTCCTGCAAAACCGCCGGCTGGACGTTGACCGTCTTTCCGACCGTTTGAACGCGGCGGAAAAGCACCTTCTGCTCGGAAAGCGGCAGGAGTATGTCCGGCTCGTCTCCTCGCTTGAAGCGATGAGCCCGCTCAAAGTACTTGCACGCGGCTTTTCCGTTACGACCGACCAATCCGGCGCCATTCTCAGGAATGCCAAGGCTGTTGCACCCGGCGACAGCGTCCATATACGGCTTGAACACGGAGCGCTTGACTGCCGTGTTGAGCGTCAATCGGAGGTACAAGGATGAAAAAGCTATATCGCATGATGGCGTTTGCTCTGGCAGCGGCCGCTCTGTGCTTCTCTCTGACGGGCTGCGGCATCTCCGACTTTTTCACGAATCGTGACAACAAAACGCCGGACAGCGCGAGCGCGTCCCCCACGGCTGCCGCGACGGCCGTGCCGGAGGAGGCAACGCCCACGCCGGAGACCTCCGCTACGCCGGAGCCGACGAAGGAGCCGGTAAAGGTCGAGATCCAGTATGAGAACAAGGCCGTGACTGAGCTGAGCTTCCAGACCTCCACGGTCATCCGCCTGCAGGCGGTCACGAGCGACGGCTCAACCGGCGGTATCTGGACGTCCAGCGACGCCTCCTCTGCCAGCGTGGATGAAAACGGGATCGTTACCTGCTGGAAGGTCGGCAACCCCAAGATCACCTATACCATCGGTGATGCCTCCGCATCCCTTGCGCTCACCGTGACAGAGCCTACGATCAAGATCTGCTTTGGCGATGTGGAAAAGACCGACATCAGCCTCAGCGGACAATGGGGATATGAGCTCCAGCTCACCGCCGTTGTTACACCGGAGGGGAGTGAGGTCACCTGGTCGTCGGACGATCCTGCCATTGCGACGGTATCCGAGACCGGCCTTGTTACCGGCAAGAAAATGGGCTATACGAACATTGTCTGCAAGTCTGGCACCGCCAAGGCCGTTTGCATTGTGCGCGTAACGGATAATCCGCCCGCAGCGGCTGCCGCTGCGGCGCAGGCGACGCCGGATCCGAACGATAAAACACCGCGCGTTGTGATCACGTGCTTCGGCCTGCCGAACTCCGACTTTACGATCTCCGTCGGCCAGTCGGTCGATCTCAACTGCACGATGTACAACATCGATCCCAGTACGAACAAGGAAACGTGGACCATCGTTGATACCGCCATCGCCACCGTCAACGAAGACGGCGTCGTTACCGGCGTAAAAGAGGGAACGACCAAAGTCGTCTGCGCCGTCGGCGACGTGAAGTGCGAGACCATTGTCCGTGTCACGGATAAAAAGAGCTGAGCGAAACGGATAGGGGAAACATTATGGCAGAACGCAAAAGCGCAAAACCGAAAACCTTTGAACAAATGCTTGCCCGGCTGGACGAGATCGTCCGCTCGCTCGAAAAGGGCGACGCTCCGCTTGAAGAATCTCTTTCTCTTTATACCGAGGGCGCGGAGCTGATCCGTACCTGTACGAAGCAGCTCGATGAGGCGGAGCAGACTGTTGTGCGCCTGCAAAAGGGCGCGGACGGCGCGCCGGTCGAAACATCTTTTGCATCGGAGACGGAATGAGCATGGATCATTTCAGCGAATACAAAGCCATTCAAAACGAGATCAACGCGGCACTGGAAGCATGTTTTTCGGAGCCTTGCCCGCAGAAAGAGCTTCTGGACGCCATGCGTTACTCTCTTCTTGCCGGAGGAAAACGTATCCGCCCGCTGCTTCTTATGAAATTCTGCGAGATTTCCGGCGGAGACCGCGCGGCGGCGCTTCCCGCCGCATGCGGCATTGAAATGCTGCATACCTACTCGCTCATCCACGACGATCTCCCGTGCATGGATAACGACGATCTCCGCCGCGGAAAGCCCACGTGCCACAAAGCCTTCGGCGAAACCAACGCCGTTCTCGCCGGTGACGCGCTGCAATCGGCGGCGTATTACTCTGTTCTATCCGCGCCGGTCGCCCCCGAGCGCACAGCGGCTATGGCGAAAACGCTCGCCTACGCTGCCGCCGAGCAGGGTATGTGCGGCGGACAGTATCTAGATACGAGCAAGGAAGGCCTCCCGGTCACGGAAGAGGAGCTCTATGAGATCCACCGCCTGAAAACCGGGGCGCTGCTTCGCGCGGCGTGCGTTATGGGCGTTCAATGCGCCGGCGGTTCGCCGGAGCAGGTGTTGGCGGCGGAAGAGTTCGCAATGAATCTCGGCCTGGCTTTTCAGATCCGCGACGATGTGCTCGACACGATCTCCACGGTGGACGAGCTTGGCAAGCCGATCGGATCGGACGCCGCAGAGAAAAAGACGACGTTCGTTTCTCTCCTCGGCATTGAGGAATGCGGCCGCCTCGTTCATCTCCATACCGAAAAGGCAAAAAAAGCCATTGCGGGACACTTTGCCGATACGGATTTCCTCTGCTGGCTGGCCGATCTTCTGGCTGACCGCAGAAAATGAATATTTCCCGGAAAAACTGTGAATATTTTTTGTCAAAACACCCTTTGCACTTGTAAAGGGTGTTTGTTTTTGTTATTATACTTAAGTTAACAGTATGAGGGGAAGCATTTGTGTTGAACCAGAAAGAAAAACATCTTTTATATAATATAAATAGTAACGCCGACCTCCGTGCCGTGCCGGAACGGGACATTCCGGAGCTCTGCCGGGACATTCGCGAGTTCCTTGTGGAGAACGTTTCGCGCACCGGCGGGCACCTTGCCTCGAATCTCGGCAGCGTGGAGCTCACGGTCGCGCTGCACCGCGTCTATGACCCTATGAAGGATCGAATTTTGTTTGATGTCGGGCATCAGTCCTATGTCCACAAGATCCTGACCGGACGCCGTGACTCTTTTGATACGCTCCGCCAGCTCGACGGCATCTCCGGCTTTCCCAAGCCGTGTGAGAGCAACGCCGATCCGTTTCTGGCCGGGCATGCCTCCGATTCCGTGTCGCTTGCCGCGGGAATGGCACGAGCCCGTACGCTCATGCACGGAAATTACGACGTTGTCGCCGTCGTCGGTGACGGCGCGATGACCGGCGGTTTATGCTACGAGGGCTTGAGCGATCTCGGCGCGAGCCGCGAGGCTGCTGTAATCGTCCTCAACGACAACGGTATGTCGATCAACGAGAACGTCGGCGGTGTGGCCCGGCTGCTTCGCCGCGCGCGTACCCGTCCGGGATATCTGCGCTTTAAGCGGACATACCGCCGCGTAATGAAAAAGCATCCGCACGCCTACGAAGAGCTGCACCGGCTCAAGGAGCGGATAAAAGCGCATCTTTTGCCGTCTGGAATTTTCGATGATCTAGGCTTTTACTATATTGGACCGGTAGACGGCCACGATGAAAAGGCGCTCGAAATGACGCTGCGCTGGGCAAAGGATCTTCGCCGCCCGGTTGTCGTCCATGTAGTGACGGTGAAAGGAAAGGGTTATGCCCCTGCGGAGGAAAACCCGCAGATTTACCACGGCGTCAATCCGTTCGATCCCGAGACCGGCGTTAAAGTTGAAGAGGCCAACGATTTTTCCGCTGCCTTCGGTGCTTCGGCGATAGCGCTGGCGGAAAAGGACCCGACCGTCTGCGCCGTTACCGCGGCGATGGAGCAGGGGACGGGGCTTTCCGAGTTTGCCCGGCGGTTTCCGCAGCGGTATTTTGAACTCGGCATTGCCGAAGAGCATGCCGCGGCCATGTGTGCTGGAATGGCAAAGCAGGGGCTTACCCCCATTTTTGCCGTCTATTCCACATTTCTCCAGCGCTCTTACGATATGCTGATAGAAAACATCGGCCTCATGGGGCTGCATGTCGTTTTGGCTGTTGATCGTGCGGGCCTTGTCGGTCATGATGGCGTCACACACCAGGGATCATTTGATGTGTCATTTCTTAGCGCAGTACCGAACATGACCGTTTACGCCCCGGCGAGCTTCCATGAAATGGACTCTATGCTCTCCATCGCCGTGCGGGAAAAATCCGGGCCGGTGGCGCTGCGATATCCCCGCGGCGGGGAGGGAGCCTATATTGACGATCATTCCCGCGAGGATACAACCGTTCTTTGCAACGGTGACGATGTTACAATCGTCTCGTACGGTATTTCGATCAATGCAGTGCTCGCTGCGGCAAAAGAGCTCGCGAAGGACGGCATCCACGCCGAGGTCATCAAGCTCAACCGCCTGCTGCCGCTTGCCCCGGAACTCGTCCGCGAGTCGCTTCAAAAAACCGGCCGCTTTATTATGGTGGAGGAGTCCTGCCGTTCCGGCGGCATGGGTACGCTTCTTTTGGCGGATGCCGCAGCAAACGGCGTTTTGCTTCGCGGCGCGCGTCTGCTGGATCTCGGCAGCGGCGTCATTAAGCACGGCTCGGTCGGCGAACTGCAGCACCGCCTGCATCTTGATGCGGAGGGTATTGCCAATGCGGCAAAGGAGATAATGCATGAAAAAGATCCGGCTTGATCAGCTTGTGTTTGATAAAGGTCTTGCCGAGAGCCGTGAGCGCGCCAAGGCGTATATCATGGCGGGCAGCGTATATGTAAACGGACAGAAGGAGACGAAGCCCGGTACTGCCGTAGCCGAGGACGCCGCCGTAGAAATGCGCGGCGAAACGCTCCCGTATGTCAGCCGCGGCGGGTGGAAGCTGGAAAAAGCGCTGCGCGTTTTTCCCATCGACGTAAGCAGCGCCGTATGTATCGACTGCGGTGCGTCTACGGGTGGTTTTACGGACGTCCTGCTGAAAAACGGTGCCGCCAAGGTCTATGCCGTGGATGTCGGCTATGGCCAGCTCGCCTGGAGCCTTCGCACCGATCCGCGCGTCGTCTGCATGGAGCGGACAAACATCCGCTATGTTACGCATGAGCAGATTCCCGAAGAAATGGATGTTGCCGTGGCTGATTTGAGTTTCATTTCGCTCCGGCTCGTTTTGGGCGCTGTGTGCGCCCTCCTGAAGCCCGGCGGTGAAATGGTCTGCCTTGTTAAGCCGCAATTTGAAGCGGGGAAAGATAAGGTGGGGAAGAAGGGCGTGGTGCGAGATCCTGCTGTTCATGCGGACGTACTGCGTGAGTTTCTGCGTTATGCGCCGGAAAGCGGTTTCGGCGTGCGCGGACTGGATTTTTCCCCCATCCGCGGACCGGAAGGAAACATTGAGTACCTTGCCTGGCTCAAAAAGAATGCAGACAGCATTCCGGAACCGGACATTGAGGCGCTCGTTGCCGCGTCACACGCGGCGCACGGAAAGGATTCTGATCAATGAAAGACGGATATATTCTTCTCTGCCCGAACGCGCACCGCGATCACGGTCTGGAGTCTACGCTCGCAATCGCTGCGGCGCTGCGCGAGCATGGCCACGACGTCCGCATTGCGCCGTTTCTTAGCGATGGGCTGGAGAACACCTGGTCGCCGGATATTCCGACCGTCACTCTTCCGATGGCGCTGCCCGGCGCGCGTCTCGTTGTTTCGCTCGGCGGCGACGGTACGATTTTACAGCTTTCCCGGTATCTTGCCGGTTCCGGCGTCCCGATCCTCGGCGTAAATCTCGGAAACAAGGGCTTTCTCGCCGAGCTGGAGCAGACGGAAACCGACTGTATTTTAGAAGTCGCCGACGGGCATTACACCGTGCAGACGCGCATGATGCTCGATCTGAAGCTCTTTCGCAAAGGGGAACTGGTCTATGCCGGCAGCGCGCTCAACGAAGCGGTCGTCCGTGCCTCGGTGAGTGTGGTGAAGCTGGAAGCGTTCAGCGATGGGCGCGAGATCACGGCGTTCTCCGGCGACGGAATGATCGCCTCCACGCCGACCGGCTCCACTGCGTATTCCATGGCGGCTGGCGGGCCGATCGTCGAGCCGTGCGCCGACTGCATTATCCTCACCCCGATCTGCACGTTCCGCCTCGCGGCGCGCTCTTATGTGTTGAAAGCGGATCGGGAAGTATTTATCCGCACCGTGGAACAAGGGGATAAGGAAGTCTTTCTCTCCGTGGACGGCGTGGCCGTTCCGTTCCTTGATGGGGACGAGCTCGTTGTGGCGCGGTCAGACAAAACGCTTTTAATGGCACGCGTTAAAGATCGCAGCTTTTTTGATATAGTTTTTGAAAAATTAGTCGATAAATGAAAGAGGTGATTGCCCCGTGAAATCAAAGCGACAGGAAGAGATCCTTGCGTTGATTCAGGAGCAGAACATTGAAACGCAGAACCAGTTGATCGAAGCGCTGCGCGAGCGCGGCGTGAAAAGCACGCAGGCGACGCTCTCGCGCGATATCCGCGAGCTTCGCCTTGTCAAGGAGCTTTGCCCGGACGGCGGCTACCGCTATGCCGTTCCGGCGAGAGAGGATTCCGGCGACCAGCTTGACCGCCTGCGGAAGATCTTCCGTGAATGCGTCGTGAGCTTTGATACGGCGCAGAACATCGTTGTCATCCACACGCTTCCGGGTCTTGCCAATGCTGCGGCATCCATGCTTGACAATCTGGATGTTCCCAATCTTGTCGGAACGCTGGCGGGAGACGATACCGCCTTTCTCGCCATGCGCGATGTACAGACGGCGCTGGACTTCTGCCGGGAAATTGAGGCTATGCTGTAATGCTCAAAACACTCCACATTGAAAATATCGCCGTCATCGAATGCGCGGATGTGGAATTCTCTGCCGGACTGAGTGTATTGACCGGCGAAACGGGCGCGGGCAAATCGATCATCATCGACTCGCTCAATGCTGTCCTCGGCAACCGCGTCAGCCGGGAGCTTGTCCGCTCCGGTGCGGAACGCGCTTCCGTCACGGCGTCATTTGAATCGGCAGCCACAGAACGTTGGTGTACGGATAACGAGATCGACGTGGACGACGGCGAGATCATTTTGCAGCGCCGGATTACTGCGGAGGGAAAGACGTCCGGGCGCGTTAACGGCGTGCCGGTTACGGCCTCGCAGCTTCGTGAGCTTGGGGCGCTTCTGCTGGATATCCACGGGCAGAACGATGGCCGTCAGCTTCTGGACGAGCGGCGTCATCTGGACTATCTGGACGCTTTCGGCGAGTGCGGTGCGGCGCTTTCGGCGTATCGTGAGGCATACGACGCCTATCGCGCGCTCGTCCGCGAGACCGAGCGTCTCTCCATGGACGAAGCGGAAAAGCAGCGCTTGGAAGAGAGCCTGCGCTACCGGATCGCCGAGCTAACGAAGGCGGAGATCCGCCCCGGCGAGGAAACGGAGCTTACGGAACGACGCGATCTCCTTCGCAACAGCGAAAAGCTGACGGAGCACATATCCGCCGCGCTTTCTGCACTCTATGATTCCGACGGCAGCGCTGTTGCACAATGCGGCGAGGCGGAGTATAATGTCTCCCGCGCCAGCGCGTGGAGCGCAGATCTCTCGGAAACGGAAGAGATCATCCGCGGTGCGCGGCTCGCGCTGGAGGATGCTTCCGAGCGTCTGCGCGAAAAGCAGCAGCTTCTGGACTTCTCTCCGGAGGAGTATGACCGGCTGGAAGAGCGCCTTTCCCAGCTTCGGCGTCTGGAAAAGAAGTATGCAACGGATGAGGAAGGTCTCGCCGCGCTGCTTTTGGATTCCCAGCACCGGCTCGACGAGCTGGAATACGCCGGTGACCGGCTTCAACAGCTGGAAAAAGAAACGGCGAAAGCATATGCACTCGCCGAAAAGAGGGCGCGCGCGCTCTCTGATGTCCGAAAAGCGGCGGCGGCGCGTCTGCAGGAGCGCGTTGTTGGAGAGCTTCGCGATCTCAGCATGCCGTCGGTTCGTTTTGAAGTGCGGATCGAGTTTCAAACCGGAAAGAACGCTCTCACCACGTCCGGCGCGGACGAGGTAAGCTTTGTCATGTCGGCCAACGCCGGCGAAGCGCTTGGGCCGATCAGCCGTATCGCTTCCGGCGGTGAGCTTTCGCGCATTATGCTTGCGCTCAAGAACGTCTTTGCCGAAAAGGACGGCGTAGATGCGTTGATCTTTGACGAGATCGATACCGGCGTCTCGGGTGTCGCGGCGCAGCGTGTGGCGGAAAAACTGGCCTCTCTCGGACGGACAAAGCAGGTGCTCTGTGTGACCCATCTTCCGCAGATTGCGGCGATGGCGCAGCAGCAGTATCTGGTGGAAAAGTCCGAACATAGCGGACGGACGTATACGAACATCCGCCTCCTTGACCGCGAAGGCCGCCGGTGGGAGCTGGCGCGACTGAGCGGCGGCGACCAGATTACTGATACGCAGCTCGCGGGCGCGGAAGAGCTTTTGGCGCGTGATGAGGAATTCCGCGCGTCCCTTTCCTAAGTGATTTACCCGCATTGCGCGGGAAAAGAATAAAAAAGGAGTAAGATTGATGCAAATTTACGAAGAGCTTGTCCGGCGTGGCCTTATTGCACAGGTCACCGATGAACAGGAAATCCATGACCTGATCAACAACGGAAAGGCTCGCTTCTATATCGGCTTTGACTGCACAGCGGACAGCCTTACCGCCGGTCACTTCATGGCGCTCACGCTCATGAAGCGTCTGCAGATGGCGGGCAACCAGCCGGTCGCGCTCATCGGCGGCGGTACTACCATGATCGGCGACCCCTCCGGCCGCACGGACATGCGCAAAATGCTCACCAAGGCAGACATCGATCACAATGCCGAGTGCTTCCGCCGCCAGATGGAGCGCTTCATTGAATTCGGCGAGGACAAGGCCATCATGGTGAACAATGCCGATTGGCTCCTTGATCTCAACTATATTGAGCTTCTGCGTGAGGTGGGGACTTGCTTCAGCGTGAACAATATGCTCCGCGCCGAGTGCTACAAGCAGCGCATGGAAAAGGGTCTGAGCTTCTTTGAGTTCAACTACATGATCATGCAGAGCTACGACTTCTACCATCTCTTCAAGGAGTACGGCTGCAACATGCAGTTCGGCGGTGACGACCAGTGGAGCAACATGCTCGGCGGTACGGAGCTCATCCGCAAAAAGCTCGGCAAGGACGCCTACGCCATGACCATCACGCTCCTGACCGACTCGCAGGGCAAGAAGATGGGCAAAACGGCGGGCAACGCTGTCTGGCTCGACGCGAACAAGACCTCTCCGTTCGATTTCTACCAGTACTGGCGCAATGTGGACGATGCGGACGTTATGAAGTGCATCCGCATGCTCACGTTCCTCCCGCTTGAGCAGATCGACGAGATGGCAACCTGGAAGGACGCGCAGCTCAACACCGCCAAGGAGATCCTGGCCTATGAGCTCACCAAAATGGTGCACGGCGAGGACGAGGCTGGCGCCGCGCAGGAAAAGGCAAGAGCCATTTTCGGCGGCGGCAGCACGGAGCACGTACCGGAGTCTGTCATTTCCGAGAGCGATCTTGTCGACGGCAAGGCCGACATTATGAGCCTTCTTGTGCTGAGCGGCCTCTGCGCCTCCCGCAGCGACGCGCGGCGCAATATTCAGCAGGGCGGCGTCCTGTGCGGGGAAGAGAAGGTCACCGATCTTGCCAAGTCGTTCGATGCGGAAGAACTGCGCAAGGGCGTTGTCCTGCGCCGCGGAAAGAAGAGCTTCAAGCGCGTAGTTTTGAAATAATGACAGAAAAACGTTTTATCGCAGGGATTGGCGCAGCCAACATGGATCTGCACGGGCGCAGCCGTGCCGCGCTCATTCTGCGTGATTCCAATCCCGGCTTTCTCCATACGTCGCCCGGCGGTGTCACGCGAAATATTCTCGAAAACCTCTCCCGCATGGGCGAGAAAACCGCCCTCTTTTCCGCCGTCGGCAACGACCTTTACGGTCGGGAAATCCTCGCCTCCGGCGAGGCGGTCGGTATGGATATGTCACATATGCTGCGCTGCCCGGACTGCGGCAGCTCCAGCTATATGGCGCTCATTGACCCGGAGGGCGACATGTTCATCGGTATGTCCGATATGCGCATTCTGGAACACATCACGCCCGAATGGCTGGAAGAGCAGCGCGATGCGCTCCGAGAAGCGGATGCCATTGTCTGTGATCCCTGCCTGACACCGGAGGCGCTTGAATGGATCACCTCCGATGCGCTTGCGGGGGTTCCGGTCTTTTCCGACCCGGTCTCCACAACGTATGCCCGGCGTCTTGCCCCGTTTGCCGGAAAGCTCTACTGTCTTAAGCCCAACGTGCTGGAGCTTGCGGCTATGACCGGCTGTGAGATTGCGGACAACTCCGACATGGAGCGCGCCGTGGATGTGCTTCTGGAACGCGGCACACATCGAGTCGTTGTCAGTATGGGGCAGCATGGCTGCTACTGGGCTGACCGCGACGGCGCGAGATTTTATGCCGCGCTTCGTCCCGTGAGCCAGATGGTGGATGCCACCGGCGCGGGAGACGCCTTTATGGCCGGACTTTTATATGCTTACCTGCACCGCTTCGCCCCCGAACAGGCGGCGCGCTGGGCTCTGGCGGCGGGGATCATCGCCGTTACCAGCGCCGGAACCGTCAGCCCGGGGATGAGCGCGGAGCTCGTCAATAAAATTCTGGAGGAAAATGAATTATGAACAGCTTTGAAAAGTATCTGGACGTTCTGCCCGAAATCCAGCAGGCGCTGAACGAGAATAAGCCCGTCGTCGCGCTGGAAAGCACGATCCTCAGCCACGGTATGCCGTATCCGGAAAATCTGGACTTTGCGCACCGCGTAGAGGAAGTCATCCGCTCGCTCGGCGGCATTCCGGCGACCTGCGCGATCGTTAAGGGACGTCTGAAAGTCGGTCTCACGGCGGAGGAACTGGAGATCATGTGCCGCGCGGAGAACATCGGCAAGGTGAGCCGCCGTGACGTGGCGGTGTATGTCGCTCTCGGCCGCACCGGCGCGACGACCGTTGCTTCCACGATGATCATCGCTGCGATGGCCGGTATTCCTGTGTTTGCCACCGGCGGCATCGGCGGTGTGCACCGCGGCGGTCAGGACTCCATGGATATTTCTGCTGACCTGCAGGAGCTTGCGCACACGCCCGTCACGGTCGTTTGCGCCGGTGCGAAGCAGATTCTCGATATCGGCCGCACGCTGGAATATCTTGAAACGATGGGCGTTCCCGTCATCGGCAACCAGACCGCCGATTTCCCGGCGTTTTTCTGCCGCAAGAGCGGCTTCGGCGTGGACTACGCAGCGCAGAGCGAGGCGGAGATCGCTTCCATCATCCACGCGCAGCGCGGCATCGGCTTCACCGGCGGCATCCTCGTCGGCAATCCGGTTCCGGAGGAGTACGCACTCGACCACGAGTATATGGAGCGCATCATCACCGTGGCGCTGCAGGCTGCGGACGAGGCGGGCGTGCACGGCAAGAACATCACGCCGTTCCTCTTGGCCAAGGTCAAGGAGCTGACCGGCGGCGAGAGCTTTGAAACGAACGTGCAGCTTGCGCTGAACAACGCCCGCTGTGCTACCCGCATTGCCGCGGCGCTCTGCGAGCTGAAGAAAGCGGAATAAAAATATACCAAAGAACTGCCTTTCGGCGGTTCTTTGGCCATATCTGGGCATACTACGTAAAATACGCTTTATAAAGGAGCCGAAAAATGTCTGAACAGAACAAGTATTCCGGAACAAAAACCGAGCAGAATCTCCGCGCTGCATTCTCCGGCGAGTCGGAAGCCCGCAACAAGTATACGTTCTTTGCGAGCAAGGCAAAGAAGGAAGGCTATGAACAGATTGCCGCGCTTTTTCTGAAAACCGCAGATAATGAAAAGGAGCATGCAAAGCTCTGGTTTAAGGAACTCAACGGTATCGGCGATACGGCGGAAAACCTTCTGAACGCCGCCGAGGGCGAGAATTACGAGTGGACGGACATGTATGAGGGCTTTGCCAAGACGGCCGAGGAAGAGGGCTTCCACGAGCTCGCGCAGAAGTTCCGCCTTGTCGCCGCGATCGAAAAGCACCATGAAGAGCGCTATCGCGCGCTGCTGCACAATGTGGAAGCTGCCGAGGTGTTCGCCAAGAGCGAGGTCAAGGTCTGGGAATGCCGTAACTGCGGGCATATCGTTGTCGGTACGAGCGCGCCGGAGATCTGCCCGACGTGCGCCCACCCGCAGAGCTATTTTGAGATCCACGCCGAAAACTATTAAAATTCCATCGAAAGGAAATAAGTACCATGTCGGAAATCACGATCACAAAAGCGAATTTTGAAGAAGAAGTTCTTCACTCCGAAAAGCCTGTCCTTGTGGACTTCTGGGCGAGCTGGTGCGGCCCCTGCAAAATGCTTGCCCCGGTGCTGCATGAGTTTGCGGCCGAGCACGACGAGCTGAAGGTCGGCAAGGTCAATGTGGATGAGGAAATGGATCTCGCCATGCGTTTCGGCGTATCGAGCATTCCGACGCTTATCCTCTTCAAAAACGGCGAAGCCGTCAAAACCTCTGTCGGCTTCGTGGCGAAGGCGCAGCTGGAAAGCTTCGTGCTCTGAGATAGAAAACCCGCCCGCGGTGATACCGCAGGCAGGTTAAACGACCACCCCTCTGTATGCGGCGCATACAGAGGGGTTTTGTATGTGCGTATTTTCTGCGGAAGATTGCGGAATGATGCAGTCACGTGAGATAATGTACAATAACTTGCGCAAATTGGAAACCGCATAAAAGAAGACATAGCTT
>CAVEQS010000023.1:0-43371 GCA_963618015.1 bacterium | reverse complement strand
TTCTCATCTTTCGCACTTTTTAAGCCGGCACTCTGTGGTGGCTTATTTGTGTTGCTCTTTTTTACCGCCTGCCTCCTGCATATTTTATCGGGTCAAGTCCTATTTGGGGCTTGACTTTTTATTTGCAGGCTTTCGTACGTCCTTTTGTCCCTCGGCGGGACGGCGTCTTACCTTGTGTTCTTTGCCAATCCCGACGGCTGGGCGAAGACCATGCTCGGAAACGGCACGGAGCAGTCCTATATCGACACCATGCGCTCCACGGGCACAACGTGGATCCTCGTCATCATGCTGGCGGGCACGATCCTCGCTGCCGCGCTCAGCGCCTTTATTGGCTGCAAAATGCTGAAAAAGCAGTTTGAAAAAGCCGGGATCACGCAATGAAGCCCCTGCACCTCGATCCGAGAACAAAGCTGTTCCTCATTTTGCTTTGCGTCCTCAGCGCCATGTTCGCGCCGAGCCTCGTCTGGCAGTTCGTGCTGGTTGCGCTCATCGGCCTGCTCGCGGCAGCCAGCGGCAAATGGCGGTACGCGCTGCGCGGCATGGCGGCGTATGCGCTCATCTGCGCGTTCACCGTTTGGTGCATGGGCGTTTTGACCGGCACATGGCGGACAATGTTTGTGGCGTTTCTCGGCCTTGTGCATAAGGTGTACGCCTGCGGCATGCTGGCGGGGCTCGTGATCGCCACGACGAAGGTGGGCGAATTTCTCTCGGCCATGGCGCGGCTGCGCTGCCCGAAGAAGCTCACCATTCCTCTCGCGGTCATGCTCCGGTACCTGCCCACCATCCGGGAGGACGGACGCTTTATCCGGGACGCCATGCGTCTGCGGGATGTGTCGCCGACGTTCTGGGGCTTTCTGAAGGCTCCGGCCATGACGGTCAACTGCATCTATGTCCCGCTGCTGACCGCGGCGAGCAAGGCCGCGGACGAGCTCTCCGTCGCCGCCGTGACGCGCGGGATCGAAAACCCGAAGCCGCGCACCAGTCTGGTGAAAATTCGTATGAGCGCGGCGGACTATCTCACCGTGGCGCTCTTCGCGGCGTTTCTCGCCGCGGAGCTTTTGGGGAAGGGGGCGCTTGCGTGATCGAATTCCAGAACGTGTCCTTTTCCTATCCCGACAGCGCGGACGGCGGCTTGAAGAATGTGAGCCTCACGATCCCGGACGGGCAATGCGTGCTGCTCTGCGGCCGCAGCGGCTGCGGAAAAACGACGCTCACGCGGCTCATCAACGGCCTCATCCCGCAGTTTTTTGCGGGCGAGTTGAGCGGGAATGTGCTGCTGGACGGCGCGGATATTTTCTCTCTGCCCATGTACCGCATCGCAGAGAAGGTGGGGAGTGTATTTCAAAATCCCCGCACGCAGTTTTTTAATGTCGATACCGACGGCGAGATCGCCTTCGGCATGGAAAACGAGGCCGTGCCGCAGCAAGAGCTCGCGCGGCGCGTATCGGAGACCGCAAAGGAACTGAAAATGGAAAACCTCCTTGGCCGCGGCATCTTTGCGCTCTCCGGCGGCGAAAAACAGAAGATCGCCTTTGCCTCCGTCTATGCCATGGAGCCGGAGATCTTTTTGCTGGATGAGCCCTCCTCCAATCTGGACGCTGCCGCCATCGACGAGATGCGCGAGCACATAAAGCTCGTCAAGGCGCAGGGGAAAACCGTTATTGTCGCGGAGCACCGGCTCTACTATCTGATGGACGTGGCCGACCGGGTCATCTATCTCGATAATGGCTGCATCACGGGCGACTGGACAGCCGCGGAGTTTTGCGCGCTGGGCGCGCCGCAGCGGCAAGCGATGGGGCTGCGCGCCGTGGATCTGCGCCAGGAGAGCCCGGAACGCTTTGCCGAAACTACTGCCGCGCCGGTGCTGGAGCTCCGGGACGTGACGCTCGCCTACCAGAAGCAGCCGGTGCTGCAACATATTTCCCTGCAGGCCGCGCCCGGCGAGGTGATCGCCGTGGCCGGCTCAAACGGCGCGGGGAAAACAACGTTTTCCCGCGCGCTCTGCGGTCTGCATAAGGAAACGGGCGGCGAATACCGCTGGAACGGCAGAGCGCAGAAACCGAAGGAGCGCACGAAGCGCGCCTGCATGGTTATGCAGGACGTGAACTACCAGCTCTTCGCCGAGAGCGTGGAGGCCGAGTGTACATTTGGCCTCCGGCACCCGGACACAGCGCTTGCCGAAAAGACGCTGGAGGAACTCGGGCTCGCTCCCTTCCGGGAGCGCCATCCCAACACGCTCTCCGGCGGGCAGAAGCAGCGTCTGGCGGCGGCCGCCGCCATGGTCTGCGGCAAAGAGCTTCTGGTATTCGATGAGCCCACCAGCGGGCTCGATTATGACGGTATGGCGCGGCTTGCCGCGCTCATCCGGCGGCTGGCCGCCGTGGGAAAGATCGTCTTTATCGTAACGCACGACTATGAATTTGTCTGCCGCACCTGCACGAGAGTGCTTCGGCTCTCCGGCGGCAAAATCCGGGACGATGTGCCGGTGACGGAAGCCTCGCTTCCGGTTTTGCAGGATATCTTCCGTGTGAGGTGAGAAAATGCAAAAAGAAAAAAGCACGTTCGGCTGGATATTTTCCTTTGCCGGACAGAAAAAATCGGGGTATATCGCAAGCGTATGCTTTGCCGTTCTCGGCGCGGTGTTTCAAATCCTGCCGTATTTCGTGATGGCACGCATCATCGGCAAGCTGCTTGCCGGGAACCGGGAACTGACCGGGTATCTCATGGACTGCGCCGTTATGGCGGCCTTCTGGCTGCTGCGGGTGCTCTTCCACTCGCTCTCCACGGCGCAGTCGCATAAAGCGACGTTCGCGGTGCTCGGCAATATCCGCAAAGAGGCTCTCTCGAAGCTTTCCCGCCTGCCGCTGGGCGATGTGCAGAAAAGAGGCTCCGGCGAGCTCAAAAACATTCTCGTGGAGCGCGTGGACAGCATGGAGCCAACGCTTGCACACGTCATCCCCGAAATGAGCAGCAACGCCGCGCTTGTGCTCGCAACGCTTGCATATCTCTTCGTTCTCGACTGGCGCATGGCGCTTGCCTCGCTCCTCACGCTGCCGCTCGGTCTCGTGTTTTTCGCGCTGATGATGGCCGGGTATGGGAAAAACTACGCGCGCACCGTTGCGGCCACGAACGCGCTCAACGACACGGCGGTGGAGTACATCGGCGGCATCGAGGTCATCAAGGTGTTCGGCAAGGCGAAGAGCAGCTACGAAAAGTTCGTCTCCGCCGCAAAGGAATGCGCCGAGAGCTACATCGACTGGATGAACAAGAGCAATTTCTATTTTACCTTCGCCATGAACATCATGCCGGCGACGCTTCTGTCGGTGCTGCCCATCGGCGGGGCGCTCCTCAAAGCCGGAACGCTCTCGCCGGAGAAGTTCCTTCTTATCGTTTTGCTCTCCATGGGACTCATCACGCCGATCATCGGCTGCATGAAGTTCACGGACGATCTCGCGAAGGTCGGCACGATCGTCGCTCAGGTAACGGACATTCTGACCGCGCCGGAGCTGCCGCGCCCCGAAACGGACGCGGAGACGCCGCAGGGAAGCACCGTGGAGCTGTGCAACGTCCATTTCGGCTATGGCGAGACGGAGGTGCTGCACGGCGTAAACCTCACGTTCCGGGAAGGGACGGTCAACGCCCTTGTCGGCCCCTCCGGCAGCGGCAAATCCACGATTGCGAAGCTCATCGCGTCCTTCTGGGACGTGACCGGCGGCAGCATCACCGTCGGCGGCGCGGACATCCGGAATATCTCCGCAGAGCATTACCACCGGCTGGTGGCCTATGTGTCGCAGGACAATTTCCTCTTTGACGCCACGGTGCGCGAGAACATCCGCATGGGAAAACCGGACGCTACGGACGCGGAGGTGGAAGAGGCCGCGCGCGAGTGCGGCTGCTACGACTTCATCCTGGGGCTGGAAAACGGCTTTGATACCCGCGTCGGCAGCGGCGGCGGACACCTCTCCGGCGGCGAAAAGCAGCGCATATCCATTGCCCGTGCCATGCTCAAAAATGCGCCCATCGTCATTCTGGACGAAGCGACGGCCTACACCGATCCCGAGAATGAGGCCGTCATTCAGGAGAGCGTGGCAAAGCTCGTGCGCGGCAAAACGCTCATCGTCATTGCGCACCGGCTCTCCACCGTGGCGGATGCCGACCAGATCGCTGTAGTGAACGCCGGGTGCATCGAGGCCGCCGGGACGCACGCGGAGCTGCGTCAAACCTGCCCGCTCTATGAATCGCTCTGGAGCGCGCACATTGCCTCGCGCGACAGCGCGGAAGGAGGCGGCGATCATGCTTGAAATTTTACGGAAATTCTTTCGTTTCTGTGACGAGCGGGAGCGCCGGGAGTTTTCTGTTTCCATCGTCCTCGGCGTTGCGGCGGCGCTCTTTTCGGCGCTCAAGATCCCGGCCATCGGCGTGATGCTGCAAGCCATGCTGACCGGCGGCGTTACCGCAAAGGCCATCTGGCTCTCGCTTGCCATTATGCTCGTGTCCATTGTCGGCTCGTCGATGCTGAAATACCGCGCCACGGCCTTGCAGACCGACGGCGGCTACCGCACAACGGCCAACAAGCGCGTGCAGATCGCCGAGCACCTGCGCTATCTCCCCATGGGGTATTTTAACGAGAACAGCCTCGGCGCAATCACATCCGTCACCACCAACACGATGGACAATCTCTCCGGCGTTTCCACCCGTGTGGCGATGCTCGTCACCGAGGGACTTTTCTCCACGGCGGTCATGACGCTTGCGGTGTTCCTCTTCGACTGGCGCGCAGGGCTTTGGATCGTGGCCGGGCTCGCGGTATACTATCTCGTAAACCGCGCCATGCAGGCAAAATCCGAAAAAACCACGAGCCGGAAGCTCGTCGGGGACACGGCCGTCGTGGAGCAGGTGCTCGAATATATCAAGGGCATCGCCGAGGTGAAATCCTACTCTCTGGCGGGGAAATATAACCGCGCGCTGCAATCCGCCATTGACGAGAATGTAAATTCCAACATCGATATGGAGCTCCGGCTCCTGCCGCTCATGCTCGCGCAGAACGCCGTGGCGAAGCTCATCGATGTCGGCGTGGTATTGCTCTCGCTCGTTCTTTATACTGCCGGGCGGATGGAGCTTTTAAACTGTATCATGCTCTCGGTCTGCTCGTTCCTGCTCACCGAGGGGCTGGAACAGGCGGGCACGCAGTCCAGCCTGCTGCGCGTGGTGAGCACGTGCGTTGATCAGGCGTCGGCCATTCTGGAGCTTCCCACAATGGACATCTCCGGCGCGGAGATCGAGCCGGAGCGGCGCGATCTTCACGCGAAGGATATCCGCTTTTCCTATGAGAAGAAGCCCGTCATCCGCGGCGTAACGCTCGATATCCCGGAAAAGACGACGACCGCCATCGTCGGTCCCTCCGGCGGCGGCAAGACGACGCTCTGCCATCTGCTCTCCCGCTTCTGGGATGTGGACGGCGGGCAGGTCACGCTGGATAAGCACGATGTGCGCGAATACGATATGGACAGCCTGATGCGCAACTTCAGCTTTGTGTTCCAGAATGTCTATCTCTTCCATGATACTGTCGCGAACAACATCCGCTTCGGAGCGCCGGACGCGCCGATGGAAAAGGTCGTCGAGGCGGCGAAAAAAGCGCGCTGCCACGACTTCATTTTAAAGCTGCCGCAGGGATATGAAACCGTTATCGGCGAGGTGGGCGGCACGCTCTCCGGCGGCGAGCGGCAGCGCCTCTCCATCGCCCGCGCCATGATGAAGGACGCGCCCATCATCGTTCTCGACGAGGCCACGGCCAACGTCGATCCCGAAAACGAACAGGAGCTGATGGAGGCCATCGGCGAGCTGACACGGGAGAAAACCGTGATCCTGATCGCGCACCGGCTGAAAACTGTCTGCCATGCCGATCAGATCCTTGCTGTGGACAAGGGGCAAATCGTCCAGCGCGGCACGCACGACGAGCTGCTGCAGCAGGAGGGCATCTACCGCCGCTTCGTCACCGGCCGGGAAAAGGCCGTCGGCTGGAAGCTCTGAGATCACTTGGTGAGGGAACTCCGGGCGGGACTTGCCTCTCACTCTGGGAGAGGTGCCGCGACGCAAAAAAAGTTGTCAACGGGAACCGTCCCCGTTGACAACTTTTTTGCGATTTAAAAGAGTAAGCATAGGCTAACAAAAAAGTATTGACAATTTTCTCGTGCAGGATTAGAATGCAAAACGGCGTTATGAAACGCTGTTATTTATCCGAGAAGGAGATACCATGGCGAAACAGATCGAAGGCGTGGCGGATCGGATCCTTGCCGCGGCGAAAAAGGAATTTCTGGACAAAGGCTATGTGGACGCCTCGCTCCGCACGATCGCAGCGGCGGCGGACACCAGCACCAACTCGATCTATGTCCGCTTCGGCGATAAAGAGGGACTCTTTTCTGCCATCGTTGAGCCGGTGCTCAGCGAGATGACGACCCGGTTCGTCCGCATCCAGGAGCGCTTCCACCAGATGACGCCTGCCGAGCAGGAACAGCAGATGCCAAAGTATGCCGACGGCGGCACGGCGGAGCTCGTCGATTACATGTACGAGCATCTGGACGAATTCCGGCTGCTTCTTGACTCCTCTTACGGCACGCGCTTCCACAACTTCGTGGACGAGCTCGTGCGCATCGAGGTGGAGTATACGTACAAATACATGGAAGCCGTCGGCTGTCCCGAAGGGTTCGGCGGCACGCTGACGCAAATGCTGCTGCACATCGTGACAACCTCCCGCTTTGAGAGCCTTTTCGAGATCATCCGCCACGGGCTGAGCCGCGAGGAAGCATCCGAGTATATCGAGCTTTTGAGCCGCTACCACCGCACCGGATTTCTGGAAATTTTCGGCCGCGAGGCGCGATAAAAACGTACACAAAGGCTGCCGGAGACGACAGCCTTTCAATAAGCAAGCGGGTTAGCGAATGCTAATTTGCAAGGAGGTAATGGCATATGAAAGAACAAAGCCCCGTCGCCCGGATTTGGGAGCTGGGGGAAACCGAGCACGGCAAGCTCATCACGGCGGTCATTCTGGCCGTGGTCGGCGTGGCGTGCGGCATGGCGCCGTACTTTGCGGCGGCGCGGATCATCGTTTTGCTGCTCGCCGGGGAGACGGCATTTGCCGCATACCTGCCGTGGCTGCTCACAGCGCTCGCGGGGTTCCTGCTCCGGACGGTACTGTATAACGGCGCACTCGGCATCTCCCACAAGGCGACATTCAGCATTCTTCGCACCATCCGGCAGAAGCTTCTCGCGAAGCTGCCGCGCCTGCCGCTCGGCACCGTGATGGACATGTCCAGCGGCAAGCTCAAGGAGACCATCGTCGATCAGGTGGACGGCATGGAGACAACGCTCGCCCATCTCTTCCCGGAGATGACGGCCAACGTCGTAACGCCGCTGCTGACGGTCGTATATCTGTTCGTGCTCGATTGGCGGCTCGCGCTGCTCTCGCTCGCGGTGTTCCCGATCGCGTTCTTCTTTATGATGACCGTCATGGGCGGCTACGCCAAGGACTACGAGGGCGCCGTGAAGGCGACGACCGAGATGAGCAGCACCATGATCGAATACATCAACGGCATCGCGGTCATCAAGGCGTTCAATCAAGGCAAAGCCTCGTACACCCGCCTCATCGACAAGGTGCGCGCCAACGCGCAGTATTATTATGACTGGATGCGCCGCAGCCAGCTCGGCATGTCCATGGCGTATGCCTTCTTCCCGGCGCAGATGCTCACGATTCTTCCGCTCGGCTGGGTCTTCTATACGCACGGCACGCTCACGGCGGAGACATTCGTCACGGTCATCATCCTCGCGCTCGGCATGGCCGCGCCGATCGTGGCGGCGTTTAACTTTGTCGATACGCTCGCGCAGGTCGGCACGACGGTCGCGCAGGTGGACGAAATTTTGAAAGCCGAGGAGCAGGAGCACGGCGCGCAGAGCGTCACGTTTGCCGATCACAACATCGAGGTCAAGGATGTCTCTTTCGGTTACCACGACGATGCGGAAATTCTGCACGGCGTCAGCCTCTCCGTGCCGCAAAACGGCATGACGGCGCTCGTCGGCCCCTCCGGCTCGGGCAAGTCGACGCTCGCCAAGCTCATCGCGGGCTTCTGGGACGTGAAAACCGGCTCCATCACCATAGGCGGGCATGATCTTCGGGACATCCCCCTGACGGAGCTTTACGATCAGGTGGCGTTTGTCTCGCAGGACAATTATCTTTTTGACGACACCGTGCGCGAGAACATCCGCATGGGCCGCCGGGACGCCACCGATGCGGAAGTCGCCGCGGCGGCGCACGCCGCGGGGTGTGACAGCTTCATCGGCGATCTGGAAAACGGGTTTGACACGGTAGTCGGCGGAGGCGGCGCGCATCTCTCCGGCGGCGAGCGGCAGCGCATCGCCATCGCCCGTGCCATGCTGAAAAATGCCCCCGTTGTCATTCTCGACGAGGCCACCGCGTACATCGACCCCGAAAACGAGGCGGTCATCCAGAAAGCGGTAGCAAAGCTCGTGGAGAACAAAACGGTCATCGTGATCGCCCACCGCCTCTCCACCATCACGGGCGCGGATAACATCGCCGTGGTGAACGGCGGGCGCGTTGAAGCGCAGGGCAGCCACGAAGAGCTTCTCACATCCTGCCCGCTCTATCGGGAGATGTGGCAGGCGCATATCGGAGCAAAGGACGGTGACGCGAAATGATCGAAGCATTCCGCAAAATCTGGCAGTTTGCCGGAAACGAGAGAAAGAATATCAATAAGTCCGTGGCAGTCGGCTTCCTGAACGCCGTGCTGCAGATGTTCCAGGTCGCGGCGATCTACTTTGTTGTCCGCGCGCTGACCGGCGGCGCGCAGGGCGGAAAGATGGCATGGATCGCGCTCGTGTGCGAGCTTATCGCGATCTTCGGCGGCGCAGTGAGCGCGAGCTTTTCCAAAATGCTGCAAACCCACGCCGGGTACTTCATGGCGGCGGACCGCCGCATCGCCATTGCCGACCGGCTGAAAAGCGTCCCCATGGGCTTCTTCAATGAGAACAGCCTTGGCCAGGTCTCCGGCGTGTGCACGACCGTCGTCGGCAGCATTGAGAGCATGGTGCCGATGGTGCTTGTAAACATCCTCGGCGGACTTATTACGACTGCCGTGTTCGCTGTGCTCATCCTCGCTTTTGACTGGCGCATCGGGCTCATCGTCCTTGCGGGCATCGCGCTCTATCTCCTCGCCGTTTCCGCCATGGAGAAAAAGTCCGTCGCCATCGCGGGGGACATGCAGCTCTCGCAGACCGCGCTCATTGAGGCGGTGCTCGAAACCGTGCAGGGCATGAGCGTTGTGAAATCCTTCAATCTCACCGGCAAGGGCGATAAGAAGCTGCAGGATGCTTTGGAGTATAACCGCCGCAGCAACGTGAAGGTCGCAGAGCTCTTAACGCCGTATACGGCGCTGCAGGAGGCCGTGCTGCAAGTGGCGAGCGTCGGCATGATGCTCGCAGCCGTGCTGCTCTGGGCGGCCGGTTCCATGAGTCTGGCGAACGCTCTGATGGTGCTCGTCATGTCCTTCCTCGTATTCAACCAGATCAAGGCGTTCGGCATGGGCGTTTCCATGCTGCGGCTCGCGGCGTCGGCCATTGATCGCACCGTGGAGACCGAAAACATGCCGCGCATGGACGAAAACGGCAGGGACCTCCGCCCGGAGAATCACGATATCGTTTTTGACCACGTGAGCTTTTCCTATGAGAAAAAGCCCATATTGCGCGATGTTTCCGTCACGCTGCCCGATAAGACCACGACCGCGGTCGTCGGCCCCTCCGGCAGCGGCAAGACAACGTTCTGCAATCTCATTGCCCGCTTCTGGGACGTGGACAGCGGCAGCGTGAAGATCGGCGGACACGATGTGCGAAACTATACGCTCGAATCGCTGATGGATCAGATCAGCGTCGTGTTCCAGGACGTGTATCTCTTCGCCGATACGATCGAGAACAACATCAAATTCGGCCGCCCGGACGCCACGCACGAGCAGGTCGTGGCCGCGGCAAAGGCCGCCTGCTGCGACGATTTCATCGAAAGCCTGCCGGACGGCTATAACACCGTCATCGGCGAGGGCGGCGCGAGCCTTTCCGGCGGCGAAAAGCAGCGCGTGTCCATCGCCCGCGCCATGCTGAAAAATGCGCCCATCGTCATCTTGGACGAGGCGACCGCGAATGTTGACCCCGAAAACGAGGATAGATTGCAGAAGGCCATCGAAGCCCTGACGCGCGACAAGACGATCATCATGATCGCGCACCGGCTGAAAACCATCCGCCACGCCGATCAGATCCTCGTCGTGGACAAGGGGCAGATCGTCCAGCGCGGCACGCACGAAGAGCTCGCGGCACAGAACGGTATCTACCGCCGCTTCATCGCCGGGCGCGAAGAGGCCGCGGACTGGAAGCTTTGAGACTGCGTCCGCTCAGCGGTTCAGGCATTTAGACAAATCCCCTGGCATCCGATTTTCAGATGCCAGGGGATTTGCGGCTTATGTGCGGTTTAATTGGGATACATGCTGTCCAGCAGCCGGAGGCCGGTGCGCGTGCGGAACACGCGGTGGCGGAAGCTGTCGATCATGGAGCGGGTATACCCGCTCTCGCCCGCGTTCACCAGAAAATCGGCTTCCAGTAAAATCTGATGATCGGCGCCGTCCACGTCCGTGTATGTGTGGTGGTGCGCTGCCAGCCACGAAATACGCGCTATATCGGAACGGCTGACGGGCAGTTCCCGGAAAAACGCCTCCACCAGCGGCGGGCTTTCCAGCTCCTGATTTTTCCCGTTCGTATTGCCATACTTTTCCCGGCACAGCGGGCAGGCAATATCGTGCACCACGGCGGTGAGCTCCAAAATCTCCTGCGTGCGGCTGTCCAGCCCCTCCTGTTCTCCGATCGTTTTCGCCAGCGCCCAGACCTTGAGAAAATGGTCAATGTCGTGGAGGTTGCCGTTAGAGAACGCGATCATTTTTTCAATGGCGTCCGAAACGATCATTTTACCCGCCTCCTTCATAGTGCGGTGCCTTTTTTCGGCACAAAGAGCCTTTGCATATCAGCGTGTTCCAATGCCAGCAGCTTGACTTTCCGGTCGATGCCGCCGGCGTAGCCCGTGAGACTGCCGCTTGTCCCAACGACCCGGTGGCAGGGGATCATCAGCGAGATCGGGTTGTGGCCGACCGCGCCGCCGACCGCCTGCGCGGACATGGTTTGAACGCCCTGCTGCCGGGCGGCCTCGGCGGCGATCGCGCCATAGGTCATTGTCTGGCCGTAGGGGATCGTCAGCATGATGTCGCAGACAAGCTTCCGAAACGGCGTGGAGTTATAGCGCAGGGGAGGGAGGAACCCCGGCTCGTGTCCGGAAAAGTATATATCTAGCCAGCGCCGCGCTTCGGCAAACAATGGATGCTCCTGCCGCAGCGTATCCTGAGGCAAAATAATGTTCCCAAAGTATTTCTGGCCGTTGAACCATAGTCCGGTGATCGCTTCACCGTCGCAGGATAGCGTGATCGTGCCGAGGGGAGAATCGTATTCGGTGGTGTAAATCATATCGTGTGCTCCTTTTTACACGGTTTTCCAATAAGAGATCAAGCACCAAATTGCCTTTTTTAGCCCTCCGGCGCAAGTATAGCATGACTGCCCCAGAATATCCACTTTTTCAAAAACAAATGGAAAACTCCCCCGGCATCTGCATGAAGCAGATGCCGGGGGAGTTGTGTGTTTTATACGGGGATGCGTGGAGATTTTAGTACATTCCACCCATGTCCGGCGCGGCGGGAGCCGGCGCGGGGGGCTCGGGGATGTTGACGACCATCGCCTCGGTGGTGAGGACGGTGGAGGCGACGGAAGCGGCGTTCTCCAGCGCACTGCGGCAGACCTTGGTCGGATCGACGATACCGGCGGCGATCATATCGCAGTACTCTTCCTTCGCGGCGTCGAAGCCGTAGCCGGGGATCTCGGAGCCGCGGACCTGATTGAGGATCACGGCGCCCTCGAGACCGGCGTTCGCGGCGATCTGCATCAGCGGGGCCTGCAGAGCCTTGGCGATGATGGCAGCGCCCGTCTTTTCGTCGCCCTCGAGCTCGGTGACGACCTTCTCGGCAGCGAGACCGGCCTGCACGTAAGCCGTGCCGCCGCCGGCGACGATGCCTTCCTCAACGGCGGCCTTCGTCGCGTTGAGAGCATCCTCGACGCGGAGCTTCTTCTCCTTCATTTCGGCCTCGGTAGCCGCGCCGACCTTGATGACGGCGACACCGCCGCTCAGGCGAGCCAGACGCTCCATGAGCTTCTCGCGGTCGTAATCGGAGGTGGAAACCTCGTACTGGTTCTTGATCTGCGCCACGCGGTCAGCGATGGCTTCCTTCGTGCCAGCGCCGCCGACGATGATGGTGTTCTCCTTGGAGACCTTGACCTGACGCGCACGGCCGAGCATATCGAACGTGGCATCCTTGAGCTCCATGCCGTAGTCGCCGGAGACGACCTGGCCGCCGGTCAGAACGGCGATATCCTGCATGGTCTCCTTGCGGCGGTCGCCGAAGGCCGGGGCCTTGACGCACACGCAGGTGAAGGTGCCGCGCAGCTTGTTGAGAAGGATGGTGGCGAGTGCTTCGCCCTCGACCTCGTCGGCGATGATGACGAGCTTCTTGCCGGCCTTCACGATCTGCTCGAGCAGGGGCAGGATCTCCTGGATGTTGGAGATCTTCTTATCGGTGATGAGAATGTAGGCGTCGTCGATGACGGCTTCCATCTTCTCGGAATCGGTGACCATGTAGGGGGAGACGTAGCCGCGGTCAAACTGCATGCCCTCGACGACCTCGGAGTAGGTCTGCGCGGTCTTGGACTCTTCCACGGTGATGACGCCGTTCTGGCCGACCTTCTCCATGGCCTCGGCGATCAGGGTACCGATCTGCTCGTCGCCGGAGGAAATGGTGCCGACGCGGGCGATGTCCTTCGTGCCGCTCACGGGCTGGGACGCGGTCTTGATCTCGCTGACGGCGGCCTCGGTAGCCTTGGCGATGCCGCGGCGGAGAACCATCGGGTTCGCGCCGGCGGCAAGGTTTTTCAGACCCTCACGGATGATGGCCTGGGCGAGAACGGTCGCGCTCGTGGTGCCGTCGCCGGCGACGTCGTTCGTCTTGGTGGCGACTTCGCGGATGAGCTGCGCGCCCATGTTCTCGGCGGGATCGGCCAGCTCGATCTCCTTGGCGATGGTCACGCCGTCATTGGTGATGAGCGGGGTGCCGAATTTCTTATCGAGAACAACGTTGCGGCCCTTGGGTCCGAGCGTGATCTTTACGGTGTCGGCCAGCTTGTCGACGCCGGTCTGCAGAGCCTTGCGGGCTTCCGCGCCATAAACCAGATTCTTAGCCATAATATATTCGTCCTCCTGAAATTACTCTACGATCGCCAGAATGTCGCTCTGACGGACAATGGTGTACTCCTCGCCCTCGAGCTTGACGCTGGTTCCGGTGTACTTGCCGGCGATGACCTTGTCGCCCGCTTTGACTTCCATCTTCACTTCGTTGCCGTCCACCATTCCGCCGGGGCCGACGACGATAACTTCATAAACTTCCGGCTTCTCCTGCGCCGCGCTCGTGAGGATGATGCCGCCCTTGGTCTTCTCCTCGGCTTCCGTCCGCTTGAGGACAACGCGATCCGCCAACGGTTTGAGATTCATGGTTTCTGCCTCCTATGATCATTTTAATTTTTTATTTTGTTGATTTAGCACTCAATGGCTTCGAGTGCTAACCTGTGACTATAAAATAGCACACGCCCTCCGCAAATGCAAGAGGGAATGTGCTGTTTTAAAAAATAATTCACATATTGCCGGAGACAGAATATCAAAGGTACATATAAAGCTGGCAGGGGATCATGCCGTTATAAAGTCTCCGCCGCCGGTCGGCGCGCTTGCCGTAGACGTTTTCAAAGTTTTCCAGCGAGGAGATCACATAGGTTTTCCAGTTTTCCGCCTCGCGCATCGTTTTGCCGAAGGCGCGCATGAGCTCTACCGCCGCTTCCTTTTCGAGCAGGCGCTCGCCGTAGGGCGGGTTGGTGCAGAGCGTGCCGTTCTCCGTCCGGCGGGAGAAATCTCTCGCATCGGCCACGGAGAAGTCAATGTATTTCTCCACACCGGCGCGGCGGGCGTTCTCGCGCGCAAGCGCCACGGCGCGCGGGTCAATGTCGGAAGCAAAGATGTGATACTCGCCGCTGTATTCGCGGCTGCGCGCGCTATTTCGCTCCGCCTGCCACATACCGCGGGGCAGGCAGCGCCACGTTTCGGCGGCGAACTCCCGGCCGATGCCGGGCGCGCGGTTGAGCGCCGCGAGCGCGGCCTCGATGGCGATCGTGCCGCTGCCGCAGAAGGGATCGCAGAAATCGCCGCGGCCGCGGTAGCGGGCGATATCCACAATGGCGGCGGCGAGCGTTTCGCGCAGGGGAGCGGCGACCTGCGCCGGGCGGTAGCCACGCTTATGGAGCCCGGTGCCGCTTGTGTCGATGTAGAGCGCGGCCTCGTCCTTCATGATGGCAAACTGGATGGGGAAGCTCTCGCCCTCTTCGGAAAACCACGAGAGACCGTACACGCTCTTGAGCCGCTCGACGACGGCCTTTTTCACGATCTTCTGGCAGTCCGGCACGGAGTGGAGCGCGCTCTCGAGCGCCCAGCCCTTGACGGGAAACGCGCCGTCCGCAGGGATGAAATTCTCCCACGGCAGGGCGCGCACGCCCTCGAAGAGCTCATCAAAGCTGCGCGCCGGGAACCGGCCGAGGACGATCAGAATGCGCTCGGCAAAGCGCGAGCGGATGTTCGCGCGGGCCACGGCGCTCTCGTCGCCGGTGAAGTATACGCGCCCGTTTTCCGGCGCGACGTTTTCCATATCCATATGGCGCAGCTCGTTGCCGAGCGGGCCTTCCAGCCCGAACAGACACGGCGCGCAGAGAGTGAGCTTCATGTTGTTTCCTCCGGTATTTTCTTATCGGAAAGATACTACCCTGTTTTTCTCCAAAATGCAAGCGATAACCGGCAATAAGATACCCCGCCGTTTCCGGCGGGGCAAAAAGAGAGGATAAGAGGAATAATTAAAATGTATGGGGATTACTTGCTGGCGGCGGCCTCGATCTCTTCCTTGACCTGTTCGGCGGTCATGACGCGGCCAAACATTTCCGCCCAGAGATCGAACATGGCGCTGTTCCAGTCTTCCGCGGTGCGGCCGCAGTGATCGTAGGAGCTGATGCCGTCCGCCACGGCGACGACGTTGTAGTCTTTGTGATACGCCTCGCGGATGGTGCTGTCCACGCACCAGTTCGTTACGGTGCCGCAGATGATAAGCGTGCGGATGCGCTTTTTCTTCAGCCACGTTTCGAGCTCCGTGTGGGAGAGGCAGGAATAGGTATACTTCAGAAAGACGGTGTCGCCCTCGACGGGCGCGAGCGCCGGATCGATCTGGCACTCGGGGGAGCCGGGCTTGAATTTGCAGCCGCCATCCGCGGTGAGAAGGCCGCGCTGCTTATTGCGGAACCAGTAATGATCGTTGTGGAAATCTACGTCCTGCGCGAAGATGGACAGAAATACAGGGATGCCCTTTTCGTTGCAGAATTTCTTGAGCGCGGCGACGGTGGGGAGCTGCTCTTTGGACTGCGGTGTGAAGAGCGGGCCGTCGGGCTGCGTGAAGCCGGTCTGCATATCGATGATCAGCAGAGCCGTCTCCTCCGGGTGGATCGTAAAGGGAGCGTCCCACTCCCAATATCTTGCCATGATACGTTTCCTCCGTTGTATATCGGTTTGCTTATTTAATAATTATAATAGGTAAGGCGAGGCTGCGTGCTCACTCCTGCTGCAGCAGGTTTTCCAAAATCGTATCGCACGGATAAAAGTCAAGGTTGTAGTTGATCGCGAGCAGCTTCATGCCCTGCCGGTGCTCTGCCTCGGTGGTGGAGTTCACGCCGTCGTCCGCTACGGCGACGCGGTAACCGCGGTAAAACGCTTCGATCGCGGTCTGCGCCACGCACACGTCCGAGCGCCAGCCCGTCATGATGATGGTGTTGATCTGCATCTGGCGGAGCGTTTTGTCGAGCGTCGTGTTGACGAAGGCGTTGAACCGGTTTTTGTAGATGACGCTGTCGCCCGGTTCGGGCTTTACCTCGTCGATGATCTGCGCGCCGTAGGAGCCGGCCATCATATGGTTGTTCCAGAGCTGCAGCTCCGGGTCATCCTTATAGTGCCGGTCGCAGACATAAATGACCGGAACCCCCATCCGCCGTGCCTGGGCAAAGAGCTTTTTGAGCTGCGGGAGAATGAGGTGGATACGTCCGCAGGCAAGCGCGCCGCCTTCCAGCACCTCATTTTGCAGATCGATCGTGACGATCGCCGGGCGGCAGATATCCGGTCGGGAAAAAAGCTGCGCTGCGGCATCGATGTCTTCCGGCAGGAGCGACTGCAAAAGCATCTGTGCGCGCTTATACTCTTCCAAAACGCGATCCACCTCTGCCTGCTGGCGGATCATGGCTTTCTGCACGTCCTCCGCGGGCGCGTCCAAAAGCGCGGCGATCTCCGTCAGGGGGAATTTCATTTCACGAAAATAGCGGATCTGCTGCAAGCGGGCAATGTCCGAATCCGAATACATCCGGTAACCGGCTTTTGTGCGCTCGGGCTCCGGCAGGAGACCGCAGCTTTCGTAATGCCGGATGGCCTTTACGCTCAGTCCCGTAAGGGATGCCGCTTTTTTGATCGTGATCATGCAGCGCCGCTCCTTTCGTTAGAGAAGCGGGAGCATCCCGAAGAATGCTCCCGCGGGAGGCACGGCCCGCCGGGGGCCAATGGAATTATTTCTTGACGACCTTGTTGAAGATGACCTTCACAACAAACGCCACGATGACGCAGTTGACAGACGGCAGGAAGAAGTTGATGTAGGTGCTGGCAAAGCCGAGGATCCAGGCCACAAAGCCGCCGACGTCCGCCTGCGGCAGGGACTCGAGATCGGTGTAGCCGTGGTTGTACTTGGTGAGATAGTCCGCGAGAACGATGCCCACGATGGGAGGCACGGTGGCGGCGAGGAAGTTGATGTAGCTGCCGAAGAGGTTGTAGAAACCGATGCAGCCGAGAATGGTGCCGAGCAGGCCGAACACGAGCGTCAGCTTGTCGCGGGGAACCTTGATGACGGAGCTCAGGCTCATGGAGCCGGAGTAAACGCAGCCCTGCGCGGTGGACCAGATGTTGAGCACCATGACGAGGAACGCGGGCGCGAGCAGACCCTGCAGCGCGAGAACGCCCATGATATCGGGGTCGTTGTACACAACGGAGCCGATGGCGCCGAAGAACACCATGAAGGAGTTGCCGACCATGATCGTGATGATCATGGCAATGACCGAGGACTTTGCGTTTTTGGCAAAGCGCATGATGTCGGGCGTGAACATGACAGAGCCCACGGCGTAGGAACCGACGCCGAGAGAGACAGCCTTCGCGAAGGTGAGAGTATCTTCCTTGACAATGGCGTTGATACCGGCGACGCCGCCGACGTCCTGGAACGCCTTGATGATGGAGATGAAGCCGAAGATGAGAACGATGGGCACGGCGATGTTGGCGAGAGTGTTCATCCACTTGGTGCCCTTGGAGGCGGTGATGGTCATGCCGATACCGGCGAGAATGCAGACAACGATCGTCGGCATCCAGGAGAACAGACGGTGTGCGGAGTCGCCGATGAGGTAAGCGTCGATGGAGAACCAGCCGATGGTGGTGACGGCCACGATCAGCACCGGGACCCACGTGCCGACCTTACCGAAGCTGTAGCGGGCCATGAGACCGAAGTTCAGGCCGCTCTTGGCGGCGATGACGCCCATGATGCAGGAGAGAACGGTGAGAATGGCGCTGGACACCAGAACGGCCCAGACCATATGGTTGAAGGAAAGACCGACGCCGATCGAGCTGCCGGCCTGCATGCTCGTGACGACGAACACGTAGCCGAGAGAGATGACGAGCACGGAAAGGAAGGACTTGCGTGCGGTCGAAGGAACGGCAGTTTTACTGTATTCATCCGCGGTGGTTTCTACAGTAACATTCTTTTTTTCTTCCATTGCGAAGATAACCCCTTTCGTTTCGTTCAACCGTTGGTTTCAACGTCAAACAAGGGCCCGGGATCCCGTTTATCGACAGGTAACGGCTGACAGTGCGCATGATAGGATAAATCGTAACGAAATGCAAATGCAAAACCTTCCCCTTGGGGGATACTTTACCATAAACAACAATGTGCCGCTATGGACAAATCCACAAAAACCGACGGCAATTTCTTTCCGCGGCTTGCCTTTTTCCGGAAAATCCCTATAATATAACTGTTATGAATATTTTTCTTTTGGACAACGATTATAAATACGCCGCCGAGCAGATGATGCTCATGCTCTTTCCCGGCGAGCGCCCGGTATACCCGGCGTCTGCGACCGAGAGCGAGAGCCGGCGCGCTGTTACGCTGCGGCTTTGCCCCGGCGATACGTACACGACGGCCGCGTGCTCTCTCGCCTACGACGGAGCCGAAGCGCGGGGCTATGCCCGCATCCGCACCGACCGGCTGGACGATGCGGTCGAGCGACCGCGGCTGGAGCAGCGCATTTTGAAGCTGGCATTTTATCGCGCTGCGATCAGCCTCGGCGTGCCGAAGCCGGAGTGGGGCTGCCTCACCGGTGTGCGCCCGGCCAAGCTTCTCGCGGGGCTCATCCACCGGGATGGCCTGAGCGAGGCCGCCGCCGTGCGGATGCTGACCGATACGTTCGATGTGTCGAGCGAGCGCGCCTCTCTCGCGCTCGCTGCCGAGCGCGCTGCGGCAAAGGCGGAGGCGACGCTCGCCCCCGAGGACGTGTGCCTGTATATCGGCATCCCGTATTGCCCGACGCGCTGCGCCTATTGCAGCTTTGTGAGCGTAGACGCGCCAAAGCTTTTAAAAAGCATCCCGGATTATCTGGATGCGCTGGAAAAAGAAATGCGCGCGGCTGCCGCGGCGGTGAAAGCCGCCGGGCGGCGCATCGTTGCGGTATACGTCGGCGGCGGCACGCCGACGACGCTCACGGCACCGGAGCTCGACCGGCTGCTCGCGGACACAAAGGCGTGCTTTGATCTTTCCGCCTGCCGGGAATTCACCGTGGAGGCCGGGCGGCCGGACACCGTGACGGAGGAAAAGCTCGCGGTGCTCGTTTCGCACGGCGTAGACCGCGTGAGCGTCAACCCGCAGACGATGTCGGACGCGGTGCTCGAGGCCATCGGGCGGCACCACACCGTTGCCGAGGTGCGCGAGGCGGTGGCAATGGTGAAAAAATTCCCGCAGCTCGCGTTCAACATGGATCTCATCGCAGGCCTGCCCGGCGACACGCCGGAGACCTTTGCCGAAACGGTGCGCGAGGTGATTTCGCTCGGCGCGGAGAACATCACGGTGCACACGCTTGCGCTCAAAAAGGGCTCGCGCTTTCTCACCGAGGGCACGGCGCTGCCGGACGGAAAAGCCGTCGGGGAGATGCTTGCCGCCGCGCGCGAAAGACTCGAAGGGGCGGGGTACGCGCCGTACTATCTTTACCGGCAGAAGTTCATGTCCGGCAGCTTTGAAAACGTTGGCTGGACGAAGCCGGGATACGAAAATCTCTACAACATATGCATTATGGAGGAGCTTTGCGGCATTCTCGCCGTGGGTGCGGGCGGTTCTACGAAGCTCACGGCGCCCGGCGGCGTTGTAAAACGCCTCATGGCGCCGAAGTATCCGCGCGAATATATGGATCGCATCGCGCAGACGTGCGCGGAAAAGGACGAGATCGTCCGTTTTTATAATTCCGAACCGAAAGGGACAAACTGAAATGGCCTATTATCTTTCCGAAATCAATGAGCGCTGCCGTGCGGACGCCGCCGGCTTCATCGCCGAGTGCGACCGCGTTTACGTCGGCCGGCTGGAGCTCGCCGCTGACCGCATTATGGAAAACATGGAAAAGAGCCCGATCGTTTTGCTCTCCGGCCCCTCCGGCAGCGGCAAGACGACGACCGCGCTGAAGGTATGCGAGGTGCTCGAGCGGCGCGGCGTGCGCACGCACAGCATCTCCATGGACAACTATTTCAAAACCGTCTCTCCGAAGACGACGCCGCGCACGCCCGAGGGCGGCTATGATCTTGAATCGCCTTTGTGCATGGACATGGAACTCTTGAACGAGCACTTCTCCGTCCTCTCCGAGGGCGGGCGCATTCTCGTGCCGCGCTATGACTTTGTGCATCAATGCCGCGACCTGGAGCCGAGCGCTTCGCTGCGGCTGAAGAAAAACGAGGTTGCCGTTTTTGAGGGCATCCACGCGCTCAACGACTCGATCACGCTCGTGCATCCCGAGGCCTTCAAGCTTTATATCAGCGCGCGCAGCAACATTCTGGACGATAACGGCGCGGTTGTGTTCAAGGGAACCTGGATGCGCCTCATGCGCCGCACCGTGCGCGACTATCTCTTCCGTGGCACCGCCGCGCAGCAGACGCTTGCCCATTGGGCGAACATCCGCCGCGGCGAGAAGCTGTATATTTCGCCTTTCAAAGACAAGGCCAATCTCCAGTTCGACTCCTCGTTTGCCTACGAAGTGCCGGTGCTGAATAATACCGCCACCGATCTTTTCAATGCCATGCCTGCCGACACGCCGCGCTACAGCGAGCTGCAAAGCATCCTCCCGGCGTTTGAGCGCTTTGAGGATGTTTCGCCCGACCTGCTTGCCAAGGACTCCCTGCTGCGCGAGTTCATCGGCGGCGGAAAATACTCTTACTGATTTTTTCTGACCCGCGCACCTGAACACATAAAGAGAAAGGACGCAGACCGCTCATGCCCCAGTTTCGCGATCCCAACGAAAAAAGAGACTTCATGCTCAAAACGCCCATTCCCAAGCTTGTGCCGAAAATGGCGCTGCCGTCGATTGCGGGAATGCTCGTTACGAGCGCCTACAACCTTGCCGATACGCTCTTCGTGAGCCAGCTCGGAACAGACGCTACGGGCGCGGTCGGCGTGAACGGCTCAATCGATCTCATCATCATGATGGCGGGCTCGCTCCTCGCCGTGGGCGCGGCGAGCCTTGCGTCGCGTCTGCTCGGTGCAAAGCAGGACGAGCGCGCCCGCGAAGTGCTCTCTACATGCTTTTTCCTTGCGCTCGCGCTTGGGACGCTCGTGCTCATTCTCGGCTTTACGTATCAGGACCAGATGCTGCTCCTCCTCGGCGCAAACGAGGAGATTCTCCCGTATTCGGAGCAGTATTGTCGGTATATCCTGCTCGCCGCGCCATTTATGGCGACGAGCTTTGTGCTCAACCAATGTCTGCGTGCCGAGGGCAGCGCCGTCTTTTCCATGATCGGCATGGTGGCGGGCGCGGTGCTGAATATCGGGCTCGATCCGCTCTTCATTTTCACGTTCGGCTGGGGCGTTGCGGGCGCGAGCGCTGCGACGGCCATATCCAAGGTCGTCAGCTGGTGCATCCTCATGACGCCGTATTTCCGCAAAAAGACGCTGCTCACGATCCGCTTCCGGCAGTTCCGTCCGCGCTGGCAGGACGCCAAAGAGGTCTGCGCCATGGGCAGCGCGAGCTTTTTCCGCAACGGTCTCGGCACGCTCGCCGGGATACTGCTCAACCGTATCGCCGTGGGCTACGGTACGAGCGCGCTCGCAGCGATCAATGTCGCCAACCGCATCACCATGTTCATGACAAGCGCCTGCCTTGGCTTCGGCCAGGGCTTCCAGCCCGTGGCGGGCTTTTCGTGGGGCGCGAAACGGTTTGACCGCGTGCGGGAATCGTTCCGGTTTTCCATGATTGCGTGCGTCGCGGGCATTTCCGCCGTGGCGCTCGTTGTCGGGATATTCGCCCGGCCCATTCTGCTGCTCTTTACCGAGGACGATGCCGAGCTTGTGCGCATCGGCGTATTCTCGCTGCGCATCCAATGCCTCGCCATGCCGTTCCACGGCTTCGGCATCATTGTGAATATGCTCTGCTCCGGCATCGGGCGGGCGCTGCCGTCGCTGCTGCTGGGGCTGGCGCGGCAGGGCATCTGTTTTTTCCCAATACTGCCCATCATGATCCGGCTCTGGGGCGTTTGGGGCATTGCGTCGGTGCAGGGCGCGGCGGATATGCTCGTGATGCTGCTTGCCGTGCCGATCGCCGTGCGCGTTTCGCGTGATATCCGGCGACGGGAGGCCGAGCAGGGGGGAGAAACGGCTCCGGCGTAAGTTTTTTCGCTCCAATGCATGTTTATGCTTGACGTTTCTCTTTAGCAAACTATAATAAAAAAGTAATCTCAATGATAGAGGCGCGATCAACATCAGTACGCTTTCGTTGTCCGGCAGACACCGGGGAAGCGGAAAGGGGAGATCGCCGAAGGATTTCTCCGCTGTCTGGCGGGGGATGCCTGGGACGCGGGAAAACATTCCGCGGACTGTCACTTCGGTGGAGAGCTGTCATTGCTGCGAATTTGGTATATTTTATATTACTGATTTTGTATGCACAGCCGTGATCCTTCCACCGGGGATCACGGCTTTTTGCATGCGCGGGAGGTTTTTTCATGTTTTACGGTACCATCTGGGCATTGCTGCCGCCGGTCGTCGCCATCGCTCTGGCGCTGATCACCAAGGAGGTCTATTCCTCGCTCTTCCTCGGCATCGTTGTGGGCGCGGCGCTTGTCGCCGGATTCGCACCGGTCAAGACGCTGGACGTTATCATCAACGACGGCTTCATCGCCGGTGTTGCAGACGCCTGGAACGTCGGTATTTTCCTGTTCCTCATCCTGCTCGGCATCCTCGTTGCGCTCATGAACCGCGCGGGCGGCTCGGCGGCGTTTGGACGCTGGGCGGAAAAGCACGTACATACCCGCGCGGGCGCGATGCTTGCCACGTTCCTTCTCGGCGTTCTCATCTTTGTGGACGACTATTTCAACTGTCTCACCGTCGGCAGCGTCATGCGCCCCGTGACGGACGGCCACCGCATCTCCCGCGCCAAGCTCGCCTATCTCATCGACGCGACGGCCGCGCCCATATGCATGATCGCGCCGATCTCCTCATGGGCGGCGGCGGTTTCCGGCATCGTGGACGAGAGCGTCATGTCCGGCACGGAGCTTTTTGTGCGCGCGATCCCCTGGAACTATTATAGCCTCTTCACGCTCGTGTTCATCGTCGGTCTCTCGCTCATGCAGTTTGATTACGGCCCCATGAAGCTGCACGAAATGAACGCGCGGCTCAACGGCGATCTCTTCACCTCCGGTGAGCGGCGCGACGACGAGGCGGATATGGTCGTCTCGCCGAAGGGCAAGGTCATCGACCTCGTGCTCCCGGTGCTTGTGCTGATCGTCTGCTGTGTCACCGGCATGCTGTATGTCGGCGGGTTCTTCTCCGGCACGCCGTTTGCTGCGGCCTTTGCCGGGACGGACGCCTCCGTCGGTCTGCCCTGGGGTACGCTCATCGCGCTTGTGTTCACCGTAATCTACTACATCTGCCGCGGCCTTCTGAAGTTTAAGGAAGCCATGGAATGCACCACCAAGGGCTTCATCGCGATGGTTCCGGCGCTTCTCATTCTTACGTTTGCCGTGACGCTCAAGAACATGACCGGCATGCTGGGCGCGGCGGAGTACGTGTTCGGCGTGATGCAGGGTGCGTCCCAGAGCCTTTATAATCTGCTCCCGGCGATCATCTTCCTGGTCGGCTGCGGTCTCGCGTTTTCCACCGGCACGAGCTGGGGTACGTTCGGCATCCTGATTCCGATCGTGACGGATGTGTTCCCCGCGGACAGCCAGCTTCTCATCATCGGCGTCTCCGCGTGCCTCGCGGGCGCGGTCATGGGTGATCATTGCTCGCCGATCTCCGATACGACGATCATGGCCTCCGCCGGCGCGCAATGCGACCATCTCAACCACGTATCCACGCAGATTCCCTACGTTCTCACCGTTGCCGCCGTTTCGTTCGTGAGCTACATCATCGCAGGGTTTGTGCAGAACGTATACATCTGCCTCGCCATCGGCGTCGCGCTGACGATCGCTACGCTTTTTGTGCTGCGCGCCGTGACGTCCCGCCGCGAGACGGTTAATGCCTGAATAGCTTCTTTTCGATAAATCAAACGCGCCGGAGTATTGTCGCCGGCGCGTTTGACATTTTCTGATTTTTGTATCTTTTCTCCGGCGGAATTTTCGGTATAATGGGCTCAGCAAATAAAGAGGTGATCGACTATGAGATATTGGGAAATTCTGGTTTTCTGCCTGGGTATATCGCTGGACGTGTTCGGCGCTGCCGTATGTCAGGGCGCGGTGCTCGGCGAGCTGCGCCGTCGCCGCGTTGCCGCGTACTGCCTCATCTTCTGCGCAGCGCAGGTCGCGGCGATGGAGATCGGGCGGCTTCTCGGCATGCTGCCGCGCTTCGCTTCCTACTACACCGTGACGCAGGGGCTGTGGCACCGTCTCGGTGCGCTCATTTTCTTCGTGCTCGGCGCGTATCTGATCGTGAAGGCGATCCGAAAAAAGACCATTTTTGAGCACCGCTCGGAGATCACCTACAAAAAGGTCGTCGGCACCGCCGTGCTCACGAGTCTTGATTCGCTGCTCGCGGGCGTCAGCTCCCGCTTCCTCGATGCGTACTGGCTCTCCTGCCTTGCCACGCTCTTCGGCGTAACGGCGGTGTGCGCGCTCGGCGGCGTAGCGGTGGGCTATCATTTTGGATATTCGCAGAAAAACACCGCGTACTGGATCGGCGGCGTGCTGTTCCTTGTGACCGGCGCGGACGTACTGATCCGCTCGCTGCTCTGACGGGAGGCAACCATGGATAGCCGCAAGGATATGACCAAGCGCCTGATTGCCGACGGCTTCAAGGCGCTGCTGCTGCGATATCCCTTTGAAAAGATCTCCATCATGATGATCACGAACGAGGCCGGGATCCGCCGCCCGTCGTTTTATAACCATTTTCAGGACAAATACGATCTGCTCGCGTGGATCGTGGAAACGGATGTGGTCGCCCCGGCGGGCGAGCCGCTGCGCCGCGGCGACGGCGTCGGTGCGCTGCGCACGATCTTTGCCGGGCTCGTGGAGGACAGCGCCTTTTACCGCAAGGCGTTCACCGTCACAGGCCAGAACGGCTTTGAGGATTCGTTCGCAGACGCGGTGCAGCGTTTGCTTCTGGAAAACGCTGCTCTCGCACCTGCCGCGGGACATGCGGGGCTGCTCTCGGAGAAAACGGTGGCGCGCTTTAACGCCATCTGCCTTGTGTCCACGGTGAAGCACTGGCTGGAAAGCTCCCGCGCCGCCAGCGTGGACGAGCTGGTGGACGCTTACCTTTATCTTGTCTCCCACAGTGCGTGGATGTGACATAATGATAAAAATGGCTCCCTCGTCCGAGGGAGCCATTTTTTACGGATTCACGAAAAGGTGCTTGCGGTTGTTGAAGTATTGGATATTGATGAAGAGCAGGATGACCGAAGGAGCTAACTCCGCCACCATATCGGCGCTGAACAGTGAATAGCCGACGATGAAGCTTGCAACTATTACATTGAGCAGCGCTAATGCAATGCTGGCAGCACAGAAAGAATAGTACATCACCGGCCCTTTGATGCGGAACTTTGCAAGCGAGCGCTGGACAAATACCGCATACACACCGAGGGCAATATACAGAATGCCCATACAGATATCCAATTCGCGCAACCCACGATAAAAGGAGTAAGCCCAATCGGCGTCTCCTTCGTAATATGCGCCGGTGAAGTATTTCTCTGCTGCGATGAGAGCGGAGAGTAGGCTCGCCCACAGCTGAAAATAAATAATAAACTTGAACCACTTCATGCCGCGCTGGGGCGTTTCAATGACGCCGATCGTGGCAGCGGGATCGGGCATGCCCTGCGGCGGCACGGCGGAGGGGGCGGGAGCGAGATTTGCGCCGCACTCAGAGCAAAACTTTGCGTTGTCGGGGATCTGCTTTCCGCAGAATCGGCAATACATGGGAACTCCTCCTTTTTTATTTATCCGGGGTTTAATTCCATGTTCCTTCGTTGGCGGTGAAAAGCTCGTTGATGCGCTTCCGGAGCGGGGCGAGTTCCTCGCCCGCGAGCGTCGGATTCCTCCGGCAGAGCGCTTCCGCAGCGGATTGCGCCTCGTGCAGCATGTCCATGCTGCCGAGAAGATCCTTGACATGCATTTCCGGCAGACCGTGCTGGCGCGAGCCGAAAAAGTCGCCGGGGCCGCGCAGCTCCAGATCGGCCTGCGCGATCTCAAAGCCGTTGTTTGTGCGCGTGAGCACGCGCAGCCGCTCTCGGGATTCCTCCGTCGGCATGTCGGATACCAGCACGCAGTAGCTCTTCGCCCTGCCGCGCCCGACGCGCCCGCGCAGCTGGTGGAGCTGCGAAAGGCCGAACCGCTCGGCGTTTTCCACGACCATGAGCGTCGCATTCGGCACGTCCACGCCAACCTCCACGACTGTGGTGGAGACGAGAATGTCCGTCTCCCCGGCGGCGAAGGCGGCCATAACGGCCTCCTTTTCCTTCGGCTTCATCCGCCCGTGGACGCACGCGACGGTCAGATCGGGGAAGAGCTTTTGCAGCTCCTCCGCGTGCTCGGAAGCGGACTTGAGCTTGCTCTCACTCTCTTCATCGTCCTCTACCTTCGGACAGACGATAAACACCTGGTGCCCCTCTTCGACCTGCTTTCGGATAAAGGCGTTCAGCCGGGCGCGGTAGCTCTCTGTAACGGCGAAGGTGTCCACCGTTTCACGCCCCGGCGGCAGCTCGTCGAGCACGGATACGTCGAGATCGCCGTAGATCATCAGCGCGAGCGTGCGCGGGATGGGCGTGGCGGACATGACGAGAATGTGCGGCTGCGCACCCTTTTCGCCGAGCGCGCCGCGCTGCTCCACACCAAAGCGGTGCTGCTCGTCCGTGACGGCGAGACCGAGATTCTGAAAGCGCACGTCCTCCGTGAGCAGGGCGTGTGTGCCGACGGCGACATCGCACACACCCTCTTCCAGCGCGGCTTTGACCGCGCTTTTTTCTTTTGCCTTCATCGAGCCGGTCAGGAGACACACGCGAATACCGAACGGCGCGAGAAAGCCTTGCAGGGTTTTCAGATGCTGCTGCGCCAGAATTTCCGTCGGCGCCATGAAAGCGCTCTGGTATCCGGCTTTCCATACTGCCCACAAAAGCGCCGCCGCGACGAGCGTTTTGCCGCTGCCGACATCGCCCTGCAAGAGGCGCGACATCCGCTTGCCGGACGCCATGTCGCGCAGCGCCTCGTCCACGGCGCGCCGCTGCGCGCCCGTCGGCGAGAAGGGGAGAGAGGCATAAAACTCTTCGGTGTCCGGCAGCGGGATGCGCTCGCCGGGCGCGCTCTCGCGCTGCGCGCGCAGCCGCTGCGTGGCGCAGGAGAGAACGAAAAATTCTTCAAACGTCAGCCGCCGCCGTGCAAGCGCAAGCGTTTCCCAGTCCGGCGGAAAGTGAACGTTCCGATACGCAAAACCGACCTTCGGCAGAGCGTACTGCTCCGTGACCGCCGTGGGCAGCAGCTCCGGCAGCATGTCGCCGCAGGCATCAAGTGCGCTCTCCACGGCGCTCACAACGAGCTTATTCGATATCCCGTGCGTCAGCCGGTAGAGCGGCAGTATCCGCCCCGTGACGACGCCTGCGCGATCCTCCCGCTCGAAAACGGGGTTCGTGAACGATTTGTGCAGCAGGTTCCCGCCCGCCTTGCCGTAAAAGATGTAGCTCTCACCGCGGACGAGCTGATCGCGGACATAGCTCTGGTTAAAAAACGTCACATCCGCGCTGCCGCTCTCGTCCACGATGCGCAGCTTCACGAGATCGAGCCCGCGCCGGACGCGCGTGAGACGAGGCTCCGTTGCGACCATCGCGCGCACGCACGCCGTCTCGTCGATCGTGAGCTCGGCGATAGGGAGCACAACGGTGCGGTCTTCGTACGCGCGCGGGAAATTGTTGAGAAGATCGCCGAGCGTGTGCACGCCGAGACGCGCGAGGGCTTTCGCCCGCTGCTCGCCGACGCCTTTTATGTAACGGACATCTGTGGAAAGCTCCGGCACGATCTTCTCTCCTTTCGAAATTTTTTATTCCGCGAGTGTTTCCCACTCGGCGTAAAGCGCTTCAATCTCGCTCTCGGCGGCGTCCTTCTGCGCGCCAAGCTCAAGCAGCTTCTGGTAATCGGAGGCGTTTTTCTCCATTTCGGCTTCAATGTCGCGCAGCGACGCCTCGGCGCGCTCAATGTCGCGCTCGATCTTCTGGCGGCGGCGGTCGCGGTTCGGCTCGGCCTTTTTCTTCGGCTTTTCCTCGCGTGCGGCGGGCTTGGCCGCTTTTGCTGATGCCTGAAGCGCCTCCTGCCGCGCCTTGTATTCCCGCCACTCGGCAAAACCGCCGCGGTAGTCTTCGATCTGCCCGTCGTGCAGACACCAGATGCGCGTGGCGAATTTCTCAATGAACCAGCGGTCGTGGCTCACGAAGAGCAGTGCTTCGCTGTAGTCCATGAGCGCATCCTCCATCCACTCGCGCGAGAGAAGATCGAGATGGTTCGTCGGCTCGTCGAGCATGAGGAAATTTATGTCGTCGCGCATGAGGATGCACAGCCGCAGACGGCTCTGCTCGCCGCCGGAGAGCACCGACACGGTTTTGAACACATCTTCGCCCCGGAAGCCGAACGCTGCGAGACGGTTTCGCGCCGTCTGCGGATCGCACTTTGCTTCCCAGAGCATCGTGTCCATCATGTTGCGCGAGGGATCGTCAAACCGCACGAGCTGCGGCAAATACGCGCTCTTTACCGCGGGACCCTGATGGATCCAGCCGCGGTCGGGCGTTTCCTCGCCGGTAATACACCGGAGTAGGGTGGATTTGCCGGTACCGTTGTCGCCGATGAGCGCGATGCGCTCGCCGGGCTCGATGAGCTCGTCGATCCCGGCGAAGAGCTTCTTCTCGCCGTAGGATTTTGCCACGTCTTCCAGCACAAGCACCTCGTCACCGAAAAACTCCTTCTGCCGGAAGCGGACGGAGAGCTTTTTGTCCTCGCGCGGCTTTTCGGCGGTCTGGAGGCGCGCGATGCGCTTTTCCATGGAGAACGCGCGCTTGTGCAGCTTGTCCGCGCCCATGAACGCCCACAGATGCAGATCGTCCGCCGCTTTTTGCAAATGGGCGATCTCTTTTTGATTCTTTTCGTACTGCTTTCGCAGCTCTTCGTACCGGCGCTGCTTTTCCTCGGCATAGAACGTATAGTTGCCGTTATAAAACTCCGCCTTGCCGTTGACGATCTCTATGATGCGCTGCGCGATCTTGTCGAGAAACCAGCGGTCGTGCGATATGGCGAGCACCGTGCCCTTGAAGTGCAGCAGATAGTCCTCCAGCCATTCGGTGGCGTGCATGTCGAGATGGTTCGTCGGTTCGTCGAGCAGGAGAATGTCGGTATCCTCCAGAATGAGCCGCGCTAAGTTGACGCGCGTTTTCTCTCCGCCGGAGAGCGAGTCGAAAAGCTGCTCGCGCATGGCGGGCGGGATGTCCAGACCGTTGGCCACCTTGCTGCGGCGCACCTCGGCGTCGTACCCGCCGAGCGTTTCAAAGCGCGAGAGGAGCTCATCGTACTCGGAGAGGAGCACGCGGTCGCTCGATACCGCCATGAGTTCTTCGAGCTTGCGCATCCGCGCCTGCATCGCGTTGAGCCGTTCCTCCGCCGTGGCGAGCACGTCCTCCACGGTGTATCCCGCGGGATAGTGCGGGATCTGGGATACGAGTCCCAGCCGCTTGCCGCGGGCAATATCGATCTCGCCCTTGTCCTCGGTGAGCTCGCCGACCATCAGCCGGAAAAGCGTCGTTTTCCCCGTGCCGTTGCGGCCGAGAATGCCGACGCGCTCGCCGTGCTGCACCTGAAACGTCAGCCCGTCGAGAATGTTGTTGTTGACCTCAAACGCTTTCGTGAGATCACGGACGGAAATGTCAATCATCGGAATAAAACTCCATTACAGTCTGTAATACGGAATTGGCAACGCCGCCGGCCTGTAAAAGTCCGCCGCCGCCGTGCTCGAGCATTACCGCGAACGCCACCGGCGCGCCGGTGCGCAGATACCCGACGAACCAGGCGTGCGTCGTGCCGTCGCCGACCTCCGCTGTGCCGCTCTTGGCGCAGAGATCGAGCCCCGGGAACCGGTCGCGGCCGTAGCCGTAGGCCACGTCGTAGCTCATGCACTCGCCGGTATACTCCGCCGTTTCCGCGTCCATAAGCACCGCGCCGCCGCCCACGCCGCCATAGGCGAGCGTCGGCGTGACGGCGGTGCCGCCGTTTGCGATAGCGGCGCACAGCCGCAGCATCGAATACGGCGTCACAAGATCGGTGTACTGCCCGATGCCGAGCCACGCCTCGTCGCCGCTGCCCGCCTCGGCGGTCTCGACCTTGCCGGAGGCCGTGGCCGCACCGTCGAGCGTGAGAGACCCGGCCACGCCGAGCCTCTGCGCCGTTTTCGCGATCGTCTCGCTGCCAAGCTCGAGCGAAAGCTCTCCGAACGCGCAGTTGCAGGAGTTTGCGAGCGCCTGTTCAATGGTCTGCGGGCCGTGCCAGCCCGTGCATACGACCGTCCCGCCGGGGAGATCGAGGTATTGGTTGCAGGTAAACGTCCGCTCCGTGAGATCGGGGAGGTTTTCCTCCGCGGCGATGAGCGTCACAAGCTTGAAAACCGAGCCCGGGGTGAAGGTGCCTCCCGTGCAGCGGTTGATGAAAAGACCGTCGATGCTCGTGTCGGCCTCGCCGTTCGGGTCGTAGGACGGGGAGGAGACCATGGTCAAGATCTCGCCGGTCTCGTAGTTCATCACGAGTACCGCGCCGCGCCGCCCCGCAAGCGCGTTCCATGCGGCGGTTTGCAGCCGCGCATCCAGCGAGAGCGCGACGGTCGCGCCGCCGTCGGGCGTGCCGTTGACGAAGGAGTACCCGGCGAGCTCGTCGGCAAACGTGGAGATCGCGCCGCTGATGTATCCGCGAAAATCACCGACGGCGTGCACCGACGAGAGCCGTACGGCAAGCTCGTCCGCGTAGCGCCACGCGCCGTTTTCTGTCTGCGCAAGAATGACGCCGTTGCGGTCGGTCAATGTGCTGCTTTTGAGCACGCCATTTTGGTAAATGTGCTGGTTGGCGCTGTAGGATGCCCAGTCGCCGCCGTAGAGCGCGAGCCGGACGACAAAAAAGCCCATGCCGAGCAGCAGCGCCGCGGCAAGCAGCAGCGCGATGGCGGAGCGGTGTTCGATGCGCTTCATTTCACCGCCTCCTTTTTGCTGCCCCGGCGCGCGTTTTCAAAGGTCGTTCGCAGCGCAAAGCTGCCGCCGGAGCGCGTGTCTCCGGCCTTGATATATGCGAGCATACCCCAGCAGGAGATGAGGCTCGACCCGCCCTTGGATACAAACGGGAATGTCACGCCCGTGAACGGCAGCAGATCGAGCGAGCCGAACACGTTGAGCGCGAGCTGCGCCATGAAGATCGTGACCGTGGCGCACGAGGCGATGACGTAATAGGAAGAGCGGCCCGCTGATGCGCTGCGCACGGAGAACACCGCGAGCAGCAGCAGCGACAGCACGCAGCAGAGCCCCACGATGAGCCCCAGCTCCTCGCACACGACGCCGAACACCATGTCGGTGTTCGCGGCGAACACGTTCTTGAGCCAGCCTGCCCCCGCGCCGCGGCCAAAGAGGCCGCCTGCGGCGGTCGCGGACATGGTACGCACCTGCTGGAAGCCGGTGTTCAGAGGATCCTCCCACGCATGCCCCCAGGTGGCGAAACGCTGTGCCACATAGGGCTTCACGGTCAAAACGAGCATCACCGCAAGCGCTGCGCCGCCGATGGCGAGAAAGAGCGTAGCAAAGCTCCCCGAGCGCATGAAGGAGATAACGAGAAAACACACGAAAAATACGAGCGCCGTGCCGAAATCGCCCATGAGCGCCAGCGCACCAACGCACACGGCGGAGAAGGCGATGAACAATATAAGGTTGCGCCGCCGGAACAGGCGGTCGAGCGTCGCTGCGCCCGCGTAGACATAGGCGATCTTCACAAACTCCGAGGGCTGGAGCGTCTGCCCGGCAACGCTCAGCCAGTTTTTCGCGCCCCAGATCGTCTCGCTCAGCAGCAGATTGAGCGCGAGAAAGCCGAGCGCGGCAAAGGCCATCGGCCAGCGCATTGCGCGCACCCGGCGCAGATCGCGCAGCCATACGCCGAGCGCGAAGAAGAGCGCGAGCGCGGCGAGAAAGAGCAGACACTGCCGTCCCATGCTCTCCGGCGCGGAGGACCCAACGACGGAAAAGCCGATACTCGTGAGGAAAAATGCGATCGTCTCCGGTTCAAACCCGCGCACGGAGATGCTCCGCATCACAAAATAGCAGAACCACTCCATGGCGAAAAGCAGTCCGAACGAGAGCACAACGTAAGCGAGTGCGGCGCCGTCCGTTGTGAAGAAAAACTGGAAGAGCAGCACGAGCTGAAAGCACACGAGCAGAAGGAGCGTCACCGCCGGCTGTACCTTGTGCCCGGTCACAGGGCGCTTTCGCTGCAAGGTGGCGCGCTGCGCATCGTCCAGCGCGAGAAAATGCAGCTCCATCTCGCCGAGTCGGAGTGTATCGCCGCCGTGGAGCGGCGCATCGCCGGTAACGGCCTCGCCGTTCACCCAGACGCCCTTGCCGCCGTCGAGCGCGGAGAGAGTCCATTCGCCCGCACCGGAGCGCTGAATGGCGGCGTGGCTTCGCTCGATCCCCTCGCCGGTGAGCACAATGTCCGAGGCCTTCGCCCGGCCGAGGATGCACTCCCAATGTTCAATGGCACGCGATGTGCCGTCTGGCAGCTCCAGATAGCCCCAGACCTCCGGCACATACTTTTCACTCAGCATCGAGCGCGCGCAGCGCACCACGATCCAAACGGCGAAAAACGCGAGCACATACCCGGTATATTGTAAAAAAGCGGTCTCTGTCATGCATTCGCTCCATAAAGACAATAATACAAAATATATTATATCATTTTTCTTGCCGCGAGAAAAGAGTTTTGCTATAATATCTGCGAACAAATCGCGCCTCGCGGCGGGAGGAACTGCCATGAACGGAAAATTCATCGTCATCGAAGGGCTGGACGGCTCGGGAAAAACCACGCAGCTGTTGGCTCTTGCAAAGAATCTGCGCGCGCTCGGCTATGCCGTGGCGGAGACCGCGGAGCCGACGGCGAGCACGACCGGCGGACTCGCACGCGACGCACTCTCCGGCTTCACGCCGCGCACCGGCGCGGAGATCGCGGCGCTCTTCATGGCCGATCGCGTGGCGCACAACGTTAACCCGATTAACGGCATCGCCAAGCTCCTATCGGAGGGGCGCGTTGTCCTCTGTGACCGGTATTACTATTCCTCGCTTGCCTACCAGGGCACCGTGACCGACCCGGAATGGGTCTTTCATATCAACATCGACTGCCCGGAGATCCGAAAGCCCGACCTCTGCGTTTTTCTCGATCTTGACGACGAGGAGTGCCTGCGCCGCATGGAGCAGGGGCGGTCGTACCGCGAGATCTACGAGAACGAAAACTCCCTGCTCGCCGTGCGCCGGCGGTACTACGAAATCTTCCGGCGGCTGGAGCACCGGGATAAGATCTGCATCGTGAACGCCGCCCGCACGCCCGAAGAGGTCGCCGCGGACGTACTTTCCGCTGTAAAATCGGTGTTGAACTGATTTTTTGCATTGACAAGGCCGCATACCCTGTGATATGATACTCGAGCGGTTTGGAGAAGTACCCAAGTGGCCGAAGGGGCTCCCCTGCTAAGGGAGTAGTCGGTGATGAGCCGAGCCCGGGTTCAAATCCCGGCTTCTCCGCCAAAAACAGACGCCTTTTGCGAAAGCAAAAGGCGTCTGTTTTTTTACAAAAAGGCGGGCAGCTCCGTTTGTGGGGCTGCCCGCGGATACTTTTATAGTTACATACTCATTCCATGCCCGGCACCTTCGGGAGCGTGGCGATGCTCTGGGCAAGCTCCTCGTCGGTGGGGATGTAGTCGGTCATCTTGCCGTCGTTGAACGCCTGATAGGCGGTCATGTCAAAGTAGCCTGTGCCGGTCAGACCGAAGAGGATCGTTTTCTCCTCGCCGGTCTCGCGGCAGCGGATGGCTTCATCGATCGCTGCGCGGATGGCGTGGCTGCTCTCCGGCGCGGGGAGGATGCCCTCGATGCGGGCAAACTGCTCCGCGGCCTCGAACACGCTCGTCTGCTCCACGGCGCGCGCTTCCATATACCCGTCGTGGTAGAGCTGGCTCAGCACGCTGCTCATGCCGTGGAAGCGCAGACCGCCTGCATGGTTGGGGGAGGGGATGAAGCCGCTGCCGAGCGTGTACATCTTTGCGAGCGGGCAGATCTTGCCGGTGTCGCAGAAGTCGTAGGCGTAAACGCCGCGCGTAAAGCTCGGGCAGGAGGCGGGCTCAACGGCGATGAAGCGGTAGTCGGCCTCGCCGCGCAGCTTCTCGCCCATGAACGGGGCGATCAGTCCGCCGAGATTGCTGCCGCCGCCGGCGCAGCCGATGATGATATCGGGCTTCACGCCGTATTTGTCGAGCGCGGTCTTGGTCTCAAGACCGATGACGCTCTGGTGCAGCAGCACCTGGTTGAGAACGCTGCCGAGCACATAGCGGTAGCCGGGGTTCGTCGTCGCGACCTCAACGGCCTCGCTGATCGCGCAGCCGAGCGAGCCGGTCGTGCCGGGGTGTTCGGCAAGAATGCGGCGGCCGACCTCGGTCTCCATCGAGGGAGACGGCGTCACGCTCGCGCCGTAGGTGCGCATGACCTCGCGGCGGAACGGCTTCTGCTCATAGCTGATCTTCACCATGAACACCTTGCAGTCCAGCCCCAGATACGCGCACGCCATCGAGAGCGCGGTGCCCCACTGGCCGGCGCCGGTCTCGGTCGTCACGCCTTTGAGACCCTGCTTTTTCGCGTAGTACGCCTGCGCGATGGCGCTGTTGAGCTTGTGGCTGCCGGAGGTGTTGTTGCCCTCAAACTTGTAGTAAATTTTCGCGGGTGTGTTGAGCGCCTTTTCGAGACAGTAGGCGCGCACGAGCGGCGAGGGACGGTACATTTTGTAAAAGCCGCGGATCTCCTCCGGGATGGGAATGAAGGCGGTGTCGTTATCGAGCTCCTGCTGCACGAGCTCATCGCAGAATACACCGCCGAGCTCCGCGGCGGTCATGGGCTTGCCGGTGCCGGGGTTGAGCAGGGGCGCGGGCTTATTCTTCATGTCCGCGCGGAGATTGTACCATGCCTGCGGCATATCGGCTTCGTCGAGATAGATCTTGTAGGGAATGTTTTTGGTTTCCATGATGTTTTGCTCCTTTTCTGTCGGTTTTCTTTTCTGGAGCAGAGACAGGAAAAAGAAAAAGCTCTTGTCTCTGCAAATGCAGGGACAAGAGCTTGGATAAACTCCTGCGGTACCACCCGGCTTGACGCTTTCACGCCCACTTAAACGCACGTATCATGCGCCGGCCTTATGATAACGGACAGCCAACTCCGTCGCCCATACTCGGGAAATATCCCTTTCTGTTTGCCCTCGCAAGGCCATTCACCCGCGGAAACCTCTTACCGCATTCACACCATCGGCGGCTCTCTGAAAGACGTCTCATTGGCGGGCTACTTATCTTGCTCTTCGGTTTTATGGGCACACTTTAGCACCAAAAGGCGATAAAGTCAATACCCCTTTTGAAAAAAATTTCAATCCAGCGTGATGCCGTCGATCTCCTCGGTCAGCACGGCGATCTCGTCGATGATATCGGAAATGTAGGCGATCGTGTGCTCGAGCGCATCCGGCGTGGAGAGATCGATGCCTGCGATTTTAGCAAGACCGAGCGGGCCGCGTGTGCTGCCCGCTTCGAGCATCGCGCGCCAGCGGGCCACGGCGTTCTCGCCCTCGGCGGCAATGTTGAGCGCTGCCTGCGTAGCGAGCGTGAGACCGGCACTGTAGGTGTAGGAGTAGAGCCCCATGTAGTAATGCGGCTGACGCATCCACGTGAGCTCGCAGCCCTCGGTCTGCTCTACGGCGTCGCCCCAGAACGTTTCGAGATTCTTGCGGAAAATGCCGGAGAGCGTTTCGGCGTTCACCGCGCCGCCCTGCTCGATGATGTTCATCGCCTCGCGCTGGTACCATGCCTCGCGCAGATGCGTGACGAAGTTGTGGTAGTACGTATGGCCGATGAGCGAGGAGAGCACCCAGCGGCGGAAGCGCTTGTCGGTATTCTTGCGCAGAAGATCCTGCGCGAGCAGCAGCTCGTTCATCGTGGAGGGCGCCTCGATGAGATAACCGGAGACGTTCGTGTCGAAGAGCGACTGCGCGCCGTTGCACAGCCGGAAGTGCCCGGCGTGGCCGAGCTCGTGCGCGATCGTGAACACGTCTGCCATGCGGTTGTTCCAGCTGAGCAGGATATACGAGTTGCAGCCGTAGGGCGAGGAGCAGAAGCCGCCCGTTTCCTTGCCAACGTTGCGCGCAAAGTCGATCCAGCGCTTATCATAGGCTTCATCTACCATGTCGGCGTAGTCCTGTCCGAGGACGGAGAGCGCGCTGCGGACATACTCGCGGGACTCCTCGATCGTGACGCGCGGGTCAAACTCCGCATCGAGCGGCAGCTTGAGATCGGCGAAGGTCACGCGGTCGAGCTTGTTCATCTTCCCGACAAGGCGGGCGTATTTGCGCATCGCGGGCGAGAGCTTTTCGGTGATGAGGTCGATCTGCCGGTCGTACATCTCGCGCGTGACGTGGTCGGTGAAGAGATCGGCTTCAAACATGTCGGCAAAGCCGCGCTGATGGGCCATGATGCGCTGCTGCGTGAGATAGGTGTTGTAGGTGGCGGCGGTCGTGTTCTCGTACTGCCGCAGCTTATCGGAGAACGCGCGGAACGCCGCACGGCGCACGTCCGTGTCGGCCTCGTATTCGTACTCGTCCTCGAAGAGCGAGTAGCCGAGCGGGTATTCCTTGCCGTTTACGGTGAAGGAGTCAAACTTCATGTCGGCGAGCTTCGTCATGTGGTAAATGTCATAGGGCGCGCCGAACACCGGGCGGAGCGCGGCGAGCACCTTTTCGGTCTCGGCGCTGAGACGGTGCGGCTTCTCGCGGAGGATCTCCGAAAGATAGTGCTTCGCGCGTTCGGTCTTGTCCATGGCGGCGCGGATGAGCTCTTCCGGCGCGTCGGCGATCTCGCTTTCGATGAAGGAGAGACGGCTCTCCACCTCGGCGGCGAGCGCGGACATTTTCGCGTCCTTCTTCTGCGCCTCGGTGTCGGTATAGTCTACGGAAACGGCGAGGCTCGTGTAGCTCGTCGTCTGATAGAGCAAAATCTCCATCTCCTCATAGAGCGCAAGGCATTCGGCGATGCGCTCCGGCGTCGTGAGCGCATTTTTGTACGTTTTTTCCAGTGTGTCGGCAAGCGTTTTCATCTTCTCGACCGCTGCTTCAAAATCGGCTTCCGTGGCAAAGATCAGCGAGAGATCCCATGTCTCATTGACCGGCACGTCTTTTCTGGCGTTGAGCTTCAAATGTGTGTCCTCCTTGTGTGTTTTTCCATACAAATCCACTTTATGCCCCGAGGGGACTTTTGTCAACGCTCATTTCCGCCGTCGAGCGAAGCAAGATAGAGAAGAAAGGCGTCGCGCGGCTTCCGGAAGTCGTACCCGGTCTTGTCGCGGATGCGGTCGAGCCGGTACTGCACGGTGTTCCGGTGGAGATAAAGCGTCTCGGCGCAGCGGCGCAAATCGCCGTCCTGCGCAAAATAAACGCGCAGCAGCGCCTTAAAGCCGTGCGCCTCCTCCGCCGTGCATCCGGCGAATGTCGTCTCCTCCAGATCGCGCAGCAGCGCGCCGGGAATGCTCTCGGCAAGATATTCCAGCGACGCCTGATCATAAAAAAATACCCGCCCGCCGGTGCCGGAGGCGCACGCTGCGCGCGCCGCTGCACGCGCTTCGCGAAAGCTGCGCCGCGCCGGGAGAATGCCCTCGGCCGTGCTGCCGATGCCTCCGGCCATTGCCGCGCCGCAGCAGCTCTCCGCCTCGGCGCAGAGCGTCCGGGCAAACATATAGATCTCATCGCGCCCAACGCCGCAGAGCAGCAGAACAAGTTCCCCGCGGAGAATGGCGCAGTGGCCGCCCCGTCCGGGCAGAGGTATCCGGCGGATGTGCGCAAGCAGCTTCTGCCCGCCGAGACCGGCGAGCGATTCCGCCCCGGCCTCGGCGGCGGGGCGCAGCAGCACGGCGGTGCAGGCGCTGCCCATGGGAAAGCCGAGCCGCTGCCCCTGCTCGGAGAGCTCCGCGGCGGGGACGCTGTCCTCGAAAAAGAGCGCTTCGAGAAAGGCGTCGCGCGCGCCGTCCATCTGCGCGAGGCGCCGCCGCTGCCGGAGACTTTCCAGCATGATCTCCATCAGCCGCTGGATGACCGCGCCGAACACCGAGATCTCCGCCGGGTCGCCCGTTATGCCGATCACGCCCTCAACGCGCCCGTTGAGCACGACAGGGAGATTGATGCCGCGCTGCATCCCATGTGCGGGATCGTCCTCCCATACCGTGAGCGAGTCGAGGCCGTTTTCCATAAGCCGCCGTGCCCCTTCGTGCACGGTGCCGATGCGCGCTTTGTTCGTGCTCGCGAGGATCACGCCGCTGCTCTCTATGATGTTGACGTCGTGGCCGATCGTCCGCTTCATTTCCGTTACGATATTCAGGGCGTCCTGCGGGGAAAGATCCATGGTGCGAAACCGTCCTTTTGTAAAAGTCAAAAAAATTATAACATAAATTTATAACATTTACAATATAAACGGCGCTATACTCGTTTTACTGAAAGAGCATCGAGAGGGATGTATGCCATGGAAATCGTCAATCTGCTGCGCGAGGACGCAAAATATATCTATACCCGCGCCATGGAAGCCGTGCTGCCGGACGAAGCCGTCCGGCGCGCGCTCGCCGGGCAGAGCTTTCCGGGACGCGTGCTCCTTGTCGCCGCCGGAAAAGCGGCGTGGCGCATGGCGTCGGCGGCAAAGACGGCGCTCGGCGATAGGATCGAGACCGGCATCGTCATCACGAAATACGGCCATGTGCAAAGCCCCATCCCCGGCATCGTCTGCCGGGAGGCGGGGCACCCCGTGCCGGACGAAAACTCGTTTTCGGCTACGCGCGAGGCGCTGGCACTCACCGAAAGTCTCACGGCAGAGGATACTGTGCTTTTCCTTCTCTCCGGCGGCGGCAGCGCGCTTTTTGAAAGTCCGCTCGTGCCGGGCGAGGAATTGCAGGACATTACCGCCCAGCTTTTAGCCTGCGGCGCGGATATTTTGGAAATCAACAAGATCCGCAAGCGACTCTCGGCGGTAAAGGGCGGCCGGTTCGCGCGGCATTGCGCCCCGGCGCGTGTGTTCGCGGTGATTTTGAGCGACATCGTCGGCGACCCGGTGGACATGATCGCCTCCGGGCCGGTATCGCCGGATTCGTCCACGTGCGCGGACGCGCTCGCCGTTGCGGAAAAGTACGCTCTCCAGCTGAGCGGCCGTGCGCAGGAACTCCTGACGCACGAAACGCCGAAAACGGCGGACAACGTCACGGTGCGCATCACCGGCAGCGTCCGCGAGCTGTGCACCGCGGCGGCGGAAGCCTGCCGCGAGCGAGGCTACGCGCCGGAAATCCTCACCGACTGCGAGCAGGGTGTCGCCCGCGAGGCCGGCGCGCGCCTCGGCGCGCTGGCGCGGGAAAACGCTGCGGCGAGTACGCCGCGGGCGTTCATCCTCGGCGGCGAAACGGTCGTCCGGCTCACCGGAAACGGCAAGGGGGGGCGCAATCAGGAGCTTGCTCTCGCCGCGGCGGCGGAGATCGCGGGACTGGACAATGTTGTTGTATTCTCCGTCGGCTCCGACGGCACGGACGGCCCGACGGATGCCGCGGGCGGTCTCGTGGACGGCGGCACGGTAAAACGCCTTGCCGCGGCGGGGAAGACCGTGGCGGAGGTTCTCGAAAATAACGACGCCTACCACGCGCTGCGCGACACCGGCGATCTCGTCATCACCGGTCCGACCGGGACGAACGTGAACGACTTTGCTGCGGCACTCGTCCGCTGAAATTCAATATTTTCGCCTCTCGATCTGGTTATATAAAATTATCGCCAATTGGTAATTGCATGTGACCAGATTTGCTTTTACACTACATTACGGATAAAGCAAAAGGGAGGTCGATTCCTTTGAACGGGAAAACAAAACAGATCGTAACGGCGGCGCTTTTTGCCGCGCTCACCTGTGTGGCGACGATGGTGATCAAGATCCCCTCGCCGATGGACGGATATCTCAATCTCGGCGACTGCGTGGTGCTTGCTGCCGGATGGATGCTCGCGCCCGGCTACGGCTTTGCGGCTGCGGGGCTCGGCTCCGGGCTCGCGGATCTCTTTTCCGGGTACGCAGCCTACGCACCCGCCACGTTCGCCATCAAGGGGCTCATGGCGCTCATTGCGTTTTACGGCTTTAAGGCGCTCGACGGCAAAACCGGCAGCCTCGCGGCGCGCATTTTGAGCGGCGCGGCGGCGGAGGTGTGGATGGTTCTCGGCTATTATCTCTTTGAAGGCTGCCTGTACGGCTTCGCGCCGTCGGCGGTGAACGTTCCGGCAAACGGCGTGCAGGGTGCGGCGGGGCTCATTCTCGGCGTGCTGCTCGTGAAGGCGCTGGAAAAAAGCCGGCTCATCAAACGGGCGTAAAGGGAGGAAAAACCATGACGGTATACGAACAGACGGCGGCGGCCGCTGCCGAGACCTGCGAGAAGGCCGGGCTGAAGCGCGGGAGCATTCTCGTGGTCGGCTGCTCCACGAGCGAGGTCGTGGGCTCGAAGATCGGCACAAACTCCAGCATGGAGACGGCGGGGGAGATCGCCCGGGCACTTCTGGATGTGACGCGCAGCCGCGGTATTTTCCTCGCGGTGCAGTGCTGCGAGCACTTGAACCGCGCCATCATCACCGAGCGCGCGGCGGTGCCGGGCGCGGAGATCGTCAACGTTGTACCGCAGCCGAAGGCGGGCGGCTCGCTTGCCACGCAGGTGTATGCCGCGCTCGAGGATCCCGTTGCGCTCGAGGAGATCAAGGCGGACGCCGGGCTCGACATCGGCCTTACGCTCATCGGCATGCACCTCAAAAAGGTCGCCGTGCCGGTGCGGCTCGAAAACCATACGATCGGCGCGGCGATGGTCGTCGCGGCGCGCACGCGCCCCAAATTCATCGGCGGCGCGAGAGCAATGTACGACGAGACCATGCTGTGACCAGCTCAATAGACAAGAAAGCAGAGGCAAAACCGCAGAATGCGGTTCGCCTCTGCTTTTTTTGCCTTGTGCTTTCCCGGAGAAACGGACGGCAGAAAAAGGCGCCGGAAGCAATAAAACGACTGTGGCTCCGGCAACAGACAGGCGCGTAGCCTTATGCTATCCTCTGAGTTAGACATTGCTAACTGAAAGGAACGATGAATCTCTTGCTCCGCAAACTTCGTGCCACGCCGTTTGTGGCTCTGCTTATTCTTGTCCCGCTCGCCGCGGCGGCGGTCAGCCTGTCCGTCGGACGATACGCCGTACATCTCGGTGATGCGCTGGAGATCCTGTTCCGCGTGGTGAAACGCGGGTACGTAGCGGCGGCGTCGGTCGATCCGCAGGAACGCATTATTATCGGCGTCCGTCTGCCGAGAGTGCTGCTTGGCCTGCTGGTGGGCGGCGGGCTGTCTGTGGCCGGGGCCGGGATGCAGGCGCTGCTCTCCAACCCGCTGGTGTCCCCGGATACGCTGGGCGTGGCCTCGGGCGCCTGCTTCGGTGCGGCGCTGGCGCTGATGCTCGACGGCGGGCTTATAGCCGTACAGCTTACGGCAATGGCGTTCGGCGTTATCGCCATGCTGATCACCTACAAAGCCGGAAAAAACCGCCGGGATACCTCCGTTATTATGCTCGTGCTGGCGGGCATGGTGGTAAATTCGCTCTTTCAGGCGTTTGTGAGCCTGATCAAATATACGGCCGATTCCGAGGATAAGCTGCCGGAGATCACCTACTGGCTGCTCGGCAGTCTGAACGGTGCGACGTGGAAGGGACTGCGGCTGGGCATGCCGGTTATTCTCATCGGTACGCTCGTGCTGATTTTGCTGCGCTGGAAGTGCAACGTTCTGACGCTCTCGGACGACGAGGCGCGCTCTCTTGGCGTGGATCTCCAAAAGATCCGCGCACTGATCATCGTTGCGGCTACGGCGGTGATCGCCTCGTGCGTGTCCATGTGCGGGCAGGTCGGCTGGGTCGGGCTCGTTGTTCCGCACGCCTGCCGGATGCTCTTCGGCAGCGACAACCGGCGCGTGATCCCCGCCAGCGCGAGCATCGGCGCGGCATTCATGCTCCTGCTCGACACCGTGGCCCGCAGCGCATCGGAGTCGGAGATCCCAATCTCCATTCTCACGGCGGTCATCGGCGCGCCTATTTTCATTGCGCTTTTGAAAAAGACGGGAGGGAGCTGGCGATGACATTTGCAGTGAAAAACGGCTGTTTTGGCTATAAGAAAACCGTTCCCGTGCTGAGAAATATTTCGTTTCATGTGGAGAGCCGTCAGGTCCTGGCCGTTCTGGGGCCGAACGGAGTCGGCAAGACAACGCTGCTGCGCAGCATGATGGGAATGCTGCCGTGGACCTCCGGCGGAAGCTTTCTGGACGGCGAAAATATCCGAGATATGACGCCGGGACGGCTCTGGAAGGAAATGGCGTATGTTCCGCAGGCGAAATCCTTCCCCTTCGCCTTTACCGTGGAGGAAATGATCCAGCTGGGGCGCAGCAGCCGCATCGGTGTTTTCGGAACACCGGCAAAGGCGGACCGGGAACGGTGCGAGCGCGCCATGGAGGAGCTTGGCATTGCGCATATGCGCCGCAGGCTCTGCAACCAGATCAGCGGCGGCGAGCTGCAAATGGTGCTGATCGCCCGCGCGCTGTGCGCTGAACCGAAGCTTCTCGTGCTGGACGAGCCGGAATCCAATCTGGACTTTCGCAACCAGCTCATCATTCTCGAGACGATCCGCCGCCTTTCCAAGGAAGAGGGACTGTGCTGCATTTTCAACACGCATTACCCCGGTCACGCGCTGCGCATTTCCGATCGGGCGCTCGTCCTTTCGCGGGAGGGCACGGCAGATTTTGGTACGCCCTCGGAGGTCATTACACAGGAGATCATGGGGCGCGTATTTAAAGTCAACGTAGATATCGTAGACGCCCAATACGGCGGCATGGACTATCAGGCCATCACGGCCATTTCCCTTTGCAACGCATAATATCCATTCGTATTTTGGTCCGAAGGACTTAAAATAATATTTTTTCAGTCTGCAAATAAAAAGTCAATAGAAAATTGAGAAAGATTTGCGGAGCCATGAGG
>CAVEQS010000022.1:0-43787 GCA_963618015.1 bacterium | reverse complement strand
GCGTTATGTCGGCGTCCCTTGGGACGTTTGCTTTGCTGCGCCCTTTTTCCCTCCTCGGGACTGCCTCTGACACTAAATGATGTTTTCACAGTAACACTCCTTTTACCGAGAAAACCTGTAGGCTTATCACTACCGCCATGGTATAGCGGGGGGCGGCGTCTGTCAAGAAATAGAAGAAAATTGCAATCGGCGCGCAAATGGTGTAAAATACGAAACAAAGTGCCAAAAAGAAACCATTGGAGGTTCTCATGGAAAACACCCTGAAAACGGAACTCCCGGCCTGCCCGGTGGAGACAACGCTGACGCTGATCGGCGATAAGTGGAAGGTGCTGATACTGCGCGATCTCCTGCCCGGGACGAAGCGGTTCGGCGAGCTGAAAAAGTCGCTCGGCGGCGTTTCGCAGAAGGTGCTGACGGCGCAGCTGCGCGCTATGGAGGAGAGCGGGCTTGTCCACCGCGAGGTCTATGCCGAGGTGCCGCCGAAAGTGGAGTATTCTCTCACGCCGCTCGGGCTCAGTCTCAAGCCCATTCTGGACGCCATGCTCGCCTGGGGCGAGGACTACAAAAAGCAATGCGGCGAGGGCGAAACGCATTAAGTCTTGCGCGGCGGGCGGGGAACGTGTATAATGTTCTCCGTGAAAATAGGAGCCTTCTCTTCACCGAGCGGTGAAGAAAGCGCCGCGACACAGGAGTTCACTATGAAAGTTACCTTTTTGGGCGCGACCCACGAGGTCACGGGCAGCTGCACGCTCATCGAGTGCGGAAATAACCGCGGTCTTGTGGACTGCGGCATGGAGCAGGGAAAAGACATCTTTGAAAACCAGAAGCTGCCGGTGGCAGCGGGGGAGATCGACTTTGTCCTTTTGACCCACGCGCACATCGACCATTCCGGTAATCTGCCGCTTCTCTTCAAAAACGGGTTTGACGGCCCGATTTACGCCACGCGCGAGACCTGCGATCTCTGCCGGATCATGCTGCGCGACTGCGCACATATCCAGGAAAGCGAGGCCGAGTGGCGCAACCGCAAGAGCCGCCGGAGCGGCGGGCCGGAGTATGAGCCGGTCTACACGCTCGACGACGCCGAGGCCGCCATCGCGCACCTGCGCCCGGTGAGCTATCACGAACTGGTGCAGGTCGGCGAGCACTTCACCGTCCGGTTCAGCGATGTGTGCCATCTGCTCGGCAGCGCCTGCATCGAGGTTTTCATGACCGAAAACGGCGTGGAGCGCAAAATGGTGTTCAGCGGCGATATCGGCAATCTCAACCAGCCCATCATCCGCAACGTGCCGGAAACGGTCGCGGAGGCGGACTATGTCATGATCGAGTCGACCTACGGCGACCGCCTGCACGACCGCCACATCCCGCCGGTCAACCTGCTCGCGGACTATATCCAGCGCACACTTGACCGCGGCGGCAATCTCGTCATCCCGTCGTTCGCCGTCGGGCGCACGCAGGAGATGCTTTATTACATCCGCGAGATCAAGGAGAAAAAGCTCGTCACCGGCCACGACGGCTTCCCTGTCTATGTAGACAGCCCCATGGCCAACGAGGCGACGGCGATCTATCTCCAATGCGGGCACGAATGCTTCGACGAGGAGACGCGCGCTCTCGTGGACGCGGGGATCAACCCCATCTGGTCGGACGGCATCCGCATTTCCGTCTCGAGCGAGGATTCCAAGGCCATCAACGAAAACCCGGAGCCGAAGGTCATCCTCTCGGCGAGCGGCATGTGCGAGGCGGGACGCATCCGCCACCATCTCAAGCACAATCTCTGGCGCAAGGAGAGCACGGTGCTCTTCGTCGGTTATCAGGCGGAGGGGACGCTTGGCCGCAAGCTCTACGATGGCGAGAAGCACGTGAAGCTCTTCGGCGAGGATATCGAGGTCAACTGCGAAGTCGGCTTCCTGCCCGGCAAGAGCGGCCACGCCGACCGCGACGGGCTTACCGCATGGCTCGCGGGCTTTGAGAAGAAGCCGAAGCTCGTGTTCGTAAACCACGGCGAGGACGCCGTGACGGACGCGTTTGCAAGCTATCTCGAGACCGAGCACGGCTATAAGGCATTCGCGCCCTACAGCGGCACGGTGTTCGATCTTGCCGGGGAAAAATTCCTCGCCTGCCCGAAGGGCGTGCCGGTGCAGAAAGCACAGACCGCCTCCGGCGCGGAGGCGAGCGGGCTTTACCAGAAGCTCCTTGCCGCCGGGGAATCGCTGCTCTCGCTCATCCGCGCAAGCCGCGGCAAACCAAACAAAATGCTCAAACACTTCCTTTCGGATGTGGAAGAGCTTCTCAAAAAATATCGCTGATCCGCGAAAAGGGAGGAGAAACCCATGGACGAAAAGAAGATCGCATACAAGCGTGTGCTGCTCAAGCTCTCCGGCGAGGCGCTCTCCGGCGACGCCGGAACGGGGCTGGACTTTAAAGTCATGGCCGAGGTCTGCGGCGTTGTTGCCAAGTGCGCCCGACAGGGCGTGGAGGTCGGCATCGTTGTCGGCGGCGGCAATTTCTGGCGCGGCGTGAAAAACGGCGAAGGGCGCATGGACCGCTGGAGAGCAGACTATATGGGCATGCTCGCCACGGTCATGAACTGCTTGGCGCTGCAGGACGTTTTGCAGCAGCAGGGCGTGGAGGCCAAGGTGCTCACCGCCATGGAGATCCAGCACATCGGCGAGCCGTTCTCGGTGGAGAAGGCAGACGAATATCTCCGCTCCGGCAAGGTCGTCGTGTTCGGCGGCGGCGTCGGCAGCCCGTTCTTCACGACTGACACGGGCGCGGTGCTGCGCGCGGCGCTCATCGGCGCGGATGCGGTGCTGCTCGCGAAGAACGTCGACGGCGTATACAGCGCCGACCCGAAGAAGGACCCTGCCGCCGTGCGCTACGACTCTCTCACGTACGAAGAAGTACTCGAAAAGCGTCTCGCGGTCATGGACAGCACGGCGACGTGCATCGCCATGGACAACCGCATCCCCATCAAGGTGTTCGCGCTGCGCGAACCGGAAAACATCCTGCGCGCCGCCCGCGGCGAAGCCGTCGGCACGCTGGTTCATTAAGAAGAAAAACGGAAAAAATAACACCGGGAGGATATATAAGATGGCAGAAATCAAAGAATTCAAAAACCGCATGATCAAAACGGCAGAGGTTCTCTCCACCCAGTTCGACACCGTCCGCGCCGGCCGCGCCAACGCCGCCGTGCTCGATCAGATCGAGGTCGACTACTACGGCTCTCCCACCCCCATCCGCCAGATCGCATCCATTTCCAGCCCCGATCCCCGCACGCTGCTCATCCAGCCGTGGGACAACAGCACGCTCAAGCTCATTGAGAAGGCGATCCTCACCTCCGAGCTCGGCATCAACCCGCAGAACGACGGGCGCGTCATCCGCCTCGTGTTCCCGCAACTCACCGAGGAGCGCCGCAAGGAGCTTGCCAAGCAGGTGCGCAAGTACGGCGAGGAAGCCAAGGTCGCCGTGCGCAACATCCGCCGCGACGCGATGGATAAGTTCAAGAAGGAACAGAAAAAGGGCGAGATCACCGAGGACGATCTGAAGGATCTCGAAAAGGACATGCAGAAGCTGACCGACGACTATACCAAGGAAGTCGATAAGCTCACCGCCGCCAAGGAAAAGGAACTCTTCGAAATCTGATGGCGGGCGAAACGAATAAAACCGGTACGGCGGGGGCGGAGAATACCATCCCCCGCCATATCGCCATTATCATGGATGGCAACGGCCGCTGGGCAAAGCGGCAGGGGCTCCCGCGCAAGGCGGGACACGCCGTCGGCGCGGAGACGTTCCGGCGCATTGCTACCTACTGCAAAGACCTCGGCATGGAGCATTTGACGGTTTATGCCTTTTCCACGGAAAACTGGAAGCGCTCGGCCGACGAGATCGGCGCGATCATGGGGCTTCTGGAAAAGTATCTGCATGAATCCATTGAAAAAATGGAAAAGGACCGCATCCGGCTGCGGATCATCGGCGACACGAGCGCCCTTTCGCCCACGATCCAGGGACTCATCGAAAAAACGGATGCGATCGCCGCGCGCCTGCCCGGCTGCTTTGAGGCGGACGTATGCCTGAACTATGGCGGCCGCGACGAGATCGTCCGCGCCGTAAACCGCTTCATGGCGGAGCACCCTGGCGAGCCGGTCACGGAAGAAACGTTGACCGCCTGTCTCGATACCGCCGGTATCCCCGATCCCGATCTCATAATCCGCACGGGCGGGGAATATCGTGTATCGAATTTCCTTTTGTGGGAGAGCGCGTACTCGGAGCTTTACTTCACCGATGTGCTCTGGCCGGACTTTACGGAAAAGGACATTGACAGCGCTATCGCGGCATATAGGCACCGCGACCGGCGGTTCGGGGGAGTAAAAGAGTGAAAAAAAGAGTATTGACCGCGGTTGTGGGTATCCCCATTCTCATTGGGGGCGTATTCTTTGCGCCCATATGGCTCTTCGGCGTCATCATTGCCATCATTTGCGGCTTTGTGGCGTTTGAACTCATGCGCTGCGCCATCGGTCAGGCGCCGAAACGTCTGTACGTTTCCTCCATCCTCTCTGCCGTGGCAATTGCCATTTTCGGCGGACTCGATCTGCGCATGGCGGCGATCATTCTTTTGTTCCTCTTCTTTGTGCTCTCGTGCGAGATGATGGCGTGCTTTTCCACGCCGCGCAAAATCAGCATGGAGATGGTCGCCATCTCAATGCTCGCGGGCGGCGTGCTGCCGATGATGCTCTCCACGCTCCTTCGCATTGCGCAGTTTGAAACGACGATCTCCATCCCCGAGCTGCTGAAGGGTAACTCCACGCTCGTGCGCATCACGCACGACGGGCTTGTTGGACGGGTGCGCGCGTTTCTGCCGTTCGTCGTCGCCTTCGGGAGCGACGCGGGCGCCTATTTCTGCGGCCGGGCGTTCGGCAAAAAACAGCTCGCTCCGGCCATCTCCCCGCACAAGACCGTCGCCGGCGGCATCGGCGGCGCGGTGTGCGGTGCACTCATGGCGCTATTGTATGGCGTCGTTGTCCGCGCGTGCGGTATGAGCGCAAATCTCGTCTCGCTCACGGCGTTTGGCCTTATCGGCAGCGTTGTGGCGCAGCTCGGCGATCTGACGTTCTCGGCGTTCAAGCGCCAGTACGGCATCAAGGATTACGGCAACATCCTCCCCGGCCACGGCGGCATGCTTGACCGGTTTGACAGTATGTACTATCTCGCGCCGCTCACGGAGCTGTGGATGCTGCTCCTGCCCGCGATTTCGGCATAAGGACGGATATGTATGGTTAAAGCAATTTCCATTTTAGGCTCCACCGGCTCCATCGGACGGCAGACTGCTCAAGCAGCCGGCCGTCTTGGCATTCCCGTGCTTGCGCTGGCGGCGCGGCGGGATGTGGACCGGCTCGAAGAACAGGCGCGGCAGTTCCACCCGAAGTATATCTCCGTGATGGATGCCGCCGCGGCGAAGGAACTCCGGGAGCGCCTTTCGGACATGGATATCGAGATCGGCGAGGGGGAGGAATCCCTCATCGCCGCCGCCACCGTTGAGGGGGCGGACTGCGTTGTGACCGGCATTTCCGGAAGCGTCGGTCTTCGCCCGACGCTCACCGCCATCCATCAGAAGCGGCGCATCGCGCTCGCGAACAAGGAAACGCTCGTATGCGCGGGCGAGATCGTCATGGCGGAGGCCGCGCGCTGCGGCGCGGAGATCCTCCCGGTGGATTCCGAGCATTCGGCGATCTTCCAGTCCATGGCGGGGCGCGATAAGAGCGAGCTCCGGCGCATTCTGCTCACCGGCTCCGGCGGGCCGTTCCGCGGTTGGACGAGAGAGCAGACAAAGGACGTCACACCCGAGCGCGCCGTGCGCCATCCAAACTGGAGCATGGGCGCGAAAATCAGCATCGACAGCGCCACGATGATGAACAAGGGCCTCGAATTCATCGAGGCCATGCACCTCTTTGCCGTGACGCCCGAGCAGATCAAAGTCATCATCCACCCCGAGAGCGCCATCCACTCCATGGTGGAGCTGCTCGACGGTACGGTCATCGCGCAGCTCGGCGTGCCGGATATGGGGCTTCCCATCCAGTACGCGCTCACATACCCCGAACGGCGCGAGTCGGCGGCGAAAGCGATGGATTTTGCCGCGCTCGGCTCCATGCACTTTGAAGATCCCGATTTGGAGAAGCTGCCGTGCCTCCGTCTGGCCATGGAGTGCGCGCGGGCGCGCGGCACAGCGCCGTGCGTCATGTCGGCGGCCAACGAGATCGCGGTAGGGGCGTTTTTGGGACACCGGATCGGGTATAATGATATCTACCGTCTGGTGGCTTCAGCGGTGGAGCGCGCGGAGTTTATCGCGCAGCCCACGCTCGAGGAAATTCTGGCATCGGATGCGGAAGCTCGTGAGCTTGTCCGCAGGGAGATCGGCTGAGTATGTACATTGTTCTTGCAATCCTCGCATTTGGCATTCTGATATTTGTCCACGAGCTGGGTCACTTCCTCGTGGCGAAGGCGTGCGGCGTGAAGGTGACGGAGTTTTCCATGGGCATGGGCCCGCAGCTTCTGCATAAGCAGAAGGGCGAGACGGTCTACTCCCTCCGCGCCTTCCCCATTGGCGGCTTCTGCGCCATGGAAGGGGAGGAGGAAGTCTCGGACGATCCGAGAGCGTTCAATAACCAGAGCGTCTGGCACCGGCTTCTCATTCTCGTTGCGGGCGCGGGAATGAACTTTCTCCTCGGTCTTGTGCTCGTGATCATTCTCTACGCCGGAGCGGGCGGCTTTAACAGTCCCGTGATCGCCGGCTTTGCCGACGGCTGCCCCTATGAGGGCACGCTGCAAGCCGGGGATGAGATCCGCCGCGTGAACGGCGAGCGGATCTTCTTTACCGGCAACTTCATCCAATACGCCTCCGCCGACGAGGACGGGGATCTCGATCTCGTCATCATTCGCGACGGAAAGCGGATCGAACTGGATAACTACCACATGGTGCCCGTGGACTATGAGGTGAACGGGCAGACCGTGAAAAAATACGGCGTCAACTTCACGATCGCCACGCCCACGGTCGGGAATGTGCTGAAATACTCTTTCTATAACTGCCAGGACTTTGTGCGCATGGTGCGCGCGGGACTGGTGCAGCTCTTCACCGGGCAGGCGTCCATGTCGGATATGACGGGCGTTGTCGGCATGGTGGACATCATTAACGAAACCGGGCAGAGCGCGCAGTCTACGTCCGAGGGTATTGCGAACGTTGTGTTCCTCGTGGCGTTCATTGCGGTGAACCTTGCGGTGATGAATCTTTTGCCGCTCCCGGCGCTCGACGGCGGCCATATCCTGACGCTTCTTTTGAGCGCGCTCTTTGAGAAGATCACCGGTAAAAAGCCCGACCCGCGCATCGAGGGATATATCCATTACATCGGTCTGCTGCTTCTGCTCGGGCTGATGGTGCTTTTGATGTACAACGATATTGTGAGGATCATTCGGCGATGAACAGAAAGATAACAAAAACCATCCATGTCCGCGGTGTACCCATCGGCGGCGGGAACCCGATTCCCGTGCAGTCGATGACGAACACGCACACGGACGATGTTCCCGCCACGCTCGCGCAGCTCCGGCGGCTGGAGGCGGCGGGCTGCCAGATCGTGCGCCTTGCCGTTCCCAACCAGCTCGCTGCGCGCGCCCTGCCGGACATCCGGCGCGGCACCGAGCTGCCGCTCGTGGCGGATATTCACTTTGATTACCGGCTTGCCCTCGCAGCGGTGGAGGCGGGCTTCGATAAGATCCGCATCAACCCCGGCAACATCGGCTCTCCGGAGCGGGTGCGCATGGTGGCGGATGCCTGCCGCGAGCACGGTGTGCCCATCCGCGTCGGCGTAAACTCCGGCTCGGTGGAAAAGGGACTGCTCGAAAAATACGGCCTTTGCGCCAAATCCCTCTGCGAGAGCGCGCTCGGCCACGTGAAGCTTCTTGAGGACTGCGGCTTTGAGGATATCTGCATCAGCGTCAAGGCGAGCGATGTTGCCATGACCGTGGAGGCCAACCGTCTGCTCTCGACGCTGTGCGATTATCCGCTGCACATCGGCGTCACGGAGGCCGGGACGAAGGAGCGCGGCATTTTGAAATCCGCCGCGGGCATCGGCTCTCTGCTGCTCGACGGCATCGGCGACACGATCCGCATCTCCCTCACCGATGCGCCCGAGGAAGAGGCGCACGCGGGCGCGGAGCTTCTGCGCGCGTTGGGACTGCGCTCCGGTGTGCAGTTCGTGTCCTGCCCCTCGTGCGGCCGGACGGAATACGATCTCATCGGCACGGCGAAGGCGGTCGAGGCGCGGCTGCGCGATAAGCCGTGGAATATTACGGTCGCCGTGATGGGCTGCGTTGTGAACGGCCCGGGCGAGGCGTCCCACGCCGATTACGGCATCGCCGGCGGCAAGAGCGAGGGCGTCATCTTCAAGCACGGCGAGCCGGTGGCGCGCGTCGCCTCGGACAAGCTCGCAGACGCGCTCGTGGAACTTATTGAAAGAGAGAACAAGTAATTCATGGCACAGGAAGTAAAATTTCTGGATATGTTCGGCTGCTGCGCTTCCCTGCGGGACAAGTGCGGCGGGCTGGAGCTGGCGAAGGTGCAGAACGTCCTCGTCTCGCGAGAAAAGCGCACGATGGACATTGCTGTCACGTTTGCCGCGCCCGGTACACCCTCCGATATTGCGATGCTTGAATGGCGCATCGCGGCGGAATACGGGTTTACGAAGGTGAAGATCACCGGAAACAAGCCCGCCGCGGCTCCGGCGGAGAAAAAGGCCGCGCCGCCGAAAAAGGAGGCAAAGCCCGCACCGAAAAAAGCGGAGAGCGGCGAAGTGCTCTTCGGCAAGCTGCCGAAGGACAACCATAGAACCGATATCTCCGAGCTGACGCTCCAATCCGGTACGGTGAGCGTGACGGGCAAGGTCTTTGCCATGGACAGCCGGAAAATACAGAAAACGAACGCTGCGGTGCTGAGCTTTGATATGACCGACTATACCGGCAGCATCCACGTTTCCAAGTACATCCGTCAGGGCGACGACCAGACGCTTCTCGACAAGATCCGCGTGGGGGATTGGCTCACGGTGCGCGGCGAGGTGATCTTCAACCGCTACGATAACGACATGGCCATTGACCCCGCGGCCATCGCGAAGGAGCAGGCGCCCCAGCGGCAGGATGCCGCCGAGGGGGACAAGCGCGTGGAGCTTCATCTCCACACGCGCTACTCCACGCTCGACGCGCTCACCGACCCGACCGCCGCGGTGAAAACGGCGGCGCGCTGGGGCCACCGCGCCATTGCTGTGACCGACCACGGCGTTGCGCAGGCGTTCCCCGAATTCTGGCACGCAGGTGCCAAGTGCGGCATCAAGGTCATCTACGGCGTGGAGGGGTATTACATCAACGACGTGGACGATCTTCTCGCCGTCCACGGGGAGAGCGATCTTCCGCTTGATACCGACTTTGTCGGCTTTGATATTGAAACGACGGGACTCGACAGCCACATCCACCGCATCACCGAAATCGGCGCGGTGCGCGTGGAGGGAGGCGTCGTGACGAAGAGCTTTCAAACGTTCGTCGACCCCGGTATGCCCATCCCGCCGGAGATCGTGCAGCTCACCGGCATCACCGACCGGGACGTGTACGGCGCGCCGAGCGAGGCGGAGGCCGTGCAGGCTTTTCTGGACTTCGTTGGCGAACTTCCACTCGTGGCGCACAACGCCGCCTTTGATATCGGCTTTATCACCGCCGCGGCAAAGCGCAGCGGTCTTGTCTTTGACCCCGTATACATCGATACGCTGCCCATCGCGCAGGCGCTGATGAAGCAGCTCAAGAAATTCAAGCTCGATATCATCTCCAACGCGCTGGGACTGCCGGACTTCAACCACCACCGCGCGAGCGACGATGCCGCCGTGTGCGCCCGTATTTTCACAACGCTCCGCCCGCGGCTCGCGGACAAGGGCGCGAAAACGCTCTCCGATGCCGGTTCACTCGTAGCGGAGCTGCGGAAAAACGATGCCCGCCGTCCGCGCCACATCACGCTGCTCGTGCAGAACAAGGTCGGCCTTAAGAATCTCTATGAGCTCATCTCCAAATCGCACTTGGAGCATTTCAAAAAGAGCCCGATCATCCCGAAGAGCCTTTTGATGCAGTACCGCGAGGGCATTCTCGTCGGCTCGGCGTGCGAGGCGGGCGAGATCTTCGATGCCGTTGTGCGCAACCGGAGCGATGCCGAGCTTGACCGGCTCGCCGCGTTCTACGATTATTTTGAAATTCAGCCGCTTTGCAACAACCACTTTCTCATTAACGACGGCAAAGCGCGCGACGAGGAGGATCTGCGCGAATTCAACCGCCGCGTCCTCGCCCTCGGCCGGCGGCTTGGCAAGCTCGTCGTTGCAACCGGCGACGTGCATTTTCTGGAGCCGGAGGACGAAATTTACCGCCATATCCTCATGGCGTCGCGCAAGTTCCCGGATGCGGACAAGCCCCTGCCGCTCTATTTCAAAACGACCGACGAAATGCTCAAGGAGTTTTCGTATCTCGGCGAGGTGGACTGCCGCGACGTTGTTATCACCGCGCCGAACGCCATTGCCGACAGCGTCGAGAGCTTTGAACTGCTGCCGAAAGATCTCTTTCCGCCGTCCATTCCGCACGCGGCGGAGGACTTGGAGCGCATGGTATGGGACAAGACCCACGAGCTGTACGGCGAAAACCCGCCGGAGCTCGTAACAACGCGCATCAAGGAAGAACTCGACGCCATTCTCGGCCGTCACTACGAGGTCATTTACATGTCGGCGCAGAAGCTCGTGCAGAACTCGCTCGAGCATGGCTACCTTGTCGGCAGCCGAGGGAGCGTCGGCTCCTCGATGGTGGCGTACATGTCCGGCATCACGGAGGTAAACTCCCTCCCTCCGCACTACCGCTGCCCGAAATGCAAATTTACGGACTTTGAAAATGTGTACATGCCGAACGGCGATAAGTATGGCTGCGGTGCGGATATGCCCGACCGTACCTGCCCCGTGTGCGGCGCGAAGCTCGCCAAGGACGGGTTCGATATTCCGTTTGAAACGTTCCTCGGCTTCGGCGGTGACAAAGTCCCCGATATCGACCTGAACTTCTCCGGCGAATACCAGGCAAACGCCCACAAATACACCGAAGAGCTCTTCGGCCGCGACCACGTGTTCCGTGCCGGTACGATCGGCACGCTGGCGGAAAAGACCGCCTACGGCTATGTGAAAAAGTACCTCGAAGAGCGCGGCATCACCGTCTCCAAGGCGGAGGAAAACCGTCTTGCGGCGGGCTGTGTCGGTGTAAAGCGCACGACCGGCCAGCACCCCGGCGGCCTCGTCATCATCCCGCAGGACAAGGACGTCACGGACTTCTGCCCTGTGCAGCACCCGGCGGACGACGCGACCGGCGGCATTATCACGACGCACTTTGAATACCACAGCATGGAGGCAAACCTCCTGAAGCTTGACGAGCTCGGCCACGATGACCCGACGATGATCCGCATGCTCGAGGACGCCACCGGCGTCAACGCCCGCGAGATCCCGCTTGACGACCCGGAGACCATGCGCATCTTCACCTCGCCGGAGCCGCTCGGCATTCCGGACGGCGACCCGATCGTCGGCCACACCGGCACGATCGGCGTGCCGGAGTTCGGCACGGCGTTCACGCGCCAGATGCTCGTGGATACGCAGCCGCACGAGTTTGCCACGCTCGTCCGCCTTTCCGGCTTCTCCCACGGCACCGACGTGTGGGCGGGCAACATTCACGACATCGTCGTCAACGGCATTGCGCCAACCGATAAGTGCGTCGGCTGCCGAGACGACATCATGCTCTACCTTATCGATATGGGCATGGAGCCGAAGCGCGCCTTTAAATTCATGGAGGCGGTGCGTAAGGGCGCCATCCACAAGGGAAAACCTTGGCCGGACGGCATCGTGGAAGAGATGCAGCAGCTCGGCGTGCCGGAGTGGTGGATCGAGTCCTGTCGGAAGATCCAGTACCTGTTCCCGAAGGCGCATGCGGTCGCGTATGTCACAATGGCGTTTCGCATCGCGTGGTTCAAGGTGCATGAGCCGCTCGCGTACTACAGCGCGTATTTCTACCGCCGCAGCCAGAAGGACGGCTTTGACGCCGAAAGCATGCTGCAGGGCATCGACAAGTGCCTTGCGAAGATCAACGCCATCCGCCGCAACCCGAACGCGACGGCCAAGGAAGAGGACCTTCTCACCACGCTCGAAGCGGTGTACGAATTCTACCGCCGCGGCTTCACGTTTGCGCCCATCGATATCTACAAGTCCGATTCCTACAAATTCCTCATCGAGGACGGCTGCCTGCGCCCGCCGTTCGTGGCCATCTCCGGTCTCGGCGGCTCGGCGGCGGAGGATTTGAAGCGCGCGCAGGACAGCGGCGCGCAGTTCGTCTCCATCGACGATATTTCCGATGCCTGCCCCAAGGTGAGTACTGCCCACCTGGACATGCTGCGAAAGCTCGGCGCGCTCGGCGATTTGCCGGAGAGCCGGCAGGTGAGCCTCTTTGACGCCTTCGGCGAAATGTAAAGGAGAAATTCAACATGAAACTCATGATTGCGTCCGACCTGCATGGCTCGGCGTACTATACGGAAGCGCTGCTGCGCCGCCTTTCTGAGGAGAAGCCCGAAAAGCTCGTGCTGCTTGGCGACATTCTCTACCACGGCCCGCGCAACGCCCTCCCGCGCGATTACGACACAAAGCAGTGCGCCGCCATGCTCAACGCGCTCGAAAAAGCGCCGCTTTGTATCCGCGGCAACTGCGATGGGGAAGTGGATCAGATGGTACTGAATTTCCCCGTGCTCGCCGATTTTGCCGCCGTGTTTGCAGACGGATACACCCTGTATCTCACGCACGGCCACCATCTCGATGAGGCCGGAAAAGCCCTTGCCCCCGGCGATGTTATGCTCTACGGGCATACCCATGTCCCGGCATTCGAGCGGAAGAATGAAAATTATTATGTAAACCCCGGCTCGGTATCCATCCCGAAGGAGAACAGCCGCCACAGCTACATGCTCTTTGAAAACGGCGTTTTCACCTGGAAGGATGTGGAGACCGGTGAGGTCTGGCGCACGGAGAACGTAACGCGGTGAGCGGCGCGCCGCAGGCGGTACGAGCCCGCCTCCTCGCGCTGCGCGATGAGAAAAACGCGCCCTTTATGGCGAAGCTCGTCCCGACGCTTCCGCCGGAAACTGTTCTCGGCGTGCGCATGCCGGACTGCCGCTCACTCGCCAAGGAGCTTTGTAAGGAGCCGGACATCGGCCTCTTTCTCACCGATCTTCCGCACCGGTATCTGGACGAGAACAACCTCCACGCGCTGATCTTAAACGAGGAAAAGGACTATGCCGCGGCTGTTGCGGCGCTTGGCGCCTTTCTTCCGTATGTGGACAACTGGGCGACGTGCGATGCGCTGCGCCCGAAGGCGTTCAAAAAGCACCCTCCGGTTCTGCCGGACGAGTGCCGCCGCTGGATGCAAAGCGGGAAGACCTATACTATGCGCTTTGGCATCGAAATGCTCATGACGCATTATCTCGATGCGGATTTTCGCCCGGAATATCTCGAAGGGGTTTCCATAATTAAAAGTGAAGAATATTATGTAAACATGATGATCGCCTGGTACTTTGCCACAGCGCTCGCCAAGCAGTACGAAGCGGCGATCCCATACATCGAACAGCGCCGTCTTGACCCCTGGACTCACAACAAAACCATCCGCAAGGCCATCGAAAGCTACCGCGTCACCGACGAGCAGAAGGCCTATCTCCGAACCCTCGCCATACGCGAATAACAAAAGCCCGGAAGCTTCTGAAAAGAGGCTTCCGGGCTTTTCTGCCGGTTTGTATCAGCCGATGACCTTCTGATAAATGCTCCGAATGTCATCCAGAGAGAGGGTGCGGCGGTTGTTGACGAGAAGGCGGGTCTGCTCGCTGCCGGCCTTGACGAGAAAGTCCAGATCGTCGCCGGTGATGTGGTACTGCGAGAGATCGGTGGGGATGTTCGTCACGCGGACGATATCTTCGATCTCATCGATGATCTTCTGTGCGCGGTCGGCGGCGGGCTGGGCGACCAGCTCCGGGTACACCGCGTCGCAGAGCGCGGCGAGCTGCGCTTCGCACGCGGGCTTGTTGAACGCCATCACATGCGCGAAGAGAATGGCGTTGGAGGTGCCGTGCGCGATGTGGTATTTTCCGCCGAGCGGGTAGGAGAGCGCGTGCACCGCCGTTGTGCCGCTGCCGGTGATGGCGATGCCGCCATAGTACGCGCCCAGCATCAGCGCTTCGCGCGCGGCGAGATTTTCGGGATCGAGATAAGCCTCGCGGAGATTGTGGAAGATGAGTTTTGCGCCGGCCTCGGCGTAGGTGTCGCTCAGCGGCGTCGCCTTGAGGGAGGTGTAGCACTCCACAACGTGCGCCAGCGCGTCCACACCCGTGGAGGCGACGATGGATTTCGGGAGCTTTTCGATCAGACGGCTGTCCAGAATGACATAGTCCGGGATCATGCAGGTGTTCACGATGCCCTTCTTATCGTCGGCTTCGGGAATGGCGACAATGGCGTTGCAGGTAGCCTCTGCGCCCGTGCCGCAGGTCGTCGGGATCATGAGCGTTTTGCGCACCTTGCGGGCAAGCTTCGGGTCACGCAGAAGATCGCGGATGGTATACGGCGCACCCTTGAGCACGCTGAAGAGCTTTGCCGCGTCCATCACGCTGCCGCCGCCGATGCCGATGATGAGATCGCACCCCTCGTTTCCGGCCTCGGAAACGACGTGCTCCACGTCCTGATAGCTCGGCTCGGTAGCCATGTCGGAATAGATGCTGTAGTGCACCTCCGGGAGCTTGTCGAGTTCGTCGGTCAGCAGGCGGATGAGCCCGATGGAGATCATCGCGCGGTCGGCAAAGATGAGAACGCTTTTGGCGCCCTCCTCCGAGAGAATGTCCGCCACATGGGAGAGACTGCCCGCACCGGCAAAGGTGCATCCGGGCTGATTGAGCTTGTACGTCATGGTGATCCGTCCTTTCTCTTTCAATCGTTCGTTTGTTTCCGGCTGTTTGCCATCTGCGCGGCAAAATGGATCGCGTTCATCAGACTCAGGGCGTTGGCGCTGCCGTCGCCCGCGTGGCCTTCGCCTGTGCCGTGGTCGACCGAGGCGCGGATGATCGGCAGCCCCAGCGTCACGTTGATCCCGGCGACGGCGTCCCATTTGTGAAGCTCGCGGTTATACACAAAGCCCTTCACCTTCAGCGGGATGTGCCCCTGATCGTGGTACATGGCGACGACGATATCGTACCAGCCGCCCAGCGCCTTGGAGAACACAGAGTCCGGCGGCGTGGGCTTGCCCTCGGGGATGCAGATGCCCTCGGCGAGCGCCGCGTCGATGGCGGGCTGGATCTCCTCGATCTCCTCCGTGCCGAAAAGGCCGTTTTCGCCGCAGTGGGGGTTGAGCCCCGCCACGCCGATCTTCGGGCGGGCGATGCCGAGCGCGAGGCAGCAGTCGTTCGCCATGCGGATGCAGTCGAGCACGCGCTCCTTCTTCACGCGGTCGCACGCCTCGCGCAGCGATACGTGCGTCGATACATGCACAACGCGGAGATCCTCATGCGCGAGCAGCATAGTGTACTTCTTCGTTTTCGTGAAGTGGGCGTAGATCTCCGTGTGACCGGAGAAGTGATGCCCTGCGAGATTGATGTTGTCCTTGTTGAGTGCGTTCGTCACCGTGCCGTCCGCCTCGCCGTTCATCGCAAGCTCGATGGCCTTCTGCACATACCGGAACGCGCACTCGCCGCACATGCGGCGGCTTTCCTCATACGCCGCCGCGAGCGCCGCGGCGTCCATGCGTCCGGCAAGCTCCTTCTCCTGCCGCCGGAAGAGCCGCTTGGAGAGATCGAGCAGCCCCATATCCAGCACATCGATCGTCCCGTGGCGGAAAAGCGCCTCACCGGGACTTTGCACTGCGTGAACGGCGAAGGTCTCGCCGCCGGGAATCGTTTTCCGTGCCTCCTCCAGCGCCGCGGCGTCGCCGACGATGAGCGGGCGGCATATCTCGTAGGTACCCGCATCCATCAGCGCCTTGACGGACAGCTCCGGGCCGTTGCCGGACGGGTCGCCCATGGTTATGGCAAGCAATGGTTTCATGTTCTCATCACCTCGTAATTCATTTTTTAACATTTCTCGGATTCTTTCCATTATGTTCCAAAAAAAATTCGAACATGCGAAATAATGTTTTAATTTACAACATAATATGATATATTGATTTCACGAACGCTTCTCATTTACACAGAAAAGGGAGGATGTCCATGAAAACACGGATTCTTGCGGTTGCGCCTTATGAAGGAATGTGCGAGCTTTTGAAGAGCATCGCTGCCCGCCGGGACGACATTGAGCTCAATGCCTTCGTCGGCAACCTGGACGAGGGCCTTCGGATCGTTTCGGAGGAGGATCTGTCCGATTACGACGTGATCATCTCCCGCGGCGGAACAGGAAATCTGATCGCGAGGAGCACCGCGATCCCAGTCGTAAAGACCTCCATTTCGGTGTTCGACATTCTCCGCGCCATCAAGACTGCGGAGAGCTATGCGGATAAGTTTGCCATTGTCGGCTTTGAAAATATCACGGAATACGCCCATGTGCTCTGCGAGCTTCTGAACCAGCGCATCCGCATCGTAACGCTCCGGGAAGAGACGGATGCCTCACCCGTCCTCTCGCAGCTCAAAGGCGAGGGGTACAGCCTCGTGCTCGGCGACATGATCTCCTCGCTGCACGCCCGGCAGCTCGGCATGAATTCCATTCTGATCACCTCGGGCGCGGAGAGTCTGGAAGCGGCAGTGAACGAAGCTGTGCAGCTCGCGTCCAAATTCCGGGACATACAGGCCAGCCGCCGGATGCTCAGCGCCGCGCTGCGCGAGTCGCCGGTGGAGGTGTTTATCTTCAACCGGGAGAAGGAGCTGCTCTATTCCTCGCTCCCGCCCGAAGGGGAGCGGCGGGAGCTTCTTCGGATCGTACAGAAGAGCGTGTTCCCGCTTGTGTCTCCGCTGCCGGATCATCTTGTCCGCCGATGGAACGGCCAGACCGTTACCATCACGGCGCGGGAGAGCCGCGAAGGGCAGAACGAGCCGATCTATCTCGTGTATGCCGAGCTGCGCGGCACGCCGGTCGCGGCAGACGCCGGGTTCATTTCCGTGACGAATCCGCGCGACCTTGCAGCGGTGGATATTTTTGAAAGCAGCGGCAGTGCCAATAACATCGGCGCGCTGCGCGAGACGATAGAGAAGATCGCGCCGACGATGCTTCCCATCCTGATCCTCGGCGAGGTAGGTACGGGAAAGGACGCCGCCGCGCGGCTTCTTTACGAAAACGGGCCGTTCGCGCAGAACTCGCTCTACACGATCTCCTGTGCCGATATGCCGGACAGGGCGTTTTCCGCCTTTCTTTCCAACGCGGATTCCCCGCTTTATGCGGTGCATACAACGCTGTATTTCAAGGGTATCCAGGCTCTGAGCTCGGAGCAGCTCGCGCAGCTCCTGCAGGCGATCGAAAGCAGCGGCGCCGCTGTGCGCAGCAAGCTGATCTTTGCCTGCTCCACGGAGGAATTCAGCAAGATCTATGAAAGCGAGATGTACCGCACGCTGGTACCGCGCCTTTCATGTCTCACGCTGAAAACGCCTCCGCTGCGTGAGCGAGCGGACGATATCCCGAGCATTGCCGCGCTCTACATCAGCCTCATCAACGCCAAGTTCGGCCGGCAGGTCGTCGGGTTTGAGCCCGGCGCGATGGCGCTTTTGCAGAGATACCACTGGCGGCACAATCTCAACCAGTTCCGGCGTGTATTGCAGGAGCTTGTCCTTCGCGCCGATGCGTCGTACATCCGCGAGGAGGAGGTCGCCGCGTGCCTGCGCAAGGAGGAACCCGCCTCCACGCTTATCACGGACGATACCGCCGTTATCAACATCCACCGCCCGCTCGAGGAGATCAATCTCGATGTGCTTCGCCTGCTGATGAACGAGGGACGGTACAACCAGGCCGAACTGGCCGCCCGGCTCGGCATCAGCCGCACGACGCTCTGGCGGATGATCAAATCCATCGCTCCGGCGGAAAAGAACGCCGGGGAAAAGAGCGGTCAGTAAGTCACGATCCAGCCGGGATCGCGCTCGAGCAGGATCTGCCGAAGCGATTCCAGCTTTTCCGGCGGAGGCGTCACGGTTTCAAACCCTGCCTCCGCCGTTTCCAGTTCTTCGCGCTTTCCTACGCCGAGATTGTGGTACGGCAGCAGGTTGATCTCCCGGAAACGGATGCCGTGCTCCTGAAGAAACGCGCCGAGCGCGCGGTAGTTGGATTCCGTATCGTTGCAGCCGGGGATGACCGGGCAGCGGATGAAGATCTCGCACGCGGTCTCGCGCGAGATGTGTTCGAGATTTTCCAGAATGCGCTCGTTGGTCACTCCGGTGAAGGCGCGGTGCTTTTCCGCGTCCATTTCCTTCATGTCGAAAAGGACGAAGTCCACGCTCCGGAAAACCGGGCCGACGCGCTCCCAGGAAAATTGACCGCACGTTTCGACTGCTGTAGTGACGCCGCCCTCACGGCAGAGCCGGAGCACTGCCTCCGTAAATTCCGGCTGGGCAAATGCCTCGCCGCCCGTGACGGTAACGCCGCCCTCTGCGCCGTAGAAGAGCTTTTCCTCCAGCACCTCGTCGGCGACCGCTCCGGCGGTCTTCCTTTCTCCGGCAATGGTTCGCGCCTCGTGGGGGCAGGCCTCCGCGCACCGGCCGCAGCTTTTGCAAAGCGAGCGATCCGTTGCGGCGCGCCCTTCGATCATCGTTATTGCATGCACCGGACATACGGCCGCACACCGGCCGCAGCCGGTGCATTTGTCCTTTCGGTACAATAGCTCCGGCTGAACGCGCTGGGATTCCGGGTTGGCGCACCAGATGCACCGCAGCGGGCAGCCCTTCATGAACACGTTCGTGCGGATGCCCGGGCCGTCGTGGATGCAGTAGTGCTGGATATTGAATACAGTACCGGTCACGCTGCGCGCTTCGCCAGAGGCGGAGGAAAACACCGCCATGTCAAGATCCCCTTTCGTTTTTCATAAATCGACCTGCCGCACGGCCGGACGGACACGGCTGAGCGCGCCCGCCCGGGCCGGTACGGCAGGGAAGGAGGAAGTAAACGCTTCGTCAGACCCACATCTTGCACTCGCCGTCCCAGACCTGCTTCTGGCCGTATACCCAGTCCGAAGGCACGATGACGTGCTTCATGCAGATGCGGGAGGCGTAGGTGTAGCTGAGATGGAGGTTCCCTTCCGTATCGCGGAAGAGATAGGGGTATTCATACCGGAGGTTGCAGCGAAGATTCGCCGTGCCGGTAAAGCCCTCGCCCGGTTCGACAACGCGCCGCCACGGCCACGTGATGCCGCCGTCCTCGGATACGGCAAGGGAAACGGTGCTCCGCTCGAACGGCCAGAGAACGGTGTTGCGGTCGTCGTTGAAGCTCTGCTCGTTATAGATGAGCGCGATGCGCGCTCCGCCGAGAGCGATGGCCGCGATGCTGGCGTTGTTGTTCGGAAGCTCCGTGGCCTCGGGCGGCGTCCAGCTCTCGCCGCCGTCTGCGGATACGCTGCGGTAGATGTGATCCGCCGCACGGCTGCGGAAGAGCGCGACGAGCGTTCCGTCGCCGAGCTCAACGATGTTCGCATGGACGCAGCCGCGGCTTTCGGGGATCTCCACGCGCTTCCACGTTTTGCCCTCGTCGTCGGAAATGCGCACAACGCTGATGTCGCTGCCGTTGCGGGTGTCGTCGTCATAGCAGATCCAGTTGCCGAAGATCCACCGGCCGGAGGAGAGGATCTGGATCGGCTGGCGGCAGAACGCGCCGGTCTCCTCAAACATCTGCTCCGGCTCGGACCAGGTGATGCCCTCGTCGCGCGAGATCATGCGGCGGATGACGGCGGTGTATTGGAGATTGAAGCGCTCTCCCGTCAGCTCCTGCCGGGAGAGCTGCGCGGCGTATACGAGCCACAGCTCCCCGTTGGGGTGGCGGAAAAGGGAGGGATTCTGCTCGGCGCGGGTCGCGTCGTGCGTGATCTGCACCGCGCCGCTCCAGGTCTGCGTTTTCGCGCTGAAGCGGGACTGGACGATGCTGATATCGCCGTTGCCCTCGTCGCTCCCGGCAAACCAGACACAGAGAAGATCGCCGTCTTTGAGCTCGATCATGCACACGGCGTGGTTGCTGCGAAACGGCGTGGGGATCAGTGATTCCAGCGTGCCGCGCCGCGGATAGGCGTAGAGCCGGCCGTCCACCGGCTGCTCTACGGTTTTATACGGAATGAACTTCATGGGTATCTCCTTTTATCTCCGAACGTACTGGGAATAGCAGCGTACGATCGTATCGGTGATGGCAACGTCTGCCGCGGCGGAAAGACCGCAGAACGGGCGGCGCGGCTTGCCGACCGGATAGCCCATCTGCTCCACGGCGCGCTTGACGACCGTGTTGGGGTTGCCGAGCTTGAAGCAGTCGCGGATGGGCTGGATGCCCTCCTGTGCTGCCTGCGCCGCGGCGAGGTCACCGGAGACAAAACTGCGGTAGATTGAATACACCATCTCGGGCAGGATGTTCGTAACGGCGCTGATGGCGCCTGCCGCTCCCTCCTGCAGAGAGGCGAGAATGAGTGAATCCGTGCCGCAGTAGACATGGATCTTCTCATCGCCGATGGCGATGTACGAGCGCACACGCGCAAAATCGCCGCTTGAATCCTTGATGCCGTAAATGTTCGGATGCTCGGCGAGCCGCGCGACGGTCTCCGGCTCAATGCAGTTGCCGGTGCGGGCGGGAATGTTGTAGATGAGCACCGGCACGTCCACCGCGTCGGCTACGGCCATATAATGGGCGTAAAGCTCGTCCTGACTCGCCGCGGCAAAATACGGCAGCACGACCGATACGGCATCCGCGCCGTTTTTTGCGGCGGCGCGGCTGAGCGCAACGGTCTCGCGCGTTGTGACGCACCCCGTGCCGGAGAGCACGGGCACACGGCCTCCGGCCGCCTCGGCCGTCAGCGCGGTAATGCGCAGCTTTTCCTCAAACGAGAGGGCATAGCCCTCGCCGTTCGTGCCGCCGCAGAACACCGCGGCTGCGCCTGCGGCGATCTGCCGCTCGACCTGGTTTTTGAGCTCCGCTTCGTTGATCTCTTCGTTGGAATGCATCGGCGTGATGAACGCGGAAATGATGCCTTTGAGTTCCTGCATGTCTGTTCCTCTTTTCTCTTATCGCACCGGCTGCGGCTGGAGAAAGCACAGCGCGCGCAGCAGCGCGTCCGCATCGCCGAAGCCGCCCGATTTTGTCACGAGCAGCAGCGGCTCGCCGTTTACCTCCGCGCCGCACACGGGGATGCCTTTTCCGATCTCTGTTTCCGGCCAGAGCGTATTGATGCTGTTGACAAGGCACACGGCAAACGCCGTGTCGCCGCCGGAGAGGATCATCGCGTCCACTGGGCTGAGACGCAGCACCTGCTGCGTGATGCATCCGAGACTTTCGGCGAGCTTGCTCGTTTCTGCGTCGAGCGTGCCGCCGTCGGATTCGAGCAGGAGACTGTCGATCAAAAGGACGACCACGTCGTTTCCTTCGCGGAACAGCTCGCTCACACGCCGGGCGTACGCCGTCTGCACCGTGCCGTCCCCGGCTGCGAGCTCGCACGCGCGGGTGCACACGACGGGATACGCCGCTGCGCTTTGCAGCCGCTTTACCTGCGCGGCGGTCTCGGCGTGCCGCGTGCCGATGACCACGAGCACACGCCCGGTCTCCTCCGGGCAGCGGAAGGGCGCTTCTTCACCGGCGCACAGCTCGCTGAGACTTGCGGCAAAGCCGGCTGAGCCGGAGAAGAGCACGTTTTCCATGCCCTGCACCGCACTGGCGAGAATGTGGAGGTCTCCGGCATCCGCCGAATCGCAAAGGAACACCGAGGCGCCCTCGCTCTCCTTTTCTGCAAGATACGCGGCGACGACCTCGCCGCCCCGGCGGAGCACATCCACCGGCAGCAGCGCGAGACGGCAGCCGAGACTGGCACGGAGATACTCTCCGGCGTCCAGAAGCTCCTCGCCGTTGACATAGACGATCCCGCCCACACAGGTACGGTGATTTTCCGGGTATGCCGGGGCGAGAAGGCAGAGCCTGCTCTGCGCGGCGTCCATGATCGCCTCCAACTCCGGAACGATGTTGCCGCGGAACACGGAATCGATTTTTTTATAAATGTACCGGGCGTCGGAGCGGATCGCTTCGGCAACACGGAAGTTGGCGCGGTATGCCTCACCCGGCGCCATGGCGCGGCTGTTCACGTTGATGGAGATCACGCCGCAGTTCGTCCGGAGCGCAGGCAGCGCCTCGGGAATGAAGCGCACCTGCGTTGCGGCGCGCAGCCCGTTTTTCCGGTACTGAATGGCGGTATCGTTCGCGCCGGTCAGATCGTCCGCCACGATGTATATCATTTTGCCATCCATCTTCTGCTTCACAGCTCCCTCCAACGCATACAGGCACAGGTGTGCTCCGGCGAAACGCTGTCAAGCACCGGCCGCGTTGTGCGGCATTCAGGTCTGGCGTGGGGGCAGCGGGCGGAGAAGTTGCAGCCGTCGATGCGGTTCTGCACGCTCGTCACCTCGCCGGAGAGACGGATCCGCTCTCTCGTGCGTTCCAGCTCCGGGTCGGGCGTCGGAACGGCGGAGATCAGCGCACGGGTGTAAGGATGCTTCGGATCGTCGTACAGGCTCTTCCAGTCGGCAAACTCCACCACCTGACCGAGATACATTACGGCGATACGGTCGCTGATATGGCGCACCACCGAAAGATCGTGCGCGATGAAGAGATAGCTCAGATCGAGCTGCTGCTGCAGCGAGCGGAACAGGTTGATGATCTGTGCCTGAATGGAAACATCCAGCGCGGAGATCGGCTCATCGCAGATGAGAAGCTTCGGCCGCAGGGCGAGCGCGCGGGCGATGCAGATGCGCTGGCGCTGGCCGCCGGAAAATTCGTGCGGCATGCGGTCCTTCATCATCGGGTCAAGCCCCACCATTTCCATGAGCTCCTGCACGCGCGCGTCGCGCTCGGCACGGCTCGCGCAGACCTTGTGGACGATGAGAGGTTCGGCAATGACGCTGCCGACGCTCTGCCGCGGGTCCATCGAGGCAAAGGGGTTCTGGCTGACGATCTGGATATCCTTGCGGTATTTCCACATTTCGCGCTCGGAAATGGAGGTGATATCGTTGCCGTCAAAGACGATGCGCCCGCCGGTCGGCTTTAAAAAGCGCATGACGCAGTTGGCCACCGTGCTCTTGCCGCAGCCGCTCTCGCCGACGAGACCGAGCGTTTCTCCGGGGTAGAGATCAAAGTTGATCCGGTCAAGGATCTTCACATCCGGGCTCTTGTGGAAGAGCGTTTTGGCGCCGGGGTAGGCAAACTCAAGGTTTTCCACGCGGAGCAGAGGCTCGCCGGTGCGGTCAACGCTGTTCGGCGCAACGCGCTCGCTGCGGCGCTGGCTGTGGAGCTCCGTGATCTCCTGATACCGGTGGCAGGCAACGCGGCGCTCCGGCGCGAGCTGTACCGTTTCCGGATACGGCTTTTCGCGGCACGCGTCGTTGGCAAACGGGCAGCGCACGCAGAAGTCGCAGTGATCGGGCTTGTTGATGAGGCGCGGCGGCGCGCCGTCGATCGGGATGAGCTTGACGTCCTTGTCCATGTCCAGCTTGGGTACGGCGTGGAGCAGACCCAGCGTGTAGGGATGGAGCGGTGTTTTGAATATCTCGTCCGTCGGGCCCGTCTCCACCACGTGACCGGCGTACATAACGTAGATGCGCTGGGCATAGCGCGCCACGACGCCGAGATTGTGCGTCACGAGGATGATGGCGGTGTGCAGCTTGTCGGCGATCTCCTTGAGAAGGTCGAGGATCTGCTCCTGCGTCGTAACGTCCAGAGCGGTCGTCGCCTCGTCGGCGATGAGAACTTCCGGGTCGCAGGCGATGGCCATGGCGATCATCACGCGCTGGCACATGCCGCCGGAGAACTGGTGCGGGTAGTAGTTGATGCGCTGCTCCACATCCGGAATGCCGACGAGCCGCAGCATTTCCATGGCGCGCTCGCGCGCCTCCTTCCGCCCGAGCTTCAGATGCAGGCGGATGGTCTCTTCGATCTGGTCGCCCACGGTGAGCACCGGGTTGAGCGACATGATCGGCTCCTGGAAGATGATGCTCACCTTGTCGCCGCGGATATCGCGCAGCTCCCGGGAGTTTTTCTTCATTTTCAAAAGATCCTGCCCATCGAAGAGGGCTTCGCCCTGCTCAATCTCCGCAGGAGGCATTTTCAAAAGCTGCAGAGCGGAGAAATTCGTGACAGACTTGCCGCAGCCGCTTTCGCCCACGATGCCGATGATCTCGCCGCGGCGCACCTCATAGCTCACGTCGTCTACGGCTACCACGTCGCCGTCGAGCGTGTGGAAAACGGTGTGCAGCCCTTTTACGCGGTAAATGTAATCGTTGTCTCTCGTTTCCATCACTTCACACCTCTCAGACGGGGGTCGAGCGCGTCGCGCAGACCGTCGCCGACCATGTTGAACGCCAGCACCAGAAGGATCACACAGATACCGGGGGAGAGCGCCAGCTCGGGGTGGTGCAGGAGCTGATCATAGCCCATGCTGACCATGCCGCCCCACGAGGCCTGCGGCGGAGCGATGCCGAGACCGAGAAAGCTCAGGTTGGCCTCCGTCAGGATGGCTGCGCCGAGATTCTGCGTGATGAGAACGATCAGCGGGTTGAGGCAGTTCGGGAAAATGTGCGTGAGCAGCAGCCGGGGCGTTTTGCACCCGACGGCGATGCTCGAACGGATGTATTCCTGCTCCTTGACGGCGAGCACCTGGCCGCGCATCAGGCGGATGTATGTCGGCAGCGTGGACACGGCGATGGACACAACGACCGTGAAGAAGCCGCCCTTCATCACGGCGCCGAGCGCCATAGCCTGAATGAGCGGGGGAATGGCCATCTGCGCATCGGCGATACGCATAACGACCATGTCGAGCGGGCCGCCCACATAGCCGATGACGAGACCGATGAGCATGCCGACGATGCCTGCAAGGAAGATGGACGCGAGGCCCACCGCCATCGAAACGCGCGTACCGGCAATCAGGCGGCTCACGGTGTCGCGGCCGAGCGAGTCTGTGCCGAGCCAGTGCTCCTTGGAGATGCCGGCAGACACGTTGAAGAGATCCTGCTTGTTGGGGTCATACGGGGCGATGACGTCCGCGAAAATCGCCACGAGCGTGAAGAACAGTATCACGATCAGGCAGACGACAACGATCTTCCGGCGCGTAAGCGCCAGCCAGAACCGGCGGAAATTTTCATGCCGCGCGCTTTTCTCTTTCATCTTCACCCCTCCTGCTTCGTCCGGATCTTCGGGTTGACGATGCCGTAGGAGATATCCGTCAGCATGTTGGCCACCGAAACGATGAGAGCTATCATTACAATGGTACCCTGTACCACATACATATCCTTATTCAGAAAGCTGGAGATCACGAGTCGTCCCATGCCGGGGAGGTTGAACACGGTCTCCACGAGCACCGAACCGCCGATAACGTTGCGCACCTGAAGGCCAAACTGCGTCAGCACGGGGATCAGGGCGTTTTTGAGCGAGTGCTTGAAGAACACGCTCCGGGCGGGCAGACCCTTGGCCTGCGCGGTGCGGATGTAGTCCTGATTGATAACGTCAAGAATGCTCGAACGGGTCTGGCGGGTGAGCGACGCCACCGGTCTCGTGCACAGCACGAAAAGCGGCATGGCGATGCTGCGCAGATGCGCGGCCAGTCCCTCCGAGAGCGGAACAAAGTTGGCGATGGGCAGCAGCCGCAGCTTCAGTCCGAAGATATACACCAGCAATATGCCCAGCCAGAATACGGGCATGGCTACGCCGAGATTGGCCAATACCGAGATGACCTGATCCAACGCGGAGTCCTTTGTCACGGCGCTGATAACGCCGAAGAATATGCCGAGCACCGCGCTCAGCAGCAGCGACACGAGCCCCAGATATACCGTGAGTTTCATGCGCGAGAGCATCAGCGGGCCGACCTCCATGCTGTACTGGAGCGAATAGCCGAAGGTGCCGCTGAAAATTCCCTTGAGCCAGTAGAAATACTGGACGAAAACCGATTCGTCCAGATGCATTTTCTCGTGCAGCGCGGCGATCTGCTCCTCGCTGGCGTCGTCGCCGAGCATCATGAGAGCCGCATCGCCGGGGATCATGTTCACGAGAAGACATGCCAGAAATCCCACGATGAACAGCGCGACGATCAGCGCGCCGATGCGTTTCAATACAAATTTACCCATCCAAATCTCCTGCCTTGCGGTATCCTCCTGCCGTGAAACGCGGCAGGAGGATACGATTGCCTGTAACTTTCTTTCTTGGGTATATGCGGGGGAGAGGTCAGTGCTTATCCATCCAGGCGGTCTCCGGCGTCCAGGAAACGACGTAGAGAAGCGTGCTGATGTTCGCGTCGTGGACATAGTCCTGCGAAACGGTGGATTCACACATGACGTAGAACGGGATCATGAGGCAGTCGCGGTCGATGAGGATGCGCTGCGCCTCCCACGTGGCGGCCTGCTTGTCCTCAAACTCCACGGCGGTGACAGCCTTGTCGATGGCCGCCTGATAATCCTCGGGATGCAGCATGTCAACATACCAGACCGGGCCGCCGTACAGACGGGTCTTGAACTGGTCGGCGGTGTCCACGTTCGGGTTGCCGCCCACGAGGAAGAGGCCGTCCCAGCCGCCGCCCTTGCGCTCCATCTCCTGGTGGCGCGGGTTCTGCACGGGGTTCATCTCGCACTGGATGCCGACCTCGGCGAGCATGCTCTGGAGAGCGGCTGCGATGAGATCCGCGTTGTCGGAATCAGTGTTGTAGTTGAGAACGGTGGTGAAGCCGTCGGGGTAACCGGCCTCGGCGAGGAGCGCCTTGGCGGTCTCAACGTTGTAGGCATAGCCCACGACGTCCGGGTTGTAGGCCCAGTTGTTCATGGAGGAGTATTCGTTCGTGTACTGGCCGGCGATGTTTTTGAGAATGCTGCTGACAATCAGCTCGCCATTGATGGCGTAGGCCGCAGCCTGGCGCACGCGCAGGTCAGACCACGGGGACTCGGGATCGGCGGAGTCGGGCACAAGGCCGCTCGCGCCCGCGCCGGAGGCGTTGGTCACGATGGAATAGCCGTCCTTGGAAAGGCTTTCCAGGTTGGTCATGTCGCCCTGGCAGAGCACATCGATATCGCCGTTGCGGAAGCTGAACTCGCGGCTGGTGCTGTCGGCGGTGAAGCTGATCTCCACGCCGTCAAGATAGGGAAGACCCTCCTGCCAGTAGTTCTCGTTCTTCTCATAGACGATCTTCACGTCCTTTTCCCAGGAGACGAACTTGAACGGGCCGGTGCCGACCGGGTTGTTTTTCGCCCAATCCACGCCGTTGGTCTCACACGCAGTCGGGGAGATCATCATGCCGGCATAGGAAGCGAGGTTGGCCACGATGATGTTGCTCCAGCTCTTGAGATGGATGACAACGGTGGAATCGTCAGTGCACTCAACGCTTTCGTAGTACGAAACGCCGCCTGCACCGGCTTCCATCTGCTTTTCCAGATTCCACTTGACCGCTTCGGCGTTGAAGTCCGTGCCGTCATGGAACTTGATGCCCTTTTTCAAGGTCAGCGTGATGGTCAGAGCGTCGGTGTCAACTTCCACGTTCTCGGCGAGGAAGGGGACAACGTTGCCTTCACTGTCGTAGCGCATGATGGTCTCAATGCAAGGGGCAACGTGGCGGACAATCGTGCCGCTGCCGATCTCGGCGGGATAGCCGAGGACGGCCTTGTCGTCGGTGTCGTTCAGACGAAGAATGCCGCCGTATTTATCGGCTTCGGCGGTCTCCGCGGGTTCTGCGGCGGGTTCGCTGTTTTCTGTAGGCTCTGTTGCAGGGGCAGTGGTCGTGCCGCCGGGCGCGGCGCTGCCGCAGCCGGTCAGAAGCACAAGGAGCATGCTGAGGGACAGAAGAATGCCGAGGAATCTGCGTGTCTTTTCCATGGTCTTTACCTTGCCTTTCCGTGCTTGTATTTCCGTTTTTTCCACCCGTGAGGATGGTTTGTGGACTGAAAATTACAAAGAGTGCTCCGTGCGGTTGATGATATCGTTCTGCACGCCGGGGGAGAGCTGCGTGAAGTACGCGCTGTATCCGGCAACGCGGACGATAAGATCGCTGTAGTTTTCCGGGTGCTCGCGCGCCTTGATGAGCATGTCGCGGTCGACAACGTTGAACTGGATGTGCTTGCCGCCGCCTTCAAAGTACGCGCGGATCATGGTGCTGAGCTTTGTGAGATCGCTGTCGGTCTTGATCGCGGAGGGGTGGATCTTCATGTTGAGCAGCATGGACATCGTGTCGTTCTGCTCGACCTTCATCGCGCTGTTGAGCACGGCCAACGGGCCGCGCACGTCCCGCCCCTGCGAGGGGGAGACACAGCCGTCGGCAAGCGTTCCGCCGGCATAGCGCCCGTCCGGCGTGGCGCCGACGAGCGCGCCGCCCGGCTCGTACGACGTGATGGAGATCGCTCCGGCGTTGTACTTCGTGCCGCGGCACGTGTCGATACCCCACACGCGTGAGCAGATGCCCTTGTAAAACCGGTGCGCCATCTCGTCCACCTCGGGAACGTTGTTGCCGAACTTCGGCAGCTTCGAGCAGAGATCGTGGATGCGTGCGCTCTCCTCGCTCTGCCAGTTGTCGTCCATCGCGTCGAGAAGCTGGCGCATCGTAATGGCGCGCGTATCGTATACGAGGTGCTTGATCGTGTAGAGTGAGTCGGCGATGTTGATCGCGCCGACGCCGACATTCATCGTCGGGCCGAGACGATAGGGCATGGCGCGGTAGCGGCCGGTCTTGCCGACCTGTACGCCGTCGGAGTAGAGCGAGCTTGTGAAGGCGTCCGGCAGGATGTCCCGGCCGATGTAATAGCGGAGATCGTTGTCCCGCGCGTGCAGGCGCAGGTAATACTCCATATGGTCGAGCATCCGTTCTTCGAACTCCTCGAACGTCGCCATGGCGCACACATCGCCGGTCTTTGGCCCGATCTCCATTTTCAGCCACGGACTGTACCCGTTGTGGAGGAACGTGTCGAGCGCCAGCGGGAGAACGATCATCGAGAAGACGTGTCCCATACCCTCGGGCACGTTGCAGTCGATGCAGCCCATCATGTAATACTCGCGCGCCTTTTCGAGCGGGACGCCGCGGTCGGTGAGAGAGGCAATGTAGGACTTGTCGCCCACGAACGCCGGGAAGCCGATGCCCGTGCGGACGAGCCGCAGCGCCGCGCGCATCAGCTCCTCCGGTGTGCCGCTGTGAACGCGGAGCGTGATCGTATGGTGCGGCACACGGCAGCGGTACGCCGCTTCGAGCACAAGATAGGTAAGGGCGTTCGTTGCGTCGCTGCCGTCGGCCTTCACGCCGCCGATCGTCATGTTGTTCCAGCGGGCAAAGCCCGACCATTTCTTTCGCGTGCTGCCGCCGGAGGTCGATTTCAGCGCCATGAACTTGATGCGCAGACATTCAAGAAGCTCCAGCGCGTTGTCCTTCGCTGCCTCTTCGCCCATTGCGACAACGTCGCTCTCGTAGTAGGGCAGTGCGTACTGGTCAAAGCGTTCGAGCGGCGTGGTGTTGCGGTTCGTAAACATGAGGAACAGAAACCACATGAACTGCACCGCTTCCTGGAAGGTGCGCGGCCGTTCCGCCGGCACATGGCGGCATACGTCCGCGATCGTCTCAAGCTCAGCGCGGCGCTCGGCGTCCTCGCACGTTCCGGCCAGCTCCTCCGCGAGCGCGGCGTAGCGCTCCGCAAAGCGGATGACCGCCTTCTGCGTGATGAGCGCCGCTTCGAGATACTCGCGCTTTTTGAAATCCTCCGCCGTTGTCATCTTGTCGAGCGTCATTGCCGCAAGCTCGGCCTCGGTCGCGGCAGCATAGCTGCGAAGTCCCCGGCCGATGATGTAGCCGTAGTCGAGAGAGTTGATGTCCGCCGCGTCGCCGCAGATGGCAAAGCCGTTTCCGGCAAAGCCGCTGCCCGCCGCCTGCTCAACCGTCTTGCATGCCGGAAGCAGAAAACCGGACTTCTTCCAGCGCCACATCTCATCATCGTAAAGATCAAGGACTTTATAATCGGTGATGATGTTGCGCCAGTAGGCGCTCAGCGCCTTCATCTCGTCGGCGGTTTCGGCGGAGATGTTGTACGTTCCCTCATCCCGCAGTGACTCGATGCCCTCGTCCGTCCAGACACCCTTGTTCCAGAAATCGGCCTCGATGGCCATTTCCTTCGCCGCCGGCGCGCCGACGATACGCTCGCCGGGGATGATGAATATCGTGATATGATCAAGAACATAAGCCTGCGCCAGAGCGGTGCGGATCACCTCGGGCTTTCCGTCCTGCTGCTTATATGCCTCGGTAAAGAGACGCGCCTTTTCCACGCTGAAGGCGATGCGATCCACGCGAGTGCGCTTGCGCAGCGTTTCTATGCGTTGCTCATTCATCCTGTATCCCACCTTTCTAAATCGTTCTGCCTCTGATTATATGGAACGCTGGTTTAAATGGCAACAAGGAAAGCGCTCAAAAAGGTTTAATTTTGGAACAAATGACAAAGAATTTTCGGATTTTCGCCTCGTTGACCAGTTTTGCGAAAAATACGAGGAAAAAATTGGCCTATTTTTGCAGCAAACCTGCGGAAACTTTCTGCGTAGTTCAAATTTGAAACATATAGCGTATGAGTGCAAGAAAAAGCGGCTCATCCCGTGCGTTTCGGGATGAGCCGCCGATGCTTTTAAAGATTACATTGACCGCTTACAGCCAGAAGGCGTTCATAAGCAGAGCCATCTGATAGGACATGCGTTTTTCGAGATCGTAGTTTCCGTTGGAGATGCACCAGTCGTAGCAGATGCCGCGCATGCACACGAACAAAAGCTCCGTGAGCTCTGCGGCAGAGTGTTCCGCGGAGAGCTCGCCCGCGCTCTGCGCCCCGGTGAGAAGTTCCTCAAGCTTCTGCTGCATCGGACGGGTGCGTGTGAACCAGGTGTTCTCCGGGTTGTAGAGCACGCGCATAGCGTCAAGCCCCGTATCGACGTTCAGCCGGGCATACTTTGCGATAAACGCCGCGATTCGCTCGCGCCACGGGCGGCTTTGCAGCGCGGCGTCCTCGTGCTGCATGAGCTCGTCGCCGGTTTCGTACATTTCACGCAGCACGTCCGACTTCGTATCGAAATACCGGTAAAATGACCCGATGGACATGCCTGCTCGCTCACATATGTCCCGGATCGTGACGCCCTGATAGCCCCGCTCCGTCATTGCGGCGATGGCCGCCGCAGACAGGCGCTGCCGGGTGCGGTCGGATTTTTTGCCCTGGGTTTTCTCGTCCATAGGTTTCTCCGTTTTGCAAAAATTTCTATGGGTATTATAGGGCATTTTTCCGAATCGTGCAAACACTTTCGTTTTTTTTATTGACAGCGCCGCCCGGCCGTCCTATAGTATGTAAAAAGTGAACATGTTCACTTTTTGATGCGTATTAAATCTGTATATCAGGAGGCCGCTATGAAATACCCGGAGCTTTTCACAACGACAAACATCGGCAAGGTTCAGCTGAAGAACCGATTCGCCATGGCGCCTATGGGCCCGCTGGGTCTGGCAGACGCGCAGGGCGGCTTTAACCAGCGCGGCATCGACTACTATACCGAGCGCGCCAAGGGCGGCACGGCGCTCATCATCACGGGCGTCACGTTCTCCGACTGCACGGTGGAGATGCAGTCCATGCCCAACTGCCCGAACAGCACGTACAACCCCGTGCATTTCGTGCGTACCGGCCGGGAGATGACCGAGCGTGTCCACGCCTACGGCAGCAAGATCTTTTTGCAGATGTCCGGCGGCTTCGGCCGCGTCACGATCCCGACGAATCTCGGCGAGTTTCCGCCGGTCGCCCCCTCGGCCATCCCGCACCGCTGGCTGGACAAGACCTGCCGGCCTCTGAGCGTGGACGAGATCCACGCCATCGTGGAGAGCTTCGGCAAGGGTGCCTATAACGCCAAGCGCGCCGGGTTTGACGGCGTGGAGATCCATGCCGTGCATGAGGGCTATCTCATTGACCAGTTCGCCATCAGCTTCTTCAACCACCGCACGGACGAGTACGGCGGCTGTCTCGAAAACCGGCTGCGCTTCGCCCGCGAGATCGTTGAAGAGATCAAAAAGACCTGCGGCGCGGATTTTCCTGTGGCGCTGCGCTTCTCCCCGAAGAGCATGATCAAGGACTGGCGCGAGGGTGCGCTGCCGGGCGAGGAGTTTGTGGAAAAGGGACGCGACATGGAGGAAGGACTCGAAGCGGCGAAGCTGCTCGTCTCCTACGGCTATGACGCGCTCGATGTGGACGTCGGCTCCTACGATTCCTGGTGGTGGAGCCATCCGCCCATGTATCAGGAAAAGGGCCTTTACCGCAAGTATGCGAAGGCGGTGAAGGAGGTCGTGGATGTGCCGGTGCTCTGCGCCGGACGTATGGACGATCCCGATATGGCCGTTGAAGCCGTAAAGACCGGCGTGTGCGACATCGTTTCTCTCGGCCGTCCGCTGCTGGCCGATCCCGACTATGTGAACAAGCTCCGCGCCGGAAAGACCGCCGATATCCGCCCCTGCATCGGCTGTCAGGAGGGCTGCATGGGCCGCATCCAGAAGTATTCAATGGTCAACTGCGCCGTCAACCCGCAGTGCGCCCGCGAGCGTGCCTTTGCCTATAACCCCGTTTTCCGGAAGAAAAAGGTCGTCATCGTCGGCGGCGGCATCGCCGGGTGCGAAACGGCCCGCGTGCTCGCCATCCGCGGCCACGAGCCGGTCATTTACGAAGCTTCCGGCCGTCTGGGCGGCGCGCTGTACGAGGCGGGCGTCCCGTCCTTCAAGGACGATGACCGCGCCCTCATTGCGTGGTATGCCCATACGCTCGAAAAGCTCGGCGTGGAGATCCACTTCAACCACCGTCTGACGGCGGAGGAGCTGAAAACGCTCTCCTTCGATACGCTCATCGTCGCCACCGGCGCGAAGGCCAAGACGTTCTCGCTCGGCGACGACCGCCATGTCATCACCGCGAAGGACGCGCTTGCCCAGAGCGGAGAAAACGTCGGCAAGCACGCCGTTGTCATCGGCGGCGGCATGGTCGGCTGCGAGCTGGCGCTCTGGCTCACGAAGGATCTCGGGAAAAAGGTCACGATCGTCGAGGCGCTGCCGAAGCTGCTCGCCGTGAACGCCCCCATCTGCTCGGCCAACAGCGAAATGCTCGAGCGGCTCGTCCCGTTCTACGGCACGGATGTCCGCTGCCGCACCACCGCCGTGAAGACAACGGAGGACGGCCTCGTCATCCGCAATCTCGATACCGGCGCGGAAGAGACGATCCCCGCCGACACGGTCATTCTCGCCGTCGGCTTCACGCCGGATCAGGAGCTCTACAACGCCATGCAGGAGTGCGACGAGATTTACGCCATTGGCGACTGCAAGCAGTTCCACAACGTCCACAGTGCCGTCTGGGATGCCTTTGAAGTGGCAAACCATATCTGAATATATATATATATATATATTATATAGTGAAACCCCGCAGCTTCTGCTGCGGGGTTTTTGTTCGTTATTTTATCGGTTGGGACTGGCCAGATACCCTTCCAGCAGGAGCGTTGCCGCTACCGCGTCCACGTTGGCGCGGTGCTTTTTTTCCTTTTTTCCGGCGGCGTGGAGGATGGCGTGCGCTTCAATGGTGCTGCGCCGCTCGTCCCAGAGCGTGACCGGCAGGCCGGAGGCCTCCTCCAGCAGAACTTTGAACTGCCGCGCCTTTTCCGCGCGCGGGCCTTCCGTGCCGTCCATGTTCTTCGGCAGACCGAGCACAAACTTTTCGGCGTCGCGCTCGCGGGCGAAAAAGGCGAGCCGCTGTGCGAGCTTTTCGGCGTTCCACTCCTGAATGGTGAGCGCTTCGCCTGCGAGTGTGCCGGTGAGATCCGACACCGCAACGCCGGTGCGGGCGTCGCCGTAGTCGATCGCGATGATCCGTTTCATGGCAAGACCTCCTATTATGTAACCTGCATTTTTCTCTTACTATACCACACCGCGCCGCCCCGGCGCAATGCCCTCTCCGTTCGACGGCTTTTGCATGGCGTCTCTGCTATGCTCTTGCGTGAAAAAACATTTCCCGCGGTTTTCCGTGGGAAAAGGAGGGGAGAGTATGAAGCGCCGGATCGCCTGTTTTGCCGTATGTCTGCTTGCCGTGCTGCTGCCGCTGCGCGCTCTGGCCGCGGACGAGACTGCCGCCGTGCAGACGCGCACCGGGGAATGGGCAGTCTCACGCAGCGCCATGCCGGGGGAAGAGCTGCTTTTTTGCACCTCGCTCATGCTGCGTCCCGGCGAGAGCTGGACGGTGCGCAGCGTATTTTCTCCCGGTATAGAGTTTCTCTCGCTCACGGCAGTCCTCGCCGACGGCGAGAGCGTCAACGCCTCATACTACACGCTTGTCACCGGCGCGCGCTCGCCGGAGAGCGCTTTCACGCTCCACCTCTCGGCGCACTTTTCCGCGCGGGAGAGCGTATGCCTGACGGTGGAGTGGACGGCGCGGCTGGGCGATATGTGCGTCACCGGCACGGAGGGAAATGCCGTGTCCCTCACGGCGGAGAGCGAGAGCGGCGAGACTGTGATGAGCGCCGCGGCGACGGTCACTTCCTACGGCTTTTCCGTTTTCCGCGGCGTGCGCTTTGCCGATGCGCGCGTGGCGGATCATCCGCTGCCGTCTGCCTGCTTCCGGCTCTACTACGACGCCGCGGAGCGCGAGCCGGTGGCGTTTCGGGAAAATGGGGATACGTATCTCGCGTGTGCGCTCAACTGCGCCCATTCGCGCCATACCTATATCCTGCGTACCGGGGAAAACGGGCTCGTGCGTATTGGCGGCCTTGCCGCCGGGACGTACTATTTGCAGGAATCGCGCCCGCCGTCCGGGTACGCGAGCGCCGCGGAGGCATTGCCGGTCACGGTTTGCGAGGACGGCAAGATCGAGACGGAGGGCGCGGAGCTGTCCGGCAGCACAGTGCTGTTGCTCGAAACGGCGCAGGAGGCGCTGCCGGAGGACAAAACGCTTGCCTTTTACCGCCGCGGCTGCGGCGTGATGGTAACGCTGCTCACCACTGTTTTGTGCGGAAAGCGGCGGTATTGGTGAGTTATTTCTTCTCGCGGGGCTTGAAGATCACGGCAGCGAGATAGCCGAAGAATATCGCCGCGGCGATGCCGCCCGCGGAGGCCGTCAGCCCGCCGGTGAAGGCGCCGAGAAAGCATTTCTCCGCCACGGCCTTTTCCACGCCCTTCGCGAGCGTACTGCCAAAGCCCGTGAGCGGCACGCTCGCGCCCGCGCCTGCCCATTCGATGAGCGGCGCGTATACGCCGGCGGCGTGCAGCACAACGCCGAGCACAACATAGCATGTGAGGATACGCGCCGGGGTGAGCTTTGTCCGGTCAATGAGCACCTGGCCGAGAGCGCACAGCGCCCCGCCGACGAGAAACGCCTTGAGATAGTCTGTCCACATAGTTCCTTACCCCCGATTTACGTCCAGCACCACGGCATGGCAGATGCCGGGAATGCTCTCGCCCTGCTGCGATGTTGTCGGCGACATGAGCGCGCCCGTCGCGGCAAAGAGTACGCGCGGCCAGTCGCCGCAGGTCATGCGCTGGAGAATGTGCCCGCAGAGCACTGACGCGCTGCACCCGCAGCCGCTGCCGCCGGCGTGTACGTCCTGCGTCTCCGGGTTGAAGATCAGCATGCCGCAGTCTGTGGAGCATACGCCGAGATCGATGCCGTCCCGGAGAAAGAGATCGGTCAAAATTTCGTGGCCGATTTTCCCGAGATCACCGGTGATGATCGCGGCATAATCCGCCGGGGTGCGCCCGGTGTCGGCAAAGTGTGCTTTGAGCGTTTCATACGCTGCCGGAGCCATCGCCGCGCCCATGTTGTTCGCGTCTGTCACGCCCGCGTCGCGGATGCGTCCGGTCGTCATGTGCGTCACATAGGGGCCAGCCCCCTCACTCGTGAGCAGCAGCGCGCCCGCGCCGGTCACGGTCCACTGTGCGGTCGGCGTGCGCTGCCCGCCGTATTCGAGCGGGAGACGAAACTGCCGCTCCGCCGAGCAGAAGTGCGAGCTCGTCATGGCGCACACGGTGTCGGCGTAGCCGCCGTCGATCGTCATCGCGGCGAGCGACAAACTCTCCGCCATCGTGGAGCACGCGCCGTAAACGCCGAAATAGGGGATGGGGAGATCGCGCGCGGCAAACGTTGACCCGGCGCACTGGTTGAGCAGGTCGCCCGCAAACAGATACTGAATGTCCGAGGGCGGAATTTTTGCCTTGTCGCAGCAGAGCGCGAAGCACTTGGAGAGCATCACGCTCTCCGCCTTCTCCCAGCTTGACTGGCCGAAATAGGAATCGTCGCTGATATAATCGAACCATTTCCGCAGAGGGCCTTCGCCCTCCTTCTGCCCGACAACGCAGTTGCCCGCCGCAATGGAGGGAGGGTTCGTAAAGGCGACCGTCTGCCGCCCGAGCCGCTTGTTTTTCAGAAAAACCACCGTCTTTCCCTTTTTTCATAGAATGCCCGGAAAAGCACGGTATATGTATAAAAATCCCTCCGGCACAAACCGGAGGGATGAAAACTATAGGAGTTTAGGTGCGCCCGACGGACTGATAGTTCCAGCCGAGCGAGTTTTCGCGGAGCATCATGAAATTATCGGTGTACATCTGGAGAAGCCAGTAGTTCATTTCGATCTCCGGATCGCAGATATAGACCTTGTCGTCGAGCGTGATCTCCGTCCAGGCGTGCGGCTGGTTCTGCACGCCAATGCTGCCGGAGTACGTGCGGGCGTTGTACCCGAGCCCGCGGGCGAGCGCGCAGAACGCCCCGGCGTAGCAGTAGCAGTTGCCCTTGTTCGTGCGGAAGATCGTGAGCGCCTCGTCAATGTCCCAGCCGGTCGCGCCGGAGTCGTAGTAGTTGCGCGTGAGATATTGGAAGTCGTTTTTCACGTGGTAATAGATCGCCTTGAGATCGTCGAGCCGCGAGGCGTCCGGCGTCATGAAGTCGGAGAGCGTCTGCGCGACAAAGCCGTCCAGCTCCTCGTTGCCGCTTGTGTAGCGGCCGTTTTTATCGAAATACAGTCCGTCAAATTCCGCGTCGGTGAGAAAATATCCGTCGTCCTCGAGCCGATAGAGATATCCGCCGAACCAGAGGAAGCCGTCCCGCGTCATGGATATAAGAGCATCCTTTGTGAGCGTTCCGCTCCCTGCGGCAGCGAGCAGTTCGGATGCTGCCCAATGCGAGGGGGCGACGTCCGGGTAATAGGCGTCCTCCGCAGAGACCTCTTTGCCGAGCAGCCGGGAGACCGCGTAGGCAAATTCGGCGCGCGTTGCGTTCTCGCTCTCCGTTGCCGGGAGAGACTCAAGCATCGGCTCTACCGCTTCGGGATCAAAGAGCGCGTCCAGCGCAGTCTTGAGTTCTTCGCGCGTGAGCGTCCCGTCCGGCTCGGTGTCGAGCGAGGCGAGCAGAGCCGGGTCAAGATGTTCCTCCGGCGTGAGCGCGCGCAGCGCTGCGGCGAACTCCGCGCGCGTCATCGCGCTCTCCGGGCGCAACAGCCCATATTCGTCGGGGAAGAGAAACACCGCGTCCTCGCGCAGCGCAGGGCGGGCAAGAGCGTAATATACGGCGTCCGCCTCCACCGGCACCGCAGGATCGACGCGCGCACCGGTTTCATCCGTCCACGCGATGAGGCGCAGCCCCTCGGGCAGCGCGGCGTCGGCTGCCGGGACGCTGCGGAACGGGACGCTCTCGGTTTTCAAAACATCGTCGCCGAGACGGTATTCCACGGTGAACACCGGCGCTTCCGTCGGCGCGGGCGTGGGCTCCTCCGCTGCGGGATTGTTTCCGGCAAGAGGGGCGGTCTCCGCCCGGTAGCCGCAGCCGTGGAGAAATGCCGCGGCGAGCAGCGCAAGAGCGAGCGGCGCGAGACGAAGTGTTTTTGGTTTCATGGAGACGATCCCCTCCCGGAATTGCTTTTTCATAAAAAATGCGATACAATTATAATATTCCCGCCGCAGCGTGTCAAATACGATCGGACGGCGGCGGAAAGAGCGAGGAAATTATGAGAGAAAAACCGTATAAAGAAAGAATGCCCCTGCTTTTGGCCGCGGTGCTCGGCGCGCTGCTTTTGTCAAACTGCGGCTATCGCCCGGAGAGGATCGAGGCGGTGCAGCCGCTCTCGGATGTGCCCGCGGCCGCCGCTGCGCTGCCGGAGGAAACTGCCGCGCCGGAGGGAAAAACCTATACCGTGACGTACCGTGTGAACGGCACGGAGACGACCGAACTCGTGGCCGAGGGCGGGAGCGTGCAGAACGCGCCGGAGTTCCTTGCCGGCGAGAACTGCGCCATCGTCGCATGGAAAAACGCCAACGGTACGAAGGTGGACATTCGCACCGCGCCGGTGTATGCCGACACGGTGTATGAAGCCGTCCCCGGCCCGGCGCTTCGCCGCGAGGGGGCATACATTGCCGCGGGAAACGACGGCCTTTTCTACCCGCTCGATAAATTCACGCGCAGCGATGCCGTCCGCGCCGTATACGCGCTGCTCGAAACGAAGCCGACCGGCGAAACATTCCTGAAGGACGTCACGACCCACGCCAAATGCTACACCGCCGCGACGACGCTCGTGACGGCGGGATACATGACGCTGAACGAAGGCCGGTTCTACCCGGACGTTGCGATCACCCGCGCCGATCTCACGGCGCTGCTCGAGAAGGTGTTCGCCTCCACGGCGGTGGAGCGCGCTCTTGCCGGTATGACGGACGAAACGCCCTTTACCCGCGCTGAGGCCGCGGCGGCGATCAATGCGCTGCTGGAGCTGGATGCAGTGGGACTTACGAACGCGCCGTACTTCCCGGACGTGTCCCCGAGCATGGAAAACTATGCCGCTGTGGAGCTCGCCGGGCAGAGCGGAACGATCTCCTGGCTCACCGGCGAGCGGGCGGAGCCGGGCTTCCTCAATCTGGACGGATATCTTTACTGCGTCGGAGACGACGGCTACTTCCTGCGCGATACGATGGTCGGCACGCTGTACTTTGATCTTTCCGGCCAATACACGAGCGGGGACGACGCGCTCGATACGTTCGTTGCTGACCTCGTCGATTCGCAGACGAACGCCGCCATGACCCGCGAGGAAATGCTGCGCGCGGTATATAACTACGTGCGCGACCATTATCTCTATCTCAAGCGCAATCTCTACGAGGTCGGCGAGACCGGCTGGGAGATCCCCGAGGCACTTCTCATGTTCCAGAGCGGCAAGGGCAACTGCTATAACTTCACCGCCGCGTTCTGGTCGCTCGCGCGCGGCATCGGGTACGACGCGGTGTGCTACAGCGGTCTTGTCGGCGTCGGGCGTGACCCGCACAGCTGGGTGGAGATCACGTTTGATGGTATCCCGTATGTGTTCGATGTGGAGACCGAAATGTCCTACCGTCTTGTGAACGACTATATCACCAGTATGTACGAGAAAACCTATGACGAGGTCGCGGCGTGGAGCTATGTCCGCACGCCGGAGGAAGCCGCTGCCACCGCGCCGGAAACGACGCCGTGACAGGGCTTGACATTCGCATTTCCCTGTGGTAGAGTACCTCCTGCTCGCTCGGAGGGCGCGCTGTTCAATGGAAACGGCAGCCGGATAAGGCGCAGACTGAAATGTCTGTTCCTTATCCGGCTTTTTTGCGTAAAGGAGTTTTTATGGATATTCTGCACGGGAAAATCAAACCGCTCTATTTCAAATATCTGTCTGCCGCGTTCGGCAGCGCGCTGATCTCTTCCATCTATGGCGTGGTGGATATGGCGATGGTCGGCCAGTACCAGGGGCCGGACGGCTCGGCGGCGCTCGCCGTGGTCGCGCCGGTGTGGAATGTGATCTACAGTCTCGGCCTGCTCATGGGCATCGGCGGGAGCGTCCTTTTCAGCATGCGCCGCGGCGCCGGAGAGAGCCGCGGCAGCGAAAACCAGTTCTTCACCGCCGCCGTTATCGGTTCGGTGGTCCTCGCGGCCCTCGCGTGGGCGGGGATGCTCCTCTTTGAACGGCCGATCCTCCTCTTTTTCGGCGCGGACGAAACGCTGCTTCGGCTCGCGGAGGAGTATCTGTGCCCGGTGATGTATGTGCTCCCATTTTTCCTCTTCGGGCAGATGCTCTCCGCGTTTGTCCGCAACGACGGGAATCCGGGCCTCGCGACCGCAGCGGTGCTCGCCGGGGGCATATTCAACGTGTTCGGCGATTATTTCTTCGTGTTCACCTGTGACATGGGCGTGTTCGGCGCGGGGCTCGCCACGGCGATCGGCTGCGTTATCTCGGTTTCCGTTATGCTCACGCATTTCTTCCGCCGGGGGAATACGCTGCGCCTTGTGCGCGTGGAAAGGCTGGGGCGGTGCCTCGGCAAAATCGCCGTCACGGGCTTTTCCACCTTCTTCATCGATATCGCCATGGGCATACTCACGGTGCTCTTTAACCGCCAGATCATGAGATATCTCGGCGCGAATGCGCTCGCGGTGTATGGCCCCGTCATCAACGTGAGCACGTTCGTCCAGTGCTGCGCCTACAGCGTCGGCCAGGCGGCGCAGCCGATCCTCTCAACGAACTTCGGTGCGCGGCAGAGCGGACGCATCCGCGAAACGCTCCGGCTCGCGCTCGCCACAACGGCGGTGTTCGGCATATTCTGGACGGCACTGAGCCTTGCCTGTCCGAATCTATACATCCGCATATTCATGGACGCTACGCCGGAGATCTTCGCGATCGCGCCCGGCATCATCCGCGCGTATGCGCTCTCGTTTTTACTGCTGCCGTTCAACATCTTCTCCACCTATTATTTTCAGGCCATTATGCAGCCGCGGGTGTCGTTCATCGTATCCGTGGAGCGGGGGCTTGTTGTGAGCGGCGCGCTTATCCTGCTTCTGCCGCCGCTCTTCGGCGCGGACGCGCTCTGGTACGCCATGCCTCTCACCGAGCTTGTGACGGCGGTATACGTTGCCGCCTCCATGAAAAAATATACCGGCTCTCTGCCGGAATGAGTTCAAGCCCCGGACGGAAAAAATATCCGCCCGGGGCGTTTTATCGCGCTTTTTATAGAACAAGTGTGGAATAAGCATTCTGCACAAATAAATATGCGTTTTATAGCACCAATTTCCTTGACTGCACAAACTTACTGTGATAAATTTTTATAGTATAGGGAAAGAATCCATAGGCAACGCGACCCCCAAAACAAAATAAAGAGGTGTATTGCGTGAAAGACCTTAAGCATCTGATCTATTTTGAGAATCTGCTTCAGGATGCACACAACGAGCTTGTTGCCCAGGCGGTAAGCGAGGGAGATTATGCGCTTGGCTACAACTGCTACTACATACCCGAAGTGCTGCTCAATCTTCCCGGCTGTTTTTCGTCCCGGCTCCGCGCGCCGCGCTGCACATCCACCGACGTCGCCAGCTATTACATGACCAACCGCACCTGCCCCTATGCCCGTTCCATTCTCGAGCGCGCCATCGAAGGCGGGTACAACTATCTCAACGCCCTCTTCGGCGCGGAGTGCTGCGCGACCATGGAGCGCATGGAAGAGCATTTCTTCCTCATCCATCCCGTGAGGAACGAGAAGTTCTTCGTAACGCAGATCGACCCTCCCATGAAGGGCGACAAGACCAATCTCGATTACTACAAAGCGCAGCTCAAGCTCAAGGTCGTGGACAAGCTGCACGAAGCTTACGGCATCGATACCTCCGAGGAGGCCATGCGCTGCGCCATTGAGGATCATAACGAGATCAGCCGCATCGTCACCGAGATCGGCAATTACCGCAAGGCAGACAATCCCAACATCACCGGCTACGAATTCCATGTGATCCAGCTCGTCAGCCAGGTGTGCCACCACCGGCTGATAAAGCCCTATCTTGAAGAAACGCTCGAAGAGCTCCGCACCCGCGAGCCGGAGCCGAAGTTCCCGTTCCGGACGCGGCTCGTTCTCGTCGGCTCGGAGATCGACGATCCGGAGTTTACGAAGCTCATCGAGACCTGCGGCGCGATGGTCGTGGCCGACCGCTACTGCTTCGGCTCCTTCCCGAGCCGCGAACAGATCGAGATCCGCGAGGGCGAAACCGCCTTCGATGCGATCTGTCGCCACTATCTCCATTGGAACCAGTGCGCGCGCTTCATGGACGGCATGAAGATCGACCAGCGCCACAGCGAGGTCAAAAAGCTTGTGGATGAATTCAAGGCGGACGGCGTGATCTATGAGAACATGAAGTTCTGCGAGTTCTGGAGCTACGAAAAAGTCCTCGCCCACCATATTTTCACCAACGAGCTGGGCATCCCCACCTGCACGATCGAGAAGGAATACGCTCTCGGCGCCGTGGGCCAGCTCCGCACCCGCTTCCAGGCGTTCATTGAATCTCTGGAAATCAAGCAGATACAGCAGGGAGGCAAGTGAGATATGAAAGCAATGGATAAGCTGATCGCGAAGATCGATAAAAAACTCGAACGCTTTGACCCCATCTGGCAGGCCGAGCACGGCACCGGCGGCCAGAGATCCCGCTATTACGACAAGACCGGCGTTGCCAAGTGGCGCGAGTGGCGCGGCGTGAAGGACACGTTCTACGACTATACCCAGTGGCTCAATAACCTTTCGAGCATGGTGAAGATGGTGGGCTCCGCGCCCATCCCCTGTCTCAAGGGCTTTTGGGAATACCGCTGGATGGGCTCGTATCTCGGCACGTTCATGTTCATTGACCGCCTTTTCGAGGGCTACCGCGGCTATGAGCTCCGCACCGCCCACGCGAACATGCACGCCATCGTCCAGAGCCTTACCAAGCGCATCGCGCTCGTCCTCTCCAACGACAAGCGCCTCGGCGGCGGGCCGCGCAGCGACGATTTCATCCCCTTTGACGAGGTGCTGCCCCCGCTCTTCCTGACGGGCTTCAAGGGCCTGATCCCGTTCCCGCTCCAGACGCTGCCGGAATTTATCATCTGCGACGTCGACCAGCACATTGAGCCCTACTACATCGACGTGGCCGAGTCCTACGGCCTGCCGGCGGACGTATGCTCCCGCTGTGCCGCGGAGACCGGCGTTGCGATCGACGATGCGTTCCCCATCATCGGCAAGGCGTTCCTCACCACAAACATGCCGTGCAACGCTTCCGAGTGCACCTCCATGATCCAGCGCCGCCGCGTGGCGCTGCCGGACTTTCCCGTGACGCTCGCCATGATCCACAACGAGCCGGGCGCGCATCCCTATTCCACGCAGATGCTCAAGGACGCCATCGCGTTCATCGAAAAGGAATACAATATCAAGTACGACTGGGACGAGCTTTTCAAGTATGCCCGGCTCATGAACGAGCAGAACACCATCGAGCTCGAAAAGTGGGATTACTTCAAAACGCCGTACTCCGCGCTCGTCGGCATTGCCGAAACGCTCTACCGGCTGTACTCCTGGGCGTCTGTCAACGGCACCGATCCGTACTTCAACAAGGTCGACCGCAAGGTCATCAAGATCATGCGCAAGGCGTATGAGGAGAAGTACCAGCCGTTCGGCGGCAAGACCCGCCACCGCGCGTTCCTTTGGGGACCGTCCGCTGTTTACTACACCGACTTCCCGACCTGGACGCAGAACTGCTGGGGCATCAA
>CAVEQS010000021.1:0-44712 GCA_963618015.1 bacterium | reverse complement strand
CTGGTTGCAGGGGAAGGAGTCGAACTCTTCCGCCCAGGTCGCCTGGGTCTCGGCAGAGCCGAACCACTCGGCGAACGCCTTGACGGCTTCGGTCTCTTCCTCGGTGCGGCCTTCCTTGTTCAGGATGCCGAGGTACTCGGCGATGTAGTAGGTGCCGTCGTCAATGTCGACGAGCTTCCAGCAATCGGTGATGGGGTGCTCGGAGCCTTCCGCCGCGGCGTCCAGCTTGCCGTAGAGGGAGGAGGAGTAGAACGAGGAAACAGCAACGTCGCCCTTGTTCAGAGGATCAAAGCCGTACTTCCAGTCGTCGCCGCCGAACTTGCCTTCAGCGCAGTACTTCCACAGGGTCTTCCAGCCATCGACAGTGATGCCGCCGGCGGGAGAGGTGGGATCGGTGAAGGGGTAGAGCATGGCGGAGTTGATGTTGGCGTTGGTCGTGCCGCCGACCTTGTTCTGGCGGTACCAGGTGTAGCCGCTGTCAACGACATCGGCCCAGTGGGCAAAGTGGAGCTCCTCGCCGTTGGTGCCGAGCTCGTCGGTACGGTAGAGCATCAGGACGTTCTGGATGACGAGGCCGTAGGCCTTGCCGTCGTACTTGTATTCGCCGACCTGATCCGCCCAGGACGGAGTCCAGTCAACGAGGGACAGGTTCTCGTAGACGCCGTCCACGACCTGGCCCCAGCGGGTCTCGTTCAGACCGAAGAGGATGTCGCCGTCCTTCTTCTCGTTGGCAGCCTGGATGGCAGCCGTGTCGCCGGAGATGACGCTGTTATCATCAATGCTGATGGTAAAGCCGGCTTCCTTCGCCGCCTCGATGAGCCACGTGGTGCGCTCGGTCGAGTTGGAGTTGGAGTAAATGCGGATCGTGTAGCCGGAGTAATCCTTCGGCTCAGCTTCGGTCTCAGCGGGCTGCTCGGCAGGCTGTTCGGCCGGAGCTTCCGTCGGCTCGGTGGCCGGAGTCTCGGCCTGGGTGCCGCAGGCAGCCAGCGAGAGAACCATAACCAGAGCCAGAATGAGAGCAAGTGCTTTCTTCATGGGTTATCTTCCTCCTAAAAATGATTCCCTATGCGGGAATTTGTGCTTTACATTATAGCCGCTTCATTGGGAAAATGCAATAGAACAATGGCGCATTTTTGTAGCGTTTTGTGTAGTTTGTCTCCGAGCGAAAAACAAACATCCTTTACGCGGCTTTACAATGCGCCGCGGCGCTTTACAATGTAAATTCCAGTGCGGCGGAAGCGTCGATATTTGTCTGCTGCGCGAGGAACGGCGCGAGCTCGCGGGCGATCGTACGCGCGCCGTGCTCTTTGTCGCTCTCGATGTTGAGCGGCAAAATCGGATCGTGCAGCGAGAGGCGGAGCAAAAACCATCCGTCGCCGTGCGCCTTATCGAGATTCACGCGCACACCCTCACAGTTATCCGGCGCCATGCTCCAGCCGGGCTGTTCCTTCACATACTCCGTGAGCGAATCGAGCACCGCGGTTCCCGCCGCGCGGAAATCGTCCGCGAGGATCTTCAGCCGGAACTCGCGGCTCTCCACCGGCTCGCGAAGCCCCGCGAGCAGACTTTCGAGCTCCCGCCCCGCGGCGATCTCCATGAGAAAGCGCGTGACGAGATAGGCGCCGTCATCGAGGAAGAAATTTTCCTTGAGCGCGGCGTGGCCGGAGGTCTCGATGGCGAGCTGGCAGTCGTGTCCGGCGGCGTTGAGGCGCAGCGCCTCGTTGATCACGTTGCGGTAGCCGCGGCGGAAGCGGCGGTGCACGCCGCCGTGGGACGCGATGAACTCCGCAAGCCCCGCGGAGGTGACGGAGTCGGTCACGATCGCCGTGCCGGGGTGCTCGCGCAGCAATATGGCGGAGATGAGCGCGATGAGACGGTTGCGGTTGAGCTCCTCGCCGTCTGAGAGCACCGCCCCGGCGCGATCCACGTCGGTATCAAAGATGATGCCGAAATCGACATGGCTTTCGAGCACCGCCGCGCGGATGCTGTCCATGGCCTCCGGCAGTTCGGGGTTCGGCACATGGTTGGGGAAATGCCCGTCGGGGTCGAGATAGCGGCTGCCGGCCGTGTCCGCGCCGAGAGGGGCGAGCACGCGCTCGGCAAAAAAGCCGCCCGCGCCGTTTCCGGCGTCTACCACGATGCGCTTGCCCGCAAGGGGCTTTTCGCTGCCGTTTGCCGCGGCGATGATCTTTTCGCGCAATATGGCGGCATAGGTCTCCATGAATTCGCCCTGTGCCACACTCCCGCCGGGGGCGAGCGGCGTCTCCTCCGCGGCCAGACGGAGAATTTCGCGCACGTCCGCGCTCTCCGCACCGCCCGCGGCGGTGAAGAATTTGAGCCCGTTGCGGTTCCACGGCAGGTGGCTTGCCGTGATCATGACCGCCGCCTCGAAGGGGTTCTCCCCCGTCACGGTCGTCATGAACATCGCCGGGGTGGTGCAGAGACCGAGATCGGTCACCGCCGCGCCGCACGCGGCGAGCGTTTCGCAGAGCGTTTTGGCGATGGCCTCGCCCGAAAGGCGCGAATCGCGCCCGACGCTCACGCGGAAGTTTTCTTTTCCGAGCCGCGCGCGCAGAAAGCGCGCAAAGCCGCCCGCGATGGCGCGCACCGCCGCATCGTCGAGCGTGACGGCTTCGCCCTCCACGCCCGCGAGCGCCACGCCGCGCACATCGCTGCCGTTTTGCAGTTTTGCCAAGTCCATATTCCGTTCCTCCCGGAAGTTTTTTATCGCATCCATTTTACCGCGCCGGGGCGCTCTTTGCAACGCGCTTTTGCCCTCTTTCTCTTTGCAGCGCGGCGTGATATAATAAGTTTTTAGTTTTATAGAAGGTGAATTCCCATGCTACAGAAAAATAACCCCGCGCTCGGCACCGCGCCGGTCGGCAAGCTCTTCTGGCGTCTGGCGCTCCCGGCCATATTGGCGCAGCTCGTAAACGTTCTTTATAATATTGTAGACCGCGTCTACATCGGCCACTTGCCGGACATCGGCGCGGCGGCGCTCACCGGCGTCGGCGTGACGCTTCCGGCCATCATGATCATCTCGGCGTTCGCCGCGCTCGTGAGCGCGGGCGGCGCGCCGCGGGTATCCATGCTTTTGGGCAAGGGCGATCCGGACGGCGCGGAACGAATTATCGGCACGTGTACGTTCACGCTCTGCGGCATTTCGCTTGTGCTCACGCTCATCATGCAGCTCTTCCCCGCGCCGATCCTCCGGCTCTTCGGCGCGAGCGAGGCGACGCTCCCCTACGCGCTCGAATACATCACGATCTACAGTCTCGGCACGATCTTTGTGCAGCTCGCGCTGGGGCTCAACGCCTTCATCACCGCGCAGGGCTTTTCCACAACGAGCATGCTCACCGTGACGATCGGCGCAGTACTCAACATTGTGCTCGATCCGCTGTTCATGTTCGTTTTCGGCATGGGCGTGCGCGGCGCGGCACTCGCAACGATCCTTTCGCAGGCGGTCTCATGCGCGTGGGTCGTGCGCTTCCTCTGCTCGGAAAAGTCCACGCTGCGGCTGCGCACAAAGAATCTGCGGCTGGATGGGAAGCTTCTTCTCCCCTGTCTCGCGCTGGGGCTCTCGCCGTTTATCATGCAGATCACGGAAAACCTTGTCGCGGTGAGCTTCAATGTGACGCTCCTCCGCTTCGCCGGTGATACCGCCGTCGGCGCGGTGACGATTTTGACTTCCGTGATGAGTCTTTCCATGCAGCTTCTGCACGGTCTCACGCAGGGCGCGCAGCCCATCATGAGCTTCAGCTATGGCGCAGGGAACGGACAGCGCGTGCGCGAAACGTTTCGCATCCTGTTTGTAAGCTGCCTCACGGGGTCTATGCTCATCTGGGCGGTATGCATGTTCCTCCCCGGTACGGTTGCCGGAATCTTCACGCCGGACGCAGAGCTTTCCGCCTACACCGCGTGGGCGATGCGCATATACATGGCCGCAAGCGGCATTTTCGGCATCCAGATTGCCTGCCAGCAGAGCTTTATTGCGCTCGGGCAGGCGAAGATCGCGATCTTCCTTGCGCTGCTGCGCAAGGTACTGCTGCTCATCCCGCTCATTCTGATCCTGCCGCGGCTCGGCATCTTTGAAAACGCCGCCTTCGCCGTGTTCCTCGCCGAGCCCGTTTCCGATACGCTCGCCGTTTGCACGACAGCCACCATGTTCTTCACCCGCTTCGGCAAACTTACTGCCGGAGCAGAAAACAACTGATATATCCCAAAGGAGCAATTTCCATGACCATTACCGTAAGAAAATACACCCCCGCCGACCTTGGCGCGGCGGCGGAGATCTGGAACGAGGTCGTCCGCGACGGCGTCGCCTTCCCGCAGACGGAGCCTCTTACCGAAACGACCGGCGCGGAGTTTTTCGCCGCGCAGAGCCATACCGGCGTCGCCGTGAACGAGAGCGGCGAAATTCTCGGGCTTTACATCCTGCACCCGAACAACGTCGGCCGCTGCGGCCATATCGCAAACGCGAGCTACGCCGTGAAGGGCACGGCGCGCGGCGGGCACATCGGCGAAGCGCTCGTGAAAGACTGCCTCGCGCAGGCAAAAGCGCTCGGCTTTCGCATCATGCAGTTCAACGCGGTCGTCGCATTCAATACGCACGCGCGCCATCTCTACGAACGGCTCGGCTTCACGCAGCTCGGCACGATCCCCGGCGGGTTCCAGCTCGACAACGGGACATATGCCGACATTTGTCCGTATTACAAAGCGCTCGATTGAGGTATACTACAAGACGGAGAAAATGTCTCTCCCTCCATCACGGCACAAAGTGCCGTGACACCTCCCTCGTCAGAGGGAGGCGATTTAAAAAGGCTCCCTCTGACGAGGGAGCTGGCAGCCGAAGGCTGACTGAGGGAGAGATATTCCTCCGAAACGTCCAGAAAGAGGTATTTCGTCATGTGCACAGCCGCCACATACAAAACCTCCGGCTTCTATTTTGGCCGGACGCTTGACTACGAATTTTCCTACGGCGAGAAGATCGTCGTAACGCCCCGGCGCTTCCCGCTCGCCTTTCGCGGCGGCGCAGCTCTCGGCGAGCACTACGCCCTGCTCGGCATGGCGCACGTGGCCGGCGGCTACCCGCTCTACTACGACGCCATGAACGAAAAGGGTCTCTGCATGGCAGGGCTGAACTTCGTCGGCAACGCCGTATACGCCGCGCCGCGCGGCGATGCGCGGGACATCGCGCAGTTTGAGTTTATCCCGTGGGTGCTCGCGAAGTGCGCTTCCGTTTCGGAGGCTCGCGCGCTGCTTACGGAGACAAACCTCATCGGCACGCCGTTTTCCGCGCAGCTTCCCGCCGCGCAGCTCCACTGGCTGCTCGCGGATAAGGATGAATGCGTTACGATCGAGTCCACGGCGGACGGCCTGCACGTATACGATAACCCCGCCGGGGTTTTGACGAACAACCCGCCGTTCCCACAGCAGCTCTTCCGGCTGAACGATTACCAGTCGCTCTCCCCGCGGCAGCCGGAAAATACGTTCGCCCCCGCGCTCGATCTGCGCTCCTACAGCCGCGGCATGGGAGCGCTCGGGCTCCCCGGCGATCTCTCGTCGGGTTCGCGCTTTGTGCGCGCGGCGTTTACGCGCGCCAACGCCGTTTCCGGCGATTCGGAAACGGAGAGCGTCAGCCAGTTTTTCCACATTCTCGGCGTCGTGGAGCAGGTGCGCGGCTGCTGTGAGGTGGAGCCGGGCAAGCACGAGCTCACGATCTACACCTCCTGCTGCAGCGCGCAGCGCGGCATCTATTACTATACGACCTACGAAAACCGCCGCATCCGCGCCGTGGACATGCACCGCTGCGATCTCGATGCCGCGGCGCTCGAGCGGTTTGCCCCGCATGCGCCGGAGGACATCCTTTACCAGAACTGAATATTGTCAACGGGGACGGTTCTCTCTGTCACAAAAGTCTGTCAGAGAACTGTCCCCGTTAACATGTCTTATTCTTCGCCTTTCTCCGACAGGTACATCTCCTCCGTCTCCTGCTGTGCGGCGGTCAGCCTTTGCACCGCCGCCTCCGTATCTCCCGCCCGAAGAAGGCGCAGGGCATCCGTGACCGCGCTGAACAGATGAAAATACATTTGACGATAAAGCATTTTTGGGCCCTCCTGTTTTGCACTTATTTTTTGCGCCCTTTTTTGTACGCAAGCGTGTACATTATAATAAAACTTCTTCCCGATTACAATATGTACGCAGGAGGGAAGATGATGGATTCCTTTAAACTTGATACCTCAGAGAAAAAGATGTCCTCTATCAGCCGGACGATCCGGATGAAAGAGGAAACATTTGACCGCATTTGTGAAATCAACCTGAAAACCGGCGTATCCTTTAATCGCATCGTAAACCAGTGCATCGAGTACGCGCTGGAACGATACGAGGAGCCGGAAGAAGACAATGCGGAATAAGCAGCACCGCCCCGCATGAAAACCCTTCCGTCAAAAACTTTGTTTTTGCCACCCCCACCCCCCTCTCTGTCGCCTTCGGCGACATCTCTCCCCGCCGGGGAGAGTCTGCCCCTGTTAGGGGAGGCAAGAAAGTTATCACAAAACCAACTTGGCTCCCCTCGTTAGGGGAGCTGGCAGCCGAATGGCTGACTGAGGGGTTCAGCGCCCCTGTTTTCGCCAAAAGAGCCGCGTCCGGACGCCGGACGCGGCTCTTCCTTTTTGCTATTTTACTTCACTCTTTCCAGCCGGCTGCTGCGCGGCGCTTTGCCGCCGACGATGAGCGGCACGGTCTCCACGACGAGCGAGGACGTATCCAGCCCGTACCAGCGCACCTTGGAGCCCGCAACGCGCCGGATGGCATATTTCGTATTGAGCACCAGCTCATCGGTAAACGAGAGCTCGGACTTGGACGGCACGGCCTTGTGCAGGAAAATGAACTTGAACGAGCCGACGTCCGACTTGCCGTAAATCGAGTATTTGCGCTCCTGCGGCGGCAGCTCGCCGCTCTCGATGAGATCGCGCACGATCTGGCGGAGATACACGTTCACGCGCTGATGGCACTTGAAGCCGAGATCAAGCCGGACGCGGAAGATATAGTCTGTGCCGTAGGTCTCCACGCTGTAGCGCCTCGTGTCCGGCTCATCGGTGACGTTCATGCTGATAAACCAGTACGCCGCGGCGCGCTTGGGGTCCTTGTCGAGGATGGAATAGAGGATATCACGGTCGATGGTGTCCATGTCCCCGGCCTTGTCAAGAAAAACAAGGTTGTCCGCGAGCGGCGGAAGCGAGGCATCCTCGTGGAGCGTATCGAGATTCGGGAGATAGTCGGTGACCGGCAGGCGCGTGGCGTACTCCTGCTCCAGCTGCGTGCCGCGCCGCCAGACGACCATGATGAGGAACAGCACCAGCGCCATGATCACCGCAACATAGCCGCCGTGGGAAAATTTGCTGAGCGACGAGACGAAGAACACCGCCTCGATCGCGCCGAACACGATCGCGATGCTGACCGCGAGCGCATGCTTTTTGCGGATGTTCCAGAGATACACCGCGAGCAGGAGCGTTGTCATGAGCATCGTCACGGTGATGGCGAGACCGTAGGCCGACTCCATGCGCGCGCTCGTGCGGAAGTAGAGCACGACCGCCGCGCAGCCGAGATACAGCACCGTGTTGACCGCGCCGATGTAGATCTGTCCCTTCGTGTCCGAGGGATAGCGCACCTCGAGATGCGGCATGAGATCGAGCCGGATGGCCTCGGAGACAAGCGTATACGAGCCCGTGATGAGCGCCTGCGAGGCGATGATCGCCGCAAGCGCGCCGAGCGCGACGGCAGGGGCGCGCAGCGCCGGGGGCAGCATCTGGAAGAAGGGGTTCATGTCCGGGATGGCTGCAAGCTCGGCGGAAGCGGTGTGCGTGAGTATCCACGCGCCCTGGCCGAGATAATTTAAAATGAGGCATATTTTCACGAACGGCCAGCTCGCATAGATGTTCCCACGGCCGACGTGACCCATATCGGAATAGAGCGCCTCCGCGCCGGTCGCGGCGAGGAACACGCTGCCGAGGATCATAAAGCCCGCTTTGTTATAGGGCGAGACGAGAATGCGCACCGCGTACACCGGGTTGAACGCGCGCAGCACGCCGGGGTGGTCGAAAACGTGCAGCAGACCCATGACGCCGAGGAACGAGAACCACACGAGCATCACCGGGCCGAACGCCTTGCCGATCTTGCTCGTGCCCGCCCACTGCACGGCAAAGAGCGTGCTGATGATGACGAGCGTGATAATGACGACACGCGCCTGCCCGCTGCCAAGGAAGCGGTCCATCGCCGGGATGCTGCGCAGACCCTCCACCGCCGTCGTCACCGTGACGGCCGGGGTGAGCACGCCGTCGGCGAGGAGCGCCGCACCGCCGATCATCGCCGGGAATATGAGCCACGGCGCGACCTTTTTCACAAGCGCGTACAGCGAGAAGATGCCGCCCTCGCCGTTATTGTCCGCGCGCATGGCGATGAGGACGTACTTCACGGTCGTGAGCAGTGTGATCGTCCAGATGATGAGCGAGAGCGCGCCGAGGATGAAATCCTCGTTCACGTGCGCAATGCCGCCGTTGCCCTCGAGGATTGACTTCATGACGTACAGCGGCGAGGTGCCGATGTCGCCGTACACGATGCCGATCGTCACAAGGAACATGCCGAAGCTGATCTTTTTCTTTTTCTCCATAGCTGTTTTTCCCCGCAATCTCTCCGAGTGAAAAAAGCCGCCCGGCACAAAATACCGGACGGCGTGTTGTATTTCCGTACTGCGCGAAAATACTTTAACATTTTCTTTACACGATATCAAGAAAAATTAACAGAGGTTTTATACACATTCACACCCGTTTGCGTACCAGCCCGTGGCGGTTGCAGTACGCGTACAGCCATCCGCCGCCGCGCAGGGAAAAGCGCGCCGCGGCGTCTCCCTCGGGATAGAGCTTCACGAGCTCGAACCGCTCGTCCGAGGCGAAGGCGAGAAACGAGATGTGGTGTCCGCGCGTCATCGCATGGCGGAGGGAGACGTAAAATTCGTCCTCCACCGGCTCGATCGCGATCTCGTGCGCCGCGTCCGGTTCCTCGGCCTCGAGCGGCGGGAGCGCCACGCCGCAGCAGCTCACGACCGCCGCGCCGAGCGAGTGCAGCACGTTGCCGCACACGGGACAAACGTAGAGCGCGCCGCGCCGCATGTTTGCCGATACGTTCCGGTTGACGACCGGTTCGCCGCGCATCAGCTCGATCACCGAAACGCCGAGCGCCGCGGCAAGCGGCTCCAGAAGCGTTATATCCGGCAGTCCCCGGCCGGTCTCCCACTTGCTCACCGCCTTATCGCTCACGCCGATTTTGTCCGCAAGCGCGGATTGCGTAAGTTTTTTCTTCTCCCGCAGCGCGCGGATGACGCCGCCGGTCACATAATGATCCATATCCTCCCGTCCTTTCACCGAGAGCATACCGCGCCGGGACAAAATGCGCAACCTACGCTCCGTAGGGCGGACGATTCAGAAAAGCCCCTTGCAGAGGAGCGAAAGCCCCATCGCGAGCAGAATGGCCGTGGAAGCTTTGAGCAGATATTTGTTCCACCGCGCCGGGAGGAGCGAGCCCGCCGCGCCGAAGAGCGCGAGCGCCGGAACGGTGCCGAGCGCAAACGCCCCCATGGCGAGAGCGCCGCGCAGCGCCGAGCCACCCGCCGCCGCGAGAAGCCAAACGGTGCTCATGCTGCCGCAGGGCATAAGCGCCGTGAGCAGCCCGACGAAAAGCGGCTGTCCCGCCGCGCTCCGGAACAGCTTCCCCTTTCCCCGGCAGAACAGCTCCAAGAGCGACGGGATGCGCCGCAGCGCCGGAACGATGCCCCACATCCGCACCGCGGAGACCGTAACGGCAAGGCCGCAGAGCGTCAGCACCATGCGCCGGAACGCCGCCGTATAGCTCACCGCGGCGCCGAGCGCGCCGAAAAGCGCGCCCATTGCCGCATAGCCGAGCACGCGCCCGGCATTATACGCTGCGCTCGCCGCGACCATGCCACGGCGAGACTTCCCCGCCGACTGCAAGAGCGCCACGCCGCCGCACATCCCAACGCAGTGCACGCCCGAGGCGAGCCCCAGCAGGAAAAGCGGCAGCGCATCGGTTCCCTCCGGCGCGGCGGGACGCGGCACGAGCGCCGTGAGATACGGAAGCGCAACAAAAAGTGCCGCCGCGCCAAGCGCGCAGAGAATATCGCTTCGCCGCGCGGCGCGGCCATCCCCCGCGGGGTAGCCGATACCGGCGAGCGCGGCGGTGATCTCCGCTTCGGAGATCCATGCGTCGTCGTAGCGCACCGTGACGCGGCTTTTCCGGTAGAGCGCGGAAACATCCAGTACGCCGCGCGTGAAGAGGAGCTTTGCCGCGATCTCGTCCTCGCACTGCGGGCAGATCATGTTGTCCACACGCACAGAAAACGTCTGTTCAGCCACGTTCCCTCCCCCTTTCCATGCGCCGCAGCCGGAGAGAATGGAGCAGCACGCCGTTGGAGCTCAGCGACATGGCCGCTGCCGCGACCGCGGGGTTTACGATCCCCGCCGCGGCAAGCGGGATGCAGAGAATGTTATATAGAAGCGCCCAGGCGAGATTTTCGCGGATGACGCGCATCGTCTGCTTTGAGAGGCGCAGCGCAAGCGGCACATTTTCGATCTGCCCGCCGAGGAGCATCACGTCCGCCGACTCGATCGCGACATCCGTACCGCCGCCCATGGCAATGCCGGTGTCCGCCGCAGCGAGCGCGGGTGCGTCGTTCACGCCGTCGCCGACGAAGGCAACCGTGTGCGTCTTACGAAGCTGCCGCACGATCTCCGCCTTTCCCTCCGGCCGCACCGCGGCACGGACATGCTCGATGCTGAGCTGCGCGGCGATCGCAGCCGCCGTCGCTTCGTTGTCACCCGTGACCATCCAGACCTCCGCGCCCATGGCGCGAAGCTCCTCCACAGCACGCTTTGCCGTACCGCGCACGCGGTCGGCCACGCCGAGAGTTCCCTGCAAGGTTCCGTCGAGCGCAACGCACACCTCGGTTTTCGCCTCCTGCCGGACATCGCGGAGCAAGGCAAGCGGCGCGAGATCGACGCCGCGTGCGGCGAGCATCTCGCGGCTGCCGCAAAGGACGCGCCGAGCGTTCACCTCCGCGCTCACGCCGCCCGGAGCGCTCTCAAACGCCGATACCGCAGGCGGCAGGGCGTTAGGATGCTCCGAAACCGCCGCGCGCACAAGCGCCGCGGCCACCGGGTGCTCCGAGCGCTGCTCCGCCGCCGCGGCATAGAGCAGCCACTCCCCGTCCGCGCCCGGACAGGGGAGGACATCCGTAACATCCATCGCGCCATAGGTGAGCGTGCCGGTCTTGTCGAACACGACCGCCGTGGCCTTGTGCGCGTTTTCAAGCGCCGCGCCGTTTCGGAAAAGCACGCCGCACTCCGCGGCGCGCTCCGAGCCGGTCATGATGCCCGTGGGCGTGGCAAGCCCCAGCGCGCACGGGCACGCGATCACTAGCACGCTGCACACGCAGTATACCGCCCGGCTCAGCTCGCCGGGCGCGCGATAAAAATACCAGAAGGCGAACACCCCCGCGGCAATAACCATTACGCATGGCACGAAGATACGCGCCGCACGGTCGGCGAGCCGCGCCACCGGCGCTTTGCCGTACTGCGCTTCGCGCACCGTGCGGATGATCTGCTGCAAAACGGAGTCCTTCCCCAGCCCCGCCGCGGAGATGCGCGCGCTGCCGCCGCGGCAGAGCGTGCCGCCGAACACCGTATCGCCCGGCCGCTTTTCGACCGGGACGCTCTCGCCGGTGAGCATGGATTCGTCCGCCGAGCATTCGCCCTCGATCACCGTGCCGTCCACCGGGATACGCTCGCCGGGGCGGAGAAGGACAATGTCGTACTCCGTGATGTCCTCGATATCGATCTCCCGCTCCTCGCCGCCGCGCTCCACGCGGGCGGTCTTGGGCTGCAAGCGCAGCAGACGGCGGATCGCCTGGGAGGCTTCGCCGCGCGAGAGCTGCTCGAGATACCGCCCGAAGAGGATGAGGCTTTGCAGCACGCCCTGACTGAGAAAATAGAGCTGGATATCGATCTTCACCGTGAACGCCGTCACGGCGCTGTATAGATATAAGATCGTAATAGACGCCGCCACGAGAAAGTCCATCCCCGGCGCGCGGCTGCGCAGGCTGTGCCACGCGCTGCGGTAGAAAACGCGCCCCGGCCCAAAGAGGAGCGCCGTGGCGAGCACGAGCTGCGCGTGCGGATGAATGTCCCACACGAGCGGCAGCGTGAGCAGCGCCGAGGCGGTGAGCGCACGCAAAAGCGCCAGGCGCTGCGCGCCCTCCTGCTCCTCCTCGCCGCCGCGCCGCTCCCGGACCTCCGCGCTCACGCCGGCAGGGCGCAGCGCGCGCAGGAGCGTCCGGCTTTCCACGCCCACCGGCGAGAGGCGCACCGTGAGCATTTCTCCGCTCCGGGTCACATCCCGCACGCCGAAAACGCCGCGGAGCGCCTGAAGCGCTTCCGCGGCATTGTTCTCTGTGAGACCGGTGCAGGAAAGCTCCGCCGTTTCCTCCGGCACGGAGAACCCCTCCCGGCGGACGCGGCGCTCGATATTGGCAAGCGAAACTTTCTCTTCGTCGTATGTAACGCGGCACACCCCGGCGGCATACGCCGTCGCGGCGCTCTCCACGCCCTCGAGCTTTGCGAGCGCGGCGTCCAGCCGCGGGGCACATACGGCGCAGTCCAGCCCCGTTACACGCAGCGCGATCTCACGCATCGTCCTTTTGGAGCGCCTTCTTCGCCTTCAGATATTCGCGAAACGCCACATACGAGCACGGCAGGCACAGCGCCGGAACGTGGAAGAGGAAGATCCAGCTGAGCGTATCGACGCCCTGATAGAATACGCCGTTATATGTAACGCCCTTTATGAGCTCAAAATACGAGAAGTTCCACACGCCCCACAGCCCCGTAGACGAGCCGCAAAGATGAAGGATCACGAACGACGCCGACGTGAACACGCCCGCAATGGCCGTGACGAGCAGCGCGGAGAACCGCCGCGACCGCACGAGAAACAGCGACACGACTGGCAGCACATACACCGTCAGATTCAGCGCCCACAGCGAGAGCGGAATGCTGTATGTCCACTTATACGCCTGGCGGATATGGTCGCCGTCGTGGATGAGAATGGAAACGAGCATGATAACGGCGCACGTCGTCAGCGTTTTGACGACACGCGCGTCCAGCTTGGTATCGAGTGCGCGGAGCGTTTGTTTGTCCTTGCCGCTCATGGATGATCCCTCCGAATTTTATATTTACCAGTTGGTAAATATAAAATAGCACGTACCCCTCCTACTGTCAACGGGGAATGTTGACCGGTGCAGAAACGGCGGGTATAATGGGACTATCCCATTTTCGGAGGAAACCGTTTTGCCGCTGATCGTAGATAAAGACGCCGTCCGGCGCGAGATTTTGCTCGCGTACGAGCGGTGCATGGAGAAAAAGCCGATGCCGAGCGTGTCGCTGCGGGATATCGCGGCGGAGGCCGGGATGTCGCACGTAAAGCTGCTGCACTATTTTGAAAGCCGCGAGGCGATCACCGTTGCGTATGTGCGCTATACGCGCGAGTATATGAGCGAAAAGTGCACCGCGTGGTTTGCCGCGCATCCGCGGAGCGACTATGCAAGCAATCTTGCCTATATGAACGCCTTTATGGAGTATGTGGCGAACGCCCCCGCCGGGGAGACGCGCCCGCGCGCCACGACACAGACCTACGTTATGGGGCGCTACAGCGAGGAGATCGCCCGGCTCGTCGCCGAGGAGTTTGCCGAATGGCGCGCCGTGATGGAGCGCTGTCTCAAGGCCGTGTATGGCGAGGACATGCCCGCCGAGGCGGAGGCGATGATGATCCTCATCGCCGGAACGTTCATCTGCAATTATAACCGCGTGCTCACCGGTAAAGTGAACGCCGATATCCTCGGCGCGCTCGGGAAGCTTTCGGAGAGTTGAATGCTATAAAAACCGCCCCCGCAGATAAATCTGCGGGGGCGGTTTCTCATTCGCCGCACAGCTCAACGCGGCCCAGGATCTCATAGCCCGGCGGCGTGACGCGTGAAAACTCTATGCTCACGATCTCGGCAGTAAAGGGCACAAAGCCCGCCGCCATTTTGCCGCACAGCTCCGGCAAATTCGCCTTTGGATCATACAGCAGCGTTGTATGCGGCAGCCACGCTTCCGAGCCCGTCCATTGGTCAAGACTTCCGCCGTAGGCTTCGGCAATGCGCCGGTGCAGTTCCGAGAGCACGCCCGTTTTCTCCGGGAGAGCCGCCACGATGGACGTTTCCTCCAATACCGCGAGATGCGTATACCGCACCGAAAACCGGGAAATGCCTTTCAGCCGCGAGACGCAGAACGCCATGAAACCGGCCTCGTCATCGCCCACGTAGGTGGCGAGCGTGATATGCCCGTACAGCGGCTTTGCATCGGGCTCGGCCGCCCTTTTTATAGCCGCCAGCCTTTCGGCGGAGCGCTCATCCAGTTTTGCAATAACGCACAGCATGGCTTTCGAACATCAGTACACGACCACAATCGTGCCGACGGTGATGTTGTTGTAGATCGTCGCGATGGCGTCGAGCGGCGTGTTGACACAGCCGTGCGAGCCGTCGGTCAGGTAAATGTCCCCGCCGTACTCGGTGCGCCACGAGGAATCGTGCAGGCCGATCTGGTCGTCGAACGGCATCCAGTAGTCCACATGGTCGTTCCACGTCGGGCCGACGAGGTAGGTGTCCGTTGTCATGCTCGCAATGCGGAAGCAGCCGCGGCGCGTATAGTCCCCGGCGGCGATGTTGCCGGTGACGACCGGCGTTTCCACGAGCAGCTTGCCATCCACATAGTACCACATGTACTGGTTGTCGAGGCTGATCTCCACGAAGGTGTCCGTGAAATTATAGTACCAGTACTGACTCTTCCAGTACCACGAGGTATCGTAGCTCGGCGTGACGGTCGCCGTCTCGCCGCTCTCCAGCGCCGCGGCAATGTCCGAGGCAAGCGCGTCGCGATCGAGGATCCAGCCGGTGTCGCCGACACGGTAGTAGATATACGGGCGGGTCTTTTCGGCGTTGTGGAATTTCGCGTAAATGCCGTCGAGCGCGTACTCATCCGCGAGAGCGTCCGAGAGCTCCTTCACCTTTTCCGGCACCGGTGCGCACACCGTCTGCCCCTCGGCGTCCGAGAGCGTTACATCGCTCATGCGCCAGATGTCCTGCGGCGTGAGCGTATAGGTGTTCCCGTCCTGAAAATCGAGCGTCACTTCCGTGGCGAGATAGGCGTCAATCGCAGCGCGCTGCGCGAGAAGCTCCGGGCTCTCCGCGGTGACCTTCTGGCGGATCACGCCGTCCTCGGCCTCGATCACGGGGCTCTCGTCGCGAAGGTCACGCACCGCGGGCAGCTGTGATGCAATCGCAGAGACGCAGTTTGCAAGATTTACGAGATTGCCTTTCGAGCCGGGATCGACGGTGTAGCCGTCCTCGCCAAGGACAATGCGCGCATCCACCGGCTCCTGCCGGGGCGTTTCGTCATAGAGCGTGCGGGAAAGAAGCTCGCTCGCCGCGGCGGTGTCCGAAACGGCGTAAACGGGCGTATCGAATGCGCGATCGCCCTTCGTCATCCAGCCGAAGAAGCCGGCCTCCGCGTGCTGCGCATCAAAATATTCCTCTACCGCGGCGGTAAAGCCCTCGGTATCGACAAAGCCCTCAAGCGGCAGTGCGACGATGGCGTCGCCCTGCGCGTCGCGCAGCTGCGCCGCGTGCGACTTTGCCACGCCGAGCAGAAACTCCGCGGCATCCGATTCCGAAACGCCGCCGCAGTCGTACCCGTTGATGACCGTGCCCGGCAGAAACGCCGAGCGGTACCAGAGCGAGACACCGCCGAGCGCGATGACCGCGAGCAGAACGACCGAGAGCGTGATCACGAGCGCTATGAGCGTTTTCTTATTTCCCCGTTTTTTCGTTGCCGTATTTTCCATGGACGCTGCAAACCCCTCCGAAGCGTTTTCATCCTGTAAGACGGCGCAGCGCTGCTGAAAGTTCTCTTTGTTCTTTTCCGTTTCGTTCATTTTTCTCCGCTCCGATTCTCCGCCGCGGCGCTCTTTGCGAGCGCGGCGGTATTGATAAGCCGCACGCTGTCGCGGCAGCAGTCGATCCAGCCCTCGGCACGCAGCCGCGAAAGCTCGCGGCAGAGGGCGCTCCGGTTCGCGCCGAGATAGGCGGCAAGATCCTCCCGGCGCATGCCGAGCGAGAACGTGTTCCCCCCGGCGTCCGCGGCAGCATCGAGAAGAAACGCCGCGATGCGCGCGCGGAGAGAGTGCCGCGCGAGATATTCCGCTCTCCGGCGCAGCCGCCAGTACTTTTCCGCGATCTCCGCAAGCAGATTTTCCCGCAGCAGCGCATGGCGCTCGCAGGCGTTCTCGCACGAGGCCATGACCGCCCGGTACGGCAGAAAGAGTGCCGCGGTTTCCTGCGCCGCGATCACGTCCACGGGGCTTTTCGTATCGCGCGTCGCCATGAGCACGTCGCCGACGAGAGCGCCGGGGCCGTGCACCGCCATGAGACTTCGCTCGCCCGTGCTCGACAGGCTCTCCGCGCGTACGCTGCCGGAGAGAATGACCGCGCACGCGCTCACCGCGTCGCCCGTGAGCCAGAGCGGCGCGCCGCGCTCATACCGCCGTTCGGATGCCCCCAGACATGCTGTCAGCGCAAAAACGTCGTCCGGCGCGATGCGCGCAAACAACGGGCAGCGCAGCAGCGCCGCTTTTTCCGTATCCGTCACGCATCTCACCCCGCTTTGTTGCCGCGGCAACTTACAATTCGGGTATACTATACTATACTGCCGTTGAAATGTCAAAAGCGGAGGAACCCAATCTATGAAAATCAAAAAACTCACGGCGCTCGCCCTGGTGCTTGCGCTCCTCTTCACTCTTGCCGCCTGCGGCGCACCCGCGGCGGAAACGCCCGCGGCGACGGAAGCCCCCGTCGAAGCCACCGAAGCCCCGGCAGAGCCGGCCGAAGCGCCCGTCGAGGCCACGGAGGAGCCGGCTGAGGCTGTCACGGTGCGCCTTGCTGCGCTCACCGGCCCCACGGCCATGGGCATGGCAAAAATTTTCTCGGACGCCGACGCGGGCAGCGCGGCGAACACCTATGAATACGCGCTCTACGGCGCGGCGGACGAGCTGACGCCGCAGCTTCTGCAGGGCAATGTGGACATCGCGGCGGTGCCGCTCAATCTCGCGAGCGTACTTTATAATAAGACCTCCGGCGGCGTGAAGCTCTGCGCCGTGGGCGTGCTGGGTGTGCTGTACATCACCGAGTTCAACGGTGAGACCGTGCAGTCTCTCGCCGATCTTGCGGGCAAAACGATCTACGCGACCGGCAAGGGCAGCACGCCGGAATACTTCCTGCGGTATCTTCTCGCCGAAAATGGGCTCGAGCTTGACACCGACGTGACCGTCGAGTGGAAGAGCGAGCCGAGCGAGGTCGTCTCTCTTCTCAAAGCCGAAAACGGCGGCATCGCCATGCTGCCGCAGCCCTACGTCACCGCCGCAGCCGCGCAGCTCGGCGAGGGCTTCCGCGCGGCGGTGAGCCTCTCTGAGGCGTGGGACGCGCTCGATAACGGCAGCCGCTGCGTGACGGCGGGCGTCGTTGTGCGCACCGAGTTTGCCGAAGCGCACCCCGAAGCGGTCGAGGCGTTCCTCGCCGAGATGGCGGAGAGCGTCGATTGGGTCAACGCGAACCCCGCCGATGCGGGCGAGATCTGCGGCGCGCTCAACATCGTCAAAGCGCCGGTCGCCGCGAAGGCCATTCCGAACTGCCATCTTGTCTGTCTCACCGGCGAAGAGATGATCGCCGCGGCCACCGGCACGCTCGAAACGCTCTTCGCGCTCAACCCCTCCGCCGTCGGCGGCGCGCTGCCGGGCGAGGATTTCTGGTTCGGTGCGTAAGGGCACGAAAAAACTTCATCCAAACGGCGCCGCGGCGAGAATTTTCGCCGCGGCTCTCGCGCTTTGCGTGTGGCAGGCGGGCGCTGCGGCGCTCGGGAACGATCTTTTGCTCGTAACGCCCGTCGCGGTCGCTCGGCGGCTTTGTGAGCTCGTCGTCACGGCGGACTTCTGGGCGACGCTCGGCTTTACGTTTTCGCGCATTGCGCTCGGTTTTCTGATCGCTCTTGCGCTCGCGGCGATCCTCGCAGCGCTTGCCGCCGCCGTGCCGTTTATCGAAACGCTGCTGCGGCCTTACGTTGCGGTGATCCAGTCGGTGCCGGTCGCGTCGTTCATCGTGATCGCGTTTCTGTGGCTCTCGGCACGGCGGCTTTCGACGTTTATCGCCTTTTTGATGGTCTTTCCGGTATTGTATACGAATCTGCTGCAAGGTATCCGCGCCGCCGACCGAAACCTTTTGGAAATGGCGGACGTATTTTGCCTGCCGTTTGCCCGGCGCGTCCGGTGCATTTATCTTCCGGCGCTGCGCGGCCCCCTGTTCGCGGGCTGCCGCGTTGCGCTCGGGCTCTGCTGGAAGGCGGGCGTCGCCGCGGAGGTCATCGGCGTCGTGGCGCAAAGCATCGGCGGCAAGCTCTATGACGCCAAGGCGTATCTGGAGATCGCCGATCTCTTCGCCTGGACGGTCGTGATCGTTGCGGTGAGCGCGCTTTTTGAGCGCGTATTCCTCTTCGTCCTCGGCAAAATTTTTGACGCTCTGGAGCACGCGGTATGAATAACGCCATTTTGCTCGAACATATTTCCAAAAGCTACGCTGAAACGGTCGTCTTCCGCGATTTTTTCGCGCGCCTCCCGCTCGGGGAGACAAGCGTTATCACCGGCGTTTCCGGCGGCGGGAAAACAACGCTGCTGCGCCTCATTCTCGGTCTGGAGACGCCGGACGCGGGCGCGATCTCCGGCGTCCCGGCGCGCCGCGCCGCCGTTTTTCAGGAGGACCGGCTCTGCCCGCAGCTCACGGCGCTCGAAAATGTTCTGCTCATCGCCGGACGAAAACGAGAGCGCGAGGCGCGCGACATGCTCGTTCGGCTCGGCCTCGGCGAGAGTCTCGCCGTTCCTGCCGCGGAGTTCTCCGGCGGGATGCGGCGGCGGTGCGCGCTCGCGAGAGCGCTCTGCGCGGAGTTTGACCTGCTCGCGCTCGACGAGCCGTTCAAGGGGCTGGACGAGGCAAACCGCCGCGCCGCCATGGACGCGGTGCGCGCGCTCTCCGGTGACAAAACCGTCCTTCTTGTCACCCACGACGCCGCCGAAGCCGAATTTTTCGGCGGAAACCGGCTTTCTATCCCTTGACAACACGCCGATTCCACGATAGAATACAGAAACTCCAAGGGGGAGTAGTCTGCCGCATCCGCGGCTGCAAATCAACATTTACTCGGCGGGTCTCCCGCCTGGTTTGCATGAAATGACCAGACCCGCGGACAGAATTTTCTCATTCTGTCCGCGGGTCTTTTCATCATTATAGAAAAGCACATCCGAATATTCATCAAGGAGGGGTTTTCTTTGAGATTCTATTGCGAAGAAGCCGAGGCCGTGCTGCGCGACGTGGACAGCACATCCGAAGGTCTCACGAGCGCAGAGGCGGAAAAGCGCCTCGCGGCCAACGGCAAAAACAAGCTGGCCGAGGGCAAGAAGGACTCGCTCATCAAGCGGTTCTTCCAGCAGATGGGCGACCCGATGATCATCATCCTGCTCGTCGCCGCGGCGATCAGCGGCGTGCTGGCCGTTGTGCAGGGCGAGAGCTTTGCCGACGTGATCATCATCCTCGCCGTCGTCATCATCAACGCGGTGCTCGGCGTCTACCAGGAGAGCAAGGCGGAAAAGGCCATCGAGGCATTGCAGCAGATGTCCGCCGCCACATCCAAGGTGCTGCGCGACGGGAAGATGGTCACCATCCACAGCGAAGATCTCGTCGTGGGCGACGTGGTGATCCTCGAGGCCGGCGACGCGATCCCGGCGGACGGCCGCATTCTCACGAGCGCCAGCATGAAGATCGAGGAAGCCGCCCTTACCGGCGAAAGCGTCCCCGTGAGCAAGTTTATTGACATCATCAACCTTGCCCCCGAGGCGAAGGACGTCCCGCTCGGCGACCGCAAAAACATGGTGTACATGGGCTCCACGGTCGTATACGGCCGCGGCACCGCCGTCATCACCGCCACCGGCATGGACACCGAGATGGGCAAGATCGCGGACGCGCTCTCCAATGCCGAACAGGGCGAGACCCCGCTCCAAATTAAGCTCGGCCAGCTCTCGAAGATCCTCACGTGGCTCGTGCTTGGCATCTGCGTCGTCATTTTCGCGGTGCAGCTTCTGCGCGCGGGCGGCTTCAACTTTGAAGTGGTGCTCAACTCCTTCATGATCGCGGTATCGCTCGCCGTGGCCGCCATCCCGGAGGGGCTTGTCGCGGTCGTGACGATCGTCCTTTCGCTCGGCGTTACGAACATGTCCCGCCGCAACGCGATCATCCGCCGTCTGACGGCGGTGGAAACGCTCGGCTGCGCGCAGATCATCTGCTCGGATAAAACCGGCACGCTCACGCAAAACCGCATGACCGTCACCGACACATGGACGGACGATCCCATCCTGCTCGCAAAGGCCATGGCGCTTTGCAGCGACGCGAAGCGAGGCCTCGGCATGCACACCGCCGAGGGCGAGCCGACGGAAGCCGCGCTCGTCAACCACGCGCACGATCTCCGGCTCTATAAGGATGAGCTTGACGTGAAGTACCCGCGCATCGGCGAAGCGCCGTTCGACTCCGGCCGCAAAATGATGTCCACCGTCCACTCGGAGGACGGCAAGACCGTGCAGTACACCAAGGGCGCCACGGAAATGCTGCTCGAGCGCTGCTCCGGCTACTGGTACGAAGGCAAGATCCACCCGATCACGGAGGAATATAAGGAGAACGTCCGTCTCCGCGCCAAGGAATTTGCCGACCGCGCGCTGCGCGTGCTCGGCGCGGCGTTCCGCCCCTGGGACGGCGTCCCGGCGGACTATGAGGCCGAAACGCTCGAGCACGATCTCGTGTTCATCGGCTTCCTCGGCATGATCGACCCCTGCCGCCCGGAGGTCTACGGCGCGATCCGCGAGTGCCGCGAGGCCGGCATCCGCCCGATCATGATCACCGGCGACCACATTGACACCGCCGTTGCCATTGCGCGCGATCTCGGCATTCTGACCGACGACACCCGCGCCATCACCGGCTCCCAGCTCGGCGAGATGAGCGACGAGGAATTCGCGAAGGTATTCAAGGAAATTTCCGTTTACGCCCGCGTGCAGCCGGAGCACAAGACCCGCATCGTCAACGCCTGGCGCAACGCCGGGTACGTCACCGCCATGACCGGCGACGGCGTGAACGACGCGCCCTCCATCAAGTCTGCCGACATCGGCGTCGGTATGGGCATCACCGGCACGGACGTGACGAAGAACGTGGCCGACATGGTGCTCGCAGACGACAACTTCGCCACGATCGTCGGCGCGGTCGAGGAGGGCCGCCGCATTTACGACAACATCCGCAAGGCCATCCAGTTCCTGCTCGGCTCGAACATGAGTGAGGTCATCAGCATCTTCGTTGCGACGCTCCTGGGCTTCTCGATTTTGGAGCCGGTGCACCTGCTCTGGATCAACCTTGTGACCGACTGCTTCCCCGCGCTCGCGCTCGGCATGGAAAACGCCGAAAAGGACATCATGCAGCGCCGCCCGCGCAGCGCCAAGGCCGGCATCTTCGCCGGCGGCATGGGCGGAGACATTGCGTATCAGGGATTGATGGTCTCGGTGCTCGTGCTCGCCTCGTACTTCATCGGCCACTTCATGGAGTCCGGCGTGTGGGAGATTCCGGCGAACGGCCTGAGCCCCGACGGCACAACGATGGCATTCCTCACCATGTCCATGGCAGAGATCTTCCACAGCCTGAACATGCGCTCGCAGCGCGGCAGCATCTTCACGATGGGCTCGCGCAACTGGGCGCTGCTCGCCTCGTCCGTGGCGGCGCTTCTCATGACGACGCTCGTGTGCGAGGTGCCGTTCATCGCCGCAGCGTTTGACTTCACCAGCGTCGAGTTCAATGAGTATATCATCGCTATCGGCATTGGTTTCCTCGTTATCCCGATCGTGGAGATCGTGAAATTCTTCCAGCGTCTGGCTGTAAAGAAGAAAGTAAGACAAAATTAACAAACTGTCTATGCAAATTCCTTTTTGTGTGGTATAATATGCTCACAACCACGAAAGGAGTTGGATGGAATGAAATTCACCATCACGGGCAAGAAGCTGGAAGTCAGCGAGGAACTCCGCGCCTACGCCGAGAAAAAGGTCGGCAAGATCGAACGCCTTTTCCGCAGCGGGGACAGCGAAGCCTTCATCACCTTCAGCCGCGAACGCGGTCGCTACACCGCCGAGGTCACTCTCAAAAACAACGGTATGTTCTACCGGGTGAGCGAGACGACTGGGGATATGTTCGCGTCCATTGACTCCGCCTGCGCGTCCATCGAGCGCCAGATCCGCAAGAACAAGACCCGCCTGGAGAAGAAGCTCAAGGCCGGTCCGATCGAGTGGACGGATACCGGTGTCGGCCCCGTGGACGAAGAAGAGGAAAGCGGCGATTTCACCATCGTGCGCACCAAGCGCTTCTCCATCAAGCCGATGACGCCGCAGGAGGCCATCTTGCAGATGAACCTGCTGGAGCATGAGTTCTATGCCTTCCTCAACAGCGAGGACGCAGACGCCTTTTCGGTCGTCTACCGCCGCAAAAACGGCGGCTACGGCCTGATCTCCGATACGGAGGAATAAACCGAATATTCAAAAAGCCCGGCGGGAGCAAATGCTCCCGCCGGGTTCCTTTTTGCGAGCCTCCCTCTTAGAGGGAGGTGGCTCGCCGAAGGCGAGACGGAAGGAGTAACTCCCTCAGCCTCGCAAGCTCGGCAGCTCCCTCAAAGAGGGAGCCAATATTTTTCCACAACCCCACTTGCCTCCCCTAACAGGGAAGGTGGCAAAACCGCAGGTTTTGACGGAAGGGTTTCTCCCCCGCCGGGTTTTTGCTGTTGACCGCCTAACGAGTGTTCGGTTATAATATTTCCATCTCTATCACCCATGGGAGGCTCGGTCATGGAAAAGAGCAGCACAAAGCAGGCGATCCTCGATGCGGCGCTCGAATTGTTTTCGCGGCAGGGATACGAGGCGACGTCCATTTCGCAGATCGCGGACGCCGTCGGCATCCGCAAGGCGTCGCTCTACAGCCACTTTACCGGCAAGCAGGACATTCTTGATACGCTCGTGCGCGTAACGCTCGCGCAGTATGAGCGCCGCTCCGTTTTTGCCGGGGCGCGCTGGGACGATCCCGACGGCAGCGGCTCACGGCAGCCCGTCACGCCGGACGACGCGGTGAAAACCGTGCTCGAGCACGTGCGCTTCATCCTCCACGACCCCGACATAAGCCGCGCGCGGAAAATGCTCACGATTGAGCAGTTCCAGAATCCGATGCTCGCAGAGCTGCAGACGAAGCAGAACTACACGGACGTTCTCCGGTATTTCACCGCGCTCGTGCAGCTTCTCGTCCGCCGGGGCGTGCTGCACGACACCGGCGATGCGGAAGTCACCGCCGCGCAGCTCTCCTTCCCCATCACGGTGTGGATCAATCTCTGCGACCGTGAGCCGGAGCGCGAGGACGAGGTCTTTTCGCTCATCGAGCGGCACATCCGGCAGTTCTTTGCCGTATACGCGCCGGAGGCTCAGCGGTAATACTGCGCCTGCGCGTTCCAGAGCTGCGCATACTCCCCGCTCTCGTCGGCGAGCAGCGCTTCGTGCGCGCCCTGCTGGATGATCTTTCCGGCGTCGAACACGACGATCTCGTCGCAGAACTTGCACGAGGAGAGCCGGTGCGAGATGTAAATGGCGGTCTTGTCGCCAACCATGTCGTTGAGCTTTTCGTAAATTTCCGCCTCGGCGATCGGGTCGAGCGCGGCGGTCGGCTCATCGAGAATGAGGAACGGCGCGTCCTTATAAAGCGCACGGGCGATGGCGATCTTCTGCCCCTCGCCGCCGGAGACCTCGACGCCGTTCTCGTCAAAATCGCGGAAGAGGCTTGTTTCGGTTCCGAGCGGCAGCGTTTTGAGCCGGTCGCCGAAGCCCGCCTGTTCGAGCGCGGTTTCGGCTCTCTCTCGGTCGTATTCCGGCGCGGCGGCGACGTTCTGCCCGAGCGAGAACGCCAGCAGCTGGAAGTCCTGGAACACAACGGAGAACACGTCCATATACTCCCGGTAATTATATTTTCGAATATCGATGCCATTGAGTAATATCTCGCCCTCGGTAGGGTCGTACAGGCGGCAAAGCAGCTTGATGAACGTTGTTTTGCCACTGCCGTTCGGTCCGACGACGGCGAGTTTTTTTCCGATCTCAAACTTCACCGACAGATGGCGCAGCGCCCAATTCTCCGTGCCGGGGTAGCGGAAGGACACGTCCCGGAACTCGATCTCGTACTTCCGGTCGGCGCGCTTCTCGGTCGTGAGCGAGCCCTGATACATCTCGTTCGGCGTATCGAGGAAGGCGAAGAGATCCTGCAGGAACGGCGCGTTGCTGCGCACATCGCCGCCGTAGGTGATGAGCTGCGAGAGATGGCCGGAAAGGGCGGTGAGCGCGGAGACATACTGCACAACGCTGCCCGCGCCGAACGCACCGGCGAGCGCCTTCAAACAGACGAAGAGATACGCCACCGCGGTAAACAGCACCGAGAAGGACGCGTTTGCGATCATGAGCGCGCCGCCGCGGCCCCACGCGAGCTTGGCAAACGGCCCGTCCGGGCTGAACGGCGTATCGGACGAAGCGTAGCTATCGCAGATGTCCTGCTGGTTATACATGCGGATGTCGCTCGCGCGGTCGCGGTCGGTAAGGGCCATAAACGAAAAGAAGCTGAAAAACCGGTTGCCGAGCCGCGCGAGCGGCGCGAGCTCCGCGGTGAGCATGGAGGCGCGGTTCATGCACAGTGACGGCAGCACCGAGAGCAGCGCGAGCAGCAGCACGCAACCAATCAGAACCAGCGGATGGTTCAGCACCGTCCACGCCCCGGCGCTCTCCGGCACGCGCTGCGTGAAGAGCGTCACGGTGAGGGCAATAACGCCCAGAACACCAAATACGGACTTCGGCAGGTTCGTCTCCACATCGAGCACACGCCCCAGGCCGTAGCCGGACCAGTTTTCGTTTTGGAGAATCTGGGAGAGATCGTCGTGCGTTTTGGGATCGTCCAGCCGGGGGAAATCCATGTCCAGCAGCTTGTTGGCGTAAATTTTCTGGTTGATGTAGAAGCTGTTGTCGTACAAAACCGTCTGCCAGCGCTTGAGCGCGGCGGTGAGAAGCGGCAGCAGCGCCGCCGCGGCAACGGCGGCAATCGCGAGCACCGTGAGCCGGTGCGCATCGCGCGCACCCGTAAGCTCGCCGATGATCTGCGCGGAAAGATAGATCAGCACATACGGCGAGAGCGACTGGAAAGCGGCATAGAACCAGTTTGCCGCGCGCAGCATTGGCCGTTCGGCATAAAATATCTTTGCCGCGCGGCGGTGCAGCCGCCACGCCTCGCTCGTGGACACTTTCTTTTTACTCTTCTCTTCCATCGTTTTCGCCCTCCTCCCGGTAATACTTGCTCTGTACTTCAAAGAGCCCGGCATATTTTCCGCCGCGCGCGAGCAGCTCTTCGTGGCTGCCCTGCTCGGCGATGGCGCCGCCGTCGATGAGCAAAATGCGGTCGCAGAAGCGCGTCGAGGCAAGGCGGTGCGAGATGAACACGCTCGTCCGCCCCTCGGTCATGGCGGCGTATTTCTGATAGATATCGTTCTCGGCGATGGGGTCGAGCGCGGCGGTCGGCTCATCGAGCAGCAGGATGGGCGCGTTCTTATAGAGCGCGCGGGCGAGCATGAGCCGCTGCATTTCGCCGCCGGAGAGCAGCACGCCGTCCTCGAACACCCGGCGGCCGATGTGCGTTTTGAGTCCGTCCGGCATGGCGGCTACGCGCTCGGTGAGCCCCGCTTTCTCGAGACATTCGCGCACGCGCGCCTCGTCGATGCCGGTTTGCGTCTGCGCAACGTTTTCCTCGAGCGTCGCTTCCAGCACGGAGAATTTCTGGAATACGGCGGTGAAGCGCGTATAGTATTCCTGCCGGTTGAATTCGCGGATGTCCGTGCCGTTTAAGAGCACGCGCCCCTCGGTCGGGTCGTAAAAGCCGCAGAGGAGCTTTACGAGCGTCGTCTTGCCGGCGCCGTTCAAGCCCACAACGGCGAGCCGTTCGCCGGGGTGTACCGTGAGATCGATGCCGTGCAGCGTGTCCTTATCCGCACCGGGATAGCGGAAGGAGACCTGCTCGAGGCGCAGCTCGTATTTCCCGTCCGGGCACTCCGGCAGGGGCTTGCCGCCCTCCATGCGGAAGGGCTCCGGCAGCTCAAGATATTCGCGAAGGGCGCAGAGCTCGAGGCTCTGCCGCCGCAGCGTGCCGAGCTCGGTGAGCACGCCGTTGAACTGCTCGGTGTACGCGCCGACGGCGGAGAAGCACAGCAGAAATTCCGCCGCGCTCAGTCCTCCTGCGAGCGTCTGCCGCAGCAGGAAGTAATACGCGAGACCGTTTCGCGCCGCGGTGAGCACCGCGTCAATGACGTTCGTCCAGAAATATACCCGCTCGCGCCGCGCGACGAAGGCGTCAAACGCGCGGAGCGTTTTGTCGTACACGGCTTCGAGCCAGGCTCTCATGCCGAAAATGCGGATGTCCTTGCCGAGGACGGTGCTCTGCGCCTTGCTCGAAACATAGTCCATGCGCTTTTCCAGCGCGGCGGCCTCGTCGCGGTGACGGTAGCCCCACTCGTTGATGCGCCGGTTGACGAAGTACTCCGCCGCCGTCGTCACGGTGAGCGCGGCGAGCAGCCACGCGCTCGTATTCGTGAGCAGCAGCAGGTATACCACAAAGCTCAGCGCGGCAGCGAGCAGCTTCTGCTCATCCACCCAGATCGCCTCGCTCGCGCAGAGGTTATTCGTGGTAGCGCGTATGGCCTGCTCCTGCAGCTTGAGGACCTCCGGGTCCTCGGAGAGCGGATAGGACATCACGCAGGTCTTATAATGTATTTTGCGGATGAGCGCGAGGCGCACATCGACCCGCGCAAACTGCGGCGCGCGCTCCAGATATATGCTAACCGCCGAGCACACGAGCAGCGCCCCGGCGAGCACGGCGATCGTCGCGAGAAGACGCGAGAGCGAAGCCCCCTCTTCCACGCAGCGGACGATCTCCGGCGCGAGCAGGAGACCCGAAACGCCCGTGCCTGCAACGGCGAGCGCCTTGATCACCGCGAGCACCGGCACATCGTCCCGGTGCGCCGCGTGCGCCTGCCGCAGCATCCAGAGCATGTTCTGCCCCAGACTGTAGCGCGGCTTTTTCGTTTTTTCTTTCATCGAAACCACCTCTTCCTTGCGAGGATAACACTATCATAAAACTTCGTCCCCGGCGCAGACCGGGGACGAATTGCCTATTTTCGGGGATGAACCGTTTTTCACACCTGCGGGAGCAGTATCTCGGTTGTGAACGCACCGTCCTCGCTGTTGCGGGAGAGATACCCGTCCAGCCGCGCGACGATATCGTCGATGCGCACGAGACCAAAGCCGTGCCCCTCGCCCTTCGTGGTGCGGAAGCGCCCGCCGGTCTTTTCCAGCTTCTTTCCGGCGGTGAAGTTTGTAAACGAAATATAGAGCTGCGTGCCCTTCATATCCATGTAAACGCGGATGAGCCGGTCCTTTTCCGGCAGGGCCATGCTCGCCTCGATGGCGTTATCGAAGAGATTTCCGAGAATGCAGCAGAGATCGAGCTCGGACATTTTGAGCTTCACGGGGATGTGCGCATCGGCCTGCACCGTGATGCCGCGCGATGTGGCGAGGGAAATTTTGCTGTTCAAAATGGCGTCCGCCATGGCGTTGCCGGTCTTGACGACGGTGTCCACGGTGTTTAAATCGGTATCCAGCTCGTCGAGATAGGCGCGGATGGCGTCCATCCATGTCGCCCTTGGCCGCAAACGCCTTGAGCACCTGAATGTGGTTGCGGTAGTCGTGCCGCCAGCCGCGGATCTGGCGGTACATGTTCTCCACCTCTTTATAATGCGTGTCCACCAGCTCGCGCTGGTAGGCTTCGAGCTGTTTATCGACGCGGCGGGAAAAAAGGCTCATGCTCTCTCACCTCTCAATGATACGCGATAATGGCGCGGTTGAGCGCTTCGTAAGCGCCGCGCGGAAGGGGGATGGCCGCGCCGTCGGATAAAATCGCGTCCGTTTTTGTCACGCGGCGGATGTACGAGAGATTCACGATCGCCGCGCGTCCGATGCGGAAAAACCGCTCATCCAGCTCGTCCGAGAGCGCGCCGAGCGTTTTCTTCACGGTGTAGTCCCGCTTTGCGTGCACCGTGGTGTAGTTTTTCTCCACATCGAGATAGCGGATTTCGTAGAGCGGCACGCGGCAGAGCTCGCCGCCGCACTCAAGCGTGAGCGCGCGGCTATCCGAGCGGATCTTCGCCGCGGCGCGGTCAAGCACCTCGAAGAGCTTTTCCTCGTGGACGGGCTTTACCAAATAGTGCAGCGCCGCGACGTCGTACCCCTCGGCGATATAATCCGTGTACCCGGTGATGAAAACGATCTGCACGGCGGTGTTCTCCGCGCGGACGCGCTTGGCCATCGTTACGCCGTCCATGCCGCCCATCTCGACATCGAGCAGCAGAAGGTCAAAATTCTTATCCTCGTCGTAGGCAAAGAGGAACGCCTCGGCAGAGGGGAACATCTCCAGCGCAACGCTCTCTCCCCGGCTCTCGCCCCAGGCGCGGACATACTGCGCGACGAGCTGCGCGTCCTCGGCGCGGTCGTCGCAGATGGCGGCTCTCATATTCTCCCTCCTCACGGTGTTTTTTCCATAGTATTCAATTCGCAAACGCTTGTCAAATCAAAATTCCATGTGTTATACTAAATTATTATGGAAAAGATGATGCATTCCTATATTCTCTCCGGCGACGGAGACGCGGCGCGCGCTCGTGCGCGGGAGATGGCGGCGGCGGCGCTCTGCGAGGGCGGCGGCGCGAAGCCCTGCCGCGCGTGCCGCCATTGCCGCAAGGTGTTTCAGGGCACGTTCCCCGGCATCCACCCGGATGTGGCGCTCGTAGAGCGCGCGGCGGACAAGTCCGGCAAGCTGCGGCGCGAGATCACCGTTGACCAGATCCGCGCGCTCGCCGTGGATGCCGCCGTGCTGCCGAACGAGGCCGACGGCAAGGTATACATCTTTCCCGAAGCGGACACGATGAACGTCGCCGCGCAAAACGCTTTCCTGAAGCTGCTCGAGGAGCCGCCGAAGGGGGTCATGTTCCTTCTCTGCGCCGAGAGCCGCGAAAAGCTGCTCGAAACGGTGCAGTCGCGCTGCGGCGAAATCCGGCTCGCGGCGGGCAAGGCCGCGCCGGACAATGAGCGCGCCAGAGGCTATCTTGAGGCGCGGCTCGACCGCGCGGAGCTTCTGCGCTGCTGCGCCGCGATGGAAAAGCTCGATAACGCGCAGCTTCTCGAGGTTGTGACCGCCGCCGAGGAGCTCGCGGTGAAGCTCGTATCCGACCGGCGGGAGCTGCTCTCGCTCGAAGCGTTTCTCCATCGCGCGGAGGAATATCTCCGCTTGAACGTCGGCACAAAGCACGTGACCGGATATCTATCCACCTATCTGCCGGACGGCGAATGACGCCCCGGCGCTCACACATCAGGAAATGAGGAAAATTCCGTGACAGAAGTAATCAGCATAAAATTCCGCGGCCGCGGCAAGTCGTACTATTTCGACCCCGCCGGCGTGACCGCGAAGGCGGGCGACACGCTCGTCGTGGAAACGTCCAAGGGTATGGAGCTTGGCGAGTGCGTCAAGGGCAATCACATGGTGGAGGACAGCGACTGCGTGCAGCCGCTGCGTCCCGTCGTGCGCCGCGCCACGCCGGACGATCTGCGCATTGCGGAGCTCAACCGCAAGCGCGAAAAGGAAGCGCTCGGCATCTGCCGGGAGCTCATCGAAAAGCACAAGCTCGAAATGAAGCTTGTGGACGTCGAATGCTCGTTTGAGGGGAACAAAATTCTCTTCTTCTTCACCGCCGACGGGCGCGTGGACTTCCGCGAGCTCGTAAAAGACCTTGCGGGCGTGTTCCGCACGCGCATTGAGCTGCGCCAGATCGGCGTGCGGGACGAGGCGAAAATGCTCGGCGGTCTCGGCATCTGCGGGCGGCCGTTCTGCTGCCACCAGTTTTTGGACGATTTCCAGCCCGTCAGCACAAAGATGGCAAAAACGCAGTCCATGTCGCTCAACCCGGTGAAAATTTCCGGCACGTGCGGGCGGCTGATGTGCTGCCTGCGCTATGAGCAGGAGGCGTATGAGGATCTTTTGAAGCACGTGCCGAAAAACGGCGCGTTCGTCCAGACCGAGGACGGCTACGGCAACGTGACGCTCGTAAATCTCCTGCGCCAGAACGTCAAGGTGCGTCTGGACGGCCCCGGCGAGGCGCAGATCCGCACCTACGATGCCGACGAGATCGCCGAGATCCCCGGCGGCCGCCCGGCGGAGGGACAGCCCCTGCCCGATCTTCTCCGCAACAAGCCCAAAAAGGTGAAGGAAGAGATCGTCGAGCCGGAGACGAACGGCTGGATCATGCCGTCGATGATCGTGGAGGACGTGCGTACTGCGCCCGCCGCGCCGCAGAGCGCGGAGAAGCCCTCCTCCGGCGAAAAGAAAAACAGCCGTTCCCGCCGCCGGAAGCGCGGCGGCCAGGGCAGCGAGAAGCGCACAGACAAGCCCGAGCGCGCAGAGAGAGCCGAACGTCCGGAGCGCGCCGAAAGAGCCGAACGCGCGGAAAAGAAGCCGGAGCGCGGCGAGAAAAAGTCTTCCGGTGAAAACCGCAGCGCGCGCCGCGGCGGTGAGAAGCCGCCGGTGAGCGCCGCGCCCGCCGCGGACAAGGCCGAGCGCACCGATAAGCCCCGCCGCAGCAACAACCACCGCCGCAGAAAGCCGAGGCCCAAAACCGACGGCGGCGAGCCAAAATCGTAAGTGGTTTTAAGGCCCCCTTGTGTAAAGGGGGCTGTCAGCGAAGCTGACTGGGGGATTGTAGTCTTCGGAAAACAACAATCCCTCCGTCACGGCGCTATGCGCCGCGCCACCTCCCTTTGCGCAAGGGAGGCAATCCCTCAGCCTCGCAAGCTCGGCAGCTCCCCTATTAGGGGCGCCAAGCCGGTATGCGGAAAACTATCTTGCCTCCCCTCGACAGGGGAGGTGGCAAAAACGAAGTTTTTGACGGAGGGGTTTTCCCTTCCGCATGCAAAAATCCCGTCTCGATCGAGACGGGATTTTTTGTATTTATTCGTGTTTGGCGCTTGCGAGATCGACGCCGCGGAAATGCTCCTTCGTGATCTTGAAGATCACGGGGCTCAGCGCGAAGAGCGCAATGAAGTTCGGGATCGCCATGAGGCCGTTGAGCGTGTCGGCGATGTTCCAGACGAAGTCGAGCGAGGAGACGCTGCCGACGACGATCACGACGATGAATACGAATTGATAAACCTTCGCGGCGCGAAGTCCCAGCAGGTACTGCACGCAGCGCGAGCCATAGAGCGACCAGCCGAGGATCGTGGAATACGCAAAGAGCGTGAGTGCCACGGCAATGAACACCGAGGAGAACGTGCCGTTGAACACCGTGCCGAACGCTGCCGTAATGAGCGCGCTGCCCGGCTTCACGCCGAAGGTGATGTCCACACCGCTGATGATGATCGTGAGCGCGGTGAGCGTGCAGATGACGATGGTGTCCATAAACACCTCAAAGATGCCGTAAATGCCCTGTTCGACCGGGCCATCGCAATGCGCGGCGGCGTGCGCGATCGGCGCAGAGCCGAGGCCGGCCTCGTTGGAGAAGGCGCTCCGGCGCAGACCCCAGACGACCGCCTGGCGGATCGTGATGCCCGCCGCGCCGCCGAGAATGGCGCGGGGCGCGAACGCCGCGGTAAAGATTTCCTTGAACGCTTTGCCAACGCCGCCGAGGTTGCCGAATATGACGATGAGCGTCATGATGATGTACGCCACACTCATAAACGGGACGAGCTTTTCCGTCACAGCGCCGATGCGCTTGATGCCGCCGAAGAGGACGAGCGCCGTAAGCAGTGCGAGTCCGATGCCGAGCCCCCAGCGCAGCGCGACCTGTCCGCCGAAATCGGGGTTGACGGCGCACACCGCATCCGTCACCGAGCCGACGATGGAGTTGGCCTGCGACATGTTGCCGATGCCGAACGCCGCGAGAGCCGCCAGCACGCTGAATGCCCCGGCGAGCCATTTCCACTTCTCGCCCATGCCGTTTTTAATATAGTACATCGGGCCGCCAACCCAGTCGCCGCGCGCGTCGCGCTCGCGGTACTTTACCGCCAGCAGAACCTCCGAATACTTGATGACCATGCCGAGCAGCGCCGCGGCCCACAGCCAGAACACCGCGCCGTAGCCGCCCATGGCGATCGCCTGCGACGTGCCGACGATGTTGCCGGTGCCGACGGTCGCGGCGAGCGCCGTCGTCACGGCCTGCAGCGGCGTTACGGCTCCGTGCGCCGTCTCCTGCTTTTGGAAGAGCTTGCCGGCGGTGTTTTTCATCGCGTAGCCGAAGCGGCGGAACTGCACCGCTCCGCTGCCCACGGTCAGATAAATGCCTCCGGCGAACACGCACGGAAGCAGGATGTACAGCCATGCCACGTTGTTCAGCGGCCCCGTCAAAAACCGGTACAGCCAGTGGTCATAGATCGTCATATCGCATTTCCCCTCTTTTTCCCGCGTTCTCTCAAAAAATAATATGAGGATTATACGCCCTATATGCAGGAAATGCAATAGAAAATTTTACTGATTTAACGTTTTACAGTACGTCGCACAGCAACAATTGTCACAGAGTGGCTTACGTGCCGTGCACACGGCGCGCCCGTGCAGCACGAGCCGGTGACAGAAATCGTTCGATTTCTCCGGCGGGAGAACGGCGCGCAGCTGCTTTTCGATGCGCGCGGGGTCCTTCTCGTTGTCCACGAGCCCCATGCGGTTGGAAAGGCGGATGCAATGCGTGTCCACCACGACCGCGCCGGGCTGGTGAAATACGTCACCGAGGATGAGATTGGCGCTCTTGCGCCCGACGCCAGGGAGCGTCAGGAGATCGTCCATATTGTCCGGCACCTTGCCGCCGTAGACCTCCGCGATGCGCTGCGCCTGCCAGACGAGATCGCGCGCCTTGCCGTGGTAAAAGCCGCAGGAGCGGATAAGCTCTTCCACTTCGCCGATGTCCGCCGCCGCCATGGCCTCCACACTCGGGAAGCGCGCGAAGAGCGCGGGCGTGACAAGATTCACGCGCGCGTCCGTGCACTGCGCGGCGAGCCGCACCTGCACAAGCAGCCGCCAGGCGTCCCGCTCGGTGAGCGTGCAGTCCGCCATCGGGTATTCGCGCTCGAGCGCCGAGAGAATGCCGTCGATCTGTTCCTTTGTCCGCATGAGAATCACCTCACCGCGATTTTACCACGCTGCGATGCCTTTCGACAAGACGCCTTTCCGCAGCGCTTCGGTTTTTCTATTTACCATTTTTGAAAAACTATTGATTTTGGTAAACAAGGCAGGCATAATATACGGGAGGGGTGATGCGGCATGAAACTGATCCAGCGGAACCGGTATATGGATAAGCTCATTTCCGTTATGGGCACGCCGGACATCAAGGTGATCACCGGCGTCCGCCGCAGCGGGAAGTCCAAGCTGCTGGAGGCGTTCAAAGCGTACATTCAGCAAAATATCCCGGGCAGTAATATCATTCATATCAATTTCAACCTGCCCGAGTACGATCCTCTTTTGACGTATCGGGCGCTGTATGACTATGTCCGCGCACAGTACGCGCCGGATCGGGAGAATTATGTCCTGATCGACGAGGTGCAGATGTGCGACGGTTTTGAAAAGGCCATCAACGGTCTGCACGCGGAGGAAAAGTACGATATTTACATCACCGGCTCCAACGCCTTCCTGCTCAGCTCGGATCTGGCAACGCTGTTCACCGGCCGGACGTTTGAGATCCGGGTGTTTCCGTTCTCCTTTTCCGAGTATATGCAATACTTCGGCTATGCCGACCGGTATGGTGCGCTGGAACGGTACATGACCGAGGGCGGCATGGCCGGTTCGTATCTTTACCGTGACCCGGAAGCAAAGCTCGACTATCTCTCCGACGTGTTTAACACACTGATCGTGCGGGACATCCAGAAGAAGTACAAGCTCCGCAATATGCAGCTCATGAACCGGCTCGTCGATTTCCTGATGGACAACATTTCCAATCTCACCTCCGCCCGGAGCATCAAAAATTCGCTCGCCGCCGCGCAGGAGAAGGTCAATCATGTTACTATCAGCGCCTATATCCAGTATCTTTGCAACTCGTTCGCGTTTTACAAGATCCGCCGGTACGACATCAAAGGGAAGAAATACCTTTCCAGCAACGACAAATATTATCTCAGCGACCATGCCTTCCGCTATGCCAAGCTCGGCACAAAGAACATGGACTACGGCCGGGTGCTGGAAAACATCGTCGCGATCGAGCTGCTGCGCCGGGGGTATGAGGTATATGTCGGCGTGCTGCATAAAAAGGAGATCGATTTCGTTGCTCTCCGGCGCAGCGAAAAGCTCTATATTCAGGTCTCCGACAGCATCGGCGACGAAAAGACGTTTGAGCGGGAGGTGTCCCCGCTGCTGCAGATCAAGGACGCCTACCCCAAAATGATTCTTGCCCGGACGCGGCATGACGAATATCAGTACGAGGGCGTCCGAATCATCGATATAGCCGACTGGCTGCTGGAAAAATAACCATTCGCCATCAACGAAAGGAGGCGTTCCGATTGCCGGAGAAAAAATACCGCCCGCTGGCGGACGAGCTGCGTCCGACAGAGCTGGACGACGTCGTCGGCCAGAACCACATTCTCGGCAAAGGCGGGCTGCTGCGCCGCATTATCGAGAGCGGCGATATCCCGAACATGATCTTTTATGGCCCGTCCGGCACGGGCAAAACGACCGTCGCGCGCATCATTGCGGAAAAGACGAACCGCACGCTGCGAAAGCTCAACGCCACGACCGCGGGGCTCGCCGATATCCGCGTGATCATCGACGAGCTCGACACCATGCTCGCGCCGAACGGCATTCTCCTGTATCTCGACGAGATCCAGTACTTCAACAAAAAGCAGCAGCAGAGCCTGCTCGAATTCATCGAAAACGGCTCGATCACGCTCATTGCGTCCACGACGGAGAACCCGTACTTTTATGTATATAACGCCGTTCTCTCGCGCAGCACGGTGTTTGAGTTCAAGGCGATCTCGCCGCGTGACGTGGAGGGCGCGGTGCGCCGCGCCGTGCGGCTGCTCTCGGAGCGCGAGGGCATCGAGGCCGACTGCCCGGACGAGGTCGTGACGCTCGTGGCGCAGGGCTGCGGCGGCGACGTGCGCAAGGCGCTCAACGCCGTGGAGCTTTTGTTCACCGCCGCGCCGCGCATCGACGGGAAAGTCGTGCTCTCGCCGGACGACGCGCGCGCCGTGACGCAGCGGAGCGCCATGCGCTATGACCGCGAGGGCGACGAGCACTACGACGTTGTCTCCGCGCTCATGAAATCGCTGCGCGGCTCCGATGCGGACGCGGCGCTGCACTATCTCGCGCGCCTGCTCGAGGCCGGGGATCTCCCCGGTGCGTGCCGCCGCATCCTCTGCTCGGCGAGCGAGGACATCGGCATGGCGTATCCGCAGGCGGTGAGCATCGTGAAGGCGTGCGTGGATAACGCTTTGCAGCTCGGCCTGCCGGAAGCACAGCTCCCGCTCGCGCAGGCATGCATCCTGCTCGCCACCGCGCCGAAGTCGAACTCGGTCTGCGCCGCCATCGAGGCCGCGCGCGCCGACGTGCGCGCCGGAAAAAGCGGCAGCATCCCGCGCGAGATGCAGAATGTCCATGCCGACGGCACGGGCTTTGAGCGCGAGCAGGGGTACAAGTACCCCCACGCTTACCCCGGCCATTGGGTGCGGCAGCAGTATCTGCCCGATTCGCTCAAAAACGCGCACTACTACGAATACGGCGACAACAAAACCGAGCAGGCCGCAAAGGCTTACTGGGAGCTGATAAAAAAATAAGCGGGCGGGGTCTTGCCCCGCCCAAAAAGGCCTCGCCAGAGTTTGCTCCCGCAGGAGCAAATAAAATGGGATCATTTTCTCCGGCGACATGCGCGTCGGAGAAAATACTGCTCGGCTCGCAAACGTGCGAACGTAGTGAGTGCGCTGCAGCGAGCCGCTATCCCCTCAAACAAACCCCTCAACGGAGTGGGGTTTGTTTGACTAAACTCTCCCGCCCGCATGGCGAATGATGGCCTTCGCCAAGCAAAGGTCGCTCTCGCGCACCGAGAAGCGGAGCACCGGCGACGGCCCCATCCCGTCGTACGGGATCGCCCCGGTGTGGCACACCGCCCCGCTGCGGCGAAGGTCGGCGAGCGCGGCGTTCATCTCATCCCCGGTCGAGAACCGCGCCGTGAGCTGCTGTGTATGCATTGAATCACCCCCTGTGGGGATATTTCCCGGTTTGGAGGAAAAATATGTATGGATATCCGTGTCGGAGACATTCTTGTTTTGAAAAAAAATCACCCCTGCGGCGCGTGCCGGTGGGAGGTGCTGCGCATCGGCGCAGACTTTAAGCTCCGCTGCCTCGGCTGCGGGCGCGAGGTGATGGGCGCGCGGGCCAAATACGAAAAGCAGATCAAAAAGATCGAGCGCGCCGAAGTGCCGGAAATCGACGGTAAAAGCGGAAATTAACGCCCGTTTCGGTTTGACTTGCGGCGCATTTGGGCATATAATAAATAAGTTAACAGACTCCGTATTTTATTTTCTTTTATGTGAGGTGAAGGTCATGGAATCCGGTCACAGTACCAGCGGCACAGGCGAGGGTCGATTGTCGATGGAAATACCGCCGGCATCTGTGGCCGCCGGCGCATAATCCGCCCTCCTGTGTCTTAGCTCCCCAAAAACATCCAAGGAGGTAAGTCCCGATGGCAGAGACCACCGTCACCCTCGAAAGCACGCTCTCCGCGCTTGTCGAGGGGAAGAAATACGCCACGCTCCGGGACATTCTCGTAACGATGAACCCGGCGGACGTGGCGGCGGTTTTTGAAGAAACGGACGAGCTTGCCCTGCCGCTCCTTTTTCGGCTGCTGCCGAAGGAGCTGGCGGCGGAGACGTTCGTTGAAATGCAGCCCGAGCAGCAGGAGCTGCTCATCCGCGGCTTTTCCGACACCGAGCTCAAGGAAGTCGTGGACGAGCTGTACGTGGACGACGCGGTCGATCTCGTCGAGGAGATGCCCGCAAACGTCGTAAAGCGCATTCTCCGGCAGGCCGATCCCGACATGCGCCGGATGATCAACGAGATACTGCGTTATCCCGAAGACAGCGCCGGCAGCATCATGACAACGGAGTTCGTCTCTCTCCGCCCGCAGATGACCGTGGAGGAGGCGACCAAGCGCATCAAGCGCACCGGCGTTGACAAGGAAACGATCAACACCTGCTATGTGACCGATAAAGGCCAGCTCATCGGCGCGCTCTCGCTGCGGACGCTCATTCTCTCGGACGACGACGATGTCATTGAAGACATCATGGAGCCGAACGTCATCTCCGTCACAACGTCCGAGGATCAGGAGACCGTCGCGCAGATGTTCTCCAAATATAACTTCAACGCCCTCCCGGTCGTGGACACCGAAAACCGGCTCGTCGGCATCGTCACCGTGGACGACGCCATCGACGTCATGGAAGAAGAGGCCACCGAGGACATTGAAAAGATGGCCGGTATGGCCCCCTCGGAGCGGCCGTATCTCTATACGAGCGTGATCGAAACATGGAAGGCGCGTATCCCGTGGCTGCTCATCCTCATGCTTTCGGCCACGTTCACGGGGCTCATCATCAACCATTTCCAAAATCAGCTCGCGGCGTGCCTTGTGCTCTCGTCGTTCATCCCGATGCTCTCCGGCACGGGCGGCAACAGCGGCACGCAGGCGTCCGTCGCCGTCATCCGCGGTCTCGCGCTTGACGAGATCGAATTTTCCGATCTCTGGGCGGTCGTGTGGAAGGAGATGCGCGTGAGCGTTCTCTGCGGCGTATGCCTCGCGGGCGCAAATTTTGTGAAGATGATGCTCGTGGATAACCTTCTGCTCCACAACGGCGTCACCGCGCTCGTCGCGGCGGTCGTTTGCCTGACGCTCGTGTGCGTCGTGTTCATCGCAAAGCTCGTCGGCTGCTCGCTGCCGATCCTCGCGGAGAAGCTGGGGTTTGACCCCGCGGTCATGGCGAGCCCCTTCATCACGACGATCGTGGACGTCCTCTCCCTGCTGATCTATTTTTCCCTCGCCTCCGCCCTGCTGGGGCTATAAATTACACATTATCATTTCCAAGGAGATTTTTACCCTATGAGTGAATGCACGCACGATTGTTCGACCTGCGGCTCGTCCTGCGGCGAGCGCACCGAACCGCAGAGCCTTCTTCAGCCGCTGAACAGCGCCTCCCGCGTCGGCAAGGTCATCGCCGTGGTGAGCGGCAAGGGCGGCGTCGGCAAGTCGATGGTCACGTCGATGCTCGCGGTGCTCATGCAGCGCCGCGGCTACAAGACCGCCATTCTCGACGCCGACATCACCGGCCCCTCCATCCCGAAGGCCTTCAACATCCACGGCAACTGCTTCCAGAGCGAAAACGGCATTGAGCCGCTCGAATCCCACACCGGCATCAAGGTGATGAGCATCAACCTCCTGCTCGAAAAAGAGACGGAGCCGGTGCTCTGGCGCGGCCCGGTGATCGCGGGCGTCGTCAACCAGTTCTGGACGGATGTGCACTGGGGCGATGTGGACTATATGTTCGTCGATATGCCTCCCGGAACGGGCGATGTGCCGCTGACGGTGTTCCAGTCGCTGCCGGTGGACGGTGTGATCGTCGTGGCGAGCCCGCAGGAGCTCGTCGGCATGATCGTCGAGAAGGCGGTCAACATGGCCTCGATGATGAAGAAAAACGTTGTCGGTCTTGTGGAGAACATGTCGTACTACGTCTGCCCGGACTGCGGCGCGAAGCACGAGATCTTCGGCGCGAGCCGCGCCGACGGCCTTGCGGCGCTGCACGGCATCCCCAACGTTGCCAAGCTCCCGATCGATCCGCGTCTCGCCGCCTGCTCCGACGGCGGCCTCATGGAGGTCTTCTCCGGCGACTGGCTCGACGGCATGGCCGACGCCGTGGAAAAGCTCTGATCCTCTCTCATGGAGATACGCCGGTTTGTTCCCGGGGAGGAACAGGAACTCAGCCGTCTCGCGGCGCGGACCCTGCTGGAGTATAACAGCCGGCACACCGCCCCGGAGGAGGAGCCCTGGATCCCCCTGCTTGTGGAGAAATACCGTCCCGAGGCGATCCTCGGCTTTTCCGAGACCGGGCACACGTATGTGCTCTGCGACGGGGACACGCTCCTCGGCATGGGAGGCGTCCGCAAGACCGGGGACGACGAGTGTTTGATCTACGGTCTCTTCCTCGCGCCGGAGGCCATCGGGAAGGGATACGGCGCGATGCTCTTCCGCGCGCTCGAAAAGGACGAGCTCTATACGCAGTGCCGCCGCGCCTGGCTCATCCCCACCACGGCCGCGCTGGGCTTTTACGAAAAAATGGGCTACACCTATATGGACGGCTACCGCGTCCGCCGAAAGGACGACGGGCTGTTCTATATGGAAAAGCATCTAAAATGAAGGCTTCTCCCCCCGTGTGATCGCTCGCACGGGGGAGCTTTTGTTTTCCCCGTCAAGGTCTTTTCAACGGCGGAAAAATGCGGTATACTTTCCCTGTATCTCTTAAGATAAGGAGCGATGCCGTTATGATGGAAGAATCGAGAGCGTTTCTGCGCACCCTGGGTCTGCCGGGGAGCGATCTGCACTCTCTCCCGGCCTCGGAGGCAACCTTCCCCGGCGGGGCGCAGTTCGGCCTTGAGATCCCCACGGTGAACACCGCCGCTGCCGCCCGTGCGCTGCTGCGCGAGGCACAGCGTCTCGGCATCACGGTCAACCGCATCGATGAAACGCTCGGCGCTTTCCGCCACACGCGCGCAGAGCTTATGGAATATGCCGCGCTCTGCCGCGACAACGGCGTCGCGCTCACGGTATCGATCGGCCCGCGCGCCGCTTATGACACCTCCGCCACCCGCCTTTCGCGGCAGGGCGCCGTCATCGGCTACCGGCTGCGCGGCGAGGAACAGCTCGTCCGCGCGCTGGAGGACGCAAAGCGCGTGTGCGATCTCGGCATCCGAGGGCTGCTCGTGTATGACGAGGGGCTTCTCTGGGTGCTCAACGAAGCACGGAAAGCTGGCCAGCTGCCCGCGGACACGGTGCTCAAGGCGAGCGCCCATTGCGGCCACGGGAACGGCGCATCGTTCCGCCTGCTCGAGCGCTGCGGTGCGGACAGCATCAACCCCGTGCGGGATCTTTCGCTCGACATGCTCTGCGCGCTGCGCGCGAGCGTTTCCGTCCCGCTCGACATCCATACCGACTGCCCGGAGGCCTCCGGCGGCTTTATCCGCACCTACGAAGCGCCCGAGATCGTGCGCTGCTGCGCACCGGTGTTTCTCAAAACCGGCAACAGCGCCCTTGCCGCCCACGGCTCGCTGCCCACGGAGGCGGACGCCGTACGCATGGCACAGCAGGCCGCCATTGTGATGGAAATGCTCGGCCGGTATCTCCCCGAAGCGCGCCAGCTCAGCCGCGGCGAAGGCCACGGCCTGGTCGCCGAAGCGGAGGTTTGCGTATGAGAGAGCGCATTGACGCCGCCGCGCTGCGCGCCTTTTCCGAAGCGCTCTGCTGCGCCGCGGGGCTTTCAAAGCCGGACGCCGCGCTTTTATCCGACAGCATCGTCTTTGCCGAGTGCCGGGGCGTTACGTCGCACGGGCTGCTGCGTCTGCCGCAGTACATCGCCCGCCTCCGCTCGGGCGCCACGGCGATAAACGTTCCGATGCCGTTTACCATGGAATCCGGCGGCACGGCACGGCTCGACGCGCAGAACGGTCTCGGCCAGCTTGCCGGACGGAAAGCCGCCGCCAAGGCGGAGGAGCTCGCCGCAAAATACGGCGTTTCGTTCGTCGCGGTGGCAAACTCCAACCATTTCGGCACGGGCGCGTGGTACGCCATCCCCGCGGCACAGCGCGGCTTTTTCGCTTTCAACATCTCTTCGGCGGCGAGCGCCATGGCGCCGCACGGCGCAGCGCAGCCGCTTCTCGGCACCGACCCGGTCGGTCTCGCGCTGCCGCGCGGCGAGGGAAAGGCCCCGCTCGCGCTCGACATGGCGCTCTCCACCGTTGCGCGTGGCAAGATCCGCTATGCTGCGCTGAGCGGCACGCCCATCCCCGACACCTGGGGGCTGGACGCGCACGGCGCGCCCACGACCGACGCCTCCGCCGTTTTGAACGGCGGCACGCTCCTCCCTGCCGGAGGCGCGAAGGGCTCGGGGCTCGCGATCTTTATTGAGCTTCTCTGCGCCGTGCTCACGGGCAGCAGCGCGCTCGGCGGCGCGGGGCTTCTCTCCGATCTCTCGCGCCCGGCGGGAACGGGGCACGTGTTCGGCTGCGTGGATATAAAGCGCTTTCTGCCGCTCGAAACCTTTGAGGCTCTGTGCGAGGAAAGTCTCGCGCGCGTCACCTCTCTCACCCCGGCGCAGCCGGGCGGCGAGGTGCTGCTCCCCGGCGAGCCGGAGGAGCGCTGTGCCGCCGAGAGCGCTGCTAACGGTGTGCCGGTCGCTCCGGCGCTTCGCGATGCGCTCAACGCGCTCGCCGAAGAGCTCGGCTGTGCGGCACGACTCTGAATCCGACAGTTTAAACCCTTTATACATTTTGGAAGGAGGACGTATCCCCCCATGAAACTACGCATTGACACCTCCCGCTCCTACGCACTCGCGCTCGAAGGCGGCGGGGCGAAGGGCGCATACCAGATCGGCGCATGGAAAGCGCTGCGCGAGGCGGGCGTGAAGATCGACGCCGTCGCGGGCACCTCCGTCGGCGCGCTCAACGGCTCGCTCATCGTGATGGGCGATCTGGAAAAGGCCGAAAACATCTGGGAAAACATCCGCTATTCGCAGGTCATGGACGTGGACGATGAGACGATGTCGCGCCTTTTGAAGGGCGGCGTGAAGCTCGACGAGCTGGACGGCGTGGCACAGCAGATGCTCGAGGTCGTGAAAAACCGCGGCTTTGACGTTACGCCGCTGCGCGAGTGGATATCGCAGGTCGTAGACGAGAAAACGGTGCGGGAGTCTCCCGTGGAGCTCTTCATCGACACGTTCTCCCTCTCGGACGGGAAGCTGCTCGAGCTGCGCGCCAAGGATCTGCCGGAGGGCACGCTCTGCGACATGCTGCTCGCGAGCGCGTATCTCCCGGTGTTCCGCAGCGAAAAGCTCGGCGGCAAGCGCTACGCCGACGGCGGGCTGCGCGACGTGCTGCCGCTGCACGTGCTCATCGAGCACGGCTACAAGGACATTCTCGCGCTGCGGCTCTTCGGCATCGGCGTGGAGCGCTCGGTGAAGATCCCGGAGGACACGCGCGTATACACCGTGGAGCCCACCGCCGATCTTGGCAGCACGCTGGAATTCGAACCGGCGCAGAGCCGGGAAAACCTGCGCGCCGGATATTACGACATGCAGCGCTTTCTCTATGGGCTGCGCGGCGCGAAATACTATGTGGACTGCGAATGGGACGAGGCGAAAGCCCTCTCTCTCCTCTCGGACGCCGCCTCCGCCGGGGAGAGCGTCAGTCTGCGCACGCTCTGCGAAAAGCAGCTCCCCGCGCTCGCCAAGCGGCTCGACGCCGAAAAGGGCGACTATATTGATCTCGCCGTGGCGCTCGTCGAGGCCGCGGCGGAGCGAAAGGGTGTTGACCCCTGGCAGATCGTCACGGCGGACGAGCTGCTCGAGCTCGCGGGCGGCGGCGCAGCGCTTGCCGCGGCGTTTGCCGAGCCCGCCCCGGCGCGCAAGCTCGCCCGGCAGGGCGCAACGGCGCGTCCCGCCCCGGCGCTTTTGGGGCGCAAGCGCGCCGCGCAGGGCCGCCGCCGCCCGGACGGCGACGAGGGGCTGAACGTCTGCCTCATGAACGATTCCTTCCCGCCGGTCGTGGACGGCGTGGCGAACGCCGTGGTGAACTATGCAAAAATTCTCACCGAGACGGAAGGGTTATGCGCCGTTGCGACGCCGGAATACCCGGGCGTTGTGGACGACTACCCGTTCCCCGTCGTGCGCTACCCGAGCATCGATACGACAAAGATGACCGGCTACCGCGCCGGGAACCCGTTCGCCCCCGCCGCCGTGGCGGAGCTCGCCGCGATGGATTTTGACATCATCCATACGCACTGCCCGATCGTCTCCACGATGCTCGCGCGCAGTCTGCGCGAGGCGATCGACAAGCCGGTCGTATTCACCTATCACACGAAATTCGACATTGACATCGCCAAGGCCGTCCGCGGCAAAACGCTGCAGGAGGCGGCGGTGAAGCTGCTCGTGAGCAACATCTCCGCGTGCGACGAGGTCTGGGTCGTGAGCCGCGGCGCGGGCGAAAACCTCCGCTCGCTCGGCTACGCGGGCGACTACATCGTCATGCCGAACGGCGTTGACCTGCCGCGCGGCAAGGCCTCTCCGGAGGCCGTGGACGCGCTGAGCAAGAAATGGGCGCTGCCTTCGGACAAGCCGGTGTATCTCTTTATCGGGCGCATCATGTGGTACAAGGGGCTGCGCATCATTCTCGACGGGCTCAAAAAGGTGCGCGACGCCGGCGGCGATTTCTGCATGGTGTTCGTCGGCGACGGGCAGGATCGCCCCGCTGTGGAGGAATATGCCGCGCAGCTCGGTCTCACCGACCTCTGCCGCTTCACCGGCACCGAGCGCGACCGCGACACGATCCGCGCGTGGTACACCCGCGCCGATCTCCTGCTCTTCCCCTCGACGTTTGACACGAACGGTCTCGTTGTGCGCGAGGCGGCGGCGTGCTCGCTCGGCAGCGTGCTTATTGAGGGCAGCTGCGCCGCCGAGGGCATCACCGACGGCGATACCGGCATCCTTATCCCCGAAAACGGCGATGGTCTCGCCGCGGCGCTGCTGCGCGAGGGCGCGGACCGCGAGTATTTCGCCCGCATCGGCGAAACCGCCTCGGAGAAGATCTATCTCTCGTGGGAGGACAGCGTGAAAAATGCGCGTGCACAATACCGCAGCGTGATCGAGCGCTGGAACAGCGGCGAGCTGCCGCGCCGCCGCGTTCTCCCCGGCGCGCCGGAATGGACCGGCGACGTTGCCGAGCTCATCAACCGCGCCCGCACCAGCTGGGATAAGGCTCGCGAGGCGCTGGACCGGTATCTGTAAAATATCAGGGGGGGAAGCGGATATCCGTTCTCGCCCTCCATCAAACCCCTCCGTCAAAAACTTCGTTTTTGCCACCTCCCCTACTAGGGGAGGCAAGAGGGGCTACGGAAAACTATCTTGGCTCCCCTAATAGGGGAGCTGGCAGTCGTCAGGCTGACTGAGGGGTTTCGCTGTGCTTCCTCACATCAAAAAATCCCCTGCCGCGCGGTTTTTGAACCGCACCCCATTTGTTAGACAGTATGATATACTATCTAACAAGTGGGGTGT
>CAVEQS010000020.1:0-45071 GCA_963618015.1 bacterium | reverse complement strand
TATCGTTTGTTCGGTACGCCCTTTGGCATAGAAATGCACCCCATTCCTTAGTACAAGTATTTTACCATACTTGTCTAACTAATGGGGTGCAGTTCAACGGCGTCGGGGAGCAAAGCTGCTGATTACTTTCTCGGGGAAAAATCCAGCCGGACGATCCGCATTTTCATGGTGCCGTCGCCGACGCGGGAGAGGAAACGGAAAAAGCCGCTCACCGAGGGGTCTTTGAGATCGTTATACCCCAGCATATACCCGCGCGAGGAGACCCGAATGCCGCCGCCCCAGGCGGAGATCTCGGACTTTGCATCCTCCACGGAAAAATACGCACCGACGTCCTGGATTTTCGCCTGCTTGATCCACGTTTTGAGCATGAGCTTCACGGCCTTTTTCCCGGCGGCGTCGAATACGAGCCGCCCGTCCGGGAACGCCTCCGCCATGGCGAGCACAAGCGCTTTCACCTGCGGCGTGAGAAAATAATAGAATACGCCCGCAGCAAAAAATACCGCGCCGCCGGAGGCGTCGATCTTTGAGAACCACGATGTATCGTTCAGATCGCAGGGGATGTTCTCCTCCCGCTCCCCTGCGGGCAGAAGCTCATTGCGCGCGGCGATCACATCCGGGAAATCCAGATTATAGATTTTGCACGTGCCGTTATCGCAGCTGCGCCCCGTAGCATCCAGCCCGCAGCCGAGATTTACGACCGCCGCGTTCGGATGCGTTTTGAGATAATCGCGCACCTCCCAGGCAAGATCGTTCTGCCGCATGGCAGCTTCGAGAAAGCCGAAGCGCTGCATCAGACTGCCGGACTTCTTTTCGAGCGCGGAAAAGTCGTAGTCCACCTGCTCGATGAGCCGGAACGCGGTCTCATCGTAGAAGAGGCGCGGATACAGCTCCGAGCACATTTTTCGGGCGTACACCGGAATGACGAGCGTTTCCTGTACGCTGTTTTTCTCTATCGAATACTTCATAGTTTCCTCCCTATCCAATAGTTAGCCATCACTAACCCTTAGGCAATCGAAATGCCGCCCGGCGGGCAGCATTTCGTTTGTGTTTTCAGTATAGCGGGTAAAAAGACAAAATGCAAGGCATTTCGCGCATATTTTCCCGGCGATCAGAGCAATCCGAGCAGCAACTCCGCGACGAACGCCACGCCGCAGCACGAGGCCGCCACGGTGATGAGCCCGCCGCCGCGCCAGGCGATGATAATGCCCGCCACAAGCGCCGACACACCCGCGATGGGCTGCTCCGTTGCCTGCACAATGGCGGGGAACGTCATCACGGCGAGCGTGACATACGGCACATAGTAGAGAAACGAGCGGAGAAACCGGCTGCGGATGGGCTTTCGGATGAGCGTGAGCGGCAGGACGCGGACAAGATAGGTAACGGCTGCCGCCGTCAGGATGGAGAGGAGTGTTTTGGTCATACCGCTGCCTCCTCTTCCGCCGGGCGCGGGAACAAGACTGCCGCGAGCGCCGAGATGACCACCGTGAGAAGGATCGTCCGGTTGCCGGAAGAAAGCTCCCGGAGCACCGGCAGAAAAGCGAACGCCGCGCTCGCGGCAAAGGCCGAGAGCACGCAGCCGAGCACCACGCGGTTTTCCTTCGCCGGGGGAACGATGATGGCGAGGAACATGCCGTAGAGCGCCACGCTCAGCGCGCTTACGATGCGTGCCGGGAGGAGATTGCCCAGGAAGATACCGAGCGCCGTGCCAGCCGCCCACAGCGGGATGGAGGCGGTCATCGCGCCATAGAAATACCGCGGTTCTACGCAGCCCGGCCGGGCGATCGTGATGCCGAAGAGCTCGTCGGTCACGTCAAAGCCGATGAAAAAGCGGTGGTAGAACGGCATATCGGGGCTCATGCGCTGGCTGAGCGCACAGCTCATGAGAAGATAGCGCGCGTTGATGATGAGCGTTGCGAGCGCGATCTCCACGCAGGCAGCGCCACTGCCGATGAGCGTGAAGAGGGCATATTCGCCCGCCGAGGCGTTGCAGAGAAGGCTCGAGAGCAGCCCCTGCGCTACGGTGAGCCCGGCGTTGCGCGCGGCGATGCCGAGAGAGAACGACACGGCAAAATAGCCAAGACCGATGGGAAAGCCGTCGCGCAGGCCTTCCAAATAGACACTGCGGCGGCTGTTGGGATGCGTTTGATTCATGGCGGCTTCTTTCTTCGTAAATAGAGATACGAAGAGATTTGTATCACATTTGCCCCGCTCTGGCAAGGGCTTTTCGGAAAGAAGCAAAGAAAACTCTTTTTTCTTATTTGTCCCGGTCCCGGAGACGCCGGTAGCAGCAAAGGAATCGGGCAAAGAGATAGATATACAGCCCCACAATGATGCCGAGCATCACGACAAGAACGCCTTCCCCATGCGCGATGGAACGCAGAAGGCCCGGCAGCATCACGCAGAGAAAAATCACGAGCAGCGGCAGCATCCGCCCCCGCCCGACGCGCTCGAACATCTGAAGGCGCGAGGCGTCATCGCAGAAGATCTCCTCCGCGCCGTCGGTCTGCGAGGCGCTTTTGCGGAAATAGCTGTAGCCCATATAGTCCTGCAAGTACTCCCATCCGCAGTCGGCGAAGAGCTGCACATATTCGTCCTTGTGCTCCACTCCGTCCGCGTTATAATCGAGCTGGTAGATCACGTCCTCCGGTTCGCACTTTACAAAATGATAGAAGCAGAGCGCCGTCAGCCGGACAAATTTCCAGCCCTGCCGGTGCATCTGGCGCAGATACTCCTGTTCCTTTTCCCAGTCCACCACGCTGAAGAACTTTACGGTCGTTTTTGTTTCCATTTACTTTCCCTCCTGCGCGATGCGGTACAGCCGCTCGATGCGCGCGATCTCCGTTTGCAGCACTTCCCGCCCCAAATCGGTGATCTCATAGATTTTTCGCTTTTCTTCCTCCCGGACAAAGCGGATCAGAGCGTCCTTTTCCATTTTGGATAAGCTCCCGTACATGGTGCCGGGCGCAAGCTTGATCGCCCCGTCCGTCAGCCGTTCGACCGTCTGCACGATGCCGTACCCGTGGTTCGGCGTTTTGAGACACAGCAGAATATAAAACGCCGTTTCCGTCATCGGCACATACACCTTTCGGATGTGCGCGTCCATACGACCGCCCTCCTTTTTCATTTCGCGCTGTGATATATCGCACCGCGATGTATAATATATCGTACTGCGATATATTTGTCAAGTCCTTTTTTCACGCCTTGACAGGATGTGTATAATAATTCCGTAAAGAAAAAACAGGAGTGAGGCCGTTGAACAAGCCCCGGCAAAAGAGCGAGCGCACGCTCGGTATTTTATGTATTTTAGGCGCGGCATTTTGTTTTTCCCTGATGTCGCTTTTCGTCCGGCTCGCCGGAGACGTTCCGACGATGCAGAAGATTTTCTTCCGCAATCTGGTGGCGGCGCTCGCCGCCTTTGTGATCCTCGCGCGCGAGGGGAACGGCTTTCGCATCCATAAGGGCTGTCTCGGCGGCCATCTGGCGCGCAGCATCACCGGCATGATCGGCATGATCGCAAACTTCTGGGCCATCGACCATATCGGCATGGCCGACGCCAATATGCTCAACAAGCTCTCGCCGTTTTTCGCCATTCTCCTTTCCATATTCATTCTGCGCGAGTACCCGAAGCGGGTGGATATCCTCAGTGTTCTGGCGGCGTTTATCGGCGCGGTGTTCGTTGTCCGCCCCACGGCGGGCATCGCAAGCCTCCCGGCGCTCGCCGGTGTGCTCGGCGGTCTCGGCGCGGGCACGGCGTACACGTTCGTGCGTTACCTCAGCCGGAAGGGCGAGCGCGGGCCGGAGATCGTGATGTTTTTCTCCACGTTCACCTGCATCGGTTCGATCCCGTTTTTCGCCTTCCATTTCCAGCCGATGAGCGTCCGGCAATGGGTCTTCCTTCTGCTGGCGGGCTGCGCCGCCGCCGGAGGACAACTCACCATCACCGCCGCCTACCGCCACGCCCCCGCGAAGGAGATCTCGGTGTTCGACTATTCGCAGATCGTCTATGCGGCGCTCTGGGGCTTTCTCCTCTTCGGCGAGATCCCGGACGCACTGAGCATCGTTGGATACATTATCATCATCGGTGCGGCGGTGTTTCGCTGCATTTTCAATCTGCGCGCCGACAAAATGGCCGCCGCAGAAACCAACTGACCCTTTCCGGAGAGCGCATCGGACCGATGTGCTCTCTTGTTTTTCGGAATGTTTTTATCGTTTTTCGATAATTTTATATTGACTTTCAGATTTCGATATGATATTCTCCGCTCATGGAGGCGAATGTATGAAACAAAAACTTACCTCGCCGGGCATTGCCCGGTTCACGAAAGCCCTTCTGGACATTCTCTTTTACGCCGGGATCGCCGTGACGGTATCGCTGCCGTGGACGATGCGATGGGCGGCGCGGTTTTATCCCTCGTTTGCCGCGCGGCTCGCGCTGCACACGGCGCTCTTTTTGCTTGCCGGGGTGTGTGCGGTGCTGATCCTCTTTGAGCTGCGGCGGATGATGCGAACTGTCGTCTCCGGCGACTGCTTTGTGCGGCGGAACGTTTCGAGTCTGTGCCGCATGGCGTACTACGCCTTTGCCATCGCCGCGCTCATGGCGGTGCGGCTCGTTGTGCTCTTTACGCCGGGGATGCTCGCCATTGTGTGCGTGTTTCTGCTGGCAGGGCTTTTCTCGCTCGTGCTCGCGCAGGTGTTTGACCGCGCCGTGAGCTACAAGCAGGACAACGATCTCACGATCTGAGGTGACGGTATGATCGTAGTGAATCTCGATGTAATGATGGCAAAACGGAAGATCGGGCTGGGCGAGCTCGCCGAAAAGGTTGACATAACTATGGCAAATCTTTCCGTTTTGAAGAACAACAAAGCCCGCGCCGTGCGCTTTTCCACGCTGGACGCGCTCTGCCGGGCGCTCGACTGCCAGCCGGGCGACATTCTCGCCTGGGAGCCGGATAAGGAGGATGATCATGCGTTCTGAATCGGTATGGTACGGCGCGCCGCCCCCGGCGGAGGAAATGCCCGCGCCGGAAGAGCCGCGCGAAGATACGCGCCATATCTGTCTGCGCGAAAACGCCCGCTATTTTCTGCTGCTCTCGCTCGCGTTGGGCGCCGTATTCGCACTTCTTTTTGTGAATGCCTACGCGCTCGGGCTCAACGCGGCGGTGCTGGCCGCGGCGATGGCCGCCGCGACGCAGCTCGCACTCGGGAAGCTCGGCCTGCGGGAGAAAAAGCGCGATATATTCTGGTCGGTCTCGCTGATCCTGCTCGGCATTTCCGTTGCATGGACCGCAAACTATATGACGCAGAATGTGAGCTTTCTCGGCCTGTTTCTCGCCGAGCTTCTCTGGCTGATGAACGCCTTTGCCGACATTCTCTCCTGGCGGTTCGGGCGCGTCGTCTCCGGCGTGTTCCGCCTTATCGGGCGAATCATCTCGCATCTCGGAGAGCCGTTCCGCCATATGGCTGCGCTGCGTCGCGGCGGCGGGAAAAACGTGCGGAGCGTCCTTCTCGGTATCGTGATTGCCGTGCCGCTCGTGTGGATTGTCGTGTCGCTCCTCGCGAGCGCGGATGCCGCGTTCGGTGCGCTCATGGAGCGCATGTTCGGCAGTTGGAGCGTTTCCAAAACCGTTTTGACGGTGATCCGCGTCATTTTCTATACACTCATCCCCGCCTTGGTCTTTTATGCCGCACTCGCCGCGCAGACCGAGCGCAGCGATTTTCCGGCGAGGGAAAAGCGCCGCGCCAGCGCCGTCGTCGCCGTAACATTCACCGGCGCTCTCGCGATCGTTTACGCCGTGTTCTGCGGCATTCAGATCGCGGTGCTCTTCGCCGGAGACGTTTCGGCGCTGCCGGCGGGCATGACGTACGCCGAATATGCCCGCGAGGGCTTCTTCCAGCTGCTGCTCGTGAGCGGCATCAACGTGGTGCTCATCATCACAGCGCAGCGCCGGTTCGTGACGAGCCGCGCGCTCCGGGCGCTGCTCGTATTTCTCACGATGTGCACGTATCTCATGGAGGCATCGAGCGCGATGCGCATGATGCTCTATGTGAACGCCTACGGCCTCACCTATCTCCGGCTGCTGGTGCTGTGGTTTCTCGCGCTGCTCGCGCTGATCCTCGGCGCGGCGGTATACACGGTGTTCCACGAGGATTTCCGGCTGTTCCGGCTTACGCTCATCGCATGCATGGCGCTCTGGCTCGTGTTCGCCTTTGCCCGGCCGGACGCGATCGCCGCGCGATACAATCTTGCCCGGCATGGTATCGACGATACGACGGAAGCGCAGATCGTCTACGAGAGCTCGAGCGACGCCGTCGGCGCGCTGCGCCCCTACTTTGCCGGCATCAAAGCGCGCGGTGAGGATTCGTCAACGTACCTGAATCTCACGATCTCCGTGATCCGGGACTATTCCGAGCGCGGCGTGCGCAGCTTCAATTTCTCCGCATGGGAGGCCATGCGGACGGCGGAGGACTTTATCGATGCATACAACTGACGGCATTCTCATGCACCCCGTGGCGCACATTCGTTCGGACTTCCCGACGAAATTTGGCATCCCCAAGCAGAGCGGGCTTTCCCGCTCGCTCGAAGCGCGGGTGGTGTTCTGCCCGGAATACCGCAGCGCAGACGCCGTGCGCGGTCTGGAGGAGTTCTCCCACATCTGGCTGCTCTGGCAATTCTCCGCCGCGGTACGCGAGGGGGAGACCTTCTCCCCCACCGTGCGCCCGCCGCGGCTCGGCGGCAACAAGCGCATCGGCGTGTTCGCGAGCCGCAGTCCCTTCCGCCCGAACCACATCGGTCTCTCGTGCGTGAAGCTTGAGCGGATCGAAGCTGCGGACGAAGGGCCGGTACTCGTCGTGCGCGGCGCCGATCTCATGGACGGCACGCCCATTCTCGACGTGAAGCCCTATCTTCCCTATGCCGACAGCCGCCCGGAAGCGACCGGCGGATTTACCGACGCCGTTTCCGCGCGTGTGCTCCGCGCCGAGATCCCGGAGGAGCTTCTCCGGCGCGTGCCGGAGGATAAGCGTGAGCCCCTGCGCGAGGTTTTGGAGCAGGATCCGCGCCCGTCGTATCAGGACGATCCGGAGCGTGTTTACGGCTTCGGCTTTGCCGGGATGGAGGTGCGCTTTCGCGCCGCCGCCGGCGTTTTGACCGTGCTGGACATTCAAAACGAATCTTGAGCTTTGCCGCGGACGGAAGCCATTTCCGTCCGCGGTTTTTCTTTGTTTTAGTTTACCATAATATTTTATCGTTAACTTAAATGATGCTTGCACGGCCATGCCTTCTTGGGTATAATAGAATCTTAGAATCGTATGCAAAAAGGAGAAATCTATGGCCGCAGACGGAAAAAGAAAAACGACCGGCGCACTCGGCATCGTTCTTGCGCTGGTGCTGACGATCGTTGTCGCGGGAGGCATCATTTACGGCGCCTATGCCGTCGTATCCTCGCAGCCCGGCCCCGCCGGGGAGACCGCCGCTGCCGCGGCGCGGGATACGACACTCTCTGTTTTCGCCGAGAGCGCGGTACTGACCGGCGAGACCCCCTCGCCCGCTCCCGTCCCGGCGGAGGATGCCGCAGAGAACGAGTATGATTATAAGGAGATCCTCTCCGACGAAGACGGGCTGCTCGTTGCGCGCATCGTCGGCAAGCGCTGGAGCGGCTTTATCGCCGTGATCAATGATCCGATGCGCGTGAAAGTCTCTGTTTGTCCTGTATTCAGCACGGAGATCCGCGGGTACTCCGTGGCGGAGCACGCGGAAAACACCGGTGCCGTGCTCGCCATCAACGGCGGCGGCTTTGAAGACCCCGGCGGCGCCGGAAATGGCGCGATGCCCACCGGCAACGTGATGGCAAACGGCGAGCTGCGCTGGAACAGCTACGGCTCGACCGTCGGCATGGACGGCTCCGGCCAGCTCTATGTCGGCGAGTTTTCCGGCAATCAGTGCGTGGAAATGGGACTGCAGTGGGCGGTGGGCTACGGTCCGACGCTCGTGGAAAACGGCGTGATCCGCGAAGGGCTCGACCCGCTGTATCTCGAGCCGCGCACCGCCGTTGGGCAGCGTGCGGACGGCTCGGTCATCTTCGTTGTATTGCAGGGCCGCCAGCCCGCGGCGCTCGGCGTTTCGCGGCAGGAGCTCGCCGAGATCATGGTTCAATACGGTGCGGTGAACGCCGGGAATCTGGACGGCGGCGCTTCCAGCGATATGTATTTTCAGGGTGAGTATGTAAACGTGTGCAACACATCCGGCGGGCCGCGGGGTCTCCCCACGGCGGTCGTCGTGATGCCGGCGCAGTAAGGAGGAGAAACGGAATATGAAACGCTCTACGCTTCTCCTTATCTGCCTGCTCGTATTTGTGCTGCTCGTCGGCGGAGCCGCCGCGTGGATGTACTTCTCCCCTACCGGCGCTCTCGCGCCCGTCTCGGCGGAGGACGCCGTGCAGGAGGTTCTGGACACCACCGATCCTGCCGAATGGCGCGCGAAATACGTTTCGCTCTGCGCGCCGGAAACAACCGTTTTTGAAGATGCTGAAACGGTCGCCGGAGACCTCTTCGACGCCGCCGTGCAGGGAAAAGCCTTTTCCTTCCGGCCGGACAGCGAAAATACCTCGCGCAATGCCCCGGTCTACATTCTCTCCGCCGGGGAGAACGATCTTCTGACGCTCACGGCGAGCTACAACAAGGCTTCCCGCAGCTGGAAGGTGGACGAAGCGCCGCTCAAGGCGCTGCGCGCCGAGGCGCGTGATCTTACCATCACGGTGCCGGAGGGCACGGCTGTTTCCGTGAACGGTACCGCTCTCGGTGAGGAATATGTCACGGACAACCATGTTCCCTACACCGGCATTTCCGAGCTGGAAACGCAGTTCGATACCTGTCCCTACCGCGTGACGTACACCGTTCCGGGCATTTACGAGGCGGTGCAGGTGGACGTCTCACGCGAGGCTGGCGTACTGCTCCTCTACTCGGACGGCACGCGCTTTGACTATACCATTCCGGACGCCGGGACGCATTCCTTCCGCGTGACCGCGCCGCAGGAGGCGACCGTCACGGCAGGCGGCGCGCTGCTCACCGATGCGCAGGTCGTCTCCTTTGCCCCGCTCTCCACGCACGTGGATGTCCCGGAGGAGCTTGCCGGGGCGCTGCCGGTCTATGCGGTGTATGCCGCCGGAGGGCTTTACAGCGATCCGGCGTTCACGGCCTCGCTGCCGGACGGCACGGCGCTCACACCCACGACCGACGCCGCCGGTTTCCCGACCTTTGAGCTGCCCGGAAACGAGGCACTCTGGAACGAGTGTCACGAGCGCGTGGAAAATTATATGCGCGAGATCGCCGGGTACGGCGCGGGAAACACCGTTTCAAACTACCCTGCCGGGTATGTTGTGCCGGGCGCGCCGCTGCAGCTCTATTTCCAGTACGCGCTCGATACGCTCCATTGGACGCGCGGCTGGACGGTCACGTTCAACGAGGTAAAAACCTGGGGCTATGTCCCGCTCGGCGAGAACGCCTTCCTCTGCCGGGGAGAGGCGAACTTCACCACCGCGACCCGTCACGAGACCCGCGAGAACATTGTCGATTACGAAATGCTCTGGATCCGGCAAAACGACACATGGTATATCCAGGACATGAGCTTTTTATGATTTGAATTTGCCAAACGCCGCCGGTCGGAAGGATCCGACCGGCGGCGTTTTGTTATAACCTTTTATTCCGCCCCCAGGTATTTCTGCGTATACGTACATACGCCGATGCAGCGCCCGCACATGGGGCGGGTCAAATTCTGAGCGAGCATGATCTCGCCGCGTTTTTTTGCGCAGGCTTCCACGTCGGCGATCTCTCCGCGCGGCATACCGGCGCTCCACAGCGTGCCGCGCAGCGCGTGCGCCGGGCAGGCATCCACGCAGCGCGAGCAGCCGCCGCAGCGCGATGTCTCAACCGGCTTCGCGCAGCGGAGCGGCGCATCCGTCAGCAGCGAGGAGAGCATGAGCGCCGAGCCGTACTCCGGATTTACGAGCAGACAGTTTTTCCCGATCCAGCCCAGCCCGGCGCGCGCCGCCACGGTCTTGTGCGGCACGGCGGTGCGCCGTCCGGCGCCCACTTTAGTATGAGATAGCGTCTGCGCGAACGCCGTATAGCCGCGGCTTTGAAGAAATGTCTCCCCGGCGCTGACGGCAGCATCCAAAACGGCGTTTATCTCCGGGTAGGCGGCAAGATATTCTCTGGACGGCGCGTCCGGCAGTGAGCGGACGATGTCCCTCGGCATCGGTATTGCCACAGCGACGCCGGCCGGGTACGCGCAATCCTCCACGCCGCGCATATCGCCCGCGGCGGCAAGCACCGCGCCGTTTTCGCGCAGCAGCGCCAGAAGCTCTTCGGTGAGTTCCATTTTCTATCCTCCGATCCGTTGATTGGCAAGGAAGCATTCCAGATCGTCCGGCAGCGGAGCGGTGAGCTCCAGCCGTTCCCCGGTGACCGGGTGGCGCAGCGAGAGATACGCCGAGTGGAGCGCCGGACGGGAGAGGGCGTCGTCCGGCACGCCGTAGAGCGCGTCGCCGAAGAGCGGGTGGCCGATGGCCGCCATGTGCACGCGGATCTGGTGCGTGCGCCCCGTGAGCGGACGGACACGCAGCAGCGCCCCCGTAGAGAAGCGCTCCAAAACCTCGTACTCCGTGCGGGACGGCTGCCCGTCCGGCGTGATGGCGCGCTTTGTCGGCGCGCTCGTGTCCCGTCCGATAGGGAGATCGATCGTACCGGAATCGTCCGGAAATTCGCCGCGCACAAGCGCGAGATATTCCCGCCGGAAGACGTCCGTATGGAGTATCCGGCGCAGGAGGTCGTGGACATACGCGCTTTTCGCAATGACCATCAGCCCCGAGGTGCCGCGGTCAAGCCGGCTCACGGGGTGGAATGCCGTGTCTCTCCCCCAGAGAGCGGCGAGCGCGTTTGCCACGGTGCAGCCCTGTCCGCCGGTCGAGCCATGCACCGCCATGTCCGATCTCTTATTGAGCACGGCGATGTCCTCGTCCTCGTAAACGAAGGCAAGCGGCACGGCGATGGGTTCCGCCGTGTTTTCCGCGCCCTCGTCGCCGATCTCCACGCGCAGCACGTCGCCGGTATGGAGTCTCGCATTGGTGAATACGCGCTCGCCATTTCGCATAAGCCCCGTTTCGCGCAGCTTGACGCGGGCGATGAGCCCTTCGGCCATATGCAGTTTTGCCCGCAGCAGGTGCTTTACCGTGCTGCCGTCCCACGTCTCGTCCACCGTGAGCGTCAATGCGCGCATACGCCGATTTTCCTCCGTTCCGCCGTCAGGTTTCCGTTCCCTTTTTGTTCGGGATATGGTATGATAAATTTGAGTCACCGCTTCTCCGCCGAATGCTCTGACGGGAAGGATGTTTTTTATGATCTATCTTCGATGTGTATTCATCATAGCATATCTGACGGTGCTTTGTCTCTACTTCTTTTCGGAGACGAGCGGCAATTTCAAGCGCCGCGCCATAAACAAGATCGCGCTCGCCGTGCTCTTTGAGGCTTACGCCGTGAGCGCATATCTGCTGCACTCGCCGCTGTTCAGCATGCGGATGATTTTGCCGATCGGCCTCTTTTTTGCGTTCCTCGGCGACATTTTCCTCCTTTGGAACTTTGTCCGCGGCGGCATCTGCTTCAGCATCGGCAATTTCTGTCTGCTGCTCTATGAGATCCTGCTCATGCGGTATACGAACGTTACGCCGCGCATCCTCTTTCCGGCGGCCGCGGTCTTTCTCCTCTTCTGGGGAACGACGATGCTTTTGTATCAAAAGGAGTTCATCGATTTCAACAGCGTGCGCATTTTCCCGGCGTATCTTTTCAGCGTTTCGATGCACGGCTCGCTCGGCGCGGTGCTCGCTGCCGTGTGCCCGAGCCCCGGCATCAAGCTTTTCGGCGCGGGCGTATTTCTGATGATGATCTCCGACTACATTCTCTCCGTACACAAATTCAAGCACGGCGCGAACTGGATACTGCGCTGCAACAGCGCGAGCTACTTTGTCGGCACGCTGCTCGCGGCGCTGAGTCTGTCGCTGCCGATCTGAGGAGGCGTTTTCATGGCCGAGCGCGGCCGCTTCGCCCCGACGCCGAGCGGGCGGATGCATCTCGGCAACGTGTTCTCCGCGCTGCTCGCGTGGCTTTCGGTGCGCGCTGCGGGCGGCGATCTTGTGCTGCGCATCGAGGATCTGGACGCGCTCCGGTGCAGTACAGAAAATGCCGAAATTCTCAAAGACGATCTGCGCTGGCTCGGTCTCACGTGGGATACGGAGCAGCCGGATCAGAGCACGCGCAGCGAATATTACGAAAGCATTCTCCATCATCTTCGCACCGAGGGCTTTGTCTATCCCTGCTGGTGTACGCGCGGCGATCTCAAAAACGCCGCAAACGCCCCGCACGCGAGCGACGGCCACCCGATCTACCCCGGCACCTGCCGCGGTCTCACCGAAGAAGAGCGCGCGGCGAAGGCCCGGGAGCGTGCCCCGCTCTGGCGGCTGCGCGTGCCGGACGAGGATTTTTCCTTCACCGACGGGCATTACGGTACCTACACCGAAAACCTCGCGCGCGAGTGCGGGGATTTCATTCTCCGGCGCGCGGATGGCGTTTTCGCCTACCAGCTCTCCGTTGTGGCGGACGATATTGACGCCGGTATAACGCAGATCGTGCGCGGGCGCGATCTTCTCTCCTCCACACCGCGGCAGCTCTATCTCTACCGTCTGCTCGGCGCCGCGCCGCCGAAATACTATCATGTTCCTCTGCTCACCGCGCCAGATGGGCGGCGGCTCTCCAAGCGCGACCGCGATCTCGATCTCGGTATTCTGCGCGAAAAATATACCGCGCCCGAGCTTCTCGGTGCGCTCGCCCACGCCGCGGGGCTGCTGGAAAAGCGGGAGCCCATCTCTGCCAAGGAACTCCTCCCGCTCTTCGATTGGGCAAAGATACCGAAAGACGATATTGCCATAGAACTCTAAGAACCTCGCGCCGGAAATCCGGCGCGAGGTTCTTTTTATATCATCGGTTTTCCGCCGCGGTCTTCATGCGGCGGAGGGCCTCTTCCAGCATGGCGGACTGCGTCGCCACGTTAAGGCGGAGGAAGCCGTCGCCGGGCGCGCCATAATTTGCGCCGTTGTTGAGCTTGACGCCTGCGCTCTCAAAGAGCCGGACGAGTTCCGGCGAGGACATCCCCCACGCGCGGAAGTCGATCCAGAGAAGATACGTTGCCTCCGGCTCGATCACTTTCACCTCCGGCATGGCTTCGGCAAGAAAGCGCTTTACGAGCTTAATATTTTTGTGCAGATACTCGTTTTGCTGGTCGGCATAGTAATCGCAGTCGTTATAGGCCGTGATGAGCGCCTCGATGCCGAGATAGTTATAATCAAAATGATAATCCTCGTAGATGACGCCGTACTGCTCGCGCAGTGCCTCATTGTGAATGATCACATAGGCGGAATAAAAGCACGCGAGATTGAATGTCTTGCTCGGCGAGCCCATGACGATCACATTGTCCGCGATCTCCTCCGAAAGAGAAAAGTACGGAATATGCCTGTGCGGGGCATAGACAATGTCTCCGTGGATCTCGTCGCTCACGATCAGCGTGTGGTTTTTCTTGCAGATCTCGTACATTCTCGTGAGCTCTTCGCGCGTCCACACGCGCCCGACGGGGTTTGCAGGGTTGCAGACGAGAAGGATGCGGACTCTCGGGTCGGCGGTCTTTTTCTCCAGATCGTCAAAGTCGATCTCGTAGCGGCCGTCCTTCAATATAAGGTTGTTGTTCTCAACAAAGCGTCCCGCGCCGCGGATAACGATGCCGAACGTATTATATACCGGCGGCTGCACAAGGATCTTGTCGCCCGGGCGGGTGTAGGCGTTGAGGATCATCCACAGCGCGCCCGTCATGAGCCCCTGCGAATGGCGAACCGTCTTCGGATCCACCGTCAGGCCGTAGCGCTTTTTATACCAGGCGCACACGGCGTCTGCAAAGCGCTTCTGCGGCAGATCACCGTAAGCGAAAACACCGAAATCCACCCTTTTTCGGACGGCGGCGATCACTTCCTCCGGCGCGCGGAAGTCTGTGTCGGCCACGCCCAGCGGGATATACTTCCCGCCCGCGCCCTCGCAGTCCCACTTATAGGAATCCGTGCCGATCCGGTTGACCGGCTCATCAAAATTGTGCACTTTCTTCATGGAACAAGCTCCTTTTCATTGAATAAAAAATCTCTCCTGCCGCGCAAGGCGGCAGGAGAGAAAAGAGAGGGTAAAAGCGATCGTGCCGCCCGTATCAGAAGGGGCCGAGCTGGATGGCCTGGGCGATGATGAGCATTACGATGCTCAATCCCGTCCACATGAGCTGGAGCGGGAACTGGAATTTCAGCCAGTCTGTCCAGTTGACCTTGGCCACGGCGAGCGTGGCCATATACGACGCGTTCGTCGGGTACATGGTGTTCGACCACCCGTCGCCGAACTGCGTGGCCAGCACCGCGCCCTGCTTCGTGACATGCAGGATATCCGCGAGCGGGGACATGATCGGCATCGTGGCGCTCATCTGGCCGGAGCCGCTGTTGATCGGGAAGTTGATGAGCACACCGGCGAGGAACAGGCCCACGATGGCGATCGTCGGCGGGAAGGCCGCCGCCAGCTTGGAAATGGCGTGGACAAATACGTCCAGGTTGTTGCTGTTCGTCATGATCACGGCGATCGTGCGGGCAAAGCACATGACCAGCGCGCCCTGAAGGATATCCTTGGCGCCGTTCAGGAACATTTTGCAGGTCTCCGTGAGCGTGTGGCCGGACAATACACCCGCGCCGACGCTCATCACAAGGAAGAGACCGGTCATCTCCGCGATATCCCAGCTGAGCTTGATCACGCCGTAAATATTGAAGAAGAAGCAGACAACGATGAACGCGCAGGCGATCTTGTTCTTTGTGGAAAGCTTGGCGTTTTTGTCCACATCGGTCTTCGCGTTCCGGCGGAGCTGGTCGTCCTCATAGGTCGCGCTGAGCTCCGGGTTCTTCCGGATCTTCTTCGCATACCGCAGGATGTACCACGTCGTGGCAATATAGAACACCACAAAGCAGATGGCGCGGTACCACATGCCGGAGTAGAGCGGAAGCTGGCAGATCTTCTGGCCGATGATCGTGGTGAACGGGTTGCCCATGCCGGTGGTGTAGCCGATGCAGTTGCCGCAGATCACGATCGCCACCGCCGTCATCGTGTCAAAGCCGAGACTCAGAATGAGCGGAAGGATCATGGGCAGGAAGATCATACACAGCTCCGGCGCGCCCATGAAGGAATCGAACAGGGCAAAAATGAGAATCAGAAACGGCACCGCCAGCTCCTGCCGGGTGTGGAACTTTTTCAGAACGGCCGCCAGCGCCGCCGGGATGATGCCCAGCTCGTTGATGATGCCGAACGTGCCGCCCACCACCAGCGTCATGAAGATCATGCTGGCAGCGTTCATGAAGCCCGCGGAGTATGACGAGATGAACTGGATAAAGGTGATCGGTGTCTTTTCGAGATAATGGAAGCTGTTCGGATCGATGACCGTTCTTCCGGAGTTTGGATCCGTCACGCGGTCGTAAGCGCCGGCTGGGATGATCCACGACAGAACGGCAAAGAGGATAGCTATGCAGACCAAAATAACGAATATGTGGGGGATCTTTATTTTCTTCTTCATAGTCTCTCCCTCCCCTCAGGAATTACATGATATCGGTATTCGAAACCTTGAAGTCGACCTTCGTCTGCTTCTCCTGATCCTTCTTGTTGACGCGGTAGAGGATGATGCAGAAGATCATGCCGAGCAGGCAGAGGACAGCCATCGTAGCAAACACCATCTGGTAGCCGGTACGGCCGGGGTTCGCGTCGATGAAGTGGCCGCACATGGTCTGCAGGAAGAAGTCCGGCGCGTTGCCGAGCTGCGACATGAGACCCAGAGCCGCACCCGCAAGAACGACGGGGATGTTGATCTCGGCGGTGGTGGAGTAGTAGATGCCGCGCAGCATCATAACGGTGGCGGCAACGCAGAGCATGACAACGATCATGAGGATCATGGTGCCGCTCTCGACCGGGATAAAGATGGGCAGCAGGGCGAGCACGATGCCGATGAGATAGATGTACTGCAGGAACTTGATCTTGGAGCCCTTCTTGTCAGCAATGGCGCCGCCAATGGGGGCGATGATGATGGCAAGGATGTAGGTACGGATGATGCTGATGACGGAGCCCATGCTGGAGCTCATGCCGTAAACGTTCACGAGATACGGCGTGAAGAAGCTCAGGCACTGGTAAGCCGCATAGCCGCAGAACACGATGAGACCGGCGAGCCATACCTTGGGGAGCTTGAGGACCTGAAGCATACCGACGAGGCATTCCTTCGCGTTGATCTTGCCTTCGACCGGGTTTTTGTCCATCAGGAAGAAGCAGAGGACGCCGAGAACCATGAGGACGACCGCATAGAAGGTGATGGTGCCCTGCATGCCGAGCTTGCCTTCGCCCAGCTTCGCGCAGACAGCGAGAGCGGCGAACGAGATGAGCGTTGAGGCAATGCCGCGTCCGCCCTCCAGAAGGCCGAACAGGCGGCCCTGCTCCTCCGGCGAGCCGAGGATACGCACGCCCTTAAACATGGCTTCCCAGAAGAGAAGCGTCGTGGTGATGCCGAAAATGACCTGCGCCAGCAGAACAACACCCATCGAGGGGATGGAGACGAGCAGAAGGCCCGTCGCGCCGGTGGTGAAGAGGCCGAGAGAAACGAGATACTTTGCGGGGACAAGGTCAGTCAGCCAGCCGCCGGGAAGGAAGCAGAGCGCACAGGCGACAGCATAAACCGTCATCATCAGACCCATCTGCGTGTTCGTCGCGCCGAAGGCCTCCTGGAACTGCACATAGAAAACGTCGCGGATGTAGGGCAGCTTGTAGATCGTGCCGCCGCCGATGCAGAGGCAGAGAAGGCTCAGCCACTGCTTCCAGTTTTTCTTGAGTCCTAAGAATTTCATTGGTCTTTCCCTCCTTATATATTTACGGCTCGTCGACCGTAACGTGGACCAGCGCTTCGGCGATCGCGGCTTCGGAAAGCTCCTGGCCGAGACCCGGGCGATCGCTCACATAGAACTTGCCGTTGATCGGCTGGTAGTCATACTTGCCGAGACGCGCGATCGACGGCTGCGTGGAACGGAAGTGGTGCTCGTAAATGGCAAAGTTGGTGGTCGCTGCGGTGAGCTGCAGCGCCGCCGCCGTGGAAATGGGGCCGCCGGCGCAGTGGATCTGCGCTTTCACGTCAAAGGCCTCCGCCATGGTGCAGATCTTCTTGCACTCGGAAATGCCGCCGCAGTTGCAGGCGTCCGGCTGCACGAGCTGGATGGAGTTGTCCTTGAAGTAGTTCAGGAACTGCCAGCGGGTATAGAGACGCTCGCCGGCCGCGAGAGGCGTGCGCACCTTTTCGCGGATGAGCTTCTGGAACTCGGGACGCAGCGGCGTGGCCGGCTCCTCGAGCGCGTAGAAGTTGTACTTGTCGCAGAGCTCGCCGAGCTTGATCGCGGAGGTGACGTCGGTACGGCCGTGGTTTTCCATGATGATGTCCACATCGCCGCACTCCTCGCGGATGGCCGCGATGCGCTCCTCGACCATCTTGTAGAAGTCGTTGGAGATGAAGCCTTCGCAGTCGCGGTTCGGGATGTCCTTCTTGTCGCGGTCGTACATGGTGAAGTCCAGCTTCACGGCGTCGTAGCCCTCGGACATGGCGTACTTGCAGATGTCGGCGTATTCCTTGGCAGTGCCGCGGGGGCCGACGTCCTCGTTCCAGCCAAACTGGAGCTGGGAAGCGTAGCAGCGGATGCTGTCGTTGACCTTGCCGCCGAGCAGCTCGTAAATGGGAACATTGAGCACCTTGCCCTTGATGTCCATGAGAGCAATGTCAATGGCGCTGATCGCCGCAAAGACGACCGGGCCGCCGCCCTGACCCCAGAAACTGATCTTGAACATGCGCTCCCAGAGCTCGTCCGTGCGCATCGGATCCTTGCCGATGATCAGGCGGGAAATGTCCTGCAGCATGCCGATGCCGGCCGGAGCCGCATAGTCAAAGGCGATGCCCGCTTCGCCGTCCCCGTAGAAGCCCTCGTCCGTCCAGACGCGGCAGCAAATGGGGCGCCGGCTTGCCCGCTGCGCGGTGGCATCGAGCATGTAGATGTCTACCTTGGTGATTTTCATGATCGTCCTCCCTGCTCGTTATCTATAGAGTTGAATGGTTGTCCAACAACCTTTCAACCAGAATGTACTCCGTCCGACAACCGAAGTCAACACCCAACTGCAAATTGGTTTAGAACCGCCAATTTTCGGCAAGCCGGATTATGCAGTTTCACAATCACCTTAGGAAAGACTTTTTCCTCTGCATGCAAAATGTTAAGATTTTGTATTGCATTTCAGATTTTTGTTTGCTATGATTGCCTTTAGCTTACTACTTTGGGGAAACAGGGACGAACGAAAAGGAAATGGACACAAACATCGAAAAAGTCAACCGCCGTACCGTAGCCGATCAGGTATTCCACATCATTCTGAAAAAAATCTCCAGCGGAGAATGGAAGATCGGCGAGAAGATCCCTTCCGAGATCGAGCTGGCGCAGGATCTCGGCGTGAGCCGCACCACGCTGAAGATGGCGCTGCAGAAGCTCAACACGCTGGGGATACTGGAAACGCGGGTCGGCGAGGGCTCCTTTGTCTGTGAATTCAGCTTCAACTCCCTCTTCTCCGAGCTGCTGCGCTGCAATCTGCTCACGGGCAACAACAGCGAGCTCAACCAGTTCCGCGTGCTGGTGGAGTACTGCGTGCTGCGTCTCGCGGTGCTCAACCCGATCACCGAAGACGAGATCGACACGCTTGAGGTACATCTCAATGAGATGAAGCGTGCCATTGAGACCGGCGATGAGGACGGCTTCCACTATACGCACTTTGCCTTTCACTATTCCATCTGCCAGATGTCAAAAAACAAGCTCTTCATCCAGCTTTACGAATCCTTCAAGGATACGTTCTTCGATATCTACAAGGCCAATTCCAGAACGACGTGGCAGGTCTTCGGAACGCAGGAGACCCTGAACCACCACCAGAAGCTCTTTGACAGCATCAAGACCAAGGACGTGCAGCAAATGTCGGAGCTGCAGGAAGAACTGCTGACGGACGAGTATCTGAACGCCAAGCAAAATATCGATACACTATAACGATCAAAATCGCGTTGGAGACTTCTCCAACGCGATTTTTCCATCTTTCAAAAGCGATCCGTGGATTCGCTTACCCTTGCACCAGATCGTCAGCGGATCTCTTTGATGATCTCCATTGTCAGATTTGCTGCGATCTCCGACGCTCTGGCACAGTTTGCATGGAAGGTCTCGTTCCCGCTGTGCTCGGCCGTGTCGGTGATGCAGCGGATCGAAAGGAACGGGATGCCGTTCACATAGCAGACATGCGCAATGCCCGCCGTTTCCATATCGACCGACAGCGGCGCATAGTTTTCCATGATCCTCTCGCGGCCTTCATCGGTAATAAACGCCTCGCCCGTTACCATCCGCCCGAAATATACATTCCTAAGCCCCAGCTTTTTCACAGCATTTTGGCAAAAGATCAAAAGCCACGGAGAGCTTTTAAAAAACACGGTTTTCATCCTGGGATGGTATTCGGTGAGGATATTCTCGGCCACATCATGGTAACAGCACTCTGTCGCTACGACGGTATCATTTATCCGGAGCTTCGCGTCCATTCCCCCGGCAGTACCGGAATTGATAACAGCGGTTACCCCGAAGCGGTCGATCAATATCTGCGCCGCGATCGCCGCATTAACTTTGCAGACCCCGGAAACCACAGCCACGACCTCTGTGCCGCCGATCCTTCCCTCGTAAAACCTCAGCATTGTCTTTTCCGATACTTTGATATCCTTGATCTGCGGCAGGAACGGGGCAAGCTCCTTCTCCGCAGCACATACGATCCCGATTTCCATGAATACTTCTCCGTAAAAGAATGGATTCTTTAAAAATTGCGCCGGAAAACTCCGGCGCAATTTCTCTTATTTCAGGTTTTCCACTTTTTGCAGCGATTGGCACGCCGGCGGCGGTTTCTTACGCCGCGCGCCGTGAGATACACGGCAGCGAGCAGCACCGTTGCGCTGATGCCAATGATGGGCGTATAGTCCGTCTCGCCCTCGGTCTTTACCTCGAGCCAGAGAGAATCCATGAGATGGGTCGTCTCCTGATCAAGGTAGAGGAACGCTTCGCCGCGGCTGAGCGTTTCCTCGCTCGGGTAAGCGATATCGGATTCCGCCATCTCGGGATCCATATACTCCTTGGCCGCCGTCTCCGGCGTGGAATAGCCGAGATAGTCCAGGTTTTCGCCGTTCACTTCCGGCGAGCAGAGGAAGTTGATGTACGCCTCTGCGCCTTCCTTGTTCGTTGCGCATGTGGGGATGCACAGCGCGTCGATGAAGAAGTTGAAGCCCTCTTCCGGGAAGCAGAAGCGAAGATCCTCATTTTCCTCGACCATCATGAGATAGTCACCGGCATAGTACGGCGCGATCCACGCCTCGCCGCGCTCCATTTTGTCATAAATCTGATCCATGACATATGCCTGCACGAGCGGCTTCTGCTCGATGAGCTTATAGGCCGCGGCGCGCAGCTCGTCCTCGTCACGCGTGTTGAGCGAGTAGCCGAGCATCGACTCGGCGATAGCAAAAGCGTCGCGCGGGTTATCAAACATCAAAATCTTCCCGGCGTACTTACTGTTCCAGAGGAGATCCCAGCTGCCGACATCCTCTTCGTCCACGTAAGCGCTGTTATAAATAATGCCGACGGTACCCCACGTATAGGGGACGGAGTAGAGGTTATCGGGGTCATAGGCGGTATTTTTATACGCCTCGTCCATGTACTGGTAGTTCGGGATGTTGTCAAAGTTCAGCGGCAGGAGAAGTCCCTCGTCGATCAGCCGTCCGATCATATAGTCGGAGGGGATGATGACGTCGTACGAAGAGCCGCCGGTCTTGAGCTTGGTGTACATCGTTTCGTTCGAGTCGAACGTCATGTAATTCACATGAATGCCCGTCGCCTCCTCGAAGGCGGCGTTGATGTCGATGTAGCCGTCCGAGCCGTCGGAAATGTACTGGCCCCAGTTGTAGACATTGATCGTGTTGGAAGCGGCGTGCGCCTCCGGCGCGGGAATCAGCACAGCGCATACGAGCAGCGCGAGCACAAGAGAGAACACACGCTTTTTCATGCGCTCGCCCCCTTCTTTCCGAACACACCGCGCGCCTGACGGCGGCGGCGCTCGTCGCCGGCCTGCAGCAGATTCATCACGACCATCACGAGGAGGATCGCAAGGAAGAGCAGCGTGAAGAGCGCATAGATCTTCGGCTGGAGCGGCTTTTTCGTATAGTTGTAGATCTCGACCGGCAGCGTGACGAAGCTGGGGCCGTAGACAAAGTACGAAATGACAAAGTCGTCCAGACTCATCGTGAACGCCATGAGCGCGCCGGAGAGGATGCCCGGCATGATCTCATGGATGATGACCTTGAAGAACGCCTGCACGGGCGTGCAACCGAGATCGAGCGCAGCATCGAGCAGGTTCGGATCGAGCTGGCCGAGCTTCGGCATCACGGACAGAATGACATATGGCAGATTGAACGTGATGTGCGCAATGAGGAGCGTTGTAAAGCCCAGAACGTTGTTGAGCTTCATCATCTGCCCGGCAAACGCGAAGAGCAGCGCGAGCGAAACACCCGTGACGATCTCCGGGTTCGTAAGCGGGATGTTCGTCACGGCCATGGTGATGCGGCGCATCCGGCCGGACATGGCGCGGATGCCGATGGCGGCCATCGTGCCGAGCACCGTTGCCACGACCGAGGCGATCACCGCAACGATGACGGAATTGGCCAGCAGCGGCAGCAGCACGCCGTCGCGGAACAGCTCGCCGTACTGCGCAAACGTGAAGCCCTTCCACACGGCGATGTCCGTACCGGCGTTAAAAGATGCCACAGCCAGAACGATCATCGGGATGTACAGGAACAGAAACACGATCACGGTGAAAACGCGGTTGAAGGTCTTCATATCGTCGCGACCTCCTCCCCGTCCGAGAAGCGGTTCATGACCGCAATGCACACAAGCACCATCACCATCAGCACGAGCGAGAGCGCCGCGCCGAGATTGGGATTGTAGGCAGCCTTGAACTGGCTTTCGATAACGTCGCCGATGAGCGTTGTACCGGCGGAGCCCATTTTCTGCGAAATATAGAACGTGGACACAGCGGGGACAAACACCATCGTGAAGCCGGAGATGATGCCGGGGACGCTCAGCGGGAGCGTCACCTGCGAGAACACCTGCGCCGGGGTGCAACCGAGATCCTCGGCGGCCTCGGTGAGGCGCGGATCAAGCTTTACGAGCACCGTATAGAGCGGCATGATCATGTACGGCAGATAGTTATACACCATGCCGAGCACAACCGCGCCGTCCGTGCGGATGAGCGGCAGGGGCTCAAGGCCGAGGCGCGTGATGATACCGTTGATGATGCCGGTATCGTCGAGCAGCGCCACCCACGCGAGCGTGCGCAGCAGAAAGCTCATGCACATCGGCAGCATGACGAGCATGTAGAGAAAGCGCTGGCGCTCCGGCGCGGCGGATGCCAGGCAGTACGCCACCGGATAGCCGATCACAAGGCAGATGAGCGACGAGAGGATCGCCAGCCAAATGCTCTTGAGGAAAATGGGGAGATACGTCCCCATGCGGGAGATGTTGGCAAAGGTAAATGCGCCGGTGATGGAGTCGGTGAACGAAAACCAGACCACGATGCCGAGCGGAACGATCGTGAAGATCGCCATCCACACGAGATACGGCGCTGCAAGCGCTTTATTCTTCATTGGCGGATTCCTCCCGGCTCTCCAAGGATTCCTCCTCCGCCTCCGGATCGTATTCCGCGTCGGACAGCTCGTCGTACTCCTCCGAGAAGGAGCTGTAGTCGCCGTAGAGGCCGGAATACTTGCTCTTGTGCATGATGTGGAAGCCGTCCGGCACGATGCGAATGCCGATGCGCTCGCCGACCTTGGGGCTGTCCGTCGTCTGGATGAGCCACTTGAAGCCCTTGAAGTCTACGATAACGTCGTACTGCATGCCCTTGAAGGTGATGCTCGTCACGGTGCCGGTCAGCATGCCGTCCTTGACGGGGACGATGTCGATATCCTCTGGGCGGACGACGACGTCCACCGGCTCGTCCTTTTCAAAGCCCTTGTCCATGCACGGGAAGCGGCGGCCGAAGGTTTCGACCACATAGTCCTCGCGCATGATGCCGTCGAGAATGTTGCTCTCGCCGATGAAGTCCGCCACGAAGGCGTTCTTCGGTTCATTATATATATCCTCCGGCGTGCCGATCTGCTGGATAATGCCCTCGTTCATGACGACAACGGTGTCGGACATGGCGAGCGCCTCTTCCTGATCGTGGGTCACGTAGATAAACGTGATCTCCATTTGCTGCTGGATGCGTTTAAGCTCCTGCTGCATGTCCTTGCGCAGGCGCAGATCGAGCGCGCCGAGCGGCTCGTCGAGCAGAAGCACCTTCGGCCGGTTCACCAGAGCGCGGGCGATCGCCACGCGCTGCTGCTGGCCGCCGGAGAGCGATGTCACCTTGCGGTTTTCAAAGCCCTTGAGCGACACGACCTCGAGCATTTCCGTTACGCGCTCGTCGATCTCGTCCTCCGGTACCTTGTGGTTCCGCAGGCCGAAAGCGATGTTGTCGTACACGTCCAGATGCGGGAACAGCGCGTATTTCTGGAATACGGTGTTCACCTGCCGTTTGTACGGAGGAATGTCGTTGATCCTTACGCCGTCAAACAAAACGTCCCCCGAGGTAGGCTTAAGAAACCCGCCGATAATTCTCAGCGTGGTTGTCTTGCCGCATCCCGAGGGTCCTAACAGTGTAAGGAACTCTTTGTTGTTGATGTACAGGTTGATGGAATCCAGAACGGTCTCACCGTCGAAGGCCATGGTGCAATCGACCAGGCGGATGAGTTCTTTGGCCATTATCCTCCCCCTCTTTTCCCGATTTTTCGCGCTTTGCGCGTTAGGCCAATCATATAGATTTCAAGGGGGTTTGTCAATGCAATTTTCCTTTTCAAATCAAATATTTTTTCGCGCCGGAAACGGCGCAAAAAAATGCCGAAAACAAGGGTCGTTTCCGGCAATTTTTTCACATTTTTATGCATTCCGCGAACGATGGGAAGTACTTTTCCACGAACTCCGGCGTTTTGGTCCGGAAGCTCTTTCCGTTGAGATATTCGAGCGCCCCCGCGGGGGTGTCGAAGGCAAACCGCAGCCGCCACGAGCAGAGCGCCTGCCCCTTTTCGCCATAGGCGCGGTTGTCCTTCTCGCGGCCATACTTTCCGTCGCCGAGGAGCGGGCATCCGGCGTGGCGGAACTGCGCGCGGATCTGGTGCGTGCGCCCGGTGATGAGGCGGCACTCCACGAGCGTGAGGCGCCCGTCGGATGCGAGCGTTTTATACTCTGTCACAGCGGTTTTCGCGCCAGTGCGGGGCGTGTCGTATACATACACCTGATTGTTCTTCGCGTCCTTGAAGAGATACCCCTCGAGCCGCCCGGCAGCGGGGCGCGGCACGCCGACAACGGCGGCGAGATAGATCTTCTCGATCTCGCGGTTTTTGACCTTCTCGTCCATAATGCGCAGCGCCTCGGCGTTTTTCGCAGCAATCACGATGCCGCCGGTGTTGCGGTCGATGCGGTTGCAGAGCGCGGGCGCGAAGCTGTTCTCGCGCGAGGGATCCCACTCGCCCTTGGCGCGGAGATACGCCTGGATGTTCGCAATGAGCGTGTTCCAGCTCCACTCCCCCGCGCTGTGGCAGAGAACGCCGGGCTTTTTGTCCACGAGCAGGATGTTCTCGTCCTCGTAGACGATATCGAGCCGGGGCGCTGTGATCTTGCGCCAGGCATTTTCCTCCCGCGGCGCTTCAAAAAATACGTCCGGGAGATACACGCGCACCGTGTCGCCCTCGGCAAGGCGCGCCTCGCCCTTCGCGGGGCGGCCGTTGATCTTGATGTCCTTTTTCCGCAGCGTCTTTTGCAGAAGCGATTCCGGGATGAGCGGCGCCGCCTTGCTCACGAACCGGTCAAGCCGCTGCCCGGCGTCGTTGCGGCCAATGGTAAATTCCTTCATTGCCCCTCCGTGAGCGTCAGCTGCCGGTCCATATCGCGCAGCGCGCGGCGCAGGAAGAACGCTGTGGCAAGCGCCGACATGACCTCTGCAATCGGGAAGCACCACCATACATTGCCGACATTTCCGGTCAGCGACAGGAGATACGCCGCGGGGATGAGAGCCACGATCTGGCGCATCACCGATGTGAAGAACGAATAGAGGCTCTTTCCGAGCGCCTGACAGATCGAGCCGCCCACGATGCAGAACCCGGCGATTGGGAAATGGAGGGCGATCTTGCGCAGCGCGGGAATGCCGATGGCGAGCATGTTCTCCGACGGGGAGAACGCCAGCAGCAGCACGCCGGGGATCATTTCAAAGAGCAGCAGTCCGACGATGAGGATGCATACGGCAAACAGCACGCCATAGCGGATCGTGCGGTAAATGCGCTCCTTTTTGCGTGCGCCGTAGTTGTAGCCGACGATGGGGACGATGCCGTTATTCAGGCCGAATACCGGCATGAAGAAAAAGCTCTGCAGCTTGAAGTATGCGCCGTAGACCGCGACCGCCGTGGACGTGAACGCCATGAGGATGCGGTTCATGAGATAGTTCGTAATCGAACCGATGCCGACCATGAGGATGGACGGGAAGCCGATACGGTAGATATCGAGGATGATGTGCCCGTTCGGGCGGCAGTCGGCAAGACGGATGCTGACCTCTTTGTTGTGCCGGTGGTGGAAATACGCTCCGGCGAGCGCACCGAGTGCCTGGCCGATGACCGTGGCGATGGCCGCGCCGGCGGTGCCCATCGCGGGCAGACCGCACCAGCCGTAGATGAAGAACGGGTCGAGGATGATGTTCGCCACCGCGCCGATCATCTGCGCCCACATGGAAAGCTTCGTCTGCCCCGTGGACTGGAGCAGGCGCTCAAAGTTGATCTCAAAATACACGAAGATCGAGCCGATGGTGACGATGCGCAGATACGAGTCTCCGTAGGCGCGGATGGACTCGATGTCCGTCTGCGAATGGATAAAGGCGTCGGCAAAGAAGATGCCGAAAATCGCCATGACAGCCCAACAGCACAGGCAGAGGAACATGCTGTTGCCCGCCACGCGGTTGGCAAGCTTACTGTCCCGGCTGCCGAGCGCGCGGGAGAGCAGCGTTGAAACGCCGACGCCCGTGCCGGTGGCAAAGCCGATGAGAATGTTCTGCGCCGGGAACGCGAGCGATAGCGCCGAAAGGCAGTCTTCCGACACCTTCGCAACGTATACGCTGTCAACAATATTGTAAAGCGCCTGCACCAGCATCGAGAGCATCATGGGCACCGCCATCGAAAACAGAAGCTTTCCCTCCGGCATTTCGCCCATGCGCCGGGAGCGGGCCAGGCTGTTTGTTTCCTCCATGAGTATAGATTCCTCGCTTTTTTTGTTAATTCGTGACAGAGTATTATAACAGAGGGTTCGTCTTTCGGCAAGAGATAAACAGGAGATAAATCTTTTTTATCGTTTTCTCTGGTATTTTCCGCCGGAGTGTGATACTATATCTTGTGCCTGCTTTTCCGCGGAAAAAGGAATCTTCCGTTGATTTTTCTGTTGACAATACAGAAATGCTCATATATAATAGGTAGGCTTGTGAGATGCTGACAGAGGATTGGAATCAACATGAATCTCCACGAACTTCTCCTGAATCCCGGCTCGCGGCTGCCCTTCCGGTGTGAGCTTTCCACTGACCGGCTGGATTTTCCCGCCGTTCTCTCCTACACCGCCGCCCCCGTGGGCGAGGGCTTCATCGTGAACAACGCCGGCGCTCTAACGCTGCGGGGCACGCTCTCCGCCGCGATGCACTGTGTGTGCGACCGGTGCGCCGCCGAGTTTGACCGGGAAGTGAGTTATCCGCTCGATATCCTGCTCGCGCCCGAATTGCAGGACGAGGAAAACCCCGATTATTTCCTGCTGGAGGGCGACGAGCTCGATCTGGAGGAGCTGCTGGAGACCGTGTTCATCCTGAACATGGACACCCGGTTTCTTTGCCGGGCCGACTGCAAGGGACTCTGCTCCCGCTGCGGCAAGAATCTCAACGAAGGTCCCTGCGATTGCAGGAAAGGATCGGATCCAAGACTGGCTGTTTTGGAACAGCTGTTGGACGATAAACCATGATTATGCGCTGTTCAAAGCAGCCAAAGTACGAGGAGGTGTCACCATGGCAGTCCCCAAGAGTAAAGTCAGCCGTACCAGACGCGACAAGAGACGCGGCAGCAACTGGAAGCTCACCGCTCCCGCTCTGGTCAAGTGCCCCCAGTGCGGCGCTTTCAAGCTCCCCCACCGGGCCTGCAAGGCCTGCGGCTCTTACGATGGCCGTCAGGTTCTCAAGGTAGACGAGGAGAAAAAGTAACCGAGCTTAAGAAGAGGAGGCTTTGCCCCCTCTTCTTTTGCTATGAAGAACTTTCTCGGAGGAGCTATACCCTATGTACAACACGATCTCGTCGATAGATCCCGGCTCTCGGCTGGAGGGCAGGGTCTTCCCCGGAGACGAATTGCGTTATATCAACCGGCACGAGATCCACGACGTGCTCGATTATAAATACTGGGCGTACGACCGCTCGCTCACGCTGGAATTCCGGGACGCAGGCAAGATCCACATCCGCAAAAAAGAGGGTGAGGATCTCGGGCTGAACTTTGAAACGTACCTGATGGACAAGCCGACGGGCTGCTCCAACCGGTGCATCTTCTGTTTCATCGACCAGCTGCCGCGCGGACTGCGCAAAACGCTCTATTTTAAGGATGATGACGCACGTCTTTCGTTCCTGACGGGGAATTATATCACCTGTACGAACCTCTCCGAGCGCGAATTGCAGCGCATCTGCGATTTGAAGGTAAGCCCGCTGAACATTTCCGTGCATGCGACCGATCCGGAGCTGCGCGCAAAACTCATCGGCAATCCGCGTGGAAAAGAGATCATGGATATCCTGAACCGGTTCGCCGCAGCGGGCATTTTTATGGAGTGCCAGATCGTCGCCGTGCCCGGCTGGAACGACGGCGCGGCGCTGCAGCGCTCTCTGGAAGATCTTGCCGGACTTTATCCGCACGTGAGCAGTGTTTCCATCGTGCCGGTGGGGCTCACCTGCCATCGCGAAAAGCTCACGCCGCTCTCCCCTTATACGCTCGAACAGGCCCGCGCAACAATTGCGCAGGTAGAGGCCTTTGCCGCAGAGTGCTTTGAAAAATACGGCAGCCATATTTTCTATTGCAGCGATGAGATGTATCTCCGCGCCCAGCTTCCCCTGCCGGAGGACGAATATTACGAGGACTATGCCCAGCTCGAAAACGGCGTAGGCATGCTGCGTCTGCTCGAAACGGAATTCGATCTCGCGCTCTCGCTCGAAGACGAGTCCGACCGGAAGGAAACGCCGCGCTTCTCTATCGCGACCGGCAAGGCCGCCGAGCCGTATCTGCGCGCGCTCGTGGAAAAGGCCGGGGCAAACGGCACGGTCTACGGCATCCCGAACGACTTTTTCGGCCACACCATCGAGGTCGCCGGGCTGCTCACCGGGCGGGACATTCTCCGCCATCTCCGGGATAAGGAGCTTGGCGAGCGGGTATATATCCCAAAAACCATGCTGCGCCACAACGAGGGCGTATTTCTTGACGATCTCACGCCCGAAGATCTCTCGCGCGAGCTCGGCGTGCCGGTCATCCCGCTCGAGGTGGACGGCGCGGAGCTGCTCGCTGCGATGCGCTTTGAAGAACTTTAACACCCCCGAAAGGAGGATTTTCCATTATGGCTAAACGACCTCTGGTCGCTATTGTCGGCCGCCCCAACGTGGGCAAATCCCTGCTTTTCAACCGTCTGTGCGGGAAGCGTCTCTCCATCGTGGAGGACACCCCCGGCGTGACGCGCGACCGTCTGTACGCCGAGTGCGAATGGGCGGGGCGCACCTTTGACATCGTTGACACCGGCGGCATCGAGCCGACGGCCGACAGCGAAATTCTGCTCTTTATGCGCGAGCAGGCGGAGATCGCCATCAACTCCGCGGACGTGATCGTGTTCGTGACCGAGATTGGCACCGGCGTCACCGCTGCCGATCAGGAAGTCGCCGCGATGCTCAAGCGCTCGCGCAAGCCGGTCGTGCTGTGCGTGAACAAGATGGACTCTGTCGGCCAGGTCGACCCGGGCATCTATGAGTTTTATTCGCTCGGTCTCGGCGATCCGATCGCGCTCTCGGCCATCCACGGTCACGGCACAGACGAAATGCTCGACGCCTGCATCGAGAACTTCCCGCCCGAGGAAGAGGGCGAGGAAGAGGAAGACCTCATCCGCGTTGCCGTCATCGGCAAGCCGAACGTCGGCAAGTCCTCGCTCGTCAATCTCGTGCTCGGGGAAAACCGCGTCATCGTCGCGGACATGGCCGGCACAACGCGCGACGCCGTGGACACCCGGCTCGAGAACAAATACGGCAAGTATATCTTCATCGACACCGCCGGCATCCGCCGCAAGTCCAAGGTGGACGACCGGATCGAGAAGTTTTCCGTCATGCGTGCGCAGCTCGCCATTGAGCGCGCGGACGTGTGCCTCATCATGATCGACGCACGCGAGGGCGTCACGGAGCAGGACACCAAGATCGCCGGTCTCGCCCATGAAGCGGGCAAGGCAAGCATCATTGTGGTGAACAAGTGGGATCTGGTCGAGAAGGACACCCACACGATGGACAAAATGCGCAAGGATGTTTACCGCGATCTCTCGTTCATGACGTATGCGCCCGTCCTCTTCATCTCTGCGCTCACCGGCCAGCGCACCGAGCGTATTTTCGAGCTTGTGAACTTCGTGAACGACCAGAGCTCCATGCGCATCACGACCGGTCTTCTCAACGACGTTCTTGCCGACGCGCAGGCGCGCGTGCAGCCGCCGTCCGACAAGGGACGCCGCCTGAAGATCTATTATATGACCCAGACCGGCACTCGCCCGCCGCACTTCGTCATCTTCTGCAACAGCCGGGAGCTCTTCCACTTCTCCTATCAGCGGTATATCGAAAACCAGATCCGCTCGACCTTCGGCCTGGAGGGCACGCCCATCCGCATCACCATCCGCCAGAAGGGCGACCGCGAGGATAACTGAAAAATTTGAAAAAATCTCCGTGCGCGGCAAAGTCGCTCTTGACTTTGCCGCGCGCATTTGCTATAGTAGACAAGCTGAATTGAATAGATTTCAGTTTGACCGCTATGGAGAAGTCGCGTAGCCCGGTCGAGCGCGCACGATTGGAAATCGTGTATACCCCATAAGGGTATCGAGGGTTCGAATCCCTCCTTCTCCGCCAACGAAAAACCCTGTATTCTCAATGGATACAGGGTTTTTTCTATGCTCTTTTTCGGCTGTTTTCCCTTATGTTTTCCCTTACCAGCTTCAAATCAAGCGTTTTTCGCCTCTTTCAGCGTGGAAATAAAGGCATCCATCCGGGCGGAACTTTCCCGCTTCATCTGCTCCGTGACGTGGCCGTATACATCCAGCGTAAAGGCCGCTGTGTGGTGGCCGAGATTTTCCTGCACCGTCTTGATGTCATCCCCGGAGCGGATCGCGGCAACTGCGTATGAATGTCGAAGATCGCGAAATCTTGCCGCAGGGAGACCGATAGAGGCCGCGATCTTCTTGAAGTTGGTATAAACCGTCGGGGCGCACAGACAGCCGCCCAGCGCGTTTGTGAATACGAGATCAAGCGGGTTATCCCAAGCAGAACCGGCTTTGAAGCGGTCTTGTATCTGCTCGGCCTGTCTGTGCCGCAACAGCTTCATAACATATTCCGCCGGGGCGATAGTACGCCACCGGCTATTTTTTGTTGTGTTCAGTACATACTTTCCGCCCGTAGTCCCGTATTGCTGGAGCTGCTGCTTCACAAGGATCGTCCCCCGCTCGAAATCCACGCAATCCCACGAAAGCCCCAATACTTCCGCCTGTCTCATGCCGGTAAACAGCGTAACGGTGTACAGCGTTTCAAATTGGTGTCCCCGGATGGCAGAGAGAAACTTGTTGATCTCTTCGTCGTCGAGGGGCTTTATTTCGTGCTTCTCGATCCGTGGCAAATCGGGATGATCTGCCGGATTGAATTTGATATAGCCGAGCGCGACGGCCTTTTCCAGCGCCTTGTGAAGCGTGCCGTGTATGTTCTTGATGCTCTTCGGAGAAAGCGGCTTTTGCACTGTGACCTTTTTCCCGCTCACCGTCCGCGTGACCGTGTACCCATCCCGCACAAGCGCGTTATAGAATTTCTGGACATCAACGGCAGAAAGTGCAGAGAGCTTGACCGCGCCGAGAGCGGGCTTGATATGCACGCGGATGTTCTTCTTATAGGACTCCGCCGTCATCGGCTTAACGCTGTTCAGGTATTCCCCGCTCCATGCGTCGAGCCATTCCCCCACGGTCATTTTGGCTGGGGCGATATATGCGCCGTCGGTTATCTCCACGGCAGCAGCCTGCATCTTTTCCCGGACTTCTTTTTGTGTTTTTCCGGAAAAAGAGCGCTGAATCTGCCGCCCCTGCCCATCCTTGCCGGTAGTAATCCGAGCTTCCCAGAAAGAATATTGCTTCCCGTTACGGGTCACCGTCTTTTTTCGTATTGTTCCCGCTCCGGCTGCAGCTTTATTCGGCATGATCTTCCTCCACGTCAACGCCTTTGGGTACGATAGCAAAATCAGAATACGGACGCATATAGCGTCTTTCGACTTCCGCTTCGCTCATTCCTTCTATCTGCTTAGATAAGTCATCCCTTAGACCGTGCAAAATAAAATCTGTTAGTATTTGAAGCGTATCAATAGCCTCGCCTATTAAGAGTTCTGCCGCGAGATTGTCCTCTACCCAATATCGTCCTGCTCTATCGCAGTAAAGACCGCTCAAGCTTCCAACATCAACCCTGTCGTCGTCAGGAAATCGCCCGGTTTTATTAAAAGTTGATTGTCTCGCATCAACCATATTTTCCCATCTATTTTGCGCCATCGCTGATTGCACAAGATAATCAATCGTCTTGCTTATATCATCCTCTGACGCGTTATCGGGAATTTTAAAAAGCCGTCCAATCCATTCTTTTACAATACCGCTTCTATCATCAAGAATATGGAGGCGAGATACCACATTGGGAGCTAAACCTGTATAGTCGGAAACAAACTGCACGTCTTTATCATTTGTCTCTGATTCTGATAACCCCAGCAGATAGTCAGCTGAAACTTTAAAGTGCTCTGCCATCTTTCTTATAGTCCTTGCGTCGGGAACATTGTCCCCTGTTTCATACAGGCTGATGGTAGATTTTGTTACCTTCAGCTCTTTCGCCAATGTCGCTTGCGACTCTCCTTTTTTATTTCGCAGCTGCCGCAAGCGCGACGGGAAACCGGCATTCCTCCGTTCCGACGAAGCCACGCCCGTCTCCTTTGCCTCTTTTTCTGTCGGCGGAAAATAATTGCTTTCCATAGCTTTTTCTCCTTGCTCGGTTTGAATTTCTTGTTTTTCCATTTTAGCGGATTGAAAATATTGACGAACAGAAAAATATATCTTATAATTCATTTGTCGAGTAAATCATACCATAGCACTTGAAGGAACGCAAGCAAAAAATCAAACAGCAGGAGGTAAAGATGGAAAAAACAGTTTTGACCGTGGAGGAGATGGGAGCGATGCTCAATTTGAGCCGTTCCAAAGCCTACGAGCTCGTACACAGCGAAGCAAGCCCGCCGGTGATCAGAATCGGACGCTGCATCCGAATCCCGACGGACGGGCTTAGAGCGTGGCTTGCCAGCCAGAGTGAGCAGGGGGCGAGACTATGACGCCATTAAAGGCCATCCGAGAAAAGTGTCTCGACTGCGTCTGCGGCGTTGCCGTTGAAGTCCGCCGTTGTGTTTGCACAGACTGTCCCCTGTTTCCATTTCGCTTTGGGCGGAATCCAAATCGAGCGGGAATCGGTGGGCATAGCGGACAGTTTGCCGGAAAGCCCCACTCAACAAATGATTTTGAGCGGGAGGGCGCGGGGATATGAAACAATACATTCCAGCGCGAGAAAGCGCTCACAAGCCCGCTGAGATGGGCTTAGACGGGAAATCCAGCGATATAAAAAGCCGCCCCTCGGTGTGCAAGACCGAGAGACGGCAAGCGGAGACGCAACTTTTTGCCAGCCAGCAAGAGCAGCCATTCCCGCTCCATGATTTTACCATGCAGAGCGGGGCAAAGCAAAGTTTTTTTCAAAACATCCTGCCGAGAGGCGCAGAGAACGCGATCAAGACGACGGAGCTTTGCCGAATGATGGGCATAAAAGCCCCGCGGGCGCTCCGAAAGCTGATTTCCGACGAGCGGGCACTCGGCGCTGTCATCCTCTCCGGCGATAACGGCTATTTTCTCCCGGATGACGGCGCGAAGGGGCGGCGGGAGGCCGCAGCATTCATCGCTACCGTGACCGCAAAAGGCACAAGCACGATTCGAGCGGTGAGATCGGCGCAGGCGTTCCTTGACGGGCTGCCGGGACAAATCGAGATCGGAGGGTATGCCGATGGGGAGACGCAAGACAGCCGCCCATTGTAATATTCGCCCGTGGTTATCCGCTAAAGCAGATTGCAAAGAAGGGCGGTTTATTCAGATCGGCAATTCTCTCCTGCTCTCTGAGCAATTCGGCAGGCTAAAAGCCGGAGCAAGGGATTTATACTTTCGTATGGCAATGGAGGCCGGAGGCGAGCGTGAGTTCACGTTTCCGGCCTCCTCCGTCGAAAAATACCATATCCCCCCGAGCAGCTTTGATCGCTTCAAGGCGGAGCTTATCGACGCCGGTTTTATCCGCATCAAGGAGAGCGGGAGGCTGACCCGGGAAAAGAACGTCTACGAGTTCGTGTTCGATTGGAAAGCCCGACCACCATAAAAGGCGATACATAAAAACTTTTATGCATTTTGGCTCCCCCATTTTGGGGTATGGAAAAGTCGAAACATCCCCCAATGTGGGGGTAGTGATACCAGAGCGAAGAACCCACTACCCCCATTTTGGGGGAACCAGTGAGTTTTTAAGCCGGAAACACTTCCCCCATTTTGGGGGAGATATACTATATATAGCCATGTATGTGGGAAAAATTAAGCGTTTCCTCCCGCTCCAAAACGGGCTAATAAAGCATCCAAAATCGCGGTCGCCCCTCCGGGCGGCTTCCGCACACGAGGCAGGCCAGCCGGAGGATTTTATATGAAACCGGTATATTTTCGGGGGTGTTCTATAAAATGCGCACCGTTTTACGTCTCTGCGGGCATTTATCGGAGAGCTGCATACATTTCTCGGCTTTCTGTCTGCACAATACCGTCGCGTTTCGTGACGGTATTATAATGGGGTAACGAAACGTGACACCCCCGAGCGGGTGCGAGTGGCTACCAGTCGCTACGGCTGGCTAACGGTTCGTAACGGTGCGTGACCGCTTTCTTCCGCTTTTTGCCGGTTTTTTCCGCCTTGCTTCGGTTTTATCGTCGCCGGAGCGGGACGCATACAGTACGAAGGAGATGATGCAATGGCAAATAACCAAAAGAAAACCGCCGCGCTGGTAGCTCTTGCAGACAGCAAAACGCTATCGGAGGCAGCAGGAAAAGCGGGGATCTCTCCGAGAACCCTATACACATACATTCACGACGATCTTGAATTCTCCAAGGCTTACAGGGACATACAGGAACAGGCGAAGATAACGGTAATGGAGAGCATAGCCGGAAGCGTTGAATCTGCTATCGGGGTCATAAAGTCCATCATGGAGAACGAAAAGACGCCCGCGGCGGTGCGTCTCAGAGCTGCAACGTCTATCGTGAGCATTTACGAAAACCAGCGATCCGCCGTTGCCGATATGACGAGCGGCTATATCTCCGATAACTCCGACTTGTGCGATGACTTTTTCAGCTTCAAATAATCGAGCGGACACAAAAGCCGCTTTTTCACCTTCCGAGCGGGTGCAATCGGCTGCGAAGCAGCATCCTCAAATGTCAGGTTTTTACAGGTTCGCGCCGATTTGAATGTTAAGTTTTATTAAGTTCTCGGCTTTTTTGAATGTTGGGTTTTGCCAATCAAAAAACTATCGAACAAAGGACGAGCAAAGGGAAACCGCCGCCTTGAATATTCCTCCGTAAAGCCGCGTGAGAACGTGTTGAAGCGAGGATGAAGCAAGAGAATATCCAGCATTGAACCCCGAGCGAACCCCGAGAAATCGACTGCTGAGTACGCCAGCGAAGCCGTGACAAAGCCGTGAAAATGCCGTAGATATTCTTCGACAGAAAATGCGAAAATCATCACGCCATATATGACATAATGAGAGCGGGACAGATCGTCCCGCTCTGCTGTCATTTATCAAAGAAAAGAGGTATAGCTAATGACACTTGAAGAAATTGAAGCAATGGACAAGGGATGCATTTCCTCGACCGTCGCGGCGTCGTACTTGGGATGCTCGCCATATTACATCACGCTCATGGCGCGTGATTGCCCGGAGAAGCTGCCTTTCTCGACGTTCCGCAGCGGCAACCGGACGAAGATTCCCCGCCTCGCGTTCATTCGCTGGGCAAAGGGAGAAGCGATTGAGCAGGAGGAAAAGTAAATGCCAATCATCATCAACCGCAAGACCGGGGAGACCAAGTTCCCGGAGATCACGCAGGAGCAGCGCGATTACCTCTGGGGCGAGCTGGTACGGAATTATGTCCACAAGCACCCGGAAGCACCGTCCATGCTGACAGAGAAACCAGACAATGGAGAAAATGAGTAAGCACTATCGCTCCGTTATGAGATAACTAAAGGTGAACTATAGGGCGGAAAGCGGGGTATCTTTAATCAATCTCGCTCTTCGCCCGTCATATCGACCGGCTCAACTTCCGGGAATCTGTTATCGTTCATGCTTCACCCCCGCCGATCTTGCAGGTCGTTTCGTAAAACTCGCGCTCCTTTTCCGTGAGCTCCTTATCTACCAGCTCGCAAAACCTTGCAAACTGCTCATCGTTCATAGCGCAGATCATTTCTATAAGCTCTCTCTGATTGTCCGTCATTCTTCATCCTCCATTGTCAAAGAGAGCTGATAAGCCCGCCCGAACAGCATACCATCGTTGAAAGAATCCTCCTCGCACGCTCTCGCCGCTTTTTCAAGCAGCGCGAACATTTCCTTCTTCTGCTTTGCAGGCAGCGAGCCAATGCTTTGAATGTAATCTTGCAGCTTTTTGCACGCTGCGGCTGCCTCTGCGCCCCGCTCCGTCTTAAAGCCAGACAGTCCCAAACCGTCGATCTTAATAATCATGCATTTGCCCCCTTAGATCATGTTCAGCGCCGTGAGATACAGGTAGCGCAGCTTGTCCGCGTCCATAAGGAAGCAGAGCCGGGCGATCTTCTCCGCCATGTTCTTCTTATCTTCGGTGTAGTCTCCCGCGTCGATCTCGACATCAATTCTTACTTTCTCGGTATTAGTCATTGTCTTTTCTCCCTTTCAAAATTTGTTCGCAAGGTTTACCAGCAGAATCAAAATCAACTGAAACAGGCCGTTGAAAAGCACGCCGCCGATAGCAAACGCGCCCTTGACGCAGTCCGCCGCGATCTTCTCGCTTGCCCCGTGCCGTTGCGCAAGGATGCTTACAAAGCACATAGCCATAGACGCCAGCGCCGCAAGCAGCAGCGGCAGAATAAAAACGATCTCATATCCCATCTTCTTCACCATCCATCAAGAATTTAGCTAAGTCCTCGCTTATATCGTCCGGCGGGCATTCTTCAAGCAGCTCCCGGACTTTGTTCTTAAAATCCGCATAAGAGCCGACGCCGGATGCTTGATACACGCGCCCCAGCTCGATACCGTCCTTAAAGGCTTCACTCTCCGCGCCGTCTATCGCGGTCAGAATGTCCCCGAATATTCGCTCGCCCACCGCTGCAGCAATCACCTTTATAGCCGCTGCCGTCTCTTCGGTGCGCTTCCGGTAATAGTGGATACCGAAATCGCCGAGCACGGATTCGATCTTTGTTATCCGTATCAATGTTAAATCCTCCTTGATTTGAGAGAGCGGGCGCGGTATAATCTACTTGCACCCGCTCCGGGTGTGTTTTGAGCTCTTTGCCTGTTGCTTTGGTCGGCTGTCAGGCAAGGGGCTTTTTTCATGCGATTGCCTGGACTTGAGAAGCGCCGAAGAATCGGGCATTATATACCGCACCGTCTCCTTTGCTTCCCCAGATCAGCGCACAGCCGAAAAGAGCCTTGCTGCCGTGCATGACCTCATAGCCCAGCTCGCGCCACCCGCTCCACGTTCTGACCTCTTCCGTGATACCGGCGGCGGCTTTCGCTCTCTCGACGGTCGCGGCGTTGATCGGCTCGGCTTTGGCCGTCAGCCATGCCCGGTGCAGGGCTTCCCCGAATGTAAGCCTGCCCTTGCGGTACAGGCTCCACGCCCGGAGCATGATCTTCTTGAGATTCCATTTCATCTTGCGTACCTCCTTTGTTTTTTCGGGAGCGGGCGGCGTCTGGAATGTAGCAGCTACTTGGCCATTGTCCTGTCACCAGTATGTCTGCCGCCCTGATCGACTTGTTCAAGGTCTCTCCCTTAACTGTCTATATAATAGCATATTGCGCAATGATATGCAATTCGCAAAATAACAGTATTGCGCAATGATATTTGTATAGATTGCATATTGCGTAATATTGCATTGTGCGGTATAATACAGCTACAATGGGAGGGGAGAAGCGCCCGCAACTAATCCCCCCTAACGAATCAAGCAGGAGGGTGCGTAATGGCAGAAGAAAGAAAGCCCGCGTCTAAAGCGCAGCAGAAAGCGCAGAACAAGTGGATTGCAAGTGCGTATGATCGTATTAACCTGACCGTAGAAAAAGGCCGCAAGGACGTTATAAAGGCGTTTGCCGATGCGCAGGGGGAGAGTGTCAATGGCTTCATAAACCGCGCTGTAAACGCCGCTATGAGCGGAGAATCGGCGGCAGGAGATCCCGCTCCCGCTCCCCTCGTAACGCCGGAACGCTTTGCAAAGATCAGCGAGCATATCAAACGCACCGGCGAGACACCGGAGGAGTTTGTAGGCCGTGCCATAGAGGACACCATGGCGCGGGACGCGGTGTCTCTGAAAATCGGGATCAATCCGGCAGGGAAATAAAAAAGCACCCGCTCTCATGCTTGACATAGCGCGGAGCGGGCGATATAATGAGCATATAAAAGGGCGCTGCGACAAGCGGTTAGCCCCTTATGGTTTGGTTTTCATTAGAAACCGTCACCGGCCAGGGTGGCGGTTTCTGCTTTTTATGATAAACTGCAACATTAGCTTTCGCAATGTAAGAGTTATCGTAAGCCGCATACGCTCCACCCCCTTTCGGGATGGTGTGAGCCAACCGCCTGCCGTTTTGTGCAGCGCCCTTAGCGCTTCCGTAGAAGCACCACCGACACAATAACACGGATTACGGCAGACTGCAAGGATTTTCGCATCTTATTACGATAAGCGTGGCGTAAAAGCCCTACAGAGCACCGATGCAAGCAGATAGTTGCAAATGGTTGCATTGACTTTCTCCAAGGTTTTTTCGGGAAAAAGGAAACCGCAAACCGAGCAAAATTTTCCCTTATGTTTTCCCTTACCACGATATCACGCGATAATACTCGCTATTACGGATGGCCGAAAAAGTCCTTGTTTTCCAATGGTTTAGCGGATTCGGTATCACTCGAAAAAACGTGAAAAAACGTACATCGGGTAATTCGAATCCCTCCTTCTCCGCCATACGTCCACCGTAATTTTGATTGAATTACGGTGGACTTTTTCTATACTCGGAAACCGCTCGAACCAAGGCTTTCCGGCTGTTTCAGCGCATGAGCAACCCCCGCTGCAGAGCAATTCTGCGGCGGGGGCGTGCATTGTTAATCCCACTCCTTTGATGTTTCCAAATCCTGTTCCCAATTTCAAAAAAGCGCAAACCGGTTTGCTTACCCGTCAGACGATGGCAAAGTTTGCATGAGGGCGAAGAAATGCTGCGCCTCGCCGGTACGGAAATATGCATACCACGCCTCGAGCGTATCCGACCGGAAAACGCACAAACGTTCAAGGATCTGCTTTGTCCACAGCAAGGCTCCCGTGCCGCCTGCCGTGATCAGGCTTCCGTCGGAGACCGAGGGTTCGTCCACAAACCAGCTTTGCCCTTTGTAACCGGGGCAAAACATCTCAAGGAACCCGACGCCGTTGCTTGTATGCGGGCGGTGATCCAGAAGACCTGCCTGAGCCAGTGCGGCCGTCGCTCCGCAGATAGCGCATACGGTGCCCCCAACGGACAGCAGCTCCGCCGCTTTTTGTATAATCGGGCCGTGCTTCGGGTCGCCCCAGGTGTTCCCTCCCGGCAGCAGCAGGACGCTCTTATCGTCGACGGCAATATCCTCAACAACGCCGTCCGGAAGGATCGTCAGCCCTCCCATGGTTTTTACCGGTTTCTTCGTAATACCGACGGTTTTGAACGATACATCCGGCGCATCCTTTTTGAAAAAGCGTCCGGAATGCAATTCCGCGGCAGCATACCCGATTTCCCAATCCGCCATCGTGTCGAGAACATAGACATAGACCGTAAACATAAACATCCTCCATTCGTTGACTTGTTCTCCCATAGTATCCTATAATTGTTGACACCATTATGTCATCGATAGAAGGAAACGATTTGAAAGGCGGCTTTCGGATGAAGGTGGACAGACTTGTCAGTATTCTTCTGATACTTTTGGAAAAAGAGCGGGTCAGCGCGCAGGAATTGGCCGACCGGTTCGAGGTAACGCGGCGCACAATTTATCGCGATATAGACGCCATCGGCATGGCCGGTATTCCGGTTTGTTCGATACCCGGAGTCGGCGGCGGTTTTGAAATTCTGCCGGAATACAAGGTGGATAAAAAGGTTTTTTCCTCGGATGACCTTGCGGCACTGTTGATGGGGCTGAAGAGCGTTTCGGGCATGGTGCAGAGAGAGGATCTGGTACACGCACTAACAAAGATCCGAAGCTTTATTCCCGCCGATCAGGCAAGACGCATTGAGCTGAAGGCAAACCAGATCTGCATCGACCTGGAGCCCTGGATGGGAAACGGGAATATAAAACAGACTTTATCGACCGTGAAGAGCGCTTTGCAGGAAAGCAAACTGCTTTCCTTTACCTACATAGACGGTCATGGCAATAAAAGTGAAAGAATCATTGAGCCATATCAGCTTGTGCTGAAAAGCAGCCACTGGTATTTTCAGGGGTATTGCCGCAGCAGAAGCGGCTATCGTCTGTTTCGGTTGTCCAGAATGGCGGAGCTGCAAATGCTGCCGGAGGCATTTGAACCCCGTGACTATGAAAAGCCGATCTTGGATCTCGCGCCGATCCTGGAAACGCTGCAAACGGACATAAAGCTCCGCATCCACAAATCCGTGCTGGATCGGGTGCTGGAATTATGCAGTTATGATCGCGTTGTCCCCGACGGGGAGGATCACTATCTTGTAAACTACCCGTTCATCGAACGGGATTATTACTACGATATGCTCCTCAGCTTCGGGGATAAGTGCGAGTGTCTGGAACCCGCTCATGTCCGGGAAGAAATGAGGCGCCGGATACAAAGCATGGCTTCCTTATACGGTGAGATTTGACAGAATCACAGCAGGCTCCTGGCAATATTCCTTGCCCAATGCTTTTTGAGATGATATAATGTTAGCATCGACTAACAAATCGTCATTTAATGGAGAAAAGCTATGGCAGACAAAATACAAAACGCTTACGAATCGTCCAAAAACATATATGACGATGTTCTCACGCAGGGGAATTTCTTCAGCCGGATGTATATCCAGCTCTTTTGGAGCGGCACGGATGACAAGGATATTGCGCGAAACGTCTTATCCTATATCCCTGACGATTTTTCCGGCGATCTTCTGGATGTTCCGGTGGGAACGGCGGTGTTCACGGAACACAAATGGGCGTCTCTGAAAAATGCCCGCATCACCTGTCTGGATTACAGCGCGGATATGCTGGCACAGGCCGAGAAACGGCTTGCCGGTCAGGCGCACATCCGGTGCGTGCAGGGCGATGTGGGAAATCTGCCGATGGACGACGGCTCTTTTGATATCGTTGTCAGCATGAACGGTTTCCACGCATTTCCCGATAAGCAGAAGGCGTTCAGCGAAACAGGGCGTGTTCTGCGATCCGGCGGCAAATTTATCGCCTGCTTCTATATCAGGGGAAAATCCAAAACAACCGACTGGCTTGTGAAAAACGTTCTTGCAAAGAAGGGCTGGTTTACTCCGCCGTTTCAGACAGAGGAAGAGCTGCAGGCCCTTTTGCAGAAAATGTATAAAGACGTCGACATCCACGTGGACGGGTCGATGGTATATTTTCATTGCGTTAAGTAAATACGCCGGGGGGATGAGCAGGAAAACATGAAAATCGGATTAGCTTCCTATGAATGCCGGATGAATGACACCGGCTTCAACCTCGGCCAAATCGAAAAGGCACTCATAGCAAGAGTTACTATGTAGAGGGTGGTTTCTCCCACCTAATACATATGACTGCGGCTCATTTGTGGTGAATGGAACAAGTGTTAGGAAAGGAGCCAAAAAAGCCTTATAACCGCTGCAAATCAACACAAAAAGGAGCTGATTCTTATGAAATCTCTATTTGAAGAAATGGGCGGTACTTACCGTCAGGAGGGTGATTATCTTATCCCGAACCTTGCGCTGCCGGATGAACCGGAATACCAGATCGGCAAGTACGGGCGTATGCGCCGCAGCTATCTGAAAGAGCATCGTCCGGTTCTCTATGCAAACCTGCTCACAAGCGGAACGCTGCATCGGTACCTTGCCGAGATCGACCAAGCCTGCAACGAGCGTATGGAAATCATCGTTTCTGATATAGCGAAGCAGGAGGGTGTGACCGAAGCACTCAAGGCCGCTGACCAGATGGAGTGGGTGCGCCGCATGAACAGCATCCGCAGCCGTGCGGAGGAAATCATCCTGCAAGAAATTGTATTCGCATAATACCACAAAAAACGCCCTCACAGCAAGCCGTTACACGGCTTCTGCGAGGGCGTTTTTTGTGTTAATTTATCTTCCAGTACCCGCTGCGGTCTGAGCCGATACGTTCAACGATTCCCTTTTGCTTTAGGGCTTTCAGATACTTTGTTACAGAAACTCTGCTGACATGCAGCTTTTCGGCAAGCTGTGATGCGGTATACCCCGGATCTTCCAGCAGGAGTTCAAGCGTTTTTCGCTCTTTATCTGGAAGATTATCAGAAAGGTTATCAGATAAGTTATCTGTAAATTGCTTGTTCAGTCGAACGATCCGATCCTCTGGGGCTGTGAATTTTATCATAATATCGCCGGGATGGATGGTGTATTCCGGAAGCGGGAGATTGTCCGCTTTTAGTGCGTGACAAATCTTTTCGACGCCGCGCCCCCAGCTTTCAATGAAACCAGCAAGGTAAAATACATGCGCAATATTCGGATTGTATGGCTTGGAGGCATGCTTCTGCATTAGGTTTTCCAACGTCCAATCCTCCGGCAGGCTTCCGATGTTTGCTACATAGAGACGACCTTCATATACGCTGATTTGTATCGGTATCCCGGACTGATACTGCTTATGGCAGATCGCATTCAGCAGAGCCTCTCGAAGTGCTGCCTCTGGTACAAAGTATCGTTCAATGCGCTGCGCACCCTCGTAACGGATTTTGGCCCGCATATACTTCAAGTAAATAATATCCAGAGCTTTATCTACTTGTTCCAAAATTGAACCGTGGATTTCATCCTGATAGAGTAATTCAGCGTCATTTTCAAAATAGCCGATTTTGATATATGCACCGGTCTGATACCTCTCCGGATCACTGCTAAACAAGAGCATGGCTGCATTCGTCAGATAATCGCCGTTTTTCAAATGCAGTTTATCCAGCAGGACTTCCTTTGGCTCATCCAGCAAGCTCGTTTCCATGCGTCCCTTCTTTGCGGCAAGACTCTTGAACTTGGAAATAACTCCATCGTCCACGTCTGCCATCGAAAAAGCGGGCAACGGAAGGTTGTCCCATGTGGCTCCACGCTTACGCATAAGAAACGCTTCCAGCGCAGGGCCAGTCAATATCTGCCGGGTACTGCCGCTGCGGTAGTAGTACACACCTTTGCAGGAAATGCCGATAGGATAGGCTGGAACATCAATTTCAATGTATTCCTTGCCGCCGTAAGCCAGCAGATTCACTCCCACAATGATGCCCATAGCATCACGAATTTTATTTGGAATGTCTTCCAGCAGCTTCCGGGCGTTGGGCAGACCGACTATATTCCCATCATCGTCACAGCCAATGTAGATTTTGCCGCCCTGTGCGTTTGCATAGCCGCAGATCCACTCCAGATATTCGTCCTTCCACTTGCTTTTCCACTCAATATTCTGGTTCTCAGGCATTATCCTCACCATCCTCTCCTTTATTCTTCCCCCTGCTCTTATAGACATTATACTGATTCTTGCACCGGGCGCTGCAAAACGCGGAATTGGCCCGGCTGCCGAGGAACACCTTCTGGCAATGCTTGCACAGCCGCAGGGGTTTTGCATCGTCCACCAGCATGAAGCTGAACATCATCTGGATGCCCAGCAGCAGCGAATGGAAGTCCCAATAGATGGTGGGCTTATCCAGCAGTTCAATATGATAGCTCGGCGCAATGCCCCCGAAGGCGGCCATGGCCTTGCGGTAGAGATTTCTCGTATCCTCGTCAATGCTGTCGTAGTCGTTGTAGTACAAGATGGATGTGGTCAGCGTGAACGCCCAGTCCTTGAACTGCTGCGCTACCCAGTCATACGGCTCAGCATACTCCCGCTGGAAGCTCATGTTCTTCGCCATCGGCTCATCCATGAAGGTCATCGTCAGGGCAATCATCGTTCTGTCCCCGGAGACATTCCAGTTGGATTCCACGCCTTTTTTCACTACATCCAATTTGTCAAAGGGATAGAACAGGGCAAGGTAGCCCTCTGTTGACATGCCTTCTTCCTTGATGAAGTGATTCTTCGGCAGATAAACCGCTTCATAATCCATGAAGGACGGCGTGGTGGGCAGCGCCGTCATCAGCCCCAACAGACCGTAATGGGTCACAAAAGCCAAAATTGCCTTTTCAACCTTGTCTGCTGGGGCGCGGTTCATCATCAGCATCCCCACGTTCAATGCCTCCAGCACCATCTCTGAGGACTCCTTCAGCGGGTTATAGACATCGGGCTTCGCCGTCTTATTCGGTGTGATATAGCGTTTTCCATCCTTGCCGGTCTTGATCTCATAGCGGTCATACCGCACCCAATGGGAACGGGACTGCGCAAACAGATTGTTCATGACGCTGTTCCTCTCAATTCGTAATCCATCTATATATTAACCATATTACTATTGTATCAACCGTCCTTGGCATCGTCAAGGGCGGCTTTCTTTTTTCTCGGCTTGGTTTTGTTCTCCCGGCGGATCACGGCATCCTTGCCCATGGTTTGCAGCAGCGCCTCATATTCCTCCACGAACTCGCGCTCCCGCAGAGTAATGCTGTAGTCCTTCTCCAGCTTTTCACTCAGATGCTCGTACATCCGCTTTTGCAGCTTTTTCTGAATGGTCATCCGCAGCTTTCGGATATTCCGGTCAGACTGCCCACGGATGGCGGCAAGCCTTGTGGTGCTGTATTGCTTAACGAACAGGTAATACAGCACCTCCTTCTGCTCATCGCTGAGGCCGAAAAAGAGTTTGGAGAGAAAACGGTTGGCAGTCAGCTCGTGCAGCTCGTAGGGGCAGGAGAAGATGATGTCGAGAAAATTTCCCTGGCATAGCTGGCGGAACCTCGGCAAATTCATCCACAGCGGAGCGATCTTCGGTTCAGGCACCGCCTGAAACTCCAACGGCACGTCTCCACGCAGGTTTTCATGGTCACGCTCCCTGCGCTCCCGGTTCCTGTCCAGCTTGTTCC
>CAVEQS010000019.1:0-48146 GCA_963618015.1 bacterium | reverse complement strand
AAGCTATGTCTTCTTTTATGCGGTTTCCAATTTGCGCAAGTTATTGTACATTATCGAGAAACTGGAGAGATTTCTCCAGGAAAACACCGCGGACGTTATCGCCTGGTGCTGCGAGCGGCAGAGAGAACTGAAACACGAAATGTTGTTATAAAAAGAGGGAGAAGGTCACACGCCTTCTCCCTCTTTTACATCCCGGAAATCACACCGGCACAAAAACGCGGCAGCCAGGATAAACACGCAGCACACCACCCACGTGATGGGCTCGCAGACACACACCGCCATATACCCCCGCACAGGGACGATCCAAAAGGCAAAGACCACCTTACCGATCAGCTCCTGTGAGCTGCATAGGAGCGGCGCGACCGTGTGGCGCATTCCCTGCAGCGTGCTGCGCAGTATCACAAGCACCGCCATTGGCGGGATCATGGGGACATTGATCTTCAGATACCGTACCGCATTTCGGATCACTTCTTCGCTCCCGCTCCCTGTGATCGCGTGAACGGCGGCCGGAGCCGCCAGGAGTGTGACCGCAAGCGAAGCGAGCCACCACATACCATACAGAAGAATGGCGGTGCGGACGCCCTCGGCGATCCTTGACCGCTTCCCTGCCCCATAGTTCTGGCTGGCAAACGTCGCCATAGCCGTGGCGACGGAGCCGCCCGGCATATAGAAAAACTCCGCGAGTCGCCGCGCACCGACCTGTGCGGCGATGTACACGTTTCCAAGTGCGTTGATGCTGCCTTGCAGCACAACGCTCCCGATATTGTAAATGGCGCTCATCAGCGCCATGCTGATACCCGCCCATAACATACTGGGGGCATACTTCCGCCCGGCGGCATGATCGTCCTTGGAAAAGCGCAGTTCCGGATAGTTTTTCAGGATATACACGCCGCCGAGCGCCGCGCTGACAGCCTGCGAGAGGATCGTGGCGATGGCCGCGCCCTGCACACCCATGACGAGCGGTCCCATGAACAGCAGATCAAGCCCCACGTTGAGAAGGCTGCTGAACAGGAGGAACAGCAGCGGCATGACGCTGTTGCCTACCGCCTGCAAAAGTGCGGATTCGAGATTATACAGCATGGTAAACGGAATCCCGGCGAGGATAACCGTCAGATACTGCAAAGCGCCCTCCACCGTGTCCGCCGGAATTTGCAGCGCAGACACGATACTTTTCCGAAAAAGCAGAAAGGCCGATGTCATGACCAGCGCGCTCAGCAAGGATAGCTCAACCATCCAGCAGACGCTCTGCCGCATTCGCTTATCGTCCCCCGCGCCAAAGCTCCGGCTGACGGCAAGGCCAAGACCGTTATTGAGCCCAAACGCTGCATTTGTGATAAGCGCGTACAGCGCCGCCGTCGCCCCGATCTGCGCAAGAGCAGCGTCGCCCAGCAGATTTCCTGCGATCGAGGTGTCCGCGAGATTATAGAGCTGCTGCAGGAGGTTGCCCAAAAACAGCGGCAGCGAAAACCGCAGCAGGAGCGTTATCGTTTTTCCGCGCGTCATATCCAGAACGCGCATTTCGTCACTACGGTGCATAGCGTTTTATCTTCTTTCCTGTGGATCGATCGATTGCCGTATTATAGCGCCGCACTGCCGCCGATTCATTCAAATTCGGTTACAAAATCCATCCCGCAGACAAAAGAGGACCCTCCGGGAATCTCCGGAGGGTCCATTTTGCTCAGTCGATTTTGTAGGCACGCTTGGTGACGTCCTCGCGTTCCATTTTGTCGTAATGCTTGCAGAGGAACGGCTCGACCACGTAGTACAGCAGCTTGCCGTCGAGGTCGAAATAGAACACCGCAAACAGCAGCGCATAAAGCCCCGCCAGAATGCCGGCGATCTTGCCGAGGATCTTAAACAGTTTACGCATTCTTTCTTCCTCCCTGTTACCAGCTCATGGAATCGTCGAACTCAAGCAGCGACGGATCGAGCGGCTCTTCGTGCATGACGGTGGTCATGTAGTCGTTGATGATACGGCGGATCTCCGCACGGGAAACGGTGCGGCTGTCCGGCAGAGCGTGAGGAATCCAGATGGCGTGGATGTTGCGCTTACGGAACTCGTCCTCGAACACACCGTGCATACCCTGCGCACCCTTGCACTGGAGCTGGTCGTACATGGCGACCATGTCGCAGTTGAACTGCTCCATATACTTCCAGAGCTCAAAGAAGTGGTGCATACCGCCGACGGCCATGCGGCGCATGGGAGCCCACATGTGGTACTGTGCCATGTCCTCGAGCGTATTCTCGTAGCTGTCGGTGCGGATGGTCATATCGAACATGAGAGAGTCCATGTTGATAACAACATTGAGACCCCAGCAGTTGTACGCCCAGGTGCACCAGTTGGAGTAATAGAGCGGCGCGCACGACCACGCGATCACGCGGTGGCGCGTTTCGGGGAAGGACACAGTCTTGTTCTTCACGCAGCGCTCCATGATCTTGCGGACGCGGGCGTCGACCTCATGCCAGATGAAGTTCTCGCCGTACTGCGACTGATAGATGCGGTAGAGCGCCTGCGCAACGCCGTTGATGGGATAATAGTCGGTGTTCGCGGCAACGTCCCACTTCTCCCACTCGAAGCGCTGCAGCTCGTTCTGCGCTTCCAGATTCTTGACGAGCAGATCCCAGTTGAACGGCACGCCGGTCATTTCCTCAACAAACTTCCACGCGCCCTCGATCTCCTTGGCGCAATGCTTCTTGACGAGCGGATCGTCAAACTGCATCGGCTGCGGCATGGCGTAGAGCGGCTTATCGAAGAACCAGTCCTGCAGCGCCGTGCTCGCGACGGACGCGTCGCACGCCTCGTTGGACGTGATGAACATCGGGGAGTAATCCGGCACGTCGTCCTGCACGAAGATACCGGCTTCCGCCTGGCACATCGGGCACGGGTCGCCCGGCAGACCGATGGACTGCACGGCGTCGATGTAGTGGAGCACGGTGTGGCTGTTCACGTGGCAGGTGACGAAATACGGGATCATTTCGAGCGGAACGTGCTTGAACTTATCCGCCCACGGATAGAACACGCCGCCCCATACCGTTTCCTTGTGGGCGATGGTATGGTCGTAATAATCGTTCTGCTTACCGTTGTGCAGCTTCGTGTCGGCAGCAAACATGCGCTGGAACTGCTGGATGGTCACGCTGACCATGGCGCGGTAGTGCCACGCGGAGGCACGCAGCGCCTCGCCGCGGAGGCCCTGCAGGCCGCGGTCAAACCAATGCAGGACCGGGAGATACGTCTGGCCGACCCAGCGATAGCGCCAAACGCCCTTGAAGAAGGCCAGAGGCTCTTCGCTCTTGAGAATGTCCGCCACCATCTGACCGTAGTTGTACAGCCAGATGTTGTTGAAGTAATACATCGTGTCCTTTACGCCGCGCCATTCACGGTGCTTGTAAAGGCCGGTCTTATCCTCCAGGATATCGCCGAGACGGCGCTCGCCGTGGGGCTTGCCGTACCAGAAATCCTTCAGGGCTTTCTTCATTTTCGCCTTATCCATTCTTCGCGGCCTCCTTCTCCTGGATCTTCTTGATCTCCAGACTCTCCACAAACGCCTGGAAGCGCGTGCGAAGCTGACCGGAGGCGGAGTTGATGTACTCCTTCTCGATCGAGCACACGGGCAGACCGAAGTCGCGCGGCAGGATGAGTGTATCCGCTACGCGCTCGTAGCTCCAGTACTCGCAGAACTTGTTGGATTCGACGATCACGCCGTCCGCCTTGTATTCCTTGGCGACATCGGCGATGTACTTCTTGCGCTGACGCATGGCGCTCTGCTCCATGGAACGCGGGCAGACGCTCGTTTCGAGATAGTGGCGGGCGACGGCACGAAGCGCGCTCTCGCCTTCTTTGATCTCGATCTTCTCTCGTCCGGGCAGAGAGCCGTAGCAGTAGCGGTCGGCCACGACGAGCGCGCCGCAGCTCTCGATGAGCTTGGTAAAGTCGGGATCGTCATTCTCGGAACCAGCGACAACGACCTTGACGCGGTAGTTGGGCTTCGCATCGGGCTCGCGGGTCTTGAGGTCCTCGAGCGTTTCGCGCAGGTACGGGAGGATCAGGTACTTCGGGCAGACCATCGAGACGAGGTTGATGATGTGGAACTCCGTGCCGGTGATCGTGGGGTTATCGAGCTTGCGGAAATCACCGATCTGCGTGATGATATCGCAGACCTCGTTGTGCGCTTCGATCGTGGCACGCAGCGCCTCGTCGGACGTGTCGATGCCGAAGTGCTCGTGCAGCTCGTCAAGAACGTGCTTCTGCAGCGTAGCGGTGAAATGCTCGATGCTGTTCTCATTCTTCTTGAACGGGACGTCCGTGAAGGAGACGAAGAACTTCTCATTCTGAATGAGATCGGGCAGTTCGGCGAGATGCTCCTGGAAGCGGCAGGTGCCGGTGCAGGTCTCGGTGCCGAGCTGGGCGTCGATGAAGTTGTAGCCGCCCTCGAGCGCACGCTCGAGAAGACTGCGGGCGTAGTGGCAGACGCGGCTGGACATGTAATAGGTAGCCATATCGGGGGAGGTGCAGCGCGGGGCGCGGAGACGAACGCTGAAGCAGCCGGGCAGATCCAGCAGAACTTCTGGCATGAAATAGCAGGTATAGCCGAGAGCATACTTTCCCTCTTCTTTTGCCTGCCGGACAAGAGAGTTATAGGACTCCTGCAGCAGATCGTCGAAGAAGATCAGGTTTTTTAAATCACGCATGGGGCTTCCTCCGTTGATGCTTTCTTATTTTTCCGACGGAGACTTTTTCCCCGCCTGCTGGAAGTGAAGCTCACGCATACCCTCGACCTCGTCGCAGATCTCGCGCAGTCCGCACGAGTCGCAGTCGGTGGGTATGCCGTCCAGGATGGTGCTGAGAGAACGGGTAATGTCGGTGACCTTGCGCGCCTGTGCGCGGAGAGCGGCATAATCCGCCTCCGGTGCGGTGACAAAGATCACGCGCACACCGCGAACGTTTTCCTTGTCACGGAATTTGCGGATATAGTCAAAGCCGACGTTCCGGAAGGAGATTCCACCGCGGATGGCGTCGCGGCTCACGCGCACCTGCTCGCGGTTATCCTCCGAGAGCGCGCGGATCATATACCCCTTCGGGAACACATGGTATTTGACAAATTCAATGTCCTGCAGCGCACGGTACGCCTCGTCCTCTTCTCCCACGTCCTGAATGGAGAACAAAACGATGCGGGCAAACGCGCAGTCGCCGCGAATCTCCGAGAGGTCGGGGCCATAGAGCCAGACCTCGTCCGGCCCGACCAACTGCTCATCGGTCGTAAAGCAGCTATAGGACACGGCGCTTTTCGCGCTTCCGCCGAGCTCATACGCCGCTTCGCGGAGCATGACAAGCTCGTTTCGGGTCGTCTCGGCCCAGCAGGCTGCCGGGTCATACGCCCATTTTTTTGCGGAGGAGCTGCCGAGCAGCTCCTCCGTTTCGTGGATACATCCGTTAAAAAGCTCCATCAGAACTTGATGTCCGCTTTCTTGCGGTCAAAGATCCGGTTGACCTGCGTATACGCCCAGGAGAGAAGCTTCTGGTCGAGGTTCCAGAAATAGACCACAAACAGAACTCCGATAACCGCCGTCAGGATACCGGCGATCTTACCGAAAACTTTCCAGAATTTTTTCATAGGAAATTATACTCCTTTCGAAAGTCCCTTCTGGCGGGCGTATTCCGCCGCGCCGAGAGCGCCCATGAGCTGCGGGTCGGTCTTGAGGTCGATGACCTTGAGCTTGAGGACATGCTCAATGGCCTGCTTCAGGCCGGCATTCTTCGCGCAGCCGCCCGTCAGGGTGATGCTGTCGGTGGCGCCGGCCTTCTTGGCCATGACGAAGCAGCGCTTGGCGACGGCCATCTGGATGCCGGCAGCGATCTCGTCCATGGGCTTGCCTTCGCCGACGAGCGTAATAACTTCGGACTCGGCGAACACGGTGCACTGCGCGGTGATGGGGATGACGTTCTTCGCGCCGAGAGACAGGTTGGAGAACTCCGGCAGCGTCATCTCGAAGGAGCGCGCCATCGCCTCATAGAAACGGCCGGTACCGGCGGCGCACTTGTCGTTCATGGCGAAGTTCTTAACGGTGCCGTCGGTGTCGATGCTGATGCCCTTAACGTCCTGGCCGCCGATATCGATGATGGCTTTGACGGTCGGATCGGTGACATGGACGCCCATGGCGTGGCAGCTGATCTCGGAGACGTTCTCGTCGGCAAAGGGAACCTTGTTGCGGCCGTAGCCGGTGCCGATGAGGTACTCAAGATCCTTGGAGGAGTTCAGGTCGGGAACCTGGTCGATGACTTCCTGCATGGCGATCTGGGCAGACTGCTCGGAGTTGATCTTGCTGCGGATGGTGGTGTGCGCGACAATGTTTCCCTGCTCGTCAAGGATGACTGCTTTGGTGTAGGTGGAGCCGACATCGCATCCGGCGAAATACTTCTTGGCCATGGTTATTTACCCTCCAATAATGATTCTATTTCTACTTTTTTAATTTTCTTTACAGGCAGATCTCGTCTTCGAAATCGACCAGCGTGGGATCTACGGGCTCAGCGTGCATAACGGTGCGCATGTACTCGCTCACCTTGTCGCGCATCTGGCGGCGGGAGACGGTACGCGGATCCATCAGATCGTGCTCGATCCAGATCATCTTGCGGTTCTGCTCGCGCGCCTGATCGTCCAGGATGCCCTGCACGGTGGCCATGTTCTTGCAGGCAACGTTCTGGTACATGATGATGAGATCCACATTCCAGATCTCGCACTGCTTCCAGAGCTCGTCAACAACGTGCTGATAACCGCCGTTCGTGTGGCGGCGCATGACCATGCGCTCGTACAGACGGCCGAGATCGCGCAGCGCTTCTTCCTTGTCCTCGGTCTCGAGAGGCTTGGTGAAGTTGAGGCTCTCCATCTCAACGAGAACGTTGATGCCCCAGCAGTTCGCAAGCCAGTTGGAGAAGTTGGCGTAGTAGTGCGCCGGGCAGGACCACACGATCGCGCGGTACTTCATCTTGCCGGGCCACGCCTCTTCCTTGCGCTCGTAGGCCTTGAGCATGATCTTGTTGACCTTCTTGAAGGTCTTCATGATGCGCGGATCAATGCCGCCGTCCATCTCGTAGTTCCACTTGCGGAACAGCTCGTAGCACGGGCCGATGATCTGCGGATACGCCGTCTGGTTGACAGCCCACTTTTCAAGCTCGTAGCTCGTCTCGGTGTTGAAGCGCTTCATGGCGGAGAAGTAAGCATCCCAACTCCACTTCGCGCCGGTCTGCTCCTCGATGAACTTGATGCAGGCCTTGATATCCTCGGCAGCGCACTGCACGGTCTCTTCGTCCTCGTAGCGGACGGGGAAGCACAGATGGAACACCGGGAGATCCGGGAAGCGGCGAGCCATATAGGAGGACGCCATCGTCGAGCCGTCGCACGGCATGGAGCTGGAGATGAAGCACTTGCCCATGTGCGGCAGGGCGTCCAGCACCAGAGCGCCGCACTCGGAGGACGGCACCGGGCAGCAGTCCGCCGGCAGGCCAAAGCTCTCGACCGCGTCGATGTACGGGACGCAGGTGAGCTGGTCGATCTCGGAGACCAGGAACACTGCGAAGAGCTGATACGGAATGCCGATCAGGTCGGGGAAGCCGGCCATAATCTGGCCCATCGTCATCTCGTCGAAGAGGACGACCTTCTTGTTCAGCTCGGCGCTGTTGCCGTTCTTCGCATCGCCCTTCGCCTGAAGGACGAGGTTTTCGGCAACGTAGCGGAAAATATCGTAGATCATGAGGTGGCTCATCTTGAGAGCCGCGCCGCGCTGACCCATGGTGTTCTTATCCATGAAGCCGACGCAGCAGAGATAGGACATCATCCAGCGGTAGTGCAGCACGGAGTTGAGCGCCGGGATGAGATCCTTGGAGAACGTGCCGAGCAGCATGCCCCACATGCGCAGCCACTCATAGAAGTCATACGCCGTATCGCCGACGCCGCGCCACTCGCGGCGGACGGTGGTCATGGCGCCCTTCTTGTAGAGACGTCCGAGCTTCTTTTCGCCCTTGAGCAGGAGCTCACGGCGCTCCGCGCAGGACATGGCAGCGATCTCAGCGGCTTCCTCAGCAACGCGCTTGCCGAAGTCGACCCAGCCCTGCTTCTGGCGCGCGCCGAACGCTTTCCAGTCGGTGGCAAGGAGCATATCCTTGGCGATATCAAAGACTTCCTTCAGGTTTTCGCCCTGCGCCTTCCAGTCCATGTTGTCCTTCGCGCGGAAGAACGCCGGATTGGGGTATTTCGGAGTTTTCGCCATCAGTTCTCCCCTCCCTCTTTGCGGATGCGCTTGATCTCCAGCGATTCAACGAACGCCTGCACGCGGGTGCGGAGCTGTCCGGAATTGCCGTTGTTGTAAAGACGGTCGATCGACAGAACCGGCCAGTTCTTCTCTTCCGCCATGATGTGGCTGACGAGCGCGCGCTCAAAGCCCCAATAGTCGCAGTACTTCATCTGTTCATAGATGATGCCCTCGGCACCGAACTCGCGGGCAAGGCGGTCGGCGGTGTCGCGGCGCTGCTGAACTTTTTCATCGGAAATATAGCGGGCGCACTCGGAGTGCTTCATATAGTGCAGGCAGATCTGCGTAAGTACGTCGTCGGTGTCGTTGAGCTCAATGACCTCGCGGCCCGGCGTGGAGCCGAAGCAGTAACGGTCGGAAACTACGAACGCGCCGCAGTTTTCGATGAGCTTGGTGAGCATGGGATCGTCGATCTCGCTGCCGACGATGGAGACGCGGGCGCGGTACCAGGGCTTCGCATCGACCTTGCGCTTTTTGATCTCTGCCAGGGTCTCGCGCAGGTACGGCAGGATGAGCGCCTTCGGGCAGGTGTAGGAGACAAGGTTGAGAACGTGGTACTCGTAACCGGTGATGGGCGGATTCTCCTTCTTGCGCATCTCGCCGATCTCGGTAAGGATGCGGCAGACCTCGTTGTGCTCCTCGACGGCCTTGCGCAGCGCCTCGTCCGACGTGTCCGCACCGAGCTTTTCCTTCATGACATCGAGCACGCGGCGGCGCATCTGCTTTACATAGGCCTCAAGCGTGTAGTCGGTGATCTTGAAGGGGATGTCCGCGTGGGTCACGAAGAAGTTGGGCTTGTCGTTTACCTGCAGGATTTCAAAGTGCTCCATGGCACGGTTCATCATGGAGCAGGCGTCCACGCCGATCATGGCGTCCAGGAACTGGTAGCCGCCCTCGATGGCGCGTTCGGTGAGCGCTCTGGCGAACTCGCATGTGTAGTTCGACATGTAGTACGTCGCAATGTCGATGGAGCCGGTGTGCGGAGCGCGGAGACGGACGGAGAAGCAGTTGCCAACATTGAGAATCGGTTCGGGGACATGGTAGCAGGTGTACCCCATGGCCAGATTCCCTTCCGCTGCCGCCTTTCGCACAAGCTCGTTGTCGGCATTATCCAGAAGCTGCTCAAAGTAGATCAGATGCTTGAGATCCTTCAAATGTCACACCCCTTTTTTGATTTCTTTCTCTTGTGTTTGCCCTTATATGTAAATTAAATTGCGCTCTCTTCAGAGAATACCGAATTTCTCCAGAATTTCCTTCGTTCCACGATATACGCTCGACTCCGGCGGAAGATCAAACACCGTTTTGCCCTGAATGTCGTTGGCGGCGTGGTAGCCGTCCGAGTCGATGTAGGCGAGAATGTCGACGCCCGGGATCGTGATGAACTTATTGAGATCGGGGTTTGTCACGCGGTTGATCACCGCGCCGATGCGGTCATACATAACAAGCTCATTGGCAACCTGCTTGATCGTTCCGACGACCTGAATCCCCTTGCGGCTTTGATCGGAGACGAGAAGAAGGTGCGTGACCCTTTCGAGCACCCGGCGGTTGATCTGTTCGATGCCGGCCTCACCGTCAATGACAACATAGTCAAACTCGCGGGAGAGCATCGTGATGACGTCCTTCAAATAAGCGTTGATGCGGCAGTAGCAGCCCTCCGCCTCCGGGCGGCCGATGGCGAGGAAAGCAAAGCCGTTCTTTTCCACCAGAGCGTCAAAGATGCGGTAGCGGGATTCCTCTAAGAGATCCATCGCTTCCTTGGTGCGGCCCTCTTCCACATTATCAATGATCTGCTTGCGGATCTCGTCGAGCGTGAGCGTGACCTCGATTCCGAGGCAGGTGGAAAGTCCGACGGCGGGATCGGCATCGATGGCAAGGATCCGCGCATCCGGTTTGCATTCCGTCAGGTGACGAACCATGGCCGCCGCCAGCGTCGTTTTTCCCACTCCGCCCTTTCCGGATACGGCAATCACTTTCGCAGTTGTTTCCATCGCAAGTTTCCTTTCGTGCAGTTTGCGGAAATAATGTGTGTTTTTAGACACATTTATTGAATTTTACTACATATTTATTGTATCACGTTCTCACAAAAGAATCAAGATTTTCTTAATATTTTTTGTTGATTATCTGTGTGAGCTGTGTTAAATTGAACATGATGTTGGTATAGGATTCACAATGGCTGTGAACAAATCATGAAGAAAATAAGAACAATTATAAATAAAGTATGAAAGAGGGATTTGGATTTGAAAACTGATGCATTGGTAGAAAGACTCGTCAACAGCTACGGCAACTGGGTACAGAAGGACTGCGAAAACACCGAAGGCGGTACCGGGCGCTACACCAAGGAGCTCTGGCCGTATGACACGATGTTCTCCCCCATTCAGGTCAACCGCCTGACGATCAAAAACCGTCTCGTGATGGCCCCGATGGGCAACTGCCAGATGGCAGAGGAGACCGGACGCCCCAACGATAAAATGCGCGAATACTTCTTCGCCCGTGCCGAAGGCGGCGTCGGCCTGCTCACCACGGGTCTCATCCCCATCAGCCACCACATCGATTCCTCCGTGACGGAAAAGGGCAACTTCTCCTACTTCCCCCGCATCGACAACACCCGCACGAACTTCATGGGCTGGCGCGATCTCGCACAGGGCGTCCATGCGCGCAACAGCCGCATCTTTATCCAGCTCACCGCCGGTCTCGGCCGCGTCGGCAACCCGCAGTGCCTCATGACAAAGCATGCGCTGCCCGTGTCCGCCTCCTGGAACCCGAACTTCTATATTCCGAGCATTCCCTGCCGTCCGCTCACCGACCTCGAGCTTGACCAGATCGTCCGCAACTTCGGCCAGGGCGCGGCAGACGCCAAGACCATGGGCATCGACGGTGTGTATCTGCACGGCCACGAGGGCTATCTCATCGATCAGCTCACCAACACCGCTTTCAATCATCGCAAGCTCGGCAAGTATACCGACTGGCAGCTTTTCGGCATCAACATCGTCAAGGAAATGCGCAAGCGCACCGGCCCGTGGTTCCCGATCATGTACCGCATCGATCTGAGCTGCGCTCTCGAAGAGACCTACGGCGAGCGCATGGACACTGTTTCTTCCCTCAAGGGCTTCAAGAACGGCCGCTCCATTTACGAAACGCTCGACTATATGGAAAATCTCGTCAAGGCCGGCGTCGACATGTTCGACGTTGACCTCGGCTGCTACGACAACTGGTGGCTCCCGCACCCGCCCGCGTACATGCCCGCCGGCTGCTTCCTTGATGTGGCGAAGGTCGCCAAGGAGTACTTCAAGGAGCGCGGCGTGAAGTCCAACGCCGGATTTGAAGTTCCCATCGTCGCGGTCGGCAAGCTGAACTACCCCGACATGGACGAAAAGGCGCTGCGTGACGGCAAGTGCGACATGATCATGCTCGGCCGCCCGGTGCTCGCCGATCCCGACTGGTGCAAGAAAGCCTATGCGGGCGATGTCGACCAGATCCGTCCGTGCATCGGCTGCCAGGAGGCCTGCGTCAATGAGTTCGTTGAAGGCGGCCATCCGCAGTGCGCCGTCAACCCGCGCACCGGCCATGAAGACGTGCTGCCCAAGCAGTCCGCTCCCGCTGTGGCGGCGAAGAAGATCGGCGTTGTCGGCGGCGGCCCTGCCGGCATGAACTTTGCCATCTATGCTGCGCAGCGCGGCCACGCGGTCGAGATCCTTGAAAAGACAAACGAGCTCGGCGGCATTGCGAACGCCGCGGCCGTCCCCAAGAACAAGTATGACATGCACAACTATGTCGAATGGCTCAAGCGCCAGACGCTCGAGCAGAAGGGCGTTACCGTGAAGTTCGGCGTAGAGGCTACGCCGGAATATCTCAAGGCGCAGAACTACGACGCCGTGATCTACGCCGTCGGCGCCAAGCGCATCAACCCGCGCATCCCCGGCATCGACACCGTGAATATGGTCGAAGCCACAGAGCTTCTGCGCAACCCCGAAAAGCTCGGCGGCGCGAAGAAGGTCGTCGTTCTCGGCGGCGGCGCGGTCGGCATGGAGACCGCCTACTGGCTGAGCTATGAGCACGGCTGCAAGATCACCGTGATCGACATGCTCGGCAACTTCATGGACGGTGCCTGCACCGCCAACCGCGGCCACATCATCCACTATCTCGAGGATAACGGCGCGAAGCTCGTCAACTGCGCCACGATCAAATCGTTCGAGCCGGGCAAGGTGCTCGTCAGCCGCAGCATTTCCAAGGGCGCGCCCGATGTTTACTGCACCTGGACGCCCGTTCTGCCGAAGAACGTCGTCAACCCGCTCGCGCCGAAGATAGGTCCCGAAACCGTCGTCGAGGAGCACCATGCGGAGCTGTTCGTCAACGCGCTCGGCCGCCGCGCCGACGAGAGCCAGTATCTCGAGGGCGTGAAGCAGCATGTTGCCAAGGAGATCTACAACATCGGCGACTCGTTCCAGGCCGGTCTCGTCTGGGGCGCTACCAAAGCCGCCTACAACCTCGCGCAGTACATCTGATCGTTTCCCTGCATTATTCCAACATAGCAAAGCCCGCCGTATCCGGATGTACCGGATACGGCGGGCTTTTCTGTATATCAGCGGTCAGCCGCCGATCATCTCGATCTTTCCGTCAGACGCCCAGAATTGAAGTGCCTCCTGCGCGGTAACGAAAGCATACGGCGTATCCCAGCCGGAGGACTTTCGTGCCTCCGCTGCGGTCTGCACCGGGTACTGGATGAGCGATTTCTGGTGTGTGTAGTTGAACCAGGAGTTGAGGAGAACACCCTCTTCCCACGGCGACGCCTCATAGGAGACATACCCGCGCGCATTCGCAGCGCGGTACGGAAAGGAAAATTCCGCGTAAAGCGCTCCGCCGTCATTCTCTGATATGGAATAATACGGCGCACTCACGCTATCCCCCGCTGCCGTCTCATATAGAACGCGCCCGGAGACACCGCCATCTGCCGTCCAGCTTTGGCCGCCATAAGCCGCCGTCCATAGCTGCACCGACTCCGTGCCGCAGAATGTTCCCTCCGTCCAGCGGAAGTGGTGGAAGATGCGCCAGCGCTCGGGCGCAGCGGAGAGCTGCACGGCGACGCTCGTAAAATGCATTTCCTTCACGTCGTAGGCATGCGTCACGTAGGTCGTATTGCCCTCGACGGTCGTTATCTCCCGTCCTTCGTTCATCGGCTCATCGTTTTCGCGCGCAACGACGCGAATGGCGCCGCGGCAGAGGAGAATTTCGTCCTCCGTGAGATCGTCCAGCGCATCCGCCGGATAGCCAAGCGAGAGAAGCTCCGTCTTCACTGTCTGCGCATCCGAAGAGAGCGTTTCGGCCGTTTTCTCCCACGCCATAGGATAGCGACCAAAAAAGCCGTAGCCGCAAAAGATCCCGACGGCGACGAGCGCGGCGATCCCGCGCGCAAGCGCCGCATCGGACAGCTTCACGCGCGCCGGTTCGAGCGAATAGCCGCTCGCCTCCATTTCCCCAGCCAGCGAAAAAAGACTGCGCAGCACAAATATAAACGCCGCAAGCAGCGCGAGACCGAGAATTATACCGCCCGATCCGATACGGCAGAGCCCCGTCAGAACAACGTACCAGACAAACAGCATCTTTGCCGCGTCCGCCGGTTCCCCCTGCCGCGCAGTTTTCACGGCGCGCCAGAAGCAGAGCACGAGCGCAAGCTGCAAGGAGAGCCCAATATACGAAAGCCGCGCTCCGGCGGCAGCGTAAAACGCCTCCTGCCAGATCGTCGCGTTCAGGATAAGCGCCGGGAGAAGGATCGCCCCGCGCAGAAGTGACAGTATCCAGCACGCCGTAAACCACCGGTTTTCCCGGCGCAGCGAACGAAAGCCGAGGATCTGCAGCACCGCGCCGACGGCAGGCAGAAAGATCTCCAGCCGGAGAATGCTCACCGTCACCGCGCCGAGAGCAAACCCGGTCAGGATCCGGTTCATCGCACGCCGCCACGGTGTAACGTCATGCGCCACATCGTCGGGCGGAAGCTCACTTGCGGAAGATTCCAGAAGGGCATCAAAATCGCGTTCATTCATGTCCGTCACCTCCCAGCTTTGCACGCAGCACCTTTTTGAGCCGGTAAAGCCGGCCTTCCACCGCCCGCTCCGTCATGCCGAGCTCGCGGGCGATCTGCGCGGTAGATTGCCGGTAATAGTACTTTCGGTAGAAGAGCACGCGCTCGCCGTGCGGCAGCGCGCCGAGCGCTTTTCGCAGCGCTTCTTCCCTCTCGCGGCGCAGAAGTGCCTCCTCCGGCGTAGCATTTGAGGAAGGGATCTCCTCCGAAAGTTCTTCGGGCGGCACGGCGGCCTTTCGAGCCATGTTAAGGGCGGTATTTCGTGCGAGCGCGGTGAGCCACGCCGTCCAGCTGCCGCGCGATGGATCAAAGAAGTCAATCTTCTCCCATACACGCGCCGCGATCTCGGAAACACATTCCTCCGCGTCGCGCTCATCAGGAAGTATCGGGGCGGCGATGTAGCGCATGAGCGGCGTATACCGCCGCAGAAGCTCAGCCGCGCCGCGCTCGTCCCGCTCGCGCAGCAGCGCCAGAATCTCCTGTTCTTTCATGCACCATCCCTCCTCTTGCGTTTGTCTATTCTATATTACACCGTCTGACAGAAAAAACCACACATAAAAGATGCGGCGCGGAAAAACCGCGCCGCATCTTTCAGCTCAACCTATATGGATCGTATCCGCCGCCGTGATGGAAGCAACATCCTTTCCGCTGTAGGTGCCGTTAAAATTCCAGGTGACGTTGACCGGCACATCCGTCCCGGGCGTGACCTCCACGCTCGAGCTGCCGAGGTAGGTCTCCGCGAGCGAAGTGTTGGTAAGATTCAGCGACTTTGTCGGAACATAGGACGTGTTGCCGCCGATGTTGACAACAACAGCGCTGCTGCTCTCACCGGTGACAAGCGCATAGGACGTCACGTACACGTCGAGCTTGAGAGTCGGCGTTTCGCCGTCGGTCAGATTCCACTTCACCAGAAGATTGAGGTATGTGCCGGAATCCGAGCGGATTTCGCCGCTCTTTGCATAATTGGGAACGGCGGTGGGCGCCATTGTGGGAACAGGTGTTTCGGTCGGAACCGCGGTCGGGGTCGGCATCGGAGTGGGAGCCGCGGTCGGTGCCGCCGTGGCAATGGGGGTAGGCGTGGGAGCCGTCGTAGGCTCCGCAGTCGGCTCGATCGTCGCAGTCGGTTCCGGCGTCGCGGTCGCCGAGGTGCCGGGGTTTTGCGTGTCCGGCGCTTCGTTTTTGGATATGCGGAACACGACAAAAATGCCAACGGCAATCACGAGGAAAATAATGAGCAAAGCGGGAGCCGCAGATTTTTTCATGGAGAATCCTCCTATTCTTACTTCATCAGGAGATCGATCGCCTTATCCAGTTCGGAAAGCGTTTCGGTATCCCCTTTTTGGACGGCGTCGATGACGCAATGGTTCATATGATCACGTAAAATTATTTTGCAGATATTGTTGATCGCGCTGCGCACGGCGGCAAGCTGCACAAGCACCTCAGCGCAATCGCGCCCGTCATCGATCATGCGCTCGACAGCGTGCAGATGCCCGATCACACGCGCCAGACGGTTTTTCACGGTTTTGGTGTTCTGGTGCGTGTGCGCATGGGAATGCACATGCACCGTGCCGTCGGCATGGATATGAACGTGTTCTTCCCCGTTATGCATGGCTTCCGTATGTTCCATCGCTTCACTCTTCCTTCGTCATGTGCTGCGCGGCCACGCGAAGCATCATTCGTTTCGTTTCGCCGGAATCGAACTTTACCTCAACGAGGGCGTCTCCGCCCATCGGCGTCATCTTTTCGATCACGCCCTTGCCGAACGCCTTATGCGCCACGCGGTCGCCCGTCTGAAAGTCCGGCGCTTTCGGCGCAGACAGAACGGTTTTCGGCTTTTCGGGAGCCGTGCGCTTTGGTGCGGCGGTACGTCCGGTGCGGGCGGCGTAGCTCGTACCGAAGCTCCCGGCGCGGCTGCCGGGCTTATACGACACATATCCAGCAGAAAAGCCGGAGGAATACCCGCTCCGATAGCCGCTCTCCGCGGAGCGGAAGGAGCCGTCGTCATCCCAGAGGCTGGTGCGCGCTTCTTTTTTCGCAAGCCCCTGCCGGTCAAGCAGTGCCGCAGGAATTTCTTCCGTAAACCGGGACGGAAGGTTCGCCGACGTGCGGCCATAGAGCATGCGCTGCGCGGCGCAGGTGATGTAAAGCTTTTCTTTTGCGCGAGTAATCGCCACATAGCAGAGACGGCGCTCTTCCTCCATCTCCTCGCTCTCGCCGATGGAAAGAGAGCTCGGGAATAGTCCCTCCTCCGCACCGACGATGAATACGACCGGGAATTCCAGTCCCTTGGCCGCATGCATCGTCATCATGACGGCGGCATCCTCGGCGCGGTCATAGTTATCCATATCCGTATAGAGTGCGACCTCGTCCAGATAGGAATAAAGATCCAGATCGGGGTTGGCCTCCACACTCTTCACAATGCTGGACTTGAGCTCGGCGATGTTTTCAAGCCGGGTGACGTTCTCGTCGCCGCCCTTTGTCTCCAACGCAAGCGCATAGCCGGTGCGCTCCACCACCGCGTCATAGAATTCGTCGAGCGGCAGCTCGGAAACCGCTTCCTGTAATTCTGCGATCATGCGGCAGAACTCTTCCATTCTCTTTCCAGCAGAGATACCGGCTCTGTGGGACGCCGTGGACATTGCTTCAAAGAGCGAAAGGTTCTCTGCCGCGGCGATCTCGCGGATCTTTTCAAGACTCGTCGCCCCGATGCCGCGCGGCGGCTCATTCACAATACGCAGAAGGCGCGTTTCGTCCGTGGGGTTTGCTATCACGTTGAGGTACGCGAGAATGTCCTTGACCTCGGCACGGTCAAAAAAGCGTGTGCCGCCAAAGATACGGTACGGGATCGAGCGGCGCTTGAGCGCAAGTTCGATGCTGCGCGACTGGGCGTTTGTCCGATAGAGCACAGCAAAATCGCGCATCGGGCGGCGCGTGGAGCGGATGGTGCGGGCAACGAAGTCGGCTTCATCGTCCTCGTTGTGCGCCTCGTAGAGCGTGATGGGCTCGCCGCCGGATTGTGCCGTCCAGAGCGTTTTTCCTTTGCGCTCGTGGTTATTGGCAATGACGGCATTCGCCGCAGCGAGAATGTTCCCAGTCGAGCGGTAGTTCTGCTCGAGGCGGATGACGCGCGCGTCCGGGTACTGCTTCTCGAAGGAGAGAATGTTCTCGATCGTCGCGCCGCGGAACTTATAGATGCTCTGATCGTCGTCGCCGACGACGCAGATGTTCCGGCTGCCGCTCGCCATGAGCGCGGCAAAGAGATATTGCAGGTGGTTCGTATCCTGATATTCGTCAATGAGGACGTAGCGGAACTTTCGCTGGTAGTATGCAAGCACGTCCGGGTTATCCTGCAAGAGCCGGACGGTATAGTATATGAGATCGTCAAAGTCCATGGCACCGGCATCGCGAAGATGCTTTGCATACGCCGCGCAGATCTGTGCCGTGCGGAGGCGGCGGATATCTCCGGTGCGCTCCTCGGCGGCAACGGCATCCTCGGGCGCGACGAGCGCGCCCTTGTACCGGCTCGCCGCGGCAAGCATGGCCTTCGGCGGGAACACCTTATCGTCGATATTCTTATCGCGCAATATGCGCTTCATCACCGAAAGGCTGTCCGCCTGATCGTAAATCGTGAAGCTCTTTGGGAAGCCGAGACGGTCGGCATCCCGCCGCAGGATGCGCACACAGGTGCCGTGAAACGTGAGCGCCCACACATCGCGCCCGGTCTCGCCGAGCTTATTTTCCAAGCGACTCTTCAGTTCGTCCGCAGCTTTGTTCGTGAACGTGATTGCGAGCACCTGCCACGGAGCCGCCGGGTCAACGGCGCACATGCGGCGGATATCGTCCGTCACGCTCGTGCGTCCGGCGGCATCTTCCAGCACCGAGAGCATTTTCTCGTCCGCCCCCGGCGGAAGCTCTCTCGTGTCTGCGCCGCGGCCAAAGCGAAGGATGTTCTCCACGCGGTGGATCAAGACCGTCGTTTTCCCGCTGCCGGCGCCCGCAAGCAGGAGCAGCGGGCCTTCCGTCGTCAGAACGGCTTCGCGCTGTTCCGGGTTCAGATTGGCGTATTCTTTTTCAATGATCTGCCGCCGTGCGGCGGCAAACCGACGGGAAAAGTCCTCGGTCATGGAGTAAGATCCTCGGTTTCGTTAATTTAATCTTTAAAGAACAGGTGCTTGACGCGCTTATAAATAAAGAACGTGATCGCGCCGTTGACGCCCGCCTTGATAAGGTTGAAGAGCAAAATAAACGGCATAAGCGAGAGCACCGCAGATACCGTGGCGCTGTTCACCGCGCCCATCATGAAATACGGCGTGATGACAAGATTGGCAAAGAACATGCACACCGCCATCGTCACCGTGCCGATAACGATTGCAATCGCCGCCATCTTCTTCGTCTTGTGCTTTTTATAAAAGAGGCTCGACGAGAGCACGTACGCGCCCGTGGCGATAACATGCATGATGATGCCGTAGATCCCGCTCTGGGCGCTCACGGTGAAGCCCTGAATGAACGCAGCGATCAGCGTGACGACAAGCCCCGCAGCCGGGCCGAACGCAAAGCCGCAGATCAGAATGGGGATATCCGCCGGGTCGTATTCGAGAAACGCGACCGCCGGGAAGATCGGAAAGTGGATCAGCGCGACAAAGCAGACGGAAAGCGCCGTCAGAACTGCCATCGTCGTCAGTTTACGGGTGTTTGTCATGGGAAAGGCCCCCCTTAAAAAAAATTCGTCCGAAGAAAGCCATTCTCCGGGCGCAGCACAAAAATGTAAGGAGAGCCTTACCGCTTCTTCTTCCATCCAGACTATACTGTCGGTTTCGGAGTTACACCGAATCTGCCATTTACGGCTCGCGGACTTTACCGCCGGTCGGGAATTTCGCCCTGCCCTGAAGAATTGTTCCATATTCAGATGGATGTATTATAGCATGCTCTGCAAAAAAATCAAGAGCTTTGACAATCCGGTCAAAAACCCTTACAATAGCGCCAAAAGGATGTGATGCGAATGGGCGAGCCGACATGCACCTTTACCGGTCACCGCGCCGAAAAGCTGCCGTGGGGCTATAACGAGAATGATCCCCACTGCCGGAGGTTGAAGCGGACGCTGTACGATACGCTCGAAGCGGTATATGAATCCGGGTTCCGCCGGTTCATCTGCGGTATGGCGGAGGGGTGTGATCTCTATTTCTGCGAGGCCGTTCTCGCGCTGCGCGAGGATCACCCCGATATCACGCTCGAAGCCGCCGTCCCGTTCGCGGGGCAGGCGGAGCATTGGGTTGCGGCGCAGCGGCAGCGGTACGAGTCACTCCTTGATCGCTGCGACACCGTCACCGTATTGCAGGAGCACTACTCCCCCGGCTGCATGATGAAGCGCAACCGCTATATGGTCGACCACGCCGATCTCATCATCGCCTGCTACGACGGAAAATCCGGCGGCACGCTCAACACGCTGCGCTACGCCATCGGGCGAGACATCCAGATCGTGCATCTGCCATTGGAGAATGCATAGGAGCAAATCATGGAGTTCAAAGCGATCGATAAGACCAACTACCAGGAATGCATGGCATTAGAGGTTGACGAGAGTCAGAAATACTTTGTCGCAGACAATACGCGTTCCCTCGTCGAAGCCGCCTACGAGGATGGGCTCTACACGTTGGGGATATACGACGGCGATACCATGGTCGGGTTTGTTCTGTACGACTACGACGATACGTATCCCGGCTGGTCGATGAGCCGGTTCATGATCGGCCGTCAGTTTCAGGGCAGGGGCTATGGAAAGCGCTCCGTCCGGGAGTTTCTGGAATACTTCAAAGCAAAGCATGCCGCGAAAAAAATCTATATCAGCGTTTCTCTCGACAATTTCGTTGCACGCAAGATGTACTCTGATATCGGCTTTCGGGAAATAAAAGAAATTGAATATACGTATTCCGGCCATCTGTACCACGAGATGCAGATGGTGAAAGAGCTGTAAGCCCCTTATATCACAGCTCACAGCGAAAAACGGCGCGGACAGATAACCTGTCCGCGCCGTTTTTGTAGAAATATCAAAGGCTCAGAAACCGAAATTCAGTCCGCCGGTGACCTTGGCCATGCTCTCCTCGCGGGAGGCCTCCGCCGCCTTGAGCGCGGAGTTGACCGCCGCGATGACCATGTCCTGCAGCATTTCCACATCGTCGGGATCGACGGCCTCGGGGTCGATCGTGAGCGTGATGAGCTCACGCTTGCCGTTGACCTCCGCCGTGACAACGCCGCCGCCCGCCGAAGCGGAATACGTTTTGGCGTCCAGCTCCTCCTGCATTTTCAGCATGTCCTGCTGCATCTTCTGCGCCTGCTTCATGAGATCGCTCTGTCTCATGCCGCCGCCCATGCTCATACCGCCGCCGAAGCTGCCGCCTCTGTATCCTTTTGCCATAGTATCGAATCTCCTTCTTTATTGGATGGTTACGTTTCCGAATTTGCCGAGAAAGTCCAGCTTATCCAGCCCCGGCGCGCCGCCGCTTTGCAATTCCTCCAGCCGGATCTGCATCGGTGCACCGCAGAGCGCGGACACTTTTTGACGGATCTTATTGAGAACGTCCGGGACGTTGACCGTGTTTTTCGCAAAGCCCGGCAGCAGGCGAAGAATGAGCTCGCCGCCGCGAATCTCGCCGGAGGACTGCGTGGCGTCCGTCAGAACGATGCGCACGCCGATGGGCAGCTCGTTTTCCAGCTGCGAGAGCGCATATTCCCAGCTGACGCCGCCCGCGGGCACATCGTCTGCCGCCGTTACCGCAGGGGCAGGAGCGGGCTCGACCATCGGAGGCGCAATTTTTTTCTCTTCTGCCGGGACGGGTTCGCTCGCCGGAGCCGGGGGTTCATATACAGGAGCACTCTCCACCGGAGGCGGTGCTTCACGCACCGTCGGTGCCGGAGGGGGCGTATATGTGCTCTGCGGCTTTTGCGGCACCGGTGCGTTGCCCGGAAGCAAAACGACCGGACGCGGCGGCTCGGTCTCTCCGCCGACGGAAAGCTCCGCAAGGCAAAGCTCCGTTTGAAGACGGGGATTGCCGGTTTCCCGCAGCAGCGCCTGATGTTTTTGGAGTGTGTTCAAAAGCCAGAGGAGGTTTCCGTCGCTCGCGCGAATCGATCGCAGCGCCTCTTCCCCGTAAGCCCCGGAGATGAGAGTCCGCCCGCCCTTGGGGGCGAGACGCAGCAGCAGCGCATCACGGAAAAGTCCGGAAAGCTCGCCGAGGAGTGCCGCGGGGTCTTTCCCGTCCTGCCAGAGGGATTCAAACTGCGTGAGGGCTTCCTCGGTATTCCCGGCAAGAACGGCATCCGCAATGGACTGCGTGCGGAGTGTTCCGGCAAGCCCCATCGCATTGAGCACCGCCGCGGTATCCACGGTTTCCGCCGCAGAGCACTGGTCGAGAAGCGAAAGGCCGTCGCGCATGCCGCCGTCGGCCAGACGTCCCAGAAGCTGCGCCGCGTCCGCCGTGAGGTTGATGCCCTCCTGCTCCGCAACATAGGCGAGACGCTTGGCGATCGTATCACCGTCGAGCCGCCGGAAGCTGTGCCGCTGGCAGCGGGAGAGGATCGTCGGGAGGACTTTGTTGAGTTCCGTCGTCGCGAGGATGAACATGAGGTGCTGCGGCGGCTCTTCCAGAATTTTCAGCAGCGCGTTGAACGCCGGTTTGGAGAGCATGTGCACCTCATCGATGATGTACACGCGCTTGCGCACCGTGGTGGGAGAGAAGATCGCCTCGTCGCGCAGCATACGCACATCGTCCACGCCGTTATTGGAGGCCGCGTCCAGCTCGACAACATCGAGAATGGAGCCGTCCTCGATGCCGCGGCAGGCGTCGCACTCGTTGCAGGGGTTCCCGTCCACCGGGTGCTCGCAGTTGACCGCCTTGGCGAGAATGCGCGCGCAGGACGTTTTGCCCGTGCCGCGGGTGCCGATAAAAAGATAGGCGTGGCTAAGCCGTCCGGTACGCACCTGGGTCTTGAGCGTTTCGGTAATGAACGGCTGCCCCACCACATCGTCAAAGGTTTTCGGCCGGTATTTCCGGTACAGAGCTTCGTACAAAATCCATCTCTCCGTTTTTGGGAAAATAGAAAGCGATCCTTGGCAAGACTGCACACCTTTCCTTGAATGATGCGGTATGCCCGGTGCAACAGCAGCCGGCTCAGGTCCGGCACCCTCACGGCACACACAGCGATCCGCTTAATGCTGCTCGGTTCCCCGCCTGACATGGTTCACGGGGCTGTGTTGCGCGAGACCAGACCGTCAGCGCCACTTACTGCCGCCAGACGACACATCGCATACCCTCGGAGAGGAATTCATCCCTGCTGTAGCGGATTGCAGGCTACAGGGCACCGCTGGCTCCCCGACTAGTGCAGCCTTGCCAAAGACCGCTTTGTTATTATATCGGATGCGCGGAAAAATATCAAGTGTCTTTTGCGTCGCGTTTCCGTTTTCCTGCATACCATAATAAACGGAAAGGGTGTGCATCGTTATGGAACAAAATAATTCCCGGCAGTTTTTCCTCGGCGCGAACACCGGCGCGGGGTTCGTCTCGCTCTATCCGGAGTTTACCAATCCGGGTAACGGCTCTTTTTTCTGGTACATCAAAGGCGGTCCCGGCAACGGGAAGTCCACGCTCATGCGCCGCGCCGCCGAGCGCGCAGAAAGTGCGGGGCTCACCGTTGAAACCATTCTATGCTCCGGCGATCCCGATTCGCTCGACGGCATATTCATCCCGGAAAAGAAACTCGGGTACGTAGACGCCACGTCGCCGCACGTGCAGGAACCCGCCGTTCCGGGCGCTTCGGGAAAATATCTTGATCTCAGCGCGTTCTATCGTCCCATTCCCCCGGAAACAGCGGCGGAACTCGCGGCCTTTTTCCCCGCGTACCGGCAGGAGTACGCGCGCGCCTACAACATGCTGCACGCAGCAATGCTCGTCTCGCCCAGCAGTATTCCGGGCATCATCACGGAGGAAGCGAAAACGCGCGTACGGGAGCGTGCCAGAGCATTTGCGGAGAAGACTATTCAGCGCTCGGACATAGGCGGCGAAACGCGGCGCTTTCTCTCTGCCTATACTTGCCGCGGCGCGGTACTGCTCTCGGAGACCGCCGCATCGTTCGGGCGGGTGTATACGCTCGATAACGAACTCGGTCTCGCGGATGAATTTTTGCAAACAGTACGGGAGCGATCGCGCTCCCTTGGTGCGCCGCGTATCATCTGCCCCGATCCGGTCGATCCCTCCAAGCTCGCGGCGCTCCTTCTGCCGGAGGACGGTCTCGCGCTCGTTGCGGTATCCGCCGATTTTCGTTTTGACGGCAAAGCCGCGCGGCATTTCCGGCTCGACGCGGCAGCGGAGCTTTCCGAAGCGCAGCGAAAGGAAGTCCGCCACGCCGCCGCGCTGCGCCGCTCGCTCACAACGGAAGCGTGCGCCGCGCTACGCCGGGCAAAGGAGCTGCACGACGCGCTGGAGGCAAAATACCGTCCCTTTGTGGATTTCCGGGCGCTGACACGCTTTGAGCAGAAGCATCTGGAAAAAGCGTTTTCGGCATAAGACCGCCGCAGGGCACATATACTTGTCCCGGAGAGAACAACGGAGGTGCGCTTTCATGAATCTCAGCGGGGAAAAGAAACGGGACATTCTGCGCTATGCCGGCTACATCGCAGGGACACTCGGCGTCGGCGGCCTTTCAGCACTCCTCTCCCGCGGCGGCATGGAGGTTTTTTCGCATCTGAAAAAGCCGCCGTTCGCCCCGCCAGGCTGGGTGTTTCCGGCGACATGGACACTATTGTATATTTTAATGGCCGTCAGCGCAGCGATGATCGCCGGCGAGAAAACGAAGGAGTCCCGCGACGCGCTTTTCACGTACTGGGCGCAGCTCTTCGTCAATTTCTGGTGGTCGATCTTTTTCTTCGCCTGGGGACTGCGGCTCACAGCCTTTTTCTGGCTTCTTCTGCTGCTCGCTCTCGCCGCGGCAATGACGATCCGGTTCGGAAATATCCGTCCCATCGCAGGGAAACTGAACATTCCCTATCTTTTGTGGCTTGTTTTCGCCGGAGTGTTGAATATTTCGGTATACATTTTAAACAAATGAAACGTTTCCGATTAGCCTGCAATTGATTTGCAGGCTAATTTTTTGTTAAGAAATCGTTTTTGAAAAAAACGGTATTGAAAAAATTCGTTTCTTCCTGTAAAATTTACCTCTGCCCTGATCCCTTTAGCAAAAAAATAATTTGAGGAGTGAAGTAATTGGACAAACTGTTTTGGATCGGCTTCGTCGGTGCTGTCGTTGCCGGTCTCTTTGCTGTTCTTCAGGCAAAGAAAGTCATGGGCTATTCCGAAGGCACCGAAAAGATGCAGAAGCTTGCCGCTTCCATCCGTGAGGGTGCCAACGCTTATCTGAAGCGTCAGTACACCACCGTTCTCAAGGTCTTCGCCGTCGTGTTCGTGGTACTGCTGGTGATCGCTTTTGCCTCCAACGGCAAAATGCTCTCCAAGTTTACCCCGTTCGCGTTCGTCACGGGCGGCATCTGGTCGATGCTCGCCGGTCTCGTTGGCATGAAGATCGCCACGAACTCCAACGCGCGTACCGCGCAGGCCGCCTCCGAGAGCCTGAACAAGGGTCTCCGCGTGGCGTTCTCCTCCGGTTCCGTTATGGGCTTCACCGTCGTCGGCCTCGGCATGCTGGATATCACCATCTGGTTCTTCCTGCTCCGCTACGCCTTCGGCATCGACGATCCCGTGCTGCTCGGCAACATCATGGTCATGAACGGCATGGGCGCTTCCTTCATGGCGCTCTTCGCCCGCGTCGGCGGCGGTATCTACACCAAGGCCGCGGACGTCGGTGCCGACCTTGTGGGCAAGGTTGAAGCCGGTATCCCCGAGGATGACCCGCGCAACCCCGCCACCATCGCCGATAACGTCGGTGACAACGTCGGCGACGTCGCCGGTATGGGCGCTGACCTGTACGAGTCCTACGTCGGCTCCATTCTCGCCACCTTCGCGCTGAGCGCCGTCGGCGGCTACGGCTTTGCCGGTATGCTGCTGCCCATGGCTCTCGCCGTTGTCGGCATCATCTGCTCCATCATCGGCTCGTTCCTCGTCAAGACGAAGGAAAACGCCTCTCAGCAGGCCCTGCTCAAGAGCCTCCGCACCGGCACCTACACCGCGGCCATTCTCGCCGCCGTGCTCGCTGCCCCCCTCTGCTACATCATTCTCGGCAACGCGGGCTGGGGCGTTTACGTCGCCATCCTCTGCGGCCTGATCGGCGGCTGCGCCATCGGCTACTTCACCGAGTATTACACCTCCGACACCTACAAGCCCACCCAGGAGCTCGCCGCGGCTTCCGAGACCGGCTCTGCCACGATCATCATCGGCGGCATCTCCCTCGGTCTCAAGTCCACGCTGACCTCCATTCTGATCGTTGCCGCCGCCGTTCTCATCAGCTACTTTGCCGCGGGCGGCTCCAAGACGATCGTTGACGGCGCCGGTCACTTCACCGAGGCCTTCAACAAGGGTCTGTACGGCATCGGCATCGCCGGCGTCGGCATGCTCTCCACGCTCGGCATCACTCTCGCGACCGACGCTTACGGCCCCGTGGCCGACAACGCCGGCGGCATCGCCGAGATGGCCGGTCTCCCCGAAGAAGTCCGCGAGCGCACCGACGCTCTCGACTCTCTCGGCAACACCACCGCCGCCACCGGCAAGGGCTTCGCGATCGGCTCCGCTTCTCTGACCGCTCTCGCGCTGCTTGTCTCCTACGTCAACATCGTGCAGGACGGCACGGATGAGATCCTCAACTTCACGCTTACGAGCCCCACCGTTCTGGTCGGCCTCTTCATTGGCGCGATGCTCACGTTCGTGTTCTCCGCGTTCACCATGAGCGCTGTGCAGCGTGCGGCGCAGTCTATCGTTGTGGAAGTCCGCCGTCAGTTCAAGGAGATCCCCGGTATCATGGAATACAAGGCCGATCCTGACTATGCGCAGTGCGTCTCGCTCTGCACGCAGGGCGCTCTTCATGAGATGGTCGCTCCGGCTCTGCTCGCCATTATCGTGCCTCTGGCCACCGGTCTCATCCTCGGGCCCACCGGCGTTGTCGGTCTGCTCGGCGGTGTGTCCGTCACCGGCTTCGCGATGGCTGTGTTCATGTCCAACGCCGGCGGCGCCTGGGACAACGCGAAGAAGTATATCGAGGGCGGCCACCACGGCGGCAAGGGCAGCGAGCAGCACAAGGCTGCCGTTGTCGGCGACACCGTCGGCGACCCGTTCAAGGATACTTCCGGCCCGTCCCTGAACATTCTGATCAAGCTCTGCTCCACGGTTTCCATCGTGTTCTCCGGCCTGATCATCGCCTTCCACCTGATCTAAGCTTCAACGACAAAACCCCTGCATGGTTCAAAAGGCCATGCAGGGGTTCTTTCTATTTCGTTTAAAAACCGAGAATATTCAAAAGCTTCTGAAGCTCGGAAGCGGAGACGGCGCAGGTTTTGATATCCTGTCCTGCCAGCTTTGAGGCATCCGCGGTCGTGACGGTGAACGTCTCCTTCCCTGCTTCGGTATCATACTTCCATGTGACGCTGCCGAGATTTTCAATCTCCGCGAGCAGGACGCAGGAGCACTTTTGCATTTCGTCTTTTACGTCCTTTTCATTCTCCACCGCAACGGGGTCGTCCAGAAGAAGCGTCCAGCCGTAGGGTTCTGTATCCGTCTGCAGCTCGTTTGTGAAGCTGCCGACGCGGTTCGAAACGCGGAGGAGCGAGGCAATATTGGCATTCGCGCTCATGTCGCCGACATAAGGGTTCTTCGCCTCATACAGCTTCGCCGTGAGCCAGTCGATGGACTCGCCGTTCTCCCAGAGGACAAGGCCGTTGACGGAGACGCTGGTGACCTCTCCCGTAGTCGGGTATTCCCAGGTAAAATCCCTATTCTTGGGAGATACAAGCGGCGTAACATAGATATTCATCTCCACAGCTCCGCTCTCGTCCTGTTTGGTACTCGCCCGCGCGAGACCCATGCCGCTGTCAAAAAATGTGCCGGTCAGGCGCACCGTACCATCTCTTACCGTGACGACCGCTGCGAGCGAGCTCGGGTCGGCGGGAAAACCCTTAAATAATATCCGTGCCGTCACGGCCAGCGCGAGCAGCACAACGACCGACACAATGATAGTCACTTTACGTGAGTTCCGGCGGCGTACCTTTTTGAGATAGTCGATCTCCTTCCCCTCTGCCGGCGCGGTCTCCTCCGGCTCTTTCATCCGGCGCAGGGTCTCGCGGCAGTCCGGACATTCCTCCACATGCCGCTCCACCGCAGCTTTTGTCTCATCGCTCACAACGCCGTCAAGATACGAGGGCAGAAGATCGCGGACGACCTCACAGCTCAGATCATTTTTCATCTTCTTTTTCCAGCTCCTTTCGCAGCGCTTCCCTGCCGCGGTAATACGTAACACGCGCCCAGTTTTCCGTATGGGATAATATTTCGCCGATGTCCCGGAACGAGAGTGCGCCGAAAATACGAAGATACATCACCTCGCGCGCATCACTTCCAAGCGTCTGCATTTTCCGCAGAAGCTCAACCTGCGATTCCCGTGCAAGAAACGCTTCATCCGGCGAATCCGGAGCAACAGCCGCTTCATCCAGCTCCTCTTCCGGCGGATGGCGGCGCTGATACGTCCGCCAAACATTCTTCGCAATGCCGCAGAGCCACGTGGTAACCTTTCCCTCGCCGCGGTACTGTCCGGCGGTGCGCACGGCCTGATAAAACGTTTCCTGCGTCAGTTCCTCCGCGAGATCAGCACTGCGCGTCTGGGCAAGGAGATAGCGGTACACCGTCTGCGCGTGCTGTCTATAGATTTCTTCCATGCTCTGCATCCGTGCCGCCCTTCTTTCCGTTTCGTCGTATATAAGTGCGCGTTTTATCCGTTTCGTTACAAAAAATCCTGTGCCGGAGCACAGGATTTTGAGCTTGCCAAATTGGCAAGCTCTCAAACGAGACCCGCTACGCTGGGCTCTCGTTTGAAAAAGCTGCGGCTCGCCGCAGCGCACTCGCTACGCTCGCACGTTTGCGAGCCGAGAAGTATTTTTGCCGACGCACATGTCGCCGGCAAAAATGCTTTAAATCTTTTTTGCTCCTGCGGGAGCAAACTCTGCGAGGCGTATTTTATACGGTGAGCTGCTTGACGGCTTCCGAAATTTCCTCGAAATGTGCGCCGTGGGAGGCTTTGACGAGCACCGCATCGCCCGGCCGAATGAGCTCCGTCAGCTTGGAGAGCAACTCGGCGCGATCCCGAAAATAGATGCCGGTCTCTCCCGCGCCTTCGGCAATGTGCTTTGCCAGCTCGCCCTGCGTGATTACAAGATCGACGCCGTGCGCCGCAGCGTATTCGCCGACCGAGCGGTGGAGCGCTGGGGCGTTCTCCCCCATCTCCAGCATGTCACCGAGGATGCACACACGCCGTCCGCCAAGCGACGAGAGCGAGTCGATCGCCGCGCAATCGGACGTCGGGTTCGCATTATAGCAGTCGTCCACAAGCGTGCAGTACCCGGTCTTGACGACGCGGGAGCGGCGGCCGACCGTTTCATACCGGGCGAGACCGCGCGCGATCTCCTCGTCCGATAGACCAAGCTCCAGCGATACCGCCGCTGCGGAGAGCACCGAATAGATCATATATGTGCCGTAGGCCGGGACGGTCACGGCGAAGTCACGCCCCTCTGCCAGAATACGGCAGGAAAGGCTCTCACCGTTTTGCTGCACGTCCGCAGCGCGGACGGCGCAGTTTTCGCCGAGACCAAAGAGGACGGTTTTCCGCCCAAAATTGGCCTTGGAGAGCAGCGCGTCGTCGCCATTGGCGAAGATGACGGCGTCGTCCTTCATGCCCAACAAAATTTCCGACTTTGCCCGCAGGATGCCGGGGCGGTCGCCGAGCGCTTCAAGGTGCGCATCGCCGATGTTCGTAAACACCGCCATATCGGGGTGTACCATATTCGTAAGGCGCGTCATCTCCCCGAAGAGGGAGACGCCCATTTCGATCACCGCAACGTCATAGTCTCCGTGCAGGCCGATAAGCGAAACCGGAATGCCGATCTGTCCGTTCATGCTGCCCGGCGTTTTGAATACCTCGTATTTCCCGGAGAGTGCGGCAGCGAGCATTTCCTTCGCCGTCGTCTTGCCGACGCTGCCGGTGACGCCGATAAACGGGATATTCCACCGCTTCCGGCTTGCCGCGGCAATCTGCTGCATGGCCGCAAGCGTATCCGGCACAACGATGCGCGGCTCGCCCGATGCGCCATGCTCCTCGCACAGCACTGCGAGCGCACCCTTTTGCAGCACGTCGGGGATATACTTATGTCCGTCCGTCCGCTCGCCGCGCAGCGCGAGAAAGAGACTTCCCTCCCCCGTCTGCCGGCTGTCGGTCACAATGGAAGAAGGTGCTTTATTGAGTGTTTCTTCGTTTCCCTGCCATTCGCCGCGGCAGGCGCGGAGCATTTCGCCGATCGTCATTCCGTTCATTTCTTATACTTCTTCAAAGATACTTCAATGATCTTTTCGCACAGCTCGCCGTAGTCCATACCCTCAGCCGCCGCCATCTGCGGGATAAGGCTCGTCGGCGTCATGCCGGGGAGCGTGTTGGCTTCGAGGCAGTAAAGCTCGCCGTCCGTCTTGTCCATCAGGAAATCAACGCGGCCATAGGCTTCAAGATGGAGCGCCTCGTATACGCGCTCGGCGAGGCGCTGCACGCGCTTGGTGTCCTCCGCGCTGATCGGCGCGGGGCAGATCTCCTCGGTGAGTCCCGCCTGATACTTGTTCTTATAGTCATAAAACCCGGTTTTGGGAATGATCTCAATGACTGCCATGGCACGGCCGTCCATCACGCCGACGGTCAGTTCGCGGGCGCGGATGTATTTCTCCACCAGCACCGCATCGTCACACGAAAATGCTTCATCGAGCGCACCGGCGAGCTTTTCCGGCTCGGTAACGATGCTCGTGCCGACGGACGAGCCGCCAGAACAGGGCTTCACGACGCACGGAAAGCCAATGCTCTCCGGTACCGCGTCGCCGCGGCGGAGCGTAACGCCCAGGGGCGTGGGGATGCCGCTGTCGCGGAAAAGGATCTTGCTCAGCTCCTTATCCATGGCAAGCGCGCTGCCGAGATATCCGCTGCCGGTATATGGCACGCCGTAAAGATCCAGACAGGCCTGCAGCTTCCCGTTCTCGCCCTCCGCGCCGTGCAGCGCGAGGAACGCAATGTCCGCCGCGCGGCAGATCTCGATCACGCCGGGGCCGATCAGCCCATCGCCGCCGCGCTGGGCGCGGATCATGTCAAGATCGGGCTCGGTCTCCCGGACGGAGTAAACAGAGTCACCGGCGTCAGAGGTAAAGGCGCCGCGGGGATTCTCTACTGCCGAGGGATTTCCGAGAAAGAGATCGACCAGCGCGACCTTGTGTCCGCGCTCTCGCAGCGCGCGCGCCGCGCCCGTCCCCGAGCTGATGGAAACGTCTCGCTCGGCACTCAGTCCGCCGCAGATAACAGCTATGTACATGAGTCATGCCTCCCATGTTTGCAATTCGTTTTATTATACATCACTCACGGGAGAATGGAAACACAATATTTGCTTTTTGCTCTGCAAAAAATGTGTTCTGCACGTTTTGTCTGCCGTTGGGGATCATTTTTCCGGAAAAAGGGGATTGTTATTTCTCTGCTGCGTTGGTATAATGATTTGGTTATAAGAAAGGTCGGTAATCCGAATGTCCTATATTGTCCTTGACCTGGAGTGGAACCAGGCTATGAGCTCCAACGCCTCCGTATTCAACCGTCTCCCCATCCATCTGAGCGGCGAGATCATTCAGATCGGCGCGGTGAAGCTCGACGATGATTTCTGCCCCGCGGAGGAGTTTCAGTCCGACGTGCGGCCCATCTACTTCCGCAGCATGCACTACAAAGTCAAAAAGCTGACCGGCATCGATAAGGAGCGGCTCAGCCACGGCGACACCTTCCCCACCGTGTTCGAGCGCTTCCGCGAGTGGTGCGGCGAGGATCCGGTGTTTGTCACCTGGGGGTACGATGACCGGCGGATCATGGAACAGAACATCATCATCCACGATCTCGACTGGGACTGGATCGCGGACTGGATCAATCTCCAGCTCATCTACAATATCCAGACCGGCGGAGATAAAAATCAGAAGTCTCTTGCCACAGCGATGGAACATTTCGCCATTGAACAGACCCGCGTAGCGCACGACGCGCTTGGCGACGCCTACAACACGGCGCTCGTCTGTTCAAAGCTCGACTTTGCCGCGGGACTCGAGCAATACGACAACGCCACCTCCCTTCTCGCCACACGTCTGCCGGAGGATAAGCACCACAACGACGAGCCCGACGCGCTCGAGCACCGCGCCTTCACCAGGTACAATTCCCGTTCTGAGGCGTTTCTGGACACGGAGGTCACAAGCGCCGTCTGCCCCGACTGCGGCGAGCCGCTGGAGCTGACGCGCTGGGTCAATCAGGGTGACCGGCGGTATATGACGATCGGCACATGCGAAGAGCACCGCAAATTCCTTGTCCGGCTCAAGTTCCGCAAAACGGAAAACGACAGCTGGTCGGTGAACCGTATCGTTTACCGCGCCGACGACGAGATGGAGAAATTCTACCGCGACAAGGCGACGCAGAGCCGCCGCCGCGGGCGCGGACACCGCCGCCGCAGAAGCGAAAACACCTGAAATGCTTAACGCAAACCGGGGCCGCACAGCCAACATGACCGTGCGGCCCCGGTATTTCTTTGCTTTTCAATCGAGTTCCTGCTGACGGAGCCAGGTATCCATCACCATACTGTGCGGGAGGAGCTTCACGCCAAGCGCCTGCATGCGTGCCTTAAAGCCGCATTTGCTCATGTCCTTGCCCTTCTTTGCGTCCTTCCACGCCTGGGAAACGATCTCTTCCGGCTTATACATGGCAACGTATTTCTTGACGACCGGCTTTTCTCCGCTCGCCACGGCGCGGTCAAAGAACTCGGTCTTGGTCCAGAACGGGCAAACCGCCATCACGCGCACGCCCTGTTTTTTGAGCTCGCGGTTGAGTGCGCGGCTGTAGTGCAGAACAAGTGCTTTCGTCGCGCCGTAAACGTTGATATACGGGATCGGCTGAAATGCCGCAACGGAAGCGATGTTGATGATCTGGCTGCCGGACGGCATATACGGCACCGTGAGCTGGCAGAGCGCCATGACCGCTTTGCAGTTGAGATCGACCATGTTGAGATTCACTTCGAGCGGCGTGTCCATCACGGCACGGAATTTTCCGAAGCCGCTCGCATTGATGAGAAGGCCGACCTCCGGCTGTTCCTCACGCAGGAGCGAGGCATAGACCTCATACGATGCCTCGTCGGAAAGATCGAGCGAAATGACACGCACCGGGAACGCCGTACGGCTTTTCAGCTCTTCCAGCCGGTCTGTCCGCCGGGCGATCGCCCAAATCTCGTCAAACGTTCCGAATTCCTGCACGGTTTCTGCGAAGCGGCGGCCCATGCCGCTCGACGCACCGGTGATAACGGCAATTTTCTTCATAGTATATCCTCTCCTCTTTTACAGGAATACCGGCTGGTATACGCCAGCCGGTATTATCGTTTTCAAAAATCATACGGCGGCTGCGGCATCGCCGTGCAGAGATTTTCGTAGAACACGGTCTCGGTGATGGAAACATAGGGCTTTACAAAAATGGAGACGACCGGGATCGTCGCGAGGATCTGCCAGCCAATAAAGCTCAGCTGCAGCACGAAAAGCTCCCATTTATGGCCGCGCATCATGATCCGGCTCTCGCGCATGCAGCGGATCGGCGACCAGTCGGGATGATCGACCTGCAAATACGTTGCCATACCATAGGCATACGAAAGGATGAGGCCGGGGATGAGAAGCGCCACCGAGGCGATCACGACGAGCGCGTCGATCAGAAGCGTCAGCGCAATACCGCGCCACGCGATGCCGAAGCCATCAAGCAGATTGCCGTAGCCGGAGGTCTCGCCGCGCACGATGTGGAGCGTGTAGGCGGTATAGCCGTAGGAGAGAACAATAATGAGCATCTGAAAAAGGACCAGAATGGCTGTCGGGACAAATTCCGCGTTGGAAAGCTCGATACGAACCATGTTCTGGTAATCGAGCGCTTCAACCGCGTTCAAGTCGATCAATATCGGCTGCCCGCCGATCTTCTGCGCCAGATAGTTGACGAGCCATATGAACACCAGCAGCGCCAGTGTCACGAGGCAGGGATGCGGGCGTGTCGTACTTATAAGACTGCGGGCGCGCAGCTTCATTTCCCCTCGCGTCATGCCTTTTCCTTTCCCTCGGCAACGAGGCGTTCACCGATCTTGTACACATCGCCCGCGCCAACCGTAAGAATGATATCACCGGGGCTGGCCGTGGCACGCAGCGTTTTTTCGAGTTCGGCGTTGTCTGCGAAGAAAATACCGTTCGGAAGCTCGCGCGCGATGTCCGCCGACGAGATGCCGATGGTGTTTTTTTCGCGCGCGGCATAAATCTCCGCGAGATAGCATACGTCCGGACGGCGGAGCTGCTCGATGAAGTCGCTGAAAAGCGCCTGCGTGCGGGAGTATGTATGCGGCTGGAACACGACGATCGTGCGCTTGTAGCCGAGTGTTTCAATGGCGTCCAGCAGCGCTTTCAGTTCGCCCGGATGGTGAGCGTAATCATCGTAAACATCTGCACCGTTGTACTTGCCCTTGAACTCAAACCGGCGGTTTGCGCCGGAGAAGCCGGCGAGACCGTAGCGGATGGCCGCGGGGCTGCATCCGAGACAGATCGCCGCCGCGGAAGCGGCAAGCGCGTTTTTCACGTTATGGATGCCGGGGACACGAAGGCTCACGTGCGTGAACACCTCTTCGCAGTAAATGACGTCAAATTCCGTCTCCGCGCCGTGCTGCACGATGTTGGCGGCGTAAACGTCCGCGCCCTTGTTCAGACCGAATGTGAAGATATCGCGGCCGAGCGGCGCGAGCGCATCCATGGAGTTTTTGTCCTCGGCGTTTGCGATGATGTACCCGCTCTCCGGGACAAGCGAGGCGAACTTTCGGAACGACGCCTTCACATCCTCAAGATCCTTGAAGAAGTCGAGATGGTCGGCCTCGATGTTCAGTATGACCGCCACGGTGGGCGAAAATGCGTGGAAGGAATTATAGTATTCGCACGCCTCCATCACGATCGTATCGCCCGCGCCGACGCGGTGACCGGCGTGGAGAAGCGGGAGCGTTCCGCCGATCATAACGGTCGGGTCGCGCTCGGCGGCCATGAGGATGTGCGTGCACATGGAGGTCGTCGTCGTTTTGCCGTGCGTACCGGAAATGCAGAGCGAATTTCGGTAGTCCTTCATGATCGCTCCCCACGCCTGCGTGCGCTCGAACACGGGAATGCCGCGGCGGTGCGCCTCAACAATCTCCGGGTTTTCGTCATGCACGGCGGCGGTGCGGACAACAAATTCGGCGTCCGCCGGAATGTTTTCCGCGCGGTGCCCAATAAACACAGGGATGCCGAGCGAGCGCAGATGCGCCACGTTCGCCCCCTCGTTCATATCCGAACCGGTGATCACAAGTCCCGCTTCCGCGAGGACTTCCGCCAGAGGCGACATGGATACGCCGCCGACGCCGATCAGATGGCCGCGGCGTCCCGCCCAGTAATATTCCGAAAACGATGGCATGGACATACTCTCCTAACCAAGTTCAAATTGCCTGAAATGGTATTATACTATATCTCTTCAGAAAAAACAAGTTACTCCCAGTCTCTCGCGCGCTCTACCGCTTTGTGCCAGCGCGCGCAGAGATTGCGGGCGCACTCGGCGTCCATTTTCGGGCGGAAAATGTGCGCCGACTCGCGGATACGGGCGATGTCGCCGATGTCCGACCACACTCCGGCGTGCAGTCCGGCAAGAAACGCTGCGCCGAGCGCCGTTGTCTCCACCATGACCGGGCGGTCGATCGGGCAGCGGAGAACGTCCGCCTGAAACTGCATGAGAAAATGGTTGACGGAAGCGCCGCCGTCCACACGAAGAATCTGCATGGGGGCTCCCGCATCTTTTTCCATTGCCTCAATGAGATCGCGCACCTGGTAGGCAATGCCCTCGAGCCCGGCGCGGACAACATGTGCGCGCGTCGTGCCGCGCGTGATGCCGACGAGCGTGCCGCGCGCATACATATCCCAATACGGCGCGCCGAGGCCGGTAAATGCCGAAACGAGATACACGCCGCCGTTATCCGGCACAGACTCGGCAAGTGCCTGGGTTTCCTCCGCCGAGGAGATGAGATGCAGTTCATCGCGCATCCACTGCACGGTGCTCCCGGCGTTAAAGACGCTGCCCTCGAGGCAGTAATTCGTCTCGCCGCGGATGTTCCACGCGACGCACGAGAGAAGCCCGCTTCGGCTCACCGGAACGCTCGTTCCCGTATTCATCATGGCAAAGCAGCCGGTGCCGTAGGTGTTTTTCGCCTCGCCCGGATGAATGCAGCCCTGCCCAAGCAGCGCCGCCTGCTGGTCGCCTGCCGCGCCGCAGATCGGGGTACCGGAGAGTTCTTCAAGCCCCGGCATATGCGAATCGATCGTGCCGTACTCCTCGGAGTTTGACACCGGCTTCGGGAGCATGCACATCGGGATACGCAGCGCTTCACAGAGCTCCGCATCCCATTGCAGCGTATGTATATTAAAGAGCATGGTACGGGAGGCGTTGCTGTAGTCCGTCACATGGACGCGCCCACCGGTCAGATTCCAGATGAGCCACGTGTCCACCGTGCCGAAAAGCAGCTCGCTGCGCTCGGCGCGCTCTCTTGCTCCGGGGACATTGTCAAGGATCCAGCGCAGCTTCGTTCCGGAGAAATAGGCGTCGATCAAAAGGCCGGTCTTTTCGCGGATCTTCTCTTCCCATCCCTCGCGCCGCAGCTCCTCGCACAGCGTCGCCGTCCGGCGGCATTGCCATACGATGGCGTTGTATACGGGCCGCCCCGTCTCCTTTTCCCAGACGATTGTTGTTTCGCGCTGGTTGGTGATGCCGATGGCGGCAATGTCCGCGGCAGAAAGGCCGCTCGTGCGGAACGCTTCCGAGAGTGATTCGAGCTGCGTATAGAGGATCGTCATCGGATCGTGCTCCACCCAGCCGGGCTGCGGATAGATCTGCGCGAAGGGGTGCTGCGAGAGCGACACGACCTTCCCGTTCACATCAAAGATGATGGCGCGGGAGCTTGTCGTCCCCTGGTCAAGGGCGATAACGTGCTGGCTCATGGGATAACCTCCTTGATTTTCGCCGGGAATTGTATATAATATATTTTGTAATATAGGCATTATAGCACAAGAAAGGATCTTTGGCTATGGCACGTATGTCGGAATTTACATTTTTATCTTCGGACGGTCAGACGGCACTCTCTGCGCGCGAATATCTCCCGGAGGGAGAGCCCGTCGGCATCGTTCAGATTGTACACGGCATCGCCGAGCACATCGCCCGGTATGACGCCTTTGCCACGTTTCTCACCGAGCACGGCTTCATCGTTGTGATGCATGACCAGCTTGGCCACGGAAAAAGCGCGCCGGACGAGGCCCATCTCGGCTTTTTCAGCGAGGAGAACGGCTGGGAGAAGGCGGTGCAGGATATCCGCTCGCTGCACGACAAGACGGCGGCAAAGTATCCCGGCAAGCCGTACTTCATTTTCGGCCACAGCATGGGCTCGTTCCTGACACGCACTTACCTCATTCGCTTCCGTACCGGGCTGGATGGCGCCGTCATCAGCGGCACCGGTCACCAGAGTCCCGCCCTCGTTTCCGCAGGCAAGGCGATGAGTGCGCTCGACATTCGCCGGAACGGCGCGATGCACAAGAGCGATTTCCTCAACAAAATGGCCTTTGGCAGCTACAACGACAAATTCGAAAATCCCCGCACCGCCAGCGACTGGCTCAGCCGCGACGAGGCCGCCGTTGATCTCTATAATGAGGATCCCCTCTGCGGCTTCATCCCGACGGCGGGACTGCTGCACGACATGATGAACGGCATCGCATTCATCACGAAGCAGAAGAACATCGCCCGGATGAAAAAGGATCTGCCGATCCTGTTCGTCTCCGGCGACTGCGACCCCGTCGGCGAGCAGGGACGCGGCGTGATCCGCGCCTACAAGTGCTTCCTCAAGGCGGGCATGAAGGACGTTACCATGAAGCTCTACCACGGCGGACGGCACGAAATGCTCAACGAAACGAACCGCGCCGAGGTCTACGAGGACGTTCTGAGCTGGCTCAACAGCAAAGCGGGAAAATAATGCCGGATTGTCCCGACACATAGGGACAATCCGCGCCGGAATACAATGAACCATCCGTTAAGGGAGGTTTTTGTATGCTGGCAAGTGCGTTTCTACTGCTGCTCAACGGCGCGTTTCTCTCGCTGCGGCTCGGCGCCGGTTCCGGCTCTTTTCCGCGGCCGCTGCCCGCCAAGGAGGAGCGGCGCTGTGTGGAGCGCTGGATGCAGGGGGATTTGGAAGCCCGGAACACGCTCATCGAACACAACCTGCGTCTTGTGGCACACATCATCAAAAAATACTATACGAGTGAAAGCGACCAGGACGATCTCATCTCCATTGGAACGGTGGGACTCATTAAAGGCGTTTCCACGTACCGCCCGGACAAGGGCGTGCGCCTTGCGACTTACGCTTCCCGATGCATTGAAAACGAAGTGCTCATGCATTTCCGCGGCAGCCGGAAAAGCGCGGGCGATCTTTCGCTTTCGGATTCCATCGACACCGACTCCGACGGCAACTCCCTTTCGCTGATGGACGTTCTGGCCGACGAGGAGGACATGTCCGAGCGCATCGTGCAGACCGATCTCTGCCGCCGCCTCTCGGAAATGATCGACGATGTGCTCGACGAGCGTGAAGCCGAAATTCTCCGGCTCCGCTACGGCCTCAATGGCGGCGCTGCGCTCACGCAGCGCGAGACGGCCAAGCGCTGCGGCATCTCCCGTTCCTATGTATCGCGGCTGGAGAAAAAGGCGCTCGAAAAACTCAAAAGAAACATGGAAGAGGAATAACATGAACACGCGAAAGATGATCGGGATCATTGTCATGATCCTTTTATTGCTTCTGTGCGCGGTGCTGATGGTTCTGCGCGTCAGCGCGGCCAAGGCCTCTGACGCCGCCGCGCTTCGGGAGTCCATGGCGACGCCGGTACCCACCGCCACGCCGGACGTTACCCCGGAGCCGTCTCCCACGCCGGAACCCACGGCAACACCGGAGCCGACCGCGACACCCGAACCGACACCGGATCCGGACTCCCCTGCCGGCCGCGCCGCGGCACTCGGTCTGCCCGAGCCGCCGGACATTGATATCAACAGCTGGGAGTATATCCTCGCAAACGCGGATAACTCTATCGCCGAGTACGCGCCGCCGGAGCTCGTAACGCTTGAAGGCCAGCTCGTAGACAGCCGCATTGCCGACGCGCTCGCTGCGATGGCGGCGGATACTCGCGCGCAGGGGCTCTCCGTCTATCTCTCTTCCGGCTACCGGAGCTATTCCGAGCAGGCCGCAAACTTTATCCGCGTCTGCCAGAACAACGGCGTATCCGACGGCAAGGACAGCCAGGGCTACTACATCACCATGCCCGCCGGTCACAGCGAGCACCAGACCGGCCTCTGCTGTGATATCACGGATATCTACTATCCGACGAAAAACCGCTCCATTGAAAACACCGCCATGTTCCAGTACATGAACGCGCATTGTCAGGAGTTTGGCTTCATCCTGCGCTTCCCCGACGGCATGGAGCCGATCACCGGCGTTATGTATGAGCCGTTCCACTTCCGCTATGTCGGCGTGGAGGCTGCGAAGTATATCACCGAGAACAATATCTGCCTCGAAACCTTCGTTTCGCTCTACCGCGACATCGGTACGGCAGAAAATCCGCAGGAATCGTAAAAAAAGACTTGCAATTGCTCACACCTTGTGGTAGTATAACAAAGCTGTTAGAAATCCGGGTGTGGCGAAGTTTGGTATCGCGCCTGAATGGGGTTCAGGAGGCCGCTGGTTCAAGTCCAGTCACTCGGACCACTTCGAGTGTTCTTAAGGGATCTTTCCTTGAGAACACTCGATTTTTATTTGCAGAAAGCGCGGGCAGGATGCCCGCGCTTTTGCATTTTCACTTTTTCTGATGCAATAGAGATGCAAGAAGCTCTCTACGTTATTTTTCACTGTTTTGCGGCGCATATTTCTCGCCTCCGTGGATGTAGCCCGGCTGCTTCGTGCTTATGATGTCTTTCTCTCTGGGGTCCGATTTCATAAGATACATCTTGCTGCCGGTAAAGAGCTTGTAGAACCATACCCCCGGTGTAAACACAATTTTTACCCAGAGGATAGAGAGAAACACGCGAAGTTTGCTTGGCTCTGATACGCGGACGGCACGCGAGGGGGTATACTCCATCCGTCCTATTTGTATCGGGCATGCACTCTCGCATAATCCGCAGCCGAGGCAATGTTCAAGGTCGAGCTTGTGTACCCCATTTTCATCAAAGTCTATCGCTTTTACCGGGCAGGCTTCTATACACTTTCCGCAATGTGTGCATTTGTTCTCTTCGTAAACAGGGAGATACGGACCGTTGTAATTGACAAACGGGACATGATATTTCTCCTTCAGCGTAAGCGGCATACAGCAGCAGGTGCAGCAGAAGCAAAGATTGTCCTGATACGGCTGAACGCAGGACTCGATGACTGCAATAAGGCCATTTTTGTGCGCCATATCTGCAACAGCGAGGCATTCATCAACGCTGACACTGCGCTCGCCGGCCTTCTTTTTCAGTTGTCCGTAAAAATTCAGTCCAAAGCAGGTGTTGATGGGATTGTCGCAATGCGCCTGCACCGTACGGCACACACAGGGCGATACAGCGATATCCGTCGTATTGCGGATAATGTCCTTTGCAACCTCAATCGGAACGACCACTGAATTCGTATGGATATACCGGTAATGCCACTCCAGCGATTTTCGTATCATCGGCCCGATGACCGGCTTTACCGCCAGCTTTCCCATCATGTACGAAAAGCGCACAACATCAACTGTGTTTTTCAAGTGCTTTTTCAGAAAGTTTTTGCGAAACGCCGCTTCACTGTCGTAGAGCGTGATCCCGTCCACCTGCACCTTGCGTGAGGTATATTCTGTCTCCGGTTTCAACGGCTCCACGTACCCCGGCCGATTGAACTTATCATATCTTTTCTCTTCCATGTGTGTTTCCCCCATATCTTTATTAAATCTCTCTAAACAAATAATAACGGAGGAAAGCAAAGAAAGATAATACTTTGTCAATCGAACTTCATATCTTCCCTGCGCTATTAAGTTCATAACCAACAGGTTATTGACTTCACCGACACGGCAGATTTATAATGATATAAATCGATTGACAGAGGTATGAGATATGGAGCTGAAAGACCTGCGCTATTTCTGTCTTGCCGCCGAGCTCGGCAGCATAACCAGAGCCGCCGAAACGCTCGGCGTTTCGCAGCCGTTTGTTACCAAAGTTATTAACCGGCTGGAAGAAGAGCTTGGCTCGCAGCTTTTTGATATAAACAAACGCCGTATTGTTTTGAACGCAAACGGTGAGTTTTTTTATAAGGGCGCAAAGGATATTGTGAACCGAGCCAATGCCCTGATCGGGGATATGCTTGCCTTGCAAGATCAGGCGGAGTTCACAACCACACTGCTCTATAACAACGCCGGCTATCTCAGCGCGCTCAACAGTTCGTTCATGAATCGCTTTCCTAAAAGCGTACTTTCCGAGAGTTACGCCACAAGAAGCGACATTATTACCAAGCTGAACACCGGCATAGCGGATTTTGCCATAGAGCTTCCGCCGATAACGCAAGATGAGTCAAAGATGATCGAAACCGTGACCGTTTTGCGCGATACCGGCAGCGTTATGGTTCCGCCGGATCACCCTCTTTTCAAAAAAGACTACGTAACTATGGACGATCTTGTACCATACCCTGTCATCATTGCCCCCAAGGGCAGCGGTATGAGAGATACTATTGACGCGGTATACGCAAAACACGGCTTCACTCCCAATGTGGTTTACGAAACAAACGACATGGATCTGCAGCAGCGTGCGGTTCTCGTAGACAAGCGCGGCATTGCCTTTATGTCGGCGATTCACGTAAAAGATCCGCTTATAAGCCAGTATTGCCGGAGAACAAAGGTCGATCATGCCTTTGGCGTTGTAGGGCTGAGCTATAACAAATTCCGCCCATTCTCAACCAGCATGAAGGAATTCAAGCAATTTGCCGTCGGTTTCTTTGCTGAGCTGCAAAGACTGATCGACTCCGTTTAGAATCTTGGAAGCAAAAGTGCGGGCAACGTGCCCGCGCTTTTGCTTATTTGTTTTATTTTCTGCCGAGATACCGATACACGTGCTTTTTGTAGTCCGTATATGCTTCGTCGAAGGCGGCGGTGAGATACCGCTCCTCCTGTAATATTTGCATGTGCAGCATGACGATCGAGAAGAGTGTAAACACCGCCGTCAGCGGATTAAAGTACAGGAGCAAAACGCCGATGTACATAAAATCAAACCCGAGGAACGCCGGGTTCCGGCTGAAGCGGTAAACGCCGGTCGTGACGAGCTCCGTCTTGTCCGTATCCGGGATCCCTGCTCGCCAGCTGTCCTTCATACAGACAACGGAGAGCAGGAAGATAAGATCGCCGAGCAGTCCTGTACAGAAGCCGGTGAAGCGCGCTCCGGCAGGAAGCATGCTCCATCCAAACGCGACCGACAAAAGCTGTGCGATCACAACGCCGAGCGTTGCCGCGCTCATCCAAAGCTCCACCGTATGGATCGTCTTTTCCTTCCGCCGCCCGATCTGCCGGGTTTGGATGCCGCGGCACTTTTGGAGCAGCACCTTGGTAAAATAGATACCGTAGAAAAGGGCCAGAACGGCAAGGCACAGTATAGCATACGGCAAACGTGCTTCCCATGAATCGTTCATTGTTATCTCCTTTGTATATAATCTGAATCATCGCTACCAAACGGTCGTTCGGATAATATAATCTTTCTCCTGTACTCTGTCAAGCGTCTCGTTGAATCCCGGTGTACTTTTTCGCGGCTTGGCTTTTTTTGAAAAATCCTGTACAATTCTTACAAAAGGATTGCTATCTTCCGCTGGAATGACTAAAATAGACAGGAACAATTCACAGGGAGCATCTGTTATGGATCAGGATAAATCGAACATTCTGCGTGCCTTCCGGCTGGACAGCGCGCCGGTCTCCTGCGAAGACTACGGCTGCGGGCACGTCAACGTCACCTTTCTCGTTGTGACCGAAACCGGGCGCCGGTATATTCTGCAAAAGATCAACCATCACGCCTTCCGCAACGTACAAGGTCTTTCGGAAAATATCGCTGCGGTAACGGAGTTTCTGCGCGCAAAGTCCATCGATCCGCGCAGCGTCATGGCGCTCATCCGTACAACGGACGGCGCGCCCCACATCTGCTATAAAGGCGAATACTGGCGCGTATATGATTATGTGGACAGTACGATCTGTCTCCAGCAACCGGAGACGGATGAGGACTTTTATCAGGCCGCCGTCGGCTTCGGCACGTTCGCACAGCTTCTCTCCGACTTTCCGGCGGAAAAGCTGCACGAGACCATTCCGAATTTCCACAACACGCCCGACCGCTACCGGCTTTTCCGCGAAGCGATCGCGCGTGACGCTGCGCACCGCGCCGCAGCTGTACAGCCGGAGATCGACTTTGCTCTTGCGCGCGAAGCGGAGATGGCAACCATTCAGAACGCTCTCGCCGCCGGAGAAATTCCGCTGCGCGTCACGCACAACGACACGAAGCTCAACAACGTCCTTCTCGACGCGCAGACGCGAAAGGCGCTCTGCGTTGTCGATCTGGACACCGTGATGCCCGGCTCCAGTCTGTACGATTTCGGCGACGCCATCCGCTACGGTGCTTCGACCGCAGCAGAGGACGAGCGCGATCTTTCCAGGGTGGAAATGGATCTCGGCCGCTTCCGCGTTTTCACGCGCGGGTACGTCCGCGCGTGCCCGAACCTGACGACCAGAGAGCTGGAGCTTCTCCCTCTCGGCGCAAAAACCATGACGATCGAGTGCGGCGTGCGGTTCCTGACCGACCATCTGGACGGCGATAAGTACTTCTCTGTTCACCGCGAAGGGCAGAATCTTGACCGCGCGCGAACGCAGTTCAAGCTCGCGGCGGATATGGAAAAAAAGTGGGACGATATACAGCGCATCGTCGCCGAGGAAACGAAAGCGTAATTTCAACGGCTTGCCGGAAATTCAAGCATTGAGGAGGATATCATCATGCTATTTACCAATGCTAATCTTTTTATTGACGGACGCTTTCAGCGCGGTGCGTTCCGCGTGGAAAACGGGCGCTTTGCCGAAATTCTCACGGATGGCGCCGGGGACGGGATCGACCTGCACGGACAGTACGTGATCCCCGGTCTGGTGGACATCCACAACCACGGCAATTCCGGCGCCGACTTTTCGGACGGCGATTACGACGGCCTTGTCAAAATGGCCGGGTATCTCGCCAAGAACGGTGTTACAAGCTTTGCCCCCGCGTCCATGACGCTGCCCTACGATGTGCTCGAAACGGCCTACAAGACTGCCGCGGCATTCAAAAACGCCGCGCCAGAGGGCTGCGCCCGGCTCATGGGCATCAACATGGAGGGTCCCTTCTTCTCCGAAAAGAAGAAGGGCGCGCAGAACGCAGACTATCTCCGTCTGCCGGACTATGCCGCGTTTGAGCACCTGTACCGCGCGTCCGAGGGCCTCCTCCGCATTGCGGACGTTGCCGCGGAGCTGCCCGGCGCTGTGGAGTTCACGGAAAAGGCTTCGAAGCTCTGCACCGTGTCCATTGCGCACACGGACTGCACCTACGAGGAAGCCTGCGCCGTTTTCGACGCGGGAGCCTCCCATCTGACGCACCTTTATAACGCGATGCCCGGCATCCACCACCGCAAGCCCGGCCCGATCGGCGCGGGCTCAGAGCGCGAAAACGTCATCGCAGAGCTCATCTGTGACGGATACCACATCCACCCCAGCGCTGTGCGAATGGCGTTCAAGCTCTTCCCCGGGCGAGTCTGCCTCATCTCCGACGCGCTGCGCTGCTGCGGCATGCCGGACGGGCAGTACACACTCGGTGGGCAGGACGTTTTCCTGAAAGGCGGCGTTGCGAGACTCGCCGACGGGACGATCGCCGGATCGGCCACAAACCTTTACGAGTGCATGCAGCGCGCCGTATCCTTCGGTATCCCGGTCGAACAGGCGATCTTGAGTGCAACGATCGTTCCGGCGCGCGAGATTGGGCGGGAGGCCGAGATCGGCTCCATCGCCGTTGGAAAGCTCGCCGACTTTGTCGTATGCGACGCCGCGCTGAACCGGAGCGCCGTATATCTCGGCGGACAGGTGCTATGAAGAGCTATACCATTGTAAAGACATCCGGCGCCCCCAATTGGGACGCAATAGCACCGCTGCATGTGGACTGCGTGCTCTGGGAGCCGGAATGCGGCATACGCATGGAGCAGAAGCTCTGCTATGACGATACCGCTCTCTACGTTTTTCAGCGCGCTCACGAATCCGACATCCGCGCGGAGTACACCGCCCCGCTCAGCCCCGTCCACGAGGACAGCTGCATGGAGTTTTTCTTCTCTCTTGCGGACGATGGACGTTATGTAAACTTTGAGATCAATCCCAACGCCTGCCTGGAGCTGGGCTTCGGCCCCGACCGGCACGAGCGCATCCGCCTCTGCCACAAAGCAGAGAGCGATACGTTCCGCCCCGTCTGTACCCGGACACCGGACGGCTGGACGGCGGAGTACCGCATCCCGCTCCCCTTCCTTCGCATTCTCTATCCGGATTTCGTGCTGCGCTCCGGCGTTTCCTTCCGCGCTAACTGCTACAAATGCGGCGACAAAACGGCACATCCGCATTTTCTCGCCTGGAATGCCGTGGAAACGCCGACGCCTGATTTTCACCGCCCCGAGTTCTTCGGGAAAATGATTTTGGCCTGACAATATATACAATGAAGGACGGCGCGCCTCCCTTTGGGAAGCGCGCCGTCCTTTGTTATTTGAATTTATCCGCAGAGCATGACCTTGGCAGAAAAGATACCGTCCTCACAGGTGAATGTACTGGCACCGCCGGTCTTTTCCGCGATATGGCGTACAGACTGGATACCGATACCGTCTCCCTTTCGTTTGGATGACTGAAATACGCCGTTTTTCTCCCGAACCGTCCCGTCAAAGGCGTTTTCGACCCTGAGCAGCAGGATCCGCTCTGCGTGAAGATACGCGGTCACTTTGATCTGCCGCCGGGCGTCTGCCGTGCGCAGGCTGGCTTCCAGAGCGTTTTCCAGAAGATTGGAAAGCGCCAGGCACATATCGATCTCATCGACCGGAAGCTTTTCCGGCAGATCGATCTGCGCACGGAATGGAATGCTCTCCCTTTTTGCCAGAGCACAGTAATAGCCGATCACACTGTCTGCGGCACGGTTTTCGCAGAAGCTCATATCAAGCTCCGGGATCCGCGAGGCAGTTTTGGCGAGATAGTCCTTCAGCGTTTCAATATCGCCGTTTTCCGCAAGCAAAGAGAGCTGGTTGAGATGATGGCGCATATCGTGCCGCGCCTTCCGTGCCTCCGCAATGGCAGCTTTCAAATTCTCATAGCGCTGCTGCTGCATGGAGAGAAGTTGATTTTCCTGCCGCAGCCGGGCATTCCGGTTCAGGCTGGCCGCCATCATCAGAAAAATCAGATTAAACCAAAACAAAAGGATCAGCAGCGCCGCGCTGAGAACAAAATACCCCTGTAAGACTCTCCCGGTGTACAGTGTGCTCTGGTAGCGCGGGATCATGAAAACATTCAGCGCAATAAAGACCAGCGGCAAGACCCAGAACACATACCATGTCTGCGCAAAGTTCTCGTCCTCCACCATTGTCCGCACCGCATGCGTTGCCGGATAATACGCAGCGGCGGCTGCGAGAAAACAGACGGCATTATAAAAAACACCGGCCCACAGACAAAACCACAGATCCGTTGTCTGGGGCATCTGCGTATGCATCAGCAGGGCCGCGTTGAAAGCTCTGGACAGGCTGTTCATGCAGGCAAACACCGCGCACACGGAGAGCGCGATCGTTCCGGATTTCCAAAGGGATATCCGGAGCGTTTTGACATAGAGCACGACTGCGGCAGCTGCGACAAGCGCAAGCGCCGGCGCCGTGGAAACGTGGAAATAATAGCAGAGCACCCCGCCGATCACGCAGAGCGCCAGAATCAGCGGCGCAAGCCAGGCAGCGAGCTTTATGGGAGACTGCCGCATGTAGGACTTCACCGGAAAATACGCAAGGAGCAGACCGGGCAGCACAACAGTAAGCTCCAAAACCGGGCGCAGCATATCTGTCATGATACCCGCCCTCTTTGCAGAAGATACTCCATAAACGTCTGCCGGGCGCTTTTCCAAAGCTCTCGATTAACGTAAACAAGGCTTCCGTCCTTCATCCGGAAGGAGGAATCCTCAAAGCTCTCCGCATGCTCGAGATTCACGATCACACCGCGGCCGCAAACGAAAAAACGCGGATCCTCCTTCAGCGGCGCGATGAATGTCTTGAACGGAAGGCGCGTGGCGAGCGTTGCTCCGGCGATCGTGCGGATATGGATCATATGGGAAAAATGCTCGGCGGAAACGATGTCCCGATAGCCGAGACGAACCATACTGCCGCTGACCTTGAGCTCCAGATATTTCTCCGGACGCGGGACTCTCGCAAGGATCTCCTCCGTTACTGCACCGAGCTCCTCCTCGGTATACGGCTTTACCAGATAGTGCATTGCCCGCACCTGAAAGCCTTCCAGCGCGTGGTCGGTCGAGGTAGTGGTAAAAACGAGAATACAGTCTGTATCGAGCTTCCGAAGCTCTCGCGCCGCATCCATGCCGCTCATGCCTGTCATATAGATATCCAGGAAAACAGCGGTAAACCGCTGCTCTCTTTCCGCCGCAAGAAAGGCATCTCCGCTGTCATATTCGCAGAACACCGCCTGCACACTGCGGTTCTGCATTTGCCGCTCCAGCCGCGAGCGAAGCAGCGTGCGCTCTGCGGCAAGATCGTCAACAATGGCAATTCTCACATTCTCCATCTCCTTTGCACGAAAAGCATTATATCACACGGATGCAAGAGTCGCGACGGAGATAACCATCGATTCGTGCCGCAATCGGGCATTTCGTGCCAACGGTCTTGAACAAACGGCGCCGCGTCCGCTATATTGCAATCGTCATCCAGCAGCGAAGGGAGGAACGAAATGTACCATATCGATGTGCTGACGGGGCATGGACCGGTGGTATCGGAACGGCTTTCCCGCATCTGCGCCGAAAGAGGGTCGTATCCACGGATCCGGCAATATCCGAATCAGGAAAGCTTTTTTGACGCTGTGCACAAGGCTGCGCCGACAAACGCAGTGATCGCGCTGCCCGGCGTGGCCGGGCTTAACGCCGCCGAGCACCTGCGTGCTCTTTATCCCAACTGCCGGATCATATGGTGCAGCGATCTGGATTTTTCGCTCCACGCCTTCCGGCTGCGTGTGGATTACTTTCTTTTGGAGCCCGTGACGGAAGAAGACATCCGCCGCGCTCTGGCCGTCTGGTTTGAGGAAAATACGCCGCCCGCTGGGAACTGACCGGCAAGCGGCGAGCATCACAAGGAGGTTACTGTGAAAACATCATTTAGTGTCAGAGGCAGTCCCGAGGAGGGAAAAAGGGC
>CAVEQS010000018.1:0-51573 GCA_963618015.1 bacterium | reverse complement strand
TTTGTAGTGTGCCTCTCTCAAACACATTATACAAGAAAACGGGAAATTTTGCGGCTTCCGTTTTCATTCCTATTTGTGCCGGTGCCGCACCGGCATGGTGATTTTTATGAAAAAGAAAAGCATCATCCGATCTGCGCTTGGTCTGCTGCTGGCAGCGGTGCTCTGCCTGTCCATGGCAGCGTGCGGCGGAGCGCAGGCGCCCGCAGGCACCGCGGAGCCGTCGGCATCCGCCGCGCCCGAAACCGCGCCCCCGGAGGAGCCGAACATCGAGCCAGCCGCAGCAGAAGGATCTGCTTTCGGCGCGCTTCCCGTGAAGGCACTGCACCCCAAACAGGTGGACGAAAACCCCTATATGGCGAAGAGCGACGCCAACATCCACCACGACGGCTATAACACCGACTCAACGGACGAAGTCCTGCCCGTCGGCATTTATCCGGAGATCAACGTTTCCTATGAGACAACGAACGCGAATGCCTCCCCTGCCATTTATTTTGACAGCTACGGCCATGCGGTCGTTCCGCTGCTCGGCGGCATCGCCATCCGCGATCTGAATGCCGAAGAAGCGAAGACTCTCGGCTATTTCTCCCCGAAGCAGCACGACGGCGGCGGCTATGTCATCCAGAGCTCGTACACGTTTCTTGATTCCGAAAACCGTATTGTCTGCCCGACCAGCAACAACCATGTTCTGATGCTGCGCGCAACGGATGCGGAGGGCAATGTGCTTCCCGAATTTGAGAAGGTGCTTGATATCGATATCAAGGCAGCAGCAGAAGCCGCGCTCGGCAAGACGCTCGAGCAGAATCTTCTGTCTGTGGTCTTTGACTATGAAGGAAACCTCTGGTTTGCCACGGGCGGCTTCCGCATCTATCCCGAGCGTGAGCAGCAGGGCGTGATCGGCTATATTGCCCGCAGCGCCATAGACTCCATTTTGAACGGTGAAGAGGCAAATCTCTCCGACGCCGTGTTCGTCCATGACCTGACGCCCGGCGAGGGCGCGGAAAACGGCATTGCCGCCTCCCGCGAAGGCGCCGTCATCCTGACCAACCAGAACTGCTATCTGCTCCGCGCGGCGAACGGTGTGGATGTCGTGTGGTGCACGCCATATGAAAGCGCCGGCGCCAAGGTCAGCGGCGAGGGCGACAAAACGACCGGCGGCGGCCTTGCCTGGGGCAGCGGCTGCTCCCCCACGCTGACGCCGAATCTCGTCATGTTCACCGACAATCAGGACACCGTGAATCTTCTGGCGCTCGATATGAAAACCGGCGAGATTGTGGCGATGCATCCGGTGCTCGACGACCTGCCGGAGGGCTATCAGGTGGCCGTGGAAAACTCGGCCATCGTCTATGACGACGGCGAAGGCACCGTGAGCACCATCGTGTGCAACTGGTTCGGTGCTGGCAACGCCGGTCTCGCCGACCCGAACAGCGATTCCTCCATCCAGAGCTACGCCAACATCTACGACCAGAACTGGCTGATGAAGGGCAACGTCATGATCGCCCCCGGCGTGGAGCGTGTCGACACGGTCAAGACCGATTCCGGCTATGAAATGCAGAGCGTCTGGTGCCGCAGCGATCTGAGCGACACCTCGATCCTGAAGCTCTCCACCGCGACCGGCTATATCTACGGCTATGTGCAGGATCTGAACACCGGCATGTGGCAGTACATCATCCTGGACTTTGAAACCGGCGATACCGTTTTCACCATGGATGTATCCAACAAGTATGGCTACAACAATATGGCCATCGGCATGTACGCCGGCAACAGCGGCAATGCGCTCTACTGCCCGACGGGTTATCTGGAGCTGCTGCGCCTGCAGGACCGCTTCGTTTACCTGCCTGAAATGCCTTACCGTGAGGTCGATCTGGATCAGGCGGCGCGCAATGTGCTCTCGCAGGATCGCTTCACCGCGGACGGCGGCGAAGGAACCGTTGCAAGCTGGCGGAACACGGCCGCCGTGCGTAATGTGCATCCCAATACTACGCTCGCCTTCCGCATGAATAATCTCTCCGGGAGCACCGCAGAGCTGACGCTGTATGCCTATGGCACAGACGGAAAGCTTCTGCCGGTCGCCTCCGAGCTCTGGAAGATCACGGATGAAAATGGTCAGGCCGTGACGGAGCTCACCGACGGAACGCTCTATGAGCTTCGCGTCACCGTCGCCGACGGCGGTGAGCTGGATCTGTGCGAAACGGAAAGAGAAATTCAGCTCTCCGTTGTGCTGGGAAAATAAATTATCTGCAAAAGTGGCGGCTCATTCGAGCCGCCACTTTTATTCCGCTTTGCAGAATTCAAGAGAAATATAGTAGTCATAGTCGTTTACCGGCGATACATCGCCGTCCACAAACTCCTGAAGACTGCCGACCCGGAGGCCGTCGCCGCTGTAGCGCAGGGCGAGAAGCGGCTGCTCCGCATCAAACGTTATGGGTGCTGCGTCCTCCATGGACACCCCGGCTCTGATGAAATGCTTTCGATTTTCCGCGCCCTCCAGTATGGGGAAGCTCATCGATAGTTTTGACCCTCCACCGGCAAGGATGAGTTTCACCTGGAAATTTTCAAAATCCGGAACAATGAGGATCGTCCCCTCCTCCGGCGAGCCGATGTCCTCGTAGCCGACGACCGCCCAGTTCTCTTTACTGACTTGTTTGCCGAAGTGGTACGTTGTCAAATACACACGCAGCGCGAGGAAGTCATCCGAGGCGGTGTATCGGTACATATAGGCTCCGTCCGGACCGGCGAGGAGCTTGATCGTCTGCATCTCGGTGCTGTCTTTTTCCACCGGGCGGATCACATTCTCCGGCCGGTTTGCGCGGAACAGGTACACCCCGATGACAGAGAGCGCCGCGAGAGAAAGCACAAGCAGCGCGCCGACGATCCATAGGAGACGCTCTCGCCGCCGCTTCCCGTCCGCCGCCGTCTGAAGGATGTTTTCCTCGGCCCGGCGCAGCAGATCGTTTTCCGAAATATCCTCGCCGGAAAGGAACTCATTGATGCCGATGCCGAGCACCGCGCAAAGCTCCGTATAGAGCGATACGTCCGGCAGGCATATGCCACGCTCCCACTTGGAGACCGATTTATCGCTCACGCCGAGCTTTTCGGCAAGCTGCTTTTGCGTAAAGCCGAGGTTTTTTCGCTTGCCCGCAATGTATTGTCCGATCTTGTTGAGGTCCATAAAACCGCGCTCCTTTGCATTGCTCGGTTTCTTTATAGCAGAATTGCGGGAAAAAGGACACCCCCTGAAGGTAGAATCAAGGCTTTCGGAGAGGCAAAGCTGCGTCTACAGCCGCTTCAATGTGCTTGCCTCCGGCTTTAAAACGTTTCGGTTTCCGTGACACACTCGGTTTTAATGCGCCCGACGAGGTATTGCAGTGCATCGACCGTATGCGGGCGGATATCGCCGCCAATAAGGATGTACATGATGTCGTCGCCCACGGAGAGTTCCCCCTCATTGAGCCAGGCGCGCACATAGTAGACGCCATCCAGCTTGTACGTATCGGCAATGGCGGCTTCGACCTTTTCGCGGTCATACGAAAGCACCATGCCGGAGACCGGCGCTGCGGAGGTATCGCCCCCGCGTGCAAGGGCTCTCGCCGTGGCGCGCACAACACCGTTGTGCGTCAGGTACATGCCGATCTTTTGGGCCGACGGGTCTTTTTTCGCCTCGCGCAGCCACTCGTCCATCGAGGGGCTCTTTTTCCCGTGCTGATGATGGTGCTCGTGCCCCATCGGCACGCCGCAGTCGGCCGAGCCGCTGCCAAGCAGCATCTGCACGCCGTGGGCGATGGGTTCGAGCACGGCCTCGAGGTTTTCCTTGGCCGCCTTCTCGCTCCCGGGGAGGTTGACGATGAGCGTCCGGCCGCGGATACCGGCTTCGGCGCGGGATAGGCAGCCTCTCGGCGTAATCTTGAAGCTCTCGGCGCGCATGGCCTCCGGAATGCCCGGCGTGCGCCGCTCCACGATCTCCAGTGTGGCCTCGGGCGTAATATCGCGCGGGGAGAAGCCCGTGCCGCCGGTCGTAAGCACGAGAGAGAGCTTCAGCTCATCGGCGCATTTGACAAGCTCGGCTTTGATCTGTTCCCGCTCATCGGGGACGATGGCGGTATAGCGCACGTCGTAGCCGTGTTCCTTCAGCATGGAGACGAGACGCGGCCCGCTCGTATCAACACGCTCGCCGCGCGCTCCCTTGTCGCTTATGGTAATGACTGCTGCGGTATAACCCATAGTTATTCTTCCTTTCTTTCAAAATCTCCGTGGACACCGCCGCTCTTGCGCAGCAGGCAGATGTCGGAGATCACCATATCCTTTTGTACGGCCTTGCACATATCATACACGGTCAGCGCCGCCGTAGACGCCGCCGTGAGCGCTTCCATCTCCACGCCGGTACGTCCATCGCACGATACCGTGGCTTCGATCTCCACGCTGCACCGGCTCTCGTCGAGCCGAAGAGAGAGGTCGATTCCGTCGAGCAGAATGGGGTGACACATCGGAATGAGGTCCGGCGTACGCTTGGCGCCCATAACGCCCGCGATCTGCGCCACGGTGAGCACGTCGCCCTTTTTCATGCCGCCGGAACGGATAAGATCGAACGTCGTCCGGTTCACGAGCACGCGCGCCGCGGCGGTCGCGGTGCGGCGGCTCTCCGGCTTTTCACCGACGTTGACCATCTTGGCGCGGCCTTCGTCGTTGAAGTGCGTAAAATCCTTCGGTTTTTCCATAATCGTGTTCTCCAGTATGAAATCGGCAATGGCCGGAATATCCTCATAGCCGAAACGCGGCACGGGGCTTTCCACGTCCATGTCCGTAATGATAGCAAGGAAGTGCTCAAGCGGCGCGGTGAAGCCCTTGCCGTTTTCCCGCCTTGCCACGCCGATCTGCGGCAGCTTTTCGTTTTTAAAGCCCTCGATCAAAATGAGATCGACATCGTGTATGCCGCTGAGCAGATTGGAGAGTGGGTGTTCGCCGAGCGCAACGCACGCCGTCTTATCCGCAGAGGTCACCACAGTAATGTCCGCGCCCGCGTGGGTAAACCGCCAGGAGTCCTTGCCCTCGTGGTCGATCTCGAACTGGTGGCCATCGTGCTTGATGATGGCCAGACGTACGCCGCGCGACTTGATCTCCCGGATGAGCTTTTCCAGCAGCGTTGTCTTGCCCGAGCCGGAATACCCGGCAAGCGCCATAATGGGTATGTTTGTCATTTCACCCTCCGATCTCGTTCATGCTGCGCCCGGCGTGGCTGCGTTCCGCGGCGGAGAGCGGGTCATGGCACGCGGGCTTTGCGAGAATGACCTCACGCATCACGCGGCGCATGCCGTCTTCGTCGAGCCCCTTGATGGGATACTCCTGATCCGAGTGCAGGCACGGCTTGAGCTTTCCGTCCGATGTAAGCCGGATGCGGTTGCAGGCGGCGCAGAAATGGCGGCTCACCGCACGGATGAGGCCGATGTTTCCCTGCGCACCGGGGAGCCGGTAGAGCTTTGCCACACCGTCGTCCTGCACGGTTTCCGTGAGCTGCGGCAGCGCTTTGAGCACTGCGTCTCCGGAAACGTAAGCATTCGCGCCGAAGGCCTCGCTCTCCGTCATCGGCATGAGCTCAATAAAGCGCACGTCCATGGGATAATACCGCGTCAGCTCCGCCAGCGCGGGGATCTCGTCGTCGTTGAAGCCGCCGATGAGAACCGCGTTGACCTTCAAATGCTCAAACCCGGCATCATACGCCGATTGAATGCCGCGCAGCGCCGATTCGAGCGTGCCGCGGCGCGTGATATAGGCATACTTTTCGGCGTTGAGCGTATCGAGACTGATGTTCAGCCGCTGTACGCCCGCCGCACGCAGCGGTTTGGCAAGTTCCGGGAGAAGGGTGCCGTTCGTCGTAGCGCAAACCTCACGGATGCCGGGCACGGCGGCGCATTTCTCACACAGGGAGAGGATGTTCTTTTTTACCAGCGGCTCGCCGCCGGTGATGCGCAGCTTATCGATGCCGAGCGAGGCCGCGGCGCGCACCGCGGTTACCATTTCCTCCTCCGTCAGCATTTCGTCATGACGCTTTGGGCACACGCCCTCCTCCGGCATGCAGTACCGGCAGCGCAGATTGCACTTATCCGTTACCGAAAGGCGGAGATAATGAATGTTTCTTCCGTAGCTGTCGATCATATCAGAGAAGGAATCCTTTCAGCTTTGTTCCGGCACTGACCGGGCCGCTACCCCCGGGAACGATCGCCATTACGTCGCAGCCGACGGCGCTCGAGAGCACAACGTTGCCCTGATCGCCGCTGAGCTCGATAAACGCCTCGCCGCCGCGGATGCGGAGCTTTCCGCGCAGGAAGCGCGTCACCGGGCTTTTCTTTTTAAAGTCATCCGCGAGCGTTACGGTGATCTCCTCCGGCACGCAGTCCGAAAGCCCGGCCATTTTCCGAAGCACCGGCACGACCACGCCGTAATACGTTGTGAGCGAGGAGGCCGGATTCCCGGAGAGCGAGAGGATGAGTTTTCCCTCCCGCACGGCCAGAGCGCACGCCATGCCCGGCTTCATGGCAAGACCGCGCACAAGCACTTCCGCGCCGAGGCTTTCGATGGCGTTGGGCGTGAGATCATAGTCGCCCGCCGAAACGCCGCCGGTGGACACAACGGCATCGCACGTGCTCAGCCCCTTCGCGATCGCCGCGGCAATGCCCTCCGTACCGTCCGGCGCAATGCCGAGATATTCGGTATCGCAGCCGATAGACCGAATGGCGGCGATGAGCGTATAGGCATTGGAATTGCGGATCTTTCCCGCGCCGGGCGTCTCGTCCGCTTCCACGAGCTCGGTGCCGGTGGAGAGAACGGCAATGCGGGGCTTTTTGTAAACGAGCGGCTCGGTCAAGCCCTGCGCCGCGAGCGAGCCGGCCAGTGCGGCGTCAATACGTATTCCCGCCGGGACAAGCAGCGCGCCGGAACGGATGTCCTCTCCGGCACGGACGACGTTGTCGCCAAGACGCACGGGAGCAAAGAGCGTGACGGTCGTTTCGGTGAATTCCGTCTTTTCAAACATGATGACCGTGTCTGCTCCTTCGGGGATCGGTGCGCCGGTCATAACGCGGCTGGCCGTTCCGGCGGTAATGCGCTGGGTGGGCGCACTCCCGGCCGGGATCTCTTCGAGCACGCGCAGTGTTACGGGCGCTTCGCGTGAGGCGTCCTTCACATCCGCGGCGCAAAGGGCATAGCCGTCGTAGGGCGAGCGGTCAAACGCCGGAACATTCTCCGCGGCGTACAGCTCCTGCGCGAGGACGCGCCCGGCGCTCTCCTCGAGCGGCACATTCTCCGTCTCCCCCGGACGGACAAGCGACAGCAGCAGGTCGCGGGCTTCTTCATATTTCGGTCGTTTCAGCATGGTTTCTTCCTCCAGCGAGAATAATGCAATTCAAAAAGGCCGTCTCGAACGAGACGGCCTTAAAAAGCAGTATGCATACCACAGGGTCATGCACGCAGCATGCCCCAAAAGTTCGTCGTCTCCTTCTCAAATACGGAAAGTCGTGCCGTTTCCGGCAAGGCTCTGTCCCGCTTGTGCGGGAACGGCCGCAGGCCATAGCTTTCGCCTTAGGCTGTACGGCTCGGAAACATTTTGTTTTTACGATGTTTATTATACAGGCTGTACCGGGCGCAGTCAAGCCGCCCGAATATGGATTAACTTGGTATGGGGTAACACTTTTATTGAAGTTCAAGCGTCGATCAACGATCCATACAGAAGATTTCCCGGCGGGCACGGAGCACCGTACCCGCCGGGAAATCTTATCTTTTCTCCTCGTGAGGATCGTCAATTTGCTTCCTGGGCAAGGAAGCGCTCATATGCCTCCGGCGTATTGAGGTTGGCAAGAATAACGTTCAGGTCCCATTCCTTCAGATCATCCTCGCTGAAATAATGCACGTTCATCCGCTCAAATACTGCGCGGAAAGAACGACACTCGCTCTCAAGCGCCTCTTTTACATACGGCAGGCAGCGCCGGTGGAACACGCCGAACATCGGCTCAAGCCGCCCGTCAGCACGCCGGATGATGCTCGCATCGTATTCCCCCAGCCCGTAATACAGGGCGCGGGCCAGTTCGGGATCGCCGTTCGGCATATCGGTGGCGGTGAAAAACGCGGCATTCTCGTCTGTCTGCGTGAACGCGGAATAGAGGCCGTTCAGCGGCCCTTTTCCGGGGTAAGTGTCCGGGAGCTCCAGATAGCCGCCGCAGTCAAACCGCCCGGGACGATCCACGGAAAACGCGACGGGGCCGAGGCAGGCATAGCACTTTGCCAGCTTCAGACTCATCGTTTCGTTCCCCACCGGCAGAAGCGCCTTGTCGCGCCCCATGCGCCGGCTCTGTCCTCCGGTCAGAATGACGGTCAGCATTGCTTATCCCTCCATGACGAATCTCTGTCCGATACCCTTTTCGAGCGCGCGGCGGTACACGATCTCCGCGCAGTTCACGTCATGCGCGCCCATGCCCATGTGCGTGGACACGATGATCTCGCTCTCCGACTCGCGGCCGGGAACCTTCCCGGTGAGAAGCTCCGTCATATCGCCGAACACATAGTCGTTCTTCACGAATCCCGTAGGGTTCAAGTGCGGGCTGTTGATGATGTCCTGATCCGGGCGGCGGTAGCCGAGATACCACTTGTCCGCCGTCTGGCAGAGCGCCGGCTCGATATCCCGGAAGCCCTCGATGCCGATGACGGTCGTGCCGGGCTTGACCATGTCTACCTTGAGCAGCGGCTCATGCGCGCCGGAGGCCATAAGGATGAGGCGGCTTCCTTCCACGGCCTGCGCGGGCGTATCGCAGATCACAACCTCGGCACGGCCTTCATATTGCTTGCGCACTTCCTCCATCGGCACGCGGCTGCGGTTATAGAGTCGCACCTGCCGGATGGACGGGAACTGCGTCAGGAAGCCGCGGATACCGGCTCTCGCCTGCAGGCCGCAGCCCATAACGGTGAGCACCTCGGGGTCGGGGTTCGTAAGGTGCTTTGCCTGCACGACGCCGTGGCCGCCCGCAGTGCGCATGGCGGTGATGCTCGTCCCGCCGACCAGGGCGATCGGCGAGCCGGTGTTGGTATCGCTCAGGAGGATGCTCGTGCCGTGGCAGAACGTATACCCCGGCAGCGGCGCGGAAAACGTGCTGATCCACTTCACACCGGCGACGTGCTTGAAGTGCAGCACCGCAGGCATGGAATGGAAGTTATTCTTTCTTGTCTCGTCCGTGAACATCAGCGACATATTGCCGACGGTGATATCGCCGGTGCCGATGCGGTAAAAGGTCTCCTCCGCGGCAGCGATGGCGTCCTCCACGGAGAGGAGCTCGCGGACATTTTCTTCGCTCAGGAGCAATAGTTCTTCATGCATGGTAATTCCTCCGATGTGCTTCGTCCGGCGGCAGGCCGCACGGAATGGGGATGGTGTGCTCTCTCCCCGTGGGGAGAGAGCACGGGGGAAAAAGGAAAGAGAGAGGATAGCTATCTATTTTATGATTCAGCGCTTTTTGCGGAGATTGAGCTTATCGATCAGCACGTTGCAGGCTTTATCGCTGCCGCTGGCAATATACTCCTCCTCGGTCACGCAGTCAAGCGCTCCGAAGGAGCACGCACGTACACATGCGGGCTTCAGCCCGGCCTTCACGCGCTCGTTGCACCCGTCGCACTTTTCCATTTTGCCATCCGACTTGCGGTAACGCGGCGCGCCGAACGGGCACGCCATCGCGCAGCTCTTGCAGCCGATGCAGTTGGTGTTGTCGTACACGGTGAAGCCCGTCTCCGGGTCCTTGCTGATGCAGCCCACCGGGCATGCCGGGATGCAGGGCGCATCCACGCAGTGCATGCACGCCGTGGAGAGATACGCAAAGTACGTGCTGCCGTCCGCAAGAGGAACTTCCGTGTCGAACGTCTGGCGGAAGCAAAGATCCCCGGCTTCGATGTCCGTGTCGTTCTGGTCGAGGCAGCCCATCATGCAGGCCGAGCAGGCGGAGCACTTGTTCTCGTCAAATACAAAAATGTGTTTCATATCACTTGCCCTCCACTTTGCGGATGTTGCAGCGCAGACCCTTGAACCCGGGGAAGCCGGAGTACGGGTCAACATGGTTCTCGCCGACGAGCTCGTTGACGTTCGCCTCGGTATAGCCATGGATGGCCAGCAGCACACCGGGCTTCGCAAGGGCGCTCACCTTGACGCGCATGCGGATCTCGCCGTGCGGGCTGGACATAGCGACCCAGTCACCGTTCTTAAGACCGAGACGCTTGGCATCCTCGTTGTGCACCTCCACGGTCGGGTCGGGCTGCAGCGAGCGCAGCCAGGGCACCTCATGCGTGCGGGAGTGGAGCGCATGCGGGCGGCGCGCGCCGGTGCAGAGATAGAACGGGTATTTGGCTTTCGTCTCCGGGTCGTTCTCATCGGAGAGCGGATCGGTGTAGCTCGGCAGCGGGTCGAGCTCCGGAACGATCTCCGCAATGGCGTTCGAGTAGAACTCAAACTTGCCGGACGGCGTCTTGAAGCCGTTGGCAAGCACCTTGCCCGCCTGCGCCGGCCACTTGGCCGTGGGTACCTTCACGGGCAGAGAGCTCTTCTTGAGATCCGCTACCGTGAGGCCGCAGCCGTCGATGATCCAGTCGCAGCAGGCCTCGTAGCCCTGCTGCAGCAGCTCATCGTCGAGCTTGAGAGCCTTGATCATGCCGTACATGATGTCGGTGTCGGACTTGGAATCATACAGCGGCTCAATGACCGGCTGCGTGAACGTGAGGAAGCCGCCCTGATACGCCTTCATCTCCCCGCGCTCGAGCGACGAGCACGCGGGCAGGACAAAATCGGCATACTTGGCCGACCACGTCATGAACATATCCGTGTCGACATAGAAATCCAGATTGTCCGCCATGGCCTTGAGCAGACGCTCCGACTGCGGCAGCATCTTGGCGTTCAGGCCGAAAGCGACCATGCCCTTGAGCGGGTACGGCGTGCCCTCTTCGAGCTGGCGGATGAGATCGACGGCCTGGAACTCGTCGTAGAGTGCGTTCCACAGCGGGAATTTCTCCGCGCCGATCTGTTCGGGAGCGTCCTTCGGGTAGCGCTCCGAGCGGAACTGGTGCTCGCGCGTCGGGAAGCCCGCGGGCTTGTGGATGTACGAAGCCGGGTTCGGTATGTTGCCGCCGACGCGGTCAAAGTTGCCGGTCAGCGCCGACAGGCACACGATGGCGCGGTGGGTGTTGAAGCCGTTGATGTGGTGCACGAGCGCGGACGAGGAATAGTTCGCGCACGCCGGGCCGTTCGTGGCATAAAGCTTCGTGGCCTCGAAAATGTGATCCGGGTCAAGGCCGGTGATCTCCGCGACTTTCTCGAGCGGATACTGGTCGACGAGCTCTTTGTATTTATCAAAGCCGAATGTGTACTTCTCGACGTACTCCTTATCCATCCAGCCGTTATCGATGATGAGCTTGCCCATGCCGAGCGCGAGAGCGCCGTCCGTGCCAGGGTTGATTTTGAGGAAAATGTCTGCAAGGTTCTTCGAGGCAGGCGTATCGCGGATATCAATGATGATGACCTTGCCGCCGCGTTTTTTAAGAGCCTGCACGCCGCCGACGGACAGGTGGTTGGAGTAATAACCATCATAGTTCCAGCCCAGGAACGTGCTGGCATGCGCCATATCTCCTCCGCCGCCGGTGCCGGCGGTCGTTTTATTGCCGAGCATCATAGCGGTCATGCAGGTGCTGTCATCGGTGGCGAAGTTCACGCTGCCGAACACGTGCGCCATGCGGTGCAGGATCGGGCGGTACCACTTGCAGTACCCGCTGAAGAACATGACGGAGCTCGCGCCGTACTTTTCGCGGATCTTCAGCAGGTTCTCCGCGATCATGTCGAACGCTTCATCCCAGCTGATGGGCTCAAACTTGCCTTCGCCGCGCTCGCCGACGCGCTTGAGCGGCGTCTTGAGACGGTCGGCACGGTATACGTAGTTTCGCAGCGCCGAGCCCTTCGTGCAGAGCTTGCCGTGGTTGAACGGATGCTCCGGCGTGCCTTCGATGCGGATGATCTTTCCGTCCTTTACATAGCAGTCCACGCCGCAGTGCAGGCCGGGGCTGCAGATCGCGCACAGAGAGCGCTTTATTTCAATGCCGGTATCCTCGCCCGGGATCTTGGCTTTTATTTTCTTTTCCAGTTCAGTCAAGGTTCAGCCCTCCTAAGAAATCAATGAAGCTGTCCGGGAAGCCCTTCCACTTGAGATAGCAGACCGACTTCAGATCCAGACCCGCGTCCTTATTCTCTATCGCCTTTATAAACGCGCTTTTCAGTATGCCGTTGCTCTCGGCCGAGCCGATCACATTCAGGCACTTGATCGCGTCCGCATCCCGGACGCCGCGGATATACAGGTGCTCATCCTCATACTCATAGAGCTCATCCGTATCCTTACAGATGCTCACGTCGCCGATGCTGAAGAAATCGTAGTGCAGGTAATGCGCGAGACTCAGCGCCACGTTCGCGCCGAAGCGCGCGTCGCCGCCGGTCATGCAGTTGCCCGCCACGCGCCCCTGCTGCATGGAGTTGAGCCAGAGCGCCAGATTCTTCACGGTGCGGCTTTGCGTTTCAAAGGCATCGCAGCAGTCGCCCGCGGCATAGATGCCGGGGTAATTCGACTCCATGTGCTCGTTGACGGTCACGCCCTTGCCGACGGCAATGTCCGTTCCCTTCAGGAACGCGAGATTCGGCCGCACGCCGCTCGTGACGGCGATGAGATCGGCCGTATACCGCTCGCCGGTGTTCGCCACAGCGACGAGCCGCCCGTCCTCCGAGCGCTCGATATGGTCGAGCGTCCGGCCGAACGCAAGATGCACGCCTTTCTTTTCGAGATCGGCTTGCACGCGCTCCGCCGTCTGCGGGAAGAGTGCTTTGGAGAATGCCTGACGGCTGCGGTTCATAAGAGTGCAGTCTACGCCCGCCTCCACGAAATCCTCCACGACCTTGATGCCGCTCCACGACGCGCCAAATACAAGACCTGCCTGCACTTTTCCGCTTGCGAGTGCTTCCTTGAGCTGCACGGCATCGTCTACGGTGCGCATGGTGAATACGCCCGGCAGCTCTACCCCCTCGAGCTGCGGCTTTACCGCCGACGCGCCGGTGCTGATGAGAATGGCGTCGTACTGTGCCTCGCTCCCGTCCGACAGATGCACCGTTTTCGCCGCGGGGTCAAGCCCCGTGACCGGCGTGTGCGGATGTACGATCAGGTTCAGCTCTTTTTGTACTTCTTCCAGAGAGCCGAACGGGAACAGGGCGTCATACGGGATCGTTCCCTTGACGTAATACGTTGTCAGCATCGGGTTGTACGGGCCGAAATCCGTGTCTGAATACACATGGATCTCCGCCTCTGCATCCCGCTGCCGGGCTTCCTTTGCCGCGCTGTACCCAGCGCCGCCGAAGCCGATGATAGCGATCTTCTTCATATAATCCTATATCCTCCCGTTGTTAACGCCGGACGGGCTTTGTCAGCTGCTGCCCACCCGGGTCGTACCGAAAGCCAGGGATAAAGCAAATGCTGTATCCCTGGCTGCCGTATTTTGCGTTAGGAAAGCAGGCTGCTGAGCTCGGCGATGTCCTCGCAGTTTTCAATGTTGCAGAGAACTTCGATCGCCTTCTCCAGCTTTTCGCCCTGCAGGACCGGCGCGGCCTGCACGCGGAAGCGCTCCACAAACTGCTCGCGCGTCATCATGTTCTTCGGATGACCCGGATGCGCGTCCATGGACTTCTGGAACACTTCCCCGTTCTTCAGCTTGATCGTCACGGTCTTCATCGGGTAGGAGCCGGTGCGGAACTGCTTGAAGCCGGTCAGCGGGGAATCCGTGGGAGACTCGCCGCCGTGGATGCGCTGCGCCAGAGCGAGCACCTTGGGGTTGACCATGTTTTCCTTCGTGAACCACTGCGCGCCCGGATTGGGATCGTAAAGCATGGCGGCCACGACGAACGGAATGGAGAACTGAGCGTGGGTCACAGAGGTGAAGCCCTCGGCAGGCGCCCACATACGCTCGGCGACCGGAGGATCAACGATGATCTCTTCCACGTCCTCGGGCCCGAAGCCGTGTTCCTTGCGCAGATCGGCAACGATCTCCGCGGTGGTCTGCACCCACATGTTGGCGGGCCAGTGCTTCATCAGGGTCTCCATCGTGAGATAGCGCGTGCCGAGATCCTTGGTGAGCCAGGAAATATCGGCCTCGCCGGAGACGACTCTCGTCTCGCCGCTGCCGTTGTTCGCGTCGTCACCGCAGATGACGCCGGTGTAGCAGCGGGGCTCGTCGAGCGCGTCGAGCTGGTTGTGGATGCCCTTCTCCACGGCCTTCGCGATCATGAAGCCGTCACGGGCGCGGTAGCCGTGCTCGTAGTGGTAGAAGTCGGACATGGTGGTAGCGTGGTACGCCGTGGGCAGCGTGCTGCTCTCGCAGCCGACGCCGATGGCCTGGTTGACCTTGCGCGCATCGAAGCCGTAGAGCTTCGCGATGGGGATGATGCAGCCGAAGATCTGCCAGCTCGTCAGACCCCAGCCCTTCGTCTTCCAGCGAAGATCGGACGGCTGCACGGCCATCGCGATGCGCTGATAGACTTCATAGCCGGCGACGATGGCGGTGAGCAGGTCCTTGCCGCTCTTGTGCTTCTCTTCGGAAGCCAGCCACGCGCAGGGGATGATGCCCGCGGAGGGGTGGCCCGTCCAGGAGCAGTCTTCCCAGTCGAGGGAGTCGGACATGGTGCCGAGTGCGAGCGCGGCGTTCACGGGAGCAAGCTTCTCGCCCGTGCCCCAAACGGTCGTCGGGCCGCCGAGACCGCCGTTGGCCTCGCGGGACATTTCGCGCACCTTCTCGCTGATGGGGGTGTTGCGCGCAGCCAGCGTGACGCCGATGGTCTGGAGCATGATCATCTTGGCACGCTCGATAACTTCGGCGGGGATATCCTCATACTTCAGATTGACCGTATACTCGCTCAGTTCCTGCGTGTAGGTAGTCGGAGTGAGGAAATTATTATCCTTATGGAAACGATTGTATCGCATTTTGTACCTCCTACTTCATGATGTCATTCTGAACTCTTGTGCCTATGCACGCGAGATCAATAGAAATACTGCGGCAGACCGGACACATCGTCATACTCGTCGAGATGGCAGATGGTCTCAATGGCGCCTTCGATCTTCTTCGGAGTCAGGACATAGCGTGTGAGCATACGGAAGTCATCCTTGAACTCGTCACGGGTGAGCATGTAGCTCGGGTGGCCGGGATGCGTGAAGAGGCTCTCGGTGTACTCGGTGCCGTCCTTCAGGCGCACGGTCATGAACTTCTCGGGGTGCTTGCCCTCGATGAGGTCCTTGATGAACTTGTTGCCGCCCATCTTCACGAAGCCGTCGGCCTTGACCTTGTTCATCAGCGCAACGATCTTCGGATCGACCATCGTTTCGGGCTGATACCAGATCGCGCCCGGCTCGGGGTGATACATGGCGCACGCGGTGCAGTACGGGATAGAGAACTGCGCCTGGGTGACGGACTTGTAGCCCCAATCGGAGTACCAGTGACGGAAGGCCACGGACGGACGGATGATGATTTCCTCGACGTCGTCGGGGTTGAACTTGTACTTATTGATGAGATTGCGGGCGAGCTCGGCATAGGTCTGCACGAACACGTTCGCCGGGCTGTGCTTGACGAGGATCATGCTCATGAGGAACCACTCGGTGCCGAGATCCTTCGTGAGCCAGGTGATGTCAGGCTCGACGGTGTGGTTGAAGTAAGCGGTGCCGTCGTCAAAGGCGTCTTCCATGTTCTCGATGCCGAGCATGGCGGTCTTGATCATGGTGACGGTGGACTCGTTCTTGAAGCCGTAGAGGTAGTTGAGCGAGTCAGACATGGTCGCCTCGTGGATGTTGCAGGAGATGATGGAGCAGGCGGTGCCGATGCCGAAGGCGCGGTTCATCTTTTCCTCGGACAGGTCAAGGAGCTTCATGAGCACCGTGAGGTTGCCGAAGATGTTGTAGCTGACGATGTTGGTGCGGCCGGCGAGCGCGATGCGCTGGTAGACCTCATAGCCGGCGACGATGGCGGTGAGCACATCCTTGCCGCTCTTCTTGAGCACCTCGCCCGCCACAACGGCGGTGGTGATGATGCCGGCCGAGGGGTGGCCGGTCACGGAGCAGTCTTCCCAGTCGAGCATGTCGCCCATCGTGCCGGCGACAAACGTGGCCGCTTCCCAGCTGACCTTTTTGCCGTCTGCCCAGATGGTGGCGATCTCTTCGCCGCCGGGGGACATTTCCTTGGCGATCTCGATGGCGTCCTTGATCTCCTGCAGTTCGGAGCTGCAAAGGCAGACACCGACGGTGTGCAGAACCATCATCTTGGCACGCTCGATAACCACGGGCGGGATGTCCTCATATTTCAGTTCCTTAACGAAATGGACGATCTGCTTGGTGTTATCGGTGGTAATTCCGTGATAATTGAATCCCATTATATTTCCTCCTTGCAGTTTTCAGTCGCCGCATGGCGATTTTCAAATGGTAAAGAGTTTCCCGAGATTGGGAAGCTTGTCGTTTACGCCGGAGTGGCGCAGGCACGCCCAGAGGCTCGCCTGATGGCTCGTGATGACCGGCATGCCGAGATCGTCCTCAAGCGCCGGGATGAGCTCCATCGTGCCGAGACCCATGCAGCTGAGGAAGAACACCTCCGCGCCGGTCGTGTCCAGCTTCATCGCGTTGCGGTAAAGGTGCCGCTTGCTCGCGTGGCCGAACTCGCCGACCTTATTGAAGCCGATGCCGGTGATGGACGTTACCTCGATGCCGTTGTCCTCGAGGAACTTCTTCTCCGCCTGGTTCGTGTCCTCCGGGTACGGCGTCATAACGACGGTCTTCTTGAGACCGAGCGCTTCAAACGCCTCAAGCACCGCGGTGCTCGTCGTAAGGCCGGGGCAGCCGCTCGCGCGCTCGATGCGCTCGATGCATTCCTTGTCAAAGCCGTAGCCCTTGATGCAGCTGCCGGACGTGCAGCCGAAGAGAATGACGTCGTGCGGGCTCTTGCGGTACATCTTCGCCGCTTCCTCGAGCTGATCCGAGAGAAACACCAGTCCCTCCGGCGTCGGGCCGGGGAACCAGAGGCGGGTGCTGTCGAAGGACACGCCCTCCGGGGCGTATTTGTTGAAAGCATATTCGACTTTGTCGTCGATCGGCGCGATCACGCCGATCCTTGCTCTCCAACCGTAGTAGTTTTCCATGTTATCAACCCTTTCCTTTCGTGAAGTTTACAGGGTGAACAGCTTGCCGAGCTTCGGCATCTTCGTGCCGATCCGGCAGTGCCGCAACGCACTCCAGAGCGTCGCCTGATGACTGGTGATCACGGGGATGCCCATGTTCTTTTCCAGATCATCGATGATCTCCATTGTGGTCAGACCCATGCAGCTCAGGAAAAAGGTATCCGCACCCTTCAGATCCATGCGAGTGGCGTTCCGATACAGGAACACCTCGTCCGCATCCTCAAAGCTCAGTCCGTCGGCGCGGCTGAACGGGCTCATGTCCATGCCGACGATGTTCGTCACTTCAAAGCCGTTGTCCTCAAGGAATTTCTTCTCGGCCTCGTTCGTCGCCTCGGGATAGGGCGTGAGGACGGCCACCTTTTTGGTGCCCAGCGCACGGAGGCCTTCCAGCACGGCGGTGCTCGTCGTGAGGCCGGGGATACCGGAGGCTCGCTCGATCTGGTTGATGCACTCCTGATCCCAGCCGACGCCCTTGATGCAGCTGCCGGACGTGCAGCCAAACACCACGAGCTGATACGGCATGCCCTTATATTTGGCGGCCGTTTCTTCGAGCTGGTCGGTAAGAATGGTCAGTCCCTCGGGCGTCGGGCCGGGGAAGTTGATCTTCATGGATGCAAAGGATACGCCTTCCGGCGCATAGAGGTGAAACGCGTGCTCGGCATTCTCGCTCATGGGAGTGATCAGGCCGATCTTTGCTCTCCAACCATACATAAGCTTTGTTTCCTTTCTGGCGCATCGGTTCGCTTTTCGCAGCGCATATTAAATAAAGGTGTAAGCGGCTTGCCGCGCGCCGGTCGTTTTCGGATAGTGCAGGGGATATCTCCACCGCACATACCGCTCTCTTCGTCTCCTATTTTCGTCAAAGAAGGGCATAAAGTCAAAGCGTAATGCTCCGTATCCCATATTTCGACGATTCTGATATCCCATACCAAAAAACCTAATAGCCAAAGCGGTTGATTCCGGGGGACATCTGTTTTATTATGATGGCGGAATCCGGTAATCGGCCGCGCCGCTGTCCGGCAGCGGATCGGCAGGTCTCCGAACTCCTCCATTTGTCCGCAAGCCGTGCGTACCGCTCTCTTCAAATCCGCAGTCCACGACTTGACGGCAGAGAGGACAAAGGAGCTTCCCCGCTCCAGGCTCCGCTCTGCATCCTGAGAAAAGAAAATGAAAGGGATGTACACTCAAATGGAAAAGACTTCTGCTTCCGTTCCTGCGAAGAGAAAGGGCTATACGCCCATGCAGTGGGTCCACATGGTCATCACGCTGGCGCTCATGTTCCTCTTCGGCTACCTTCCCCCGTTCGCGACCGTCACCCCGCTCGGCATGAAGCTGCTCGGCGTCTTCATCGGCGTCATTTACGGCTACTCCGCCTGCGGCGACATCATCTGGCCGTCTCTGTTCGCGATCATCGCGTTCGGCATCAGCGGCTACTCCAGCATGTCCCAGGTCATCACCAACGGCCTCGGCCATAACGTCGTATTCCAGAGCATCGTCGGCTTCGTGGCCGCCGGTTCCCTCTCCTACTACGGCTTCGGCAAGTGGTTCGTCCGCTGGTCTCTCTCCAAGCCCATCTTCAAGAAGAGCCCGATGCTCTATGTCTGGGCATTCTTCGTGATCTTCGGCCTCTCCTGCGTCGTCGTCAACCAGATCGTCCTCTCCCTGATCCTCTACGGCATCTGGAACGACATCGCCGACAACTGCGGCTACGACGAGAAGAGCGGCTTCCGCTACGTCGGCTTCGGCGGCGTTATGCTCAGCACCGTGCTCGGCGGCGGCATGATCCCCTACCAGAGCTGGATGCTCGGCCTGGCGAACAACTGGTCCGCCGCGGTCGGCACGCAGCTGAACATGGGCGTCATGGCCTGCATCACCATCCCCACGACCGTCCTTATCATCACGGCCTATGTCTTCATCTCCAAGTGGATTTTTAAGATCGACTACAGCAAGATGCAGCGCTTCGATGAGACCAAGCTCGGCGAGGACAGCAAGGTCATGCGTCCCCGCGTCAAGCGCATCCTCATCGTCTACTGCCTGACCGTTATCATCTGCATCCTCGGCAACACCCTCATCGGCTCCAAGCTCGCCACGCTCGTCAACCAGACCATCACGGTCGCCGGCTGCTACTGCATCTGCGCCGCCATCCTGCTCATCCTTCCGAGCGGCGAAGGCGACGGCAAGCCCTGCATCGTGTTCAAGGAAGTCAAGAACACCGCCATCAGCTGGGAAGTCATTCTCATGTGCGCCGTGACGCTGCCGCTCTCGAGCGCCGTTACGAGCGAAGCCACTGGCGTTGTCCCCTGGATCAGCGGCGTGTTCGCCCCGATCTTTGCCGGAAAGGGCCCCGGCTTCATTCTTGTGTTCACGATCATCGTTTCCATGATCCTCACCAACCTCGGCTCGAACATCGCGTTCGGCTCGGCTCTGATCCCCATCATTGCTCCGTTCACCGTTGCTGCCGGCATGAACCCGACGCTCGCGGGCGCCGCTCTGATCTACATGGTCAACGTCGGCCTGATCCTCCCCGGTGCTTCCGCTCCCGCGGCCATCTTCCACTCCCAGCCGACGCTGCCCAACGGCGGCATGCGCATCAAGACGGCCACGGTCGGCGCGCTCTCTGTTCTTATTGTCGGCATCCCGGTGTTCCTGCTCATCAGCCTGCTCGTTCACTAAGAGCTTCGCATAGTCACTAAGCTCATTTCATCCCGCAGTATCCCTCTCTTTCCTTCCCGCGCTGCCCAACTCCTGGCGAGGGGCTGGAAAAAAATCGGAATAAAAACCGGTTTCAGCCCCTTTCCGGCAGCAAAGGATCGTGTTGTAATGTAAAGGAGATTGTATTATGGTTCGCAAAATTACCGTTATCGGCGCCGGTTCCACCGGCCACGCCGTTGCTTCCGTTATGTCCCAGCGCGGCTTTGAGGTCACCTTCCACGACGACGAGCGCTTCGCCTCCCGCTTCCAGGATATCGAAGAGCTCGGCGGCATCACGCTGCGCGGCGGCATGCACGGCACGGGCAAGCCCGTGTGCATGACCACCGACCCCGAAAAGGCTGTCCGCGGCGCGGAAGTCATTTTCGTCCACGTCATGGCCGACCGCCACGAGGAGATCGCCCGCCGCATCGCCCCTTACGTTGAAGACGGCCAGCACATCCTCATCATCCCCGGCAACCTCGCCTCCTTCGTGTTCCGCAAGGTCTTCGACGAGATGGGCGTCACCGCCAAGGTCACCCTGACCGAGAAGGAAGGCAACTTCTGCCCCTGCCGTCTGACCGGCAAGGCCGAGGTCACGACCGGCATGCCCCTCAATCTCAAGGGCAAAGTCGCTTCCCTCCCCGCCTCCGATACCGCGCGCGTGCTCAAGGATCTCGAGGGCGTCGTTGAATACACCGCCAACCGCAACGTCTTTGAAGGCGTCATCAACGCGGGCAACGTCATCAACCACATCGCGAGCACCGTTCTCTCCGCCGCGGAGATCGACCACAAGGGGCATGACTACTCCCTCTTCCAGTACGCCTTCACGCCGCGCGTCGTGCACTGCGTCGGCAAGATCCGCGAGGAGCGCAAGGCCGTTATCGAGGCCATGGGCATGACCGAGCACGGCAACCCGATGGGTATGATCGAAAAGGTGCAGCATCTCGACGAGCACCCCGAAGTTCACATCTTCTACAAGTACATGGACGGCCCCTTCGCGCTTGACCACCGCTATCTCCACGAGGACTGCGGCTGCGGCGGTGCGTTCGCCCTGTCCGTGGCGGAGCACCTCGGCATGGATATGCCGGTGCTGCGTTCCTTCCTCGGCGTAGCCGGCGCGATCAACGACCGCGATTACATCCACGGCGGCCGCACGCTCGAGAATCTCGGCTTCCCGAAGGACATGCCGCTCGAAGAGATCTACAAGGCCATCGAGTGATCCTTGGCGAAGCCTTTAAACCAAACCGCATAATTCCCCGCATTTCCGGTTAGAAACACTACAGGAGGAGTCGATTTTTCGACCCCTCCTGTTCGGCTATTTGTGCGAAATCATTCTCGTTTGAGAATAATCTGAAAGAAAAGAGTGTGTTGTCCATGCAGTTGGAGTACTTCCCCTACATTCTGGAGATCGGCCGGCAGAAATCCGTTTCTGCCGCGGCAAAAGCTCTCAATTTGCGCCAGACAACACTCAGTTCCATCCTCAGCTCCGTGGAAGAGGAGGTCGGCTTTTCCATTTTCTGCCGCACGCCAAACGGCATGGTGCCCACGGTCCTCGGCGAGCAGTTTCTCGATGCGCTGCGCGACATCAACGTGCAGGCGGAGCTGCTCTACAGCCTTACGACACACGAGAGCGTTCATGCGCAGCCGGTGCATGTTGTCGTCACGTCGGCGACAGGCGCAGGCGTTGCGCTCGAGCTCACACAGCGCTTTCACGCTTACGAGCTTAAATGCGATCTCTTTTTCGAGGAGCAGCCGCGTCCGGCGGCGCTGCCGATGATATTGCAGGGCAACGCAAATATCTGTCTTTTCTATGTCTCCGACAGTGAGATCGACGAGCTTCGGCAGGAGCTGGAGGAAAAGGGTCTGCATATCACACCGCTGCTCGCTACGGAGTTCTGCGGCATCGTAACGCGTGACCATCCGCTCGCCAAGCTTGATGTGCTGCAAAAGGAGGATCTTTCCGCCTACCCCATCGTCACCGCCACCGGCTTTTTCTCCGGCGGCGCGCGCTTTGCCCGCTGGGCCTCGCAGCATTGCCAGATCACGTCCGTACCGAATTTCTATCTTCTCCAGTCGGTCATGGAGCAGGAAAATATGCTCGGCATCGGCACGGCATTTACGTTTGCCGCCGCAAAGAGCTACGATCCGGCGCGCCACAAGCTGCTTCACTTCTCCGAAGACCTTTTCTCTCCGCGGATGCACTATTGTCTTATACAGCGTGATGAATCCTATCTCCGGTACCCGGAGAAGATCATGACCAACGAGATCCTGGACTATTTCCGCACGTTTTCCGCCGAGGAATACGGCGGACAGTTTATCGGCAAGGGGGAGGGCGCATGAGACTCGAACATCTGCATTATCTGCTGTGCGTAGCGCAGCATCACTCGATCTCCGCCGCCGCGCGCGAGCTTTTCATCAGCCAGACAGCGCTCTCCGCCATTGTGAACAAAACCGAGGACGAGCTCGGCTTCCCCGTTTTCGAGCGCGTGCGCGACGGCGTTGTCCCCACGGAGGAGGGCAAGGAGGTGCTCTCCAACGCCTGGGACATTCTCTCGCGCTGGCAGGATGTCATCGCACTGGGGACGGACGCTGAAAAACGTCTGCTCCCGGTCAGCATTCTTGCCTCGCCGAGCGTTATGTGCGGTCTTACGCTGCCGCTCATGCACCGGTATCAGGAAAAGGTGCCGCGCGGACAGCTCCGGTTTCACGAAGTTGTCGGCATGAAGGTTGGCTCGGAGATCGTACAGAGCAACTATAACATCGGCCTCACCTATTTCTCACCGGACGGACTCGACGATTTTTCCTCCATGGCGCAGAAATACCAGGTGCAGATCACGCCGGTATACGACGACAAGCTCTATCTTATCGCGCGACACGATCACCCCATCCACCGGCAGGAAACCGTTGATATAATGTCGCTCACAAACGAGCGGTTCGCGATACTGCCGCAGTTTCTCTACAGCTACAGCCGCATCTTCTATTCGCAGAGCATGGATCCAAGCAATCGCATCACGGTGTACCCCAACGTCCCGCTCGTCAAAATGGCCGTGCTCCGCTGGAACGTTCTCGGCGTTATGAGCGGCTATGCCGCCACGCAGGATCACAGCGTTGATAACGATGAGTTTTCGCTCGTACCGCTCCCCGATCTGGAACGGGAAAACAGCATGACGCTCTATCTCATCCACCAGCGCCTTTCCAACCTGCACCAGAGCGAGAAAATCGCGCTCGAGTGCATTCAGGAGTATTTCTCCTCCCTCCCCCCGCTCTCCGAGATCCTTCCGCAGTAAGATCCACGAGGAGCCCCGGTCAACGTCCGGAACAGCACTATAGCGTGCGCATATGATGAAAAGCCGCCGCAGGACGCACTGTTTCCCTTTACAAACCGGCGGACGCGATGCTATATTGTTCACGTACACGAAAAAATATATTCCGTGTCGGAAGAAGGAAGAGAGAGAGAATGAAAAAGACGATCAAAAACTGGCTCTGATGCTTCTCCTCGCCGCTCTCCTGCTGACCATGACCGGCTGCAGCGCCACCGACTACAAGACGGCAAAGCAGCTTATGGAAAGCGGCGACGCGGCCGCGGCCGCCGAAATGTTCAAGACGCTCGGCGACTATAAGGACAGCGCCTCCCTGGCAACGGCATGCGACTATACGGTCGCAAAAAGCACTTACGGTGCCGGAGAGTATGAGCAGGCCCGCGCACTCTTCGCGGCGCTCGGCGACTATGAGGACAGCGCAGAGCTCGTCACCGCGTGCGACTACGCGCTCGCGCGAAACGCCTACGACACCGGAGAGTATGAGAAAGCGGCAGAGCTCTTTGCCGCTCTCGGCGATTATCAGGACAGCGCCGCGATGGCCGTTCAGTCCGGCGACAGGGCGCTTGCCGAAAAGCTGCTCGGAAGCTGGGTATCCAATGAGCTGGATGTAACGGCTATTTTCACACAGGCTCTATACACCGCCATTGACGACGAGGAATCCTCCAAGGCGCTCCTGGATTGCATGGATCTGGGTACTCTCACGTTGAAATATTCGCTTGAGTTCACCGACAAGGGCACGTTCGTCATGTCGGCAGAAAACGGATCCGCTGCTGCATTGATCAATACGTTCTATACCGCATTTACCGACGGGCTCGTCATATATCTGGAAAAAGAAATCCAGCAGGACGCAGACACCAACGGTTATTCGGTCGAGGAGCTTTTGCAGGCATATGGATGCACGACGACGCGCGAGCTCATTGAAGCCATGCTGGAAATGTCGCTGGACGACTTCATGGCCAGCATTCTCTCCAAGGAATCCCTGCAAGAGCTGATCGACAACAGCACCTTCAACGGCGTGTATTCCGTGGAAAACGGTGAGATCGATCTGACCATTGGCCGGGATCAGAGCATCGCCGTCTATGATGAGAGCTCCGATACGTTCTCCCTCGTTGATGAGGAGATCGCCGGCACGGCGATCGTATTCTCCCGCGCATAATACAGCTCTGCTATACATGTAAAAAAAGTCTCCCGCGTCCAGACGGACGCGGGAGACTTTTTTGACAAACTGAAAAACCAGCGCCCATCCGACACGAGCCCAGCATAGCGGGTCGCGTCGGAAAAGGAAAAACAGCACCATCGGTCAATCGGACGCCGCCTGCGGCGGCTGGTGACCTCATGGTGCTGTTTTGACGTGGTGCCGGTGGCGGGGGTCGACCTGCGCTGCGGCACAGGCCGCCTCGCGGCTCTGGAGCGCCCCCGGCGCTCCATTCACTCCCGCTCGGGTTCGCCCCCGCAAATACAAAAACCAGCGCCCCGCGGGGGCGCTGGTTTTTGGTGCCGGTGGCGGGGGTCGAACCCGCACGTCCTTGCGGACACGGGATTTTGAGTCCCGGGCGTCTGCCAATTCCACCACACCGGCGTATGGCGGCATTATACCGCGTATAACTCTCTTTGGCAAGAAAAAATATTCGGCTTCCGGTATTCCCTTTTTGGGGGAGATATGGTATTATAGTTTTGCCTATTTATGCTCACAAAAAACGGAGACAGACTATGAAACGATTTGTCCGGCCGGGGGCTTTTCTTCTGCTTGCCGCGCTGCTTTTCTGTATGAGCGGCTGCTATTCCGGCAACATCGATCAGTATTTTTCTCTTCCGATGGCTTCGGAAGAATACCAGCAGCTCCAATCGCTCATTGACACGGAGCTTGCCTCCGGCAGCGAATATGCTGCGCCCACACACGGCAGCTACCGCCAGAGCGTACAGCTCAGCGACGTAGACGGCGACGGGGCCGACGAAGCGCTCGCCTTCTTCCGCGACGGCGGAAAGAACCCTAAAATCAACATTTATTCCTCGGAAAACGGTGAATACCGGCTCGTGCTCTCCCTCTCCGGCGAGGGCTCGTCCATCGGGCGGATCGACTATGCCGATCTCACCGGCGACGGGCAGAAAGAGCTTCTCGTTTCGTGGCAAATTTCCTCGGGCGTATCCGTTCTCTCCGTATATTCCCTCGCAGGATGGAGCGGCGATGCGCTTTTGAGCACCGACAGCGCCGAGTTTGTCACCGGTGATATCAACCGCGATGGCTGCGACGAGCTTTTGAATCTGCGCGCGGCGAACAGCACAACGTATCTCATCGATCAATACACCTTTGCGCTCGGTCAGGAGCCGCAGGCGACCTCGGCGGCGCTTAGCGCCGATATTGCCTCGCTGCAGCGGCTGCGCATGATCACACTCGCCGGAGACGCGCCCGCCCTGCTCGCGGAATCCACGCTCACGACCGGCGATCTCGTATCCGATCTCTTCGTCTGCCGGGACGGTTCCCTTATCAATCTCACCATGAACCGCTCCACGCAGATCTCCGAAACACGGCGCTCCTACAGCCTTGTGTACGCGCAGGACATTGACGGCGACGGCTGCACCGAGATCCCGCACCCGCAGCAGCTCTACAGCCGCGGCGACGAGGTCTTTTGGTCGATCGCCTGGTTCCGGTACGACGCTTCGGGCCGCGCAAGCACCGTTATGACAACGTACCATTGCGTTACGGACAACTGGTATCTCGTGCTGCCGTCCGGCTGGGACGTCGGGCTCACGGTGCAGCGGGACGACAGCGTTTCCGGTGAGCGGGCGGTGATTCTCTCCCGTCTGCGCTCGGACGGGTCGCTGGAAAACTATGTTGCCATATACGCCATCACCGGGGAAAACCGGTACGAGCGCGCCAAGCTCGAGAACCGCTTCCTTCTGCAGGAAGAGGGCACGACGGTATACGCCGCCGAGATTCTTGACGGCAAGACCGACGAGAACACGATCCGCAGCCGATTTCATGTGATTTATACGGACTGGAGCTCCGGCTCCGTCGTTGGAGGGTAAGAAACCGATATGAAGAAAGTTCTGGTTCTGGAGGACGAAGCCAATATCCGAAGCTTTGTCGTCATCAATCTGCGCCGAAGCGGCTATGAGCCGATCGAAGCTGACTGCGGCGAAATGGCGCTCGAACAGCTCCGACGCCACCCGGACATCCGCGTGGCGCTGCTGGACGTTATGCTGCCGGACATCGACGGCTTTGAGGTCTGCCGCCGCATCCGCGCGTCCAATTCGCGCATCGGCATCATCATGCTCACTGCCCGCAGCCAGGAGATGGACAAGGTCACCGGCCTTATGACAGGCGCGGACGACTATGTCACCAAGCCCTTCTCCCCCGCCGAGCTCACCGCGCGTATCGACGCGCTCTTCCGCCGCACCGGCGGCGAGCAGGACGCCGAGGAGACCGGGGAGATCCGGCAGGGGCCGTTCCGCCTCAACACGCGCAACCGCACGCTGGAGAAAAATGGCGAGCGCGTACGTCTGACGCAGATCGAGTTTTCCATCATTAAATATTTCATGGACAATCCCGGCAAAGCCCTCTCCCGCGAGGACATTCTCAACGAGGTATGGGGTCGTGACTATTTCGGCGAGCTGAAGATCGTAGACGTCAACATCCGCCGTCTGCGCATCAAGATTGAGGACGATCCCACCATGCCCGCCTACATCACCACCGTTTGGGGCTACGGTTACAAGTGGGGACTTTAAGACTCTTCGGAGGATCTGCATTCCATGAAGAAGCTGCTCGCTGACCTTTTCGCAAAAAAAGAAAAAAGCCGCCACGCCGCAGCCGCCAAAACCACCGTACATCTGCCGCGTCTGCGCGATATCCATTTCCGCTCCATCCGTGCCCGCGGTATGTTCGTCGGGAGTGGACTCGTGCTGTTGGCGATCCTTGTTGCACTTACAGCATATACGCTCTCGCTGCAGGCGTATTATTACTCTGCCACGCGCGCCTCGCTGCAGGCGAAGGCGGAGACCGCGTCGGCGTTTCTCTCGTCCTATGTTGACCGCACGTACGCCGAGTTTTACCAGAGCGCCTTTAACTACGCCGAAAATTTTGACGACAAGGATTCTCTCGAATTGCAGTTCGTCAACACCGAGGGGCGCGTGGAGATCGCCTCCACCGGCATTTCCGCTGGTTCGATCCCCGGCTCGGACGATATAAAAAACGCGCTTGACTCCGGCAAGATCAGCTTCTGGCAGGGCAAACGCGCCTCCACAGGCGAGAAGGTTCTCGCCGTATCCGCGCCGCTCGTTTCCGGCAGCGGGAGCGTTGTCGGCGTAATGCGGTATATTACAAGTCTCAAGCTCATCGACCGTGCGGTGAACACCTCCGCACTCGTCGCGGGCGGCATCGGGCTCGTTGTACTGGCGATCGTTATTTTCTCGAACCTTTACTTCCTTCGCACGATCACCGAGCCGATCGCCTCGCTCACGGGCGTAGCCCGGCGCATTGCCGAGGGGAGCTACGGCGCGCAGGTCGAAAAGACGCACGACGACGAGATTGGCGAGCTGACCGACGCGATCAACGACATGTCGCAGAAGCTCTCGCAAACCGAGCGCGTGCAGACCGAGTTCATCTCCTCCGTTTCCCACGAGCTGCGCACGCCGCTCACCGCCATCACCGGCTGGGCGGAAACGCTCGCTTACGACGAAGCCATTCAGGGCGACTCGCGCCGCGGCATTGAGATCATCACGCGCGAAGCAGGCCGCCTTACCAAGATGGTCGAGGAGCTGCTGGAATTTACGCGCATTCAGGACGGGCGGTTTACGCTGCACGTTTCCACCGTTGAGCTGCCCGCGCTGGTGGAGGACTGCCTCTACACCTATAATGAGCTTTTCCGCCACGAGGGGCTCGCCGTGACCTATGTTTCGCCGGAGGAAGATCTTCCGGAAATTCCCGGCGACCCCGAGCGGCTTTCGCAGGTGTTCCTCAATATTCTCGATAACGCCTGTAAATACGGCAAAAACGGCAAGAAGATCGATGTGAACATCACGCACGACGATGCGAATGTCTCCGTCTGCATCCGCGACTACGGCCCCGGCATCCCGCCGGCGGAGCTGCCGCAGGTGAAGAAGAAATTCTTCAAGGGCTCCTCCAAGGAGCGCGGAAGCGGCATCGGTCTCGCCGTGTGCGACGAGATCGTCACGCGGCACAACGGCACGCTTGATATTGCCAACGCCGCCGGCGGCGGCGTGCGCGTCACGGTAACGCTGCCGCGCAAGGCATCATAATAAGGAGTTTATTTTCTATGGCACAGGAATCCAAGGCCCCCGCGCCCTTCCGCACGAGCATCGGCGGGCAGGCGCTCATTGAGGGCATTCTCATGCGCGGCGTAGACCGGCAGGCCATCGTCTGCCGCAAGAGCGACGGTACGCTCGTCTCCCGCGTCGATCCGCTCAAGCTCAGCAAGGATAAGCACCCCTGGATGGGATATCCGTTCATCCGCGGCGTGGTGAATTTTCTTGACTCCATGGTAAACGGCGTGAAGGCCATCACATGGTCTGCCGAGCAGCAGCCGGAGGATGAGCAGGGCGAGCCGGACAAGTTTGATCTCTGGATCCAGAAGCACTTTTCCGACGAAACGGCGGAAAAAATCATTCTTTATACGGCGGTCGTGCTCGGCATCGCGCTCTCCGTCGGGCTCTTTGCCCTGCTGCCGACGTTTCTTGCAGGCCTTTTGAAAAAGCTCATTCCGCTCGGCGTATGGCGCGGCCTCGTTGAGGGAATTTTCCGGCTTGCGATCTTTCTCGGGTATCTGAAGCTCTGCTCGAAGATCCCCGACATGAAGCGCGTATGGATGTATCACGGCGCAGAGCATAAGACCATTTTCTGCTATGAGGCCGGTCTTCCGCTCACGGTGGAAAACGCGCGTATCCAGTCGCGCTTCCATCCGCGCTGCGGCACAAGCTTTCTCTTCATCGTGATCTTCATCAGCATTCTTGTTTTCTCCTTTGTCCGCACCGAGGGGACGCTCGCGCGTATGGGGCTGCATCTGCTGCTTCTGCCGGTCGTCGTTTCGATCAGCTATGAGATCATCAAATGGGCGGGACGGAGTGACAGCGCGCTTGCCCGCATCGCCTCCGCGCCGGGCAAGGCCGTGCAGCATCTGACGACCGCCGAGCCGGACGACTCCATGCTGGAAGTCGCCATTGAATCGCTCAAGCTCGTTCTCCCGGAAGAAAAGGGCTCGGACGCCTGGTAAAAAAAGAGGGGTTAGGATTGGCAAAGACCTATAACGAGCTGTATCTTGCCATGCGCCGCGCGCTCAAGGAGGCCGGGGTGGAGGAATATGCGCTCGAGGCACGGCGCTTGCTCGCGCAGGGCGCCGGTTATACCGACGCGCAGCTCATCGCCCGGATGTACATGTATGCCGGGGACGAAGCGGAAAAGGCCGCCGAGGAGCTTTTGCAGCGCCGCCTTTCCGGCGAGCCGCTGGCATATATTGCCGGGAAATGGGAGTTTTACGGGCTGGAAATGATCGTAACGCCCGCCGTGCTCATTCCCCGCATAGACACCGAGCCGCTCGTTTTCACCGCGCTCGATATTCTGAAAGACGTTTCCGAGCCGCGCATTCTCGATCTCTGCTGTGGAAGCGGCTGCATCGGCTGTGCCCTCGGCGTCAATCTCCCGAAAGCGCGCGTCATCTTTGCCGATATAAGCTCTGAGGCGCTTTCCGTGACACGCAAGAACATTTCCCTGCACCGGCTCAATTCCCGCGCCGTCGCGCTTGAAGCGGATGCGCTCGCGCCGCCCCCGCTTCGGATGCAGAATTTTGATCTCATCGCCTGCAACCCGCCGTACATCACCGAGGCGGAGTGCAAAGCGCTGGACACTTCCGTCCGCGACTGGGAGCCGATGCTCGCGCTCGATGGCGGTGAGGACGGTCTCGTATTTTACCGCAGCGTCCTGCAAAACTGGAAGTCCGTTTTAAAGGACGGCGGATGGATTATATTTGAAGTCGGCGAGGGGCAGGCGGCGGATGTGCGCGCACTGCTTCTCGAAGCCGGGTTCCACAATCTCGGCTGCACGCTCGACACGCTCGGCACCGAGCGCGTCATTTACGCACAGAAAAAGAAACCGATTCCTACCGATTCTGAAGAAATGTGAGGGAAGCATCATGGCAGAAAAGAAAAAGGCCGCCGCTCCGGCCGCCGCTGTGGCGACCGACAAGAAAAAAGCGCTGGAAACCGCGCTCGCTCAAATCGAAAAGAACTACGGCAAGGGTGCGATCATGCGTCTCGGCGACGATATTGCCGTGAACGTGGAAGCGATCCCCACCGGGTCGCTGTCGCTCGATCTCGCGCTCGGCATCGGCGGCGTGCCCCGCGGCCGTATCATCGAGATCTATGGTCCCGAGTCCTGCGGCAAGACGACGCTTGCGCTGCACATCGTCGCCAGCGCGCAGAAGAGCGGCGGCGAGGCTGCGTACATCGACGTAGAACACGCGCTCGAGCCCGCGTATGCCCGTGCTCTCGGCGTGGACATCGATAATCTTCTCATCTCCCAGCCGGACACCGGCGAGCAGGCGCTCGACATTACCGAGGCGCTCGTGCGCTCCGGCGCGGTGGACGTGGTCGTGGTGGACTCCGTGGCCGCTCTCCTCCCCCGCAGCGAGCTCGAAGGCGAAATGGGCGAGAGCAGCGTCGGTGTGGTCGCCCGTCTGATGTCGCAGGCGCTTCGCAAGCTTGCAGGCGCCATCTCCAAGACGAACACCGTTGTCATCTTCATCAACCAGCTGCGCGAGAAGATCGGCGTTATGTACGGCAACCCCGAAACGACGCCGGGCGGCCGCGCGCTCAAATACTTCTCGAGTGTGCGCATCGACATGCGCCGCATTGAAACACTCAAATCCGGCACGGAGATGGTGGGCAACCGCACCCGCGCCAAGGTCATCAAGAACAAGGTCGCGCCCCCGTTCAAGGAGGCCGAATTTGACATCATCTACGGCGAAGGCATCTCCAAGGTCAGCGAGATCATCGATCTTGGCGTAAAGCTTGAGCTCATCGATAAGGCAGGCGCGTGGTTCACCGTGAACGGCGAGCGCATTCAGGGCAAAGACAAGGTCAAGGAATATCTCGAGTCCAACCCCGAGGTCGCCGACAAGATCGAGGCCGACATACGCGCCAACGCCCACAAGCTGCTCACACCGCAGGCGCGCAAGGCCGCCATTGCCGCGGGCCGCGCCATCGACATCTCCGCTGACGACTTCGAGGGCTGATGAACGACGAAGCCAAGCAGCGGGCGCTGAAAATTCTGGAACGCCGCGACGTATCGCGCAAAATGCTGCTGGATAAGCTCACCGAAAAGGGCGTCTCCGAGGGCGACGCCGCGGAAGTCGCCGACTGGCTCTGCGGTCTCGGCGTCGTGAACGACGAACGCTTCGCCGGGCTTGTTGTTCGCCACTATGCCGCCAAGGGCTATGGCGAGCGGCGCATCCGCGAGGAACTCTTCCGCCGCGGCATCGACCGCGAGCTGTGGGACGCGGCGCTCGCCGAGCTGCCGGAGATGGACGGCACCGTTGACCGGCTGCTTCAAGCAAAGCTGCGCGGCGATGTCTCCCCCGAAGGTCTTCAGCGCGCCCAGGGCTATCTTCTCCGCCGCGGCTACTCCTGGGACGAGATCCGCACGGCAACGGAACGCTATCTATCCGGAAAGGACACACCATGAACAATTCCTCCACGGTGGCCATGATCTCTCTCGGCTGCCCGAAGAACCTCGTAAACAGCGAGGAAATGCTGGCTCTGCTGCAGGACGCCGGGTACGCTTTCACCGACGATCTCGCAAAGGCGGATGCCGTGATCATCAATACCTGCGCTTTCATTGAATCGGCCAAGACCGAAGCCATTGAAAAAATTCTCGAGACCGCCGCCTACCGCGAGGAAAACCCGGAGCTCAAGATCATCGTCTCCGGCTGTCTCGCCCAGCGCTATGCCGACGATATCCGCGCCGAGCTGCCGGAGGTGGACGGCATCATGGGCACCGGAAGCTACAGCGAAGTAGTCTCCGTGGTAGAAGCTGTGCTCGCCGGCGATAAGCCGACGCGCCGCGGCGCGATCAGCGCGCCGCTCCACGATATCCCCCGCGCCATATCCACCGGGCCGGACTGGGCGTATCTCCGCATTGCCGAGGGCTGCGACAACCGCTGCGCCTACTGCGTCATCCCATCGCTGCGTGGAAAATTCCGCAGCCGCACGAAGGAGAGCATTCTGGAAGAAGCCCGTCTTCTCGCCGCTTCCGGCGTAAAAGAGCTCATCATCGTGGCGCAGGATATCACGCGCTACGGCATCGATCTTTACGGCAAGGTGTGCCTGACAGAGCTGCTGAAAGAATTATGTAAACTTAATTTCCACTGGGTACGCCTCCACTATCTCTATCCCGAACTCATTGATGACGAGCTCATCGACGAGATCGCCTCGGAGGACAAGATCGTCAAGTATCTCGATATCCCGATTCAGCACATCAACGACACGATCCTCCGCCGCATGAACCGCCGCGGCACAGGCGAGGAGATCCGCGCGCTCTTTCAGAAGCTGCGCGAGCGTATTCCGGGTCTGGTGCTGCGCACGTCGCTCATCACCGGACTCCCCGGCGAGGGCGAGGCGGAGTTTGAAGAACTGTGCGATTTTCTCCGCGAAGCGAAGATCGAGCGCGCCGGTGTGTTCCCCTACTCCCCCGAAGAAGGAACGCCTGCTGCAATCATGCCCGACCGGTGCTCGACCGAGGAGGCGCAGCGCCGCGCCGAGCTCTGCATGGAGATCCAGGCAGAGATCATGGACGGCTTTGCCGAAACCTTCATCGGCCGGGAGCTCGATGTGCTCGTCATGGGCAGAGAGCCGGACGGCACACCGTGGGGACGCAGCGAGTACGATTCCCCGGACATCGACAGCCGCGTGATCTTCTCCGGCGACGCCGCGCCCGGCGACATGGTGCGCGTGCGCATCACCGGCACAGACGACGGCGAACTCATCGGCGAACAGATTTGAGAGATTATCCATTGGGGAGGAAGAATAAATGAGAATATTCAACGATATGGACATGCAGCTGGAGGAATTCCAGCCCATCGAGCCGGGAAAAGTGAAGATGTACGCCTGCGGGCCGACGGTCTATAACTACATCCACGTAGGCAACGCCCGCCCGATCGTGATTTTTGACGTGCTGCGCCGGTATCTCGAATACCGCGGGTATGAGGTGACGTTCGTACAGAACTTCACCGACGTGGATGACAAGATCATCAAGCGCGCCAACGAAGAGGGCGTCACCTCCGACAAGATCGCGGAGAAATATATCGCGGAATACTGGAAGGACGTGACGGCACTTGGCGTCCGCCCGGCGACGGTGCATCCCAAGGCGACGGAGAACATCGGCCCGATCATCAAGATCATCAAGACACTGGTTGAAAAAGGCTACGCCTACGAGGTCAACGGTGACGTGTACTACCGCACGCTCAAGTTTGAAGGCTACGGCAAGCTCTCCCACCAGCCGATCGAGGATCTTCAGTCCGGTGCGCGCATCGACGTGAACGATGTGAAGGAAAATCCGCTCGACTTTGCGCTCTGGAAGGCCGCGAAGCCCGGCGAGCCGAGCTGGAATTCGCCCTGGGGCGCAGGCCGTCCCGGCTGGCACATTGAGTGCTCGGCCATGTCCAACCGCTATCTCGGCAAGACGATCGACATCCACTGCGGCGGCAGCGACCTCACGTTCCCGCACCACGAAAACGAGATCGCTCAGTCCGAAGCTGCGAACGGCTGCAAATTCGTCAACTACTGGATGCATAACGGCTTCATCAACGTGGACAACCGCAAGATGTCCAAGTCGCTCGGCAACTTCTTCACCGTGCGCGAGGCCGCCGAGGTCTACGGCTATGACTGCATCCGCATGTTCATTCTCATGAGCCACTACCGCAGCCCGCTGAACTATTCGGGCGAAATTCTCATGCAGGCGAAAGCTGCGCTTGAGCGCCTTTCCACGGCAAAGGACAATCTGGACTTCTTCTGCCAGAATGGCGCGGACGGCGATATGACCCCGGCCGAGGCTGAAACGCTTGCCTCTCTCGGCATTTATCGCCAGAAGTTCTGCGACGCGATGGACGACGACTTCAATACCGCCGACGCCATTTCCGCGATCTTTGAGCTGGTGCGCGAGATCAACTCTGCCGTTTCGCCGAACGCCCACCCGACAAAGGCTCTCGCCGAGGGCTGCCGCGCGCTGTATCTGGAGCTTTCCGATGTGCTCGGCATTCCGTTCACCGAGAAGAAGGACGAGCTTACCGCCGAACAGGAAGCGCTCTTCAACGCCCGCAAGGAGGCGCGCAAGGCGAAGAACTGGGCGGAGTCCGACCGCATCCGCGACGAGCTCAAGGCGCAGGGCATTCTCGTGGAGGATACCCCGCAGGGCATGAAGTGGAAGCGAGTCTGAGAATACCGGAACGTATATATGGGCTTCAGACAAATGTCTGAAGCCCATTAACATTTCCTTAATTCACACGGTCTTGACAGATCGTGTTTTTTTCTTTATCCCGGTTTATGCCCCCCTGTAGTATGCTATATACAGCGAAAGAAACTATAGGAGGAATGACCATGAATCTCGAAAATATCACCAGGCTTCTCAACCCCGGCGAACAGATCCTCTGGGCCTCGATGTCCCAGCCCGGCAAGCTTATGGATGAAAAAAACAAGCAGCGCAATATGCGCTGGTTCATCGCCGTCGGCGTGGCGTTCGCGGTGCTGATGTTCTTTTATGCCCGCGCCTGCATCCGCGCCGGTACAAGCGTGTTTTCCGTTGTGACCGTTGTATTTATCCTGATGGCCGTGATCATCTTCCTCGATCCTGTCACTACGTTCAATAAGCTCAAAAAGGTCGAATACGCCATCACGACTGAGCGCGTGATCGTCTGCTCGTCCACGGCGTCCAGCTTCTCTCTGCCGCGCGCCAAGGCCGCTCCCGTGCAGGTCATTGATGAGGCCGACGGTGTTTCCACGCTCATCATCGGCACGGACAAAACAGCAAAGCCCACCAAGCTGCGCTCTCTCGGTCTCATGGGTCTCTTCGTCACCGAAAACGACAAGGACATCCCCCACCCGGTATTTTACCGCGTTCCCGATGCACAGGAGGCCGTCCGCATTCTGGAAGCTTCCGGAAACTGATCGATAAATCCTTCTCTTTCCTTTCTCCCAATCTCCCAAGCGAAAAGGACGCTGTTCTCAATGAACAGCGTCCCTTTTTGCGCTTCGTAAGCTTTTAAGCCTCCGCCTCGTCCGCCGCATCGGCATCCGTCATGCGGTAGCCGACGCCGATCTCGGTGAATATGTACTTCGGTTCGGCGGGGTTCTTCTCGATCTTCCGGCGGATGTTCGCAACGTTGACGCGCAGGATCTGATTGCTCCCGCCTGCGGACGGCCCCCAGAGCTCGCGCAGAATGTAGTCATAAGTGAGCACCTTTCCGGCATGCCGGGTGAGCAGCGAGAGGATGCGGTATTCGCTCTGTGTGAGATGGATGTCCTCCCCGCAGATGCGCACGCGCCGCCGCACGCAGTCTACCTCCAGATCGCCGCAGCGGTACACGCCCGTGCGCCCGACCTCGCCGCCCGCAGCGGTGCGGACGTGGCGGAGCGCCGCGCGGATGCGCGCCAGGAGCTCACCGGGGCCAAAGGGCTTCGTGAGATAATCGTCCGCGCCCATATCGAGCGCAGCGACCTTGTCCCGCTCGCGCCCGCGCGCGGAAACAACGATCACCGGCAGCGTCGACCACTTGCGGAGCCCCGTGAGAATGTCCATACCGTCCATATCCGGCAAGCTGAGATCGAGCAGCACGAGATCCGGGCAATGAGAGCTGATGAGCGACACCGCCTCCCTGCCCATACTTGCGCGGATGGTGTCGAAGCCGTTGGCATTGAGCACCGCTACAAGAAACGCGGCGATGGTCTCATCGTCTTCTACGATCAGGATCTTGTCTTTCGTCTCCATGGCTGTCTCCTTTGCCGGTATGGTTTCCGGTTAATTACAAGGTGGGATCGGTCTGTTCCGCGGCGGCGTCGCTCTCCGGTGGTACCGGCAGAGAGAAGCTCACCGCCGTTCCGCTGCCGGTATTCCGGGCGCTCATGCTGCCGCCATGCGCCTTCACGATGGACATGCAGACCGAAAGGCCGATGCCTATCTGGCTGCGTCCGCCGACACCGTTTTTCTCCGGCAAGAAGCCGATGCCCTCAAAGAGGTGCGGCAGCTTTTCGCGCACAATGCCGGTGCCGTTATCCTCCACGGTGAACACCGCAATGCTCCCCCGCCGGGCAAGCGAGACCGTGATCTCCGTGGCGCCGCCGTGCCGGGCGGAATTTTCCAGAAGGTTTGTGAGCACCTGCTCTATGAGCACCGGATCCATCGGCACGAGCATCACCGATTCGGGAAGCTGCGGCGTGACCAAAACGCCCGGGAAGCGTTTTTTGAATTTGGTAATGGCGGAGAAAATAACTTCCTCAGCCACTTCGTCCTGCTTTTCAATGCGCGCTGACTCCAGGCCGATGCGCGTAACGGAGAGAAGATTCTCCACCATGCGGATGAGCCATTCGGCGTCCTCGTTGATGCTGCCGAGAAGCTGTTTTTTCTGCCAATCCGGGAGATTATCGTTTTCCAGAAGCGTGACCGCCGAGCCGGAGATCGCCGTGAGCGGCGTGCGCAGATCGTGCGAGATCGCCCGCAGGAGATTGGCGCGCATGCGCTCGGTCTCCGCCTCCATGCGAATGCGCTCCTGCCGCTTGAGCGTCGCCGTCAGCGTGTTGACCGTGAGCGAAACGGCGAGCATCGTGAGAAAGGTGAGCGGATAGCCGGAGAGGGAAAAGTTAAAATCCATATAAGGATAGGTGAAAACATAGTTCACCGCGAAAACGCTCAGGAGGGACACAACCGTACCGCAGAGATATCCGTCCGTCAGCAGCGACACGAGCAGCACACAGAGCACATACACCAGCGGAACGTACGTTTCGTTTCGCATCTGGCTTACCTCATCCACGCCAAAGCGCTGCAAAAGCGCGCACAGGATGGTCGTCAGAGCGAAAAGGCCCGCTGTGATTCCGGCACTCTTCCACGTTATCGTCCAGTTTTCCTTCTTCAGCACCGCGAATCACCTCTGGGCTATTGTACCATAGAACAGATAAAGAATTTGTTAGGATTTTTTTACAGCGTGAGCCCGTCCACAGTGCGGACGAGAAAGCATTCGCGGTACGTCTGCGAAAGGCGCTCATGCACGCCGGCCGCCGCTGTGTGATCCTCAAATACGCCGAACACCGCGCTGCCCGTGCCGGTCATCACCGCACCGAGAGCGCCGCCGTCCAGCAGCGCGCCGCGGATTGCGCCGATCTCCGCGCTGCTGCGCGGCAGCGCCTCTTCAAAAACATTGTACATCCGCCGCGCAGTGCCGCGCAGATCCCCATCGCGCAGCGCGGCGCAAAGCCCCTGCGTATCCGGGTGCGCCATGACGCGGCGTTTATCGATGCGGCCGAAGAGCTCCGCCGTGGAAACGGAAAACGGCGGTTTGCATATCACGATCCATCCGCCCGGAAGCTCCGGCAGCGGCGAGAGGATTTCCCCACGCCCTTCGGCGAGCATCATGCCGCCGGCAATACAGTACGGCACGTCCGAGCCGATCGTAAGAGCGAGAGCGCGCAGCCGCTCCGCCGGGAAATTGGCTCCGGTGAGCACATTGAGCGCACGGAGCACCGCCGCGGCGTCTGTACTGCCACCTGCCATGCCCGCGCCGACCGGGACCCTCTTTTTTATGCGGATATCCGCGCCGAGAGACACGTCGCCCGTGGCATCAAAAAATACGCGCGCCGCGCGCACGGCGAGATTGCGCTCGTCCCGCGGCAGCCACGGAAGCGAGCACGCCGCCTCGATCCTCCCGTCCGTACGGAGAGAGACCTCCACATCGTCCCAGAGCGAGACGCTGCCCATGACCATGGTGAGATTGTGGTAGCCGTCCGCGCGCTTCGCGTGGACGTCAAGAGAGTAGTTCAGCTTGGCATAGCCCTTTTCGTTTACCGTCATAAGAGCGCACCTCATTTCTTTACTGCATTTTACCGTATTTCTTTTCTCAATGCAACATTTCCGGCTTTGTCCCGTTTTTTTACATTTTGTTCGCACACAGTGTTCCATCTTCGCTATAATTGGTATATAATAGTATTTTAGAAAATTGGGCAATTCTTGCCGTACATACAGGGAGGCTGCTAATATGGCAAAAAAAGTACTGGTAGTTGAGGATGACAGCAACATTGCAGAGCTGCTGCGCCTGTATCTGGAAAAGGACGGGTTCGACGTATTCCTTGCCGCCGACGGCGGAGAGGGCATCCGCCGCGCGCAGGAGCTTCAGCCGGATCTCATTCTGCTCGATATCATGCTGCCGGTCGTAGACGGCTGGGTCGTCTGCTCCGAAGTCCGGAAAACCTCCAAGGTGCCGATCATCATGCTGACCGCGAAGGGCGAAACATTCGACAAGATCTCCGGGCTCGAAATGGGTGCGGACGATTATGTCACAAAGCCGTTCGAGGTCAAGGAACTGATGGCGCGCATCCACGCCGTCATGCGCCGCAGCGAGCCGGACGCCGCGCCGCACACGGCGGAAAAGCGTCTCGCCTTTGATAAGCTCGTGATTGATCTGGACTCCTACGAGCTCATCGTAGACGGCAAGCGCGTGGAGGCGCCCCCCAAGGAGATGGAGCTTCTTTACCATCTCGCCTCCTCCCCCAACCGCGTTTTCACCCGCAACCAGTTGCTTGACGAAGTGTGGGGCTTTGATTATTTCGGCGATTCCCGCACCGTGGACGTCCACATCAAGCGCCTGCGCGAAAAGCTCGAGGGCGTTTCGGATAAGTGGTCGCTCAAAACGGTCTGGGGCGTCGGGTACAAGTTCGAGTCGGTCGAATAAGCCATGCACAGAACGTATTTCCGAACCTTCACCACGACCGCGGCGATGGTTCTCGTAAGCTTTCTGCTCATCGGCGCGGCGTTCGGCTTTGCAAGCCGGCAGGTATTCGTGTCCGAGGCGCGCGAGAGCATGATGACGAACTCGCGCGAGATATCGCGCATGGCGGTCGCCTACGCCGCCGAGGGCGATCTCCGCTCGCTGGAGCTGCGCATGACGCTCAGCACCATCGGCGCGAGCACGAACCAGCACATTTTCATCGTCAACCCCTCCGGGTATATCATCACCTGCTCGGACTCCGCCGTTTTCTGCGAACACATCGGGAAGCATCTCGATGAGAGCGTATCGGCGATCCTGCCGGATTCCGGCACGATCACGTCGCTCGGCACGCTGGGCGGATTTTACGCGAGCGAGCATTATACCGTTATATCCGCTCTCACCGACGACGGCGAGCTTTTAGGCCACTTGTTCGTTTCCAAGGACACGGGCACCGCGCTCTCCATCTGGGAGACGATCGTGCCGCTGTTCTTCTTCATAAGTCTCATCGTTCTCTGTCTCGCGCTCATTTTCAGCTACGCAAGCTCCAAGTACTTCGCCAAGCCCCTGCGCGACATGGCGGACGCAGCCCGGCGCTTTGGGCGCGGCGAGCTGGACGTGCGCGTGGAGCCAACCGACAGCACCGACGAGATCGGCGAGCTGACGGAGGCGTTCAACTCCATGGCGGACTCGCTCGAGCAGTCGGAGACGAAGCGGCGCGAGTTCATCGCGAATGTATCGCACGAGCTCAAAACGCCAATGACAACGATCTCCGGCTTTGCCGACGGCATTCTTGACGGTACGATCCCGCCGGAGTCGGAAAAGAAATATCTCCAGATCATTTCCTCGGAGACGAAGCGGCTGGCGCGGCTCGTGCGCAGCATGCTGGAGCTCTCCCGTTTGCAGGCAAAGGATCGCGCAACGCTTCTCAAGAGCAGCTTTGATATTTCCGAACAGCTCCGCCTCACGCTTATCACGTTTGCCGACAAGATCGACCAGAAGCATCTGGACGTGGAATTCAACGTTCCCGAAGAGGCGATCAACGTTCTCGGCGATGTGGACGCCATCACGCAGGTCATTTACAACCTGCTCGATAACGCCATCAAATTTTCCCGCGAAAATTCACCGCTTACCATCTCGCTCTGGAAGGACAGCAAGAAGGCATATGTCTCCGTCCGAAACTGCGGCAGCACCATCCCCGAGGCGGAGATCCCGCTCCTCTTTGACCGCTTCCACAAATCCGACCGCAGCCGCAGCCAGGACCGTGACGGCGTCGGTCTTGGGCTTTATATCGTCAAAACCATTCTGAACAACCATGGCGAAGACATCGCCGTGACAAGCCGCCAGGGCGTGACCGACTTTGTGTTCACGCTCGCGCTCAAACCGTAAAGGGCGGAAAGGAGTTTTATGGAAAATCAGGAATCTTTATGGTACGCCTGCTCCGGCGACGCACCGCAGTCCCCCGCGCCGGTCAACCCGCCTGCCGGAAAACCGAAGCGGAAAATGCCAGCCTGGGGTATTGCGCTGATCCTTGTCGGTGTGGCCGTGCTCATCATCGGCTCGTGCCTGCTCTTTCGCGGCAGTCCGTCTCTTTCCCCCGCCACACCGGGCTCTGCCGACGAGCTGCCGGGCGATTACAAATCGTTTTTTGAAAATTACTTCACTGCAAACGAGGAAACGCAGGAATGCACCATTCCGAGAGTACAGACAACGGAGCGCGTAACGATCACGCTTGCTCCGGCGGGCGAAACGCCGCTCACCGCGCAGGAGGTCTACGAGCGCTGCGCGCCCTCGATCGTCGCGGTGTCGGCCTTCCCGGACGAGAAGTCGGACGACAGCTATTACTGGGGTTCCGGCGTCATCCTCACCGAGGACGGATATATCCTCACGAACTCCCATGTTGTGGAGGGCACCTGCCGCGCGCGCATCACGCTCTGGGATGATTCGGAGTATGACGCGCTGCTCGTCGGCTATGATCCCCGCACCGATATCGCCGTATTGAAGATCGACGCGCACGGCCTCACCGCGGCGGAGTTTGCTTCCACCGATTCGCTGCTCGTAGGCGACGCCGTATACGCCATCGGGAACCCGCTCGGCAAGGAATTTCGCAGCACGATGACCGAGGGCATCATCTCCGGCATCAACCGCGACATTTCGCACAACGGCGTGACGAACAGCCTGCTCCAGACCTCTGCGCCGATCAACGAGGGCAATTCCGGCGGCGCGCTCATCAACGTTTACGGGCAGGTCATCGGCATCACCAATATGAAGATGAGCAACCAGTATATCGGCTCGGTGTCCATTGAGGGCGTGGCGTTCGCCATCCCGTCCGGCACCGTCAAGACGATCGCGGACAGTCTGCTCGAATCCGGCGAGGTCCGCGGCCGCCCGGCGCTCGGCATTACCGTCGGCAAGGTGCCGCAGGCAGCGATGGAGGAATATGACCTTCCCGCCGGTCTTTACGTGAGCGCCGTTTCCGAGGGCTCCGACTGCGCCGCGAAGGGCATTGTGACCGGAGACGTGCTTCTTGCCGCGAACGGCACAGAGCTTTCCGTCAACGAGGATCTCACCGGCATCATTGCCGGTCTCGGTGTCGGCGACGAGCTCACGCTCACCGTATGGCACGAGGGCGAGACGCGCGATGTCACCGTGAAGCTCGTGGACGTTAACGATGTTTATTGATACTGCTATAGAAAGGGATAGAACCATGAACGAAAAGATTATTGAAAACTTTCTTTCTCTCTGCGCCATCCCGCACAAATCCCATCACGAAGAGAAGATCAGCCAGTTCCTCTATGACTGGGCCGTGAAAAAGGGTCTCGCCGCCGTGCGCGACGAGGAGGGCAACGTCATCATCGACAAGGCCGGCTCCGCCGGGCACGAGGACGCGCCGCGCACCATTCTGCAGGCGCACATGGACATGGTCGTCGTCTGGGAGGACGGCATGGACTTTGACCCGCTCAACGACACCATCACCGTCATCAGCGACGGCAAAACGCTCAAGGCCAAGGGCACATCCCTCGGCGGCGACGACGGCGCGGGCGTTGCACTTGCGATGTCCATTCTGGAAGACGACTCCGCCGTGCACGGCCCCATCCGCGCGATCTTCACCGTGGATGAGGAGGACGGCATGTCCGGCGCGGACAATCTCGATCCGAAGCATCTGGACGCCAAATATCTCATCAATCTCGACTGGGAGGAGTTCGGCTCGCTCTGCAATTCGAGCGCCGGCAGCGACATGTACCGCATGCACCGCGCGGCCGAATGGGAAAATGCCTCCGGCAAGGCGTACAAAATCTCCGTGAGCGGTCTCGTCGGCGGTCACTCCGGCGCTTCCATCCATCTGAAGCTTGCCAACGCCATCCGCATCGCGGCGCGCACGGCAAAAACCGCGCTCGATGTTTGCCCCGGCGCGCGGCTCGCCGCTTTCCGCGGCGGCAGCGCCCACAACGCCATCCCCGCCTCCTGCACTGCCGTGATCACGGTTCCCGAAAGCGACGCAGATAAAGTTCTCGAAGCGCTCAATACCCACGCCCTTACGGAAGCTGTGGCCTGCGCTGCGACCGACCCGGAGGCAAAGGTCGCTGTTACGGCCGCAGAAGTCCCCGAAAAGGCGCTCACGGGCGAGCTCTCCCGCGACTATATTGCGCTCCTCACCGAGGTATTCGACGGCGTACACACCATGTCCCCGTCCATTCCGTCGCTTGTGGAGAGCTCGGCGAATACCGGTCTTGCTGCCGTCGGCGAGGACGAGGTGGAGCTCACCGTCCACCAGCGCAGCAGCGAGCCCGCCATCACCGCGGAAATGAAAGCGGAATACGAGCATCAGGCATCCGAGCACGGCTTTACGGTGACGCTGCTCAGTTCCTCCCCCGCGTGGCCGCTCAAGCCCGGCAGCGAGCTGGTCGGCATCTGCGAGCGCATTTTCAAAGAGCAGAACGGACACGACATGTCCGTCGAGCCGGTGCACGCCGGTCTCGAGTGCGGCAGCTTCTCCTCCGCCAATCCCGCGCTTGACATCATTTCCATCGGCCCCGACATTCTGGACATTCACTCCACGCGCGAGACGCTCGTGCTCGACACCGTGTACGGCTGCGACACGCTCATCCGCGCCATTTTAAAGGAGATCGCTGACAAAAAGGCATGAAAACCTACGACGCCGGAAAATTTGATATTGCCGTTATCGGCGCCGGTCACGCGGGCATTGAGGCCGCGCTCGCCGCGGCGCGGCTCGGGCTGCGCACCGTGTGCTTCACGGTGAATCTCGACAGCGTCGGAAACATGCCGTGCAATCCTGCCATCGGCGGCACGGGCAAGGGGCATCTCGTCCGTGAGCTCGACGCGCTCGGCGGCGAGATGGGCAAAGCGGCGGATGCCGCGGGCATCCAGTTCCGGATGCTCAACCGCGGCAAAGGCCCCGCCGTCTACTCCCTGCGCGTGCAGGCCGACCGGCGGCGCTATCAGGAGATCATGAAGGAAACACTGGAGACGCAGGAGAATCTTGTGCTGCACCAGGCGGAGATCGTCTCCATCGGCCTTACGGACGGATGTGTTTCCTCCGTCACGACGCACACGGGCGCGGTATACGCGGTGCGCGCCGTCGTCGTCGCGACCGGGACATATCTCGGCGGGCGGACGATCGTGGGTGACGTTGTGCGCACCTCCGGCCCGGACGGGCTCGCCGCGGCGACGGAGCTCACAAAGTGCCTCGTCGATATGGGGCTGCGCCTCCGCCGGTTCAAAACCGGCACACCGCCGCGCGTGAATGCGCGCAGCGTACGTTTTGACGAAATGCAGCTTCAGCCCGGCGACGAGGAGATCGAGCCTTTTTCCTATTCCACCGATGCCGCGGCGCTGCAAAACCGCGCCGTATGCTGGCTTACCTATACCAATCCGCGCACGCACGAGATCATCCGCGCCAATCTTGACCGCAGCCCGCTTTTCAACGGCATCATTGAGAGCACCGGCCCGCGCTACTGCCCTTCGATTGAGACAAAGATCGTCACGTTCCCGGATAAAGAGCGCCACCAGCTTTTCATTGAGCCCATGGGTCTGCACACACAGGAGCTTTACATTCAGGGTCTCTCCTCCTCCCTGCCGGAGGATGTGCAGATCGAGGTTGTCCGCTCCATTCCGGGACTGGAAAACGCCGAGATGCAGCGCTGCGCCTACGCCATCGAGTACGACTGCGTGGATCCTACGGAGCTGCTCGCCACGCTCGAGAGCAAGAAGATCCCCGGCCTTTACGGCGCGGGGCAGTTCAACGGCTCCTCCGGCTACGAGGAAGCGGCTGTGCAGGGCTTCGTGGCGGGTGTGAACGCCGCGCTGAAGCTCCGCGGCGAAGAACCGCTCATTCTCCGCCGCTCGGACGGCTACATCGGCACGCTCATCGATGATCTTGTCACCAAGGGCACGGAAGAGCCGTACCGCATCATGACATCGCGCAGCGAGTACCGCCTGCTCCACCGGCAGGATAACGCTGACGAGCGGCTCACACACATCGGCCACCGCATCGGCCTCATTTCCGATGAGCGGCTCGCTGCCGTGCAGGAGAAGTACGCCGCCGTGGCAAAGGAGCGGGCGCGGCTTGAACATACGCATCTCGCCCCTAGCGAGGCGATCAATGCGCTGCTGCGCGAAAAGGGCACGACAGAGATCGTTTCGGGCGCTTCGCTCGCCGATCTCCTGCGCCGCCCGCAAATTGAATATTCCGACCTTCTGCCGTTTGACCTCGAGCGCCCGGCGCTGCCGCGCGCCATCGGTGAGGAGGTATCCATCACGCTCAAATATGAGGGATATATCCGCCGCCAGCTCAAGCAGGTGGAGGATTTCCAGCGGATGGAGGAGCGTCCCCTGCCGGAGGATATTGACTATGCCGCCGTTCCGGGGCTTCGCACCGAGGCGCGGCAGAAGCTAACCGCCATCCGTCCCGTGAGCTTTGGGCAGGCGTCGCGCATTTCCGGCGTGTCTCCGGCGGACATGACCGCACTCATGATCTATACAGAGAGCGGAAAGGAGCACCGCCATGGATAAGGTCGTTCTCGGGCTCTCCGGCGGCGTCGATTCCGCCGTGGCCGCGCACCTGCTGCGCCAATCGGGGCTGGAGGTTTACGGGCTCTATCTCGATAACGGCCTCCCCGGCGCAGACGCCGCGCGCGAGGCCGCCGCGTCGCTCTCCATTCCGCTCACAATCACCGACAGCCGCGAGGCGATGGAAAAATACGTCTGCGCCCCGTTTGCCGCGGCGTATCTCCGCGGTGAGACGCCGAACCCCTGCATTCTCTGCAATCCGGCCGTCAAATTCCGCGCTCTGTTGGACGAAGCGCAGCGCATCGGAGCCAAATATATCGCCACCGGACACTACGCCCGAATGGAAAACGGCGCCATTTACCGCGGGCAGCCGGAAAACGACCAGAGCTACATGCTCTGCCGCCTGACGCCGGACGAGGCGAATGCCCTGCTGCTGCCGCTCGCGCCGTACAAAAAAACGGAGGTACGCGCTCTGGCGGAGAAGCTGGGTCTCCCGGTCGCCCACAAGCCGGACAGCATGGATATCTGCTTTATCCCGGACGGCGACTATGCCGCCTGGATCGAGAGGCGCGGCATCACGCCCCCGCCGGGGGATTTTGTTCTGGACGGCAAGGCCGTTGGACAGCACCGCGGCATCCATCACTATACCGTCGGCCAACGCCGCCACTTCGGCGTCGGGTTTGGAAAGCGCGTGTACGTTTCCGATATCTGCCCGGAGACAAACGAAGTCCGCCTCTCCTCCGACGATGCCGCCGTATGGCGAGAGAGCTTCCGCGTGCGCGACGTAAACTGGCTCGTGCCGCCGGAAGACAAGATCGTATGCGGTGTTCGCATCCGTCATTCGCGCCGTGAGCTGCCCATCGGGACAGTAATGCCGGACGGAGACGGCGCGCTCGTCCGCTTTGACGCGCCGGTGCGCGCCCCAACCCCCGGCCAGACCGCCGCTTTTTACGACGGCGAACGCCTGCTCGGCGGCGGATTTATTGTAAAATAGCAAAAGAGAGGGCTTTGATCCCTCTCTTTTTGTTTTTTCTGTGCATTTACTTTAGTATGGTAGCGTGCTAATATACTACCATAATAAATCAAGTACAGGAGAGACCCACCATGAAAAAGATTCTTACTATCGCACTTACCCTTTGCCTGCTCGTAACGGCGCTGGCCGGCTGCGGCAGCAGCGCCCCCGCCGCTTCCGATCCGACCGCCGCTCCCGCCGAAGCTCCGGCGGAGGCTACGGCAGAGCCCGCCGCCGAAGGCGGCAAACTGATCGTCGGCTTTGACGCCGAGTTTCCCCCGTTCGGCTACATCGCCGAGGACGGCAGCTATGACGGCTTTGATCTCGCGCTTGCGCAGGAGGTATGCGCGCGGCTCGGCTGGGAGTATGAGGCCGTGGCGATCGACTGGGCATCGAAGGACGCCGAGCTCAAGGCCGGAAACATCAACTGCATCTGGAACGGCTTCACCTGCACCGGCCGCGAGGACGAGTATACCTGGTCAGACGCCTACGTTGACAACAGCATCGTCGCCATCGTCCGCGCCGACTCCGGCATTGAGTCCCTTGCCGATCTCGCCGGAAAGACCGTGATGGTGCAGTCCGCCTCCTCCGGTCTCGACGCGCTCACCGCAAACGAAGAGCTGACCGCCTCCTTCGGCGAGCTTGTCCAGCTTCCCGATTACAACACTGGCTTTCTGGAGCTGCGTCAGGGCACGGTGGATGCCGTTATCGTCGATGTCGGCGTCGGCAACTACCAGATCGCCAACACCGAGGGCAACTACGTTGTCCTCTCCGAGCCCGTATCCGTGGAGCAGTACGCCGTCGGCTTCTATCTCGGCAATGAGGCGCTGCGCGATGCCGTAAACGAACAGCTGCTCGCCATGGCGGAAGACGGCACGATGATGAGCATTGCCGAAAAATACGTTGACAAGGGGCTTTCTATCGACAGTCTCTGCCTCTGCAAGTAATATTTTCCGGGTGTGATATCCCCGCGCGGAGACGCGAAAGCGTCTCCGCGCCAACCTGTCTACGGAAAGGATCGATCCGATGAGCATTCAAACCATGCTGGTCTCTCTCTCGCAGGCGTTTCTCACAACGCTCGCCATATTCTTTCTCACGCTGCTCGGCTCGCTGCCACTCGGTCTTGTGGTCTACTTTGCGCGCAAAAGCCGCTTCTCCCCGCTTCGCTGGCTCACGAAGGTGTATATCGCCATCATGCGCGGCACGCCGCTCATGCTGCAGGTCATGGTCGTGTACTATGGACCGAGCCTTCTGCTCGGCATGACGCTGCCCCGGAACTGGCGCTTTGCCGCCGTGATCGTTGCGTTTGTCATCAATTATGCCGCGTATTTTGCCGAAATTTACCGCGGCGGCATTGAGTCCATCAGCGCCGGGCAGTATGAGGCCGCGCAGGTGCTCGGCTACCGCCGGGGGCAGACGTTCTTCCGCATCATCCTTCCGCAGATGGTAAAGCGCGTACTGCCGAGCGTTACAAACGAGGTTATCACGCTCGTAAAGGACACATCCCTTGCCTCAGTCATCGGCACGGTGGAGATGTTTACGCGCGCCAAGCAGATCGCCGTTGCGCCGAACTCGCCGGGCATGCTGGCGTTTGCCGCCGCGGCGGTATTCTATTTCGTATTCAACAGCCTTGTCGCCTTCGCCATGGAGCGGATCGAAAAGGCGTTCGCCTACTACCGCTGAAGGAGGGCCGGACATGAGTATTTTGGAACTGCGCCACATCCGCAAGAGCTTTGACGGTCAGGGCGTATTGGAGGACATTTCTCTCTCCGTCCCGGCGGGGAGCGTCACGGCGATCATAGGCCCCTCCGGCAGCGGCAAATCCACGCTGCTGCGCTGTGCAACGCTGCTCGAGACCGCCGACGGCGGCGACATCATCTACGAGGGAAAATACGCCGCGAAGGACGGGGTTTACGCCTCCAAGGCCGAGCTGCACGCCATCCGCCGGTACTTTGGTCTCGTATTTCAGAGCTACAACCTGTTTCCGCACTTTACGCTTTTGAAAAACGTAATGGACGCGCCCGTACAGGTGCAAAAGCGCCCCGCCGCCGAGGTGCGCGAAGAGGCAATGGCGCTGCTGGAGAAAATGGGGCTTGCCGACCGCGCCGACGCCTATCCCTGCCAGCTCTCCGGCGGGCAGCAGCAGCGCGCCGCGATCGCGCGTGCGCTGTGCATGAAGCCGGAACTGCTGTTCTTTGATGAACCGACGAGCGCGCTCGACCCGGAGCTCACGGGCGAGGTGCTGCGCGTCATCCGCTCGCTCGCCGAGGAGAAGATGACGATGGTGATCGTCACGCACGAAATGCAGTTTGCCCGCATGGTCGCCGACCACGTCGTATTCATGGACGGCGGGTGCATCGTGGAGGAAGGCACACCCGAGCAGGTCATCGACGCGCCGCAGCAGGAGCGCACGCGCGCCTTTCTGCGCCGGCTGGAACGGTAATTTTCGCCGGGGCTTGATTTTCTCACCGGAATCCGCTATCATAAAATCCGCCTTTACATAATATAGGCGGATTTTTTGTTTGGAAGGGTCGAACCTATGAAAAAAACGCGGAAAATTCTCTCTCTCATGCTGTGCGCCGTGCTGTGCTTTCTGCTGCTGCCCGGCTGCGGTTCGAGCAACACCATCCGCTTTAAAATGATCGCGGAGCTCAATCAGGAGGAATTCTGCGTCGCATTCCGCAAGGACGACCCGCTCTGCGATATATTCACCGCCGCGCTGCAGGAGCTCTCCGCCGACGGGCAGATTTCCCGACTGAGTGCACAGTATCTCGGCACGGACTACAGCTGCATGGAGGCTGTCTCCGGCGCTTTGCAGCTTCTGGAAACGCAGCCGGAGCCGGGGCGGAAGCTGCGCATCGGCGTGCAGGACGGCATTGCCCCGATCTCCTCCTCGCGCGATGACGGATCGTTCGGCGGTCTGATCCCGGATTTGGCGCAGCTTGTGGCCGAAAAGCTCGGGTGGACGTTTGAGTACATGGTCATCAACAGCGACAACGTCGCCGCCGAGCTCGGCAGCGGCAACATTGACTGCGCATGGATGGCGGCGTCGTTCTCCGGCAGTTCGAGCACCGTCTCTCTCTCCCCCGGCTGGCTTCGCAACACGCACGAGCTCGTCGTGCGAAGCGACAGCCGCTATACGCGCAAGAACAGCCTCAAGGGCAAGGTGATCGGCATTACCGACGCCACCGCCCTCGCTGCGCTCAAGGAAAGCGGCATGGACGCGAAGATCGGCTCGGTATGGTACTACGACGATCTCGCCGCCTGCTTCACGGCGCTCGCCGCCGGGGACTGCGATGCTCTGGTGATCGACGGCATTGTGTCTGGGTACTACATGTAATTTTTCTCTATGGAAAGAGCGCTCCGCACACACGGGGCGCTCTTTCCATACTATGAAGTGAGGCGTGCCCCCAAAGCCGCAGCCGGATCGCGGTGGAAAGGGGGAAATCCATGAAACGCTGCTGGAAGGACTGGATACGAAAGGCGGGCATCCGCGCGCTCAAAACCGTTGCGCAAACCGCCGTTGCCGCCATCGGCACATCCGTTGTGATCTCAGAGATCAACTGGATGCTCGTCGGCAGCACCTCGCTGCTCGCCGGTGCTCTTTCGCTTTTAACGTCGCTCGCCGGGATCCCGGAGGAATGCCCGGAAGAAGCGTCCCCGGCAGAACCGCCCGAAAGCTGACAGAATAGACAAAAGCCCCGCCGGACTTAGCTGGTTGCTCATAAAAAAGTGAATCCGACCTATGGCTGCAATCAAAGGTCGGATTCTTTTTTTATGTTAGGGCTGGAATATCCATGGCTCCCTCTGACGCGGGAGGCTTGGATGCGGTGCAAAATCGCACATTACCGCACTACACCGAATGGTGTATAGAAGTGCGCCCTTACTGTTTGACAAATTGGAATTGATTTTCTTTTTTATTTCTTAGTATCAATCCAAATGAAAACTCTCTCGTCAGTTCTTTCAGTAACAACACCTCCGTTTGCTATTGCCACAGCTTGAGATGCTATGTTATCTAAAAGAATGGTTACTAACACTTTATCTATTCCCATTTCTTTCGCTTCATTAAGCAATAATCTCAGCAGTTCTTTTCCATATCCTTTTCCACGAAACGCTGGTGCAATTCCGTACCCGATATTTCCTCCTGCTTTTCTCAGTGCCTCAGTCAAAAAATGTCTGACAGAACCAAATCCAACCGGAATACCATCAGCATATAGCCAAAAAGTTGTAGAAGGCACTTTCCAACCATCTACAATCCCTTCTTGCTCAGAATCCCTCTGTTTTACAATCAGCCATTCTTTATACTCATCAAATGTTAATCCGTTGGCTTTGTTAATTAATCCATTTTCTTCAGCAGGGATCTCTTGCAGCATTGTGTAAATATCTAAGCCATCATCAACTGACAATCTTTTTAATTCCAACATTATTTTCAATTCTCCTTAATCAAATAAACTCAAGTTTATCAGTCTGTTTAATCATATCATATGGCTTCAATGTACGGCAAGAACAATCCCGGCAGACATTACTGCCGGGACTGATGCTGTTTTATGGACATCTACATTTCCGGCGGGGGAATTTGTGTTGACGGGAAACCCCTTCCGTCAGCCTAACGGCTGCCACCTCCCCTATTAGGGGAGACAAGTCAGTCATCAGAAAAAACCACTCGGCTTCCCTAACAGGGGAACTGGCTCGCCAAAGGCGAGACTGAGGGGTTCTCTCTGCCGTCAGGCGTACTGGTCAACGACCTTGAGGGCGCTGTCGCTGTCGGAGCAGACGACGGCGATGACATAGTTTCCGATCGTCTTTACCGGCGCGTTCTCGAGCGACATCGCGGCGGCGGGACCGTAGCTCTTATAGGCCTCGATCCGGTCGGCCACGAACGCCTGAAGCGCGGTGAGCAGGCGCTGCGCCGCAGCGGCGTCGGTCGCTTCAAAGCACACGATCTGCTCGGCGGTCGCCGCCGTGCCGCAGTAGACGAGCGCGCTCTTATAGTCGGCGGTGTCCACGCCGTAGTACTGGGGGATCACGGCGTCATCCAGCTGGCTGAGGCTGTCGGTGAAGTTGGCGTTTGCGAGCACGTCGTCCACAAAGGCGCGCGGCTCCATCGTCTTTTTCGAGCTGCCGCAGCCGGTGAGCACGGCAAAAAGGCAGCAGAGCGCGAGCAGCAGAGAAATGGTCTTTTTCATAAAAATCACCATGCCGGTGCGGCACCGGCACAAATAGGAATGAAAACGGAAGCCGCAAAATTTCCCGTTTTCTTGTATAATGTGTTTGAGAGAGGCACACTACAAA
>CAVEQS010000017.1:0-51665 GCA_963618015.1 bacterium | reverse complement strand
CCTCCCCTGTGTAAGGGGAGGTGGCAAAACCGGAGGTTTTGACGGAGGGGTTGTCGGGTTTGTGATCCGCAAATGACAATCCCTCAGTCAGCCTTACGGCTGACAGCTCCCTTTACACAAGGGAGCCTTTTTCATTTAGGAGGAATATTGTTTATGAGCGAAACCAGCCTCCCGCTCGAGATCGAGCGGAAATATCTCATCGCGGCGCCGGACACGACGCTGCTCGAGGAAAAAAGCGTAAAGCGCCTTGCGATCGAGCAGGTGTATCTCCGCGCCGGTTCTTCCGGCGCCGGCCGCCGCATCCGATGCACCCGCTGCGGCACAGAGGAGCGGTTTTTCTATACGGAAAAAACGCGCATCACCGCCGTCACGCGCATCGAACGCGAGCACGAAATATCCGCCGCGGAATACGAAGCGCTGCTTTTAGAGCGCGACGAGGCGCGGCGCACCATCGAAAAGACACGCTATCTCGTGCCGTTCGAGGGGCACACGCTGGAGATCGACGTTTTTCCGTTCTGGAAGGACCGCGCCTTCTGCGAATGCGAGCTGCGCAGCGAGGATGAACTCATATCTCTCCCGGACTGGCTGCACGTGTACCGCGAGGTAACAGACGATCCCCGCTACACCAACCGCGCTCTTGCCCGCGCCGTGCCGGACGATACGCTCTGATCCGTATTGCTTTTCCCCGGCAGAATATGGTATAGTAAGGGGGATAAATCCGCCTCGATAGAAAAGGAGAATTCCCTATGCTCTTTGACGGTTTGAGCCCTCTCGTCTGCGGCGTGCTGGGCTATGTCAGCATCATCCTCTACGATCTCAACAACACCTCGCACAACAACGACCGCATGCAGTCGCTCTATACCGTCGGCGCCGGTCTCATTGGTCTCGCGTTTTTCAGCACCGTTCTCCCGGGGCTTTCGGAGGCCAACTCCCTGCCCGCGGCGGTGCGCATCATCGCTGGAATTTTGGCGCTCGGCTTTTTCGTGCTGCTCATCTACCTCACCTTCATCACCGGCGGGCGCACCAACTGGAAGAACAAGAACCCCAAGAAGCGCTGGTGGGAAAAGGAGCTTGTGACGACGGGGGCGTATGCGCTCTGCCGCCATCCGAGCGTTTGGGTGATGCTCTTTTTCTGTCTGCTGCTCATCCCGGCGGCGAACTTTGACCCCTGGTGCGCCACGATCTTCAGCGTGTGCGGCCTGCTGCTGGCGATGTATGAGGATATCAACGTTTTCCCCGTGCTCATGCGCGGATATAACGCCTACAAGGACACCACGCCGTTCCTCTTCCCCACGAAGGAGAGCATCCGGCGGTGCTTTAACGGAAAGAAGGCCAAATAACCCATGCATGACGAACTGACTGCCGTTGATATGCAGAAAATGCGCGAGGAGCTTCGCGAGCGCGAGGAAGTGCTCATGCCGAAGATCCTCGAAGATGTGAAGGTCGCCCGCTCGTTCGGCGATCTGAGCGAAAACTTTGAGTATAAGGCCGCGAAGGCCGAGCAGCGCAAGAATATGAGCCGCATCCGCTATCTCAAGCAGATGCTCGCCTCCGCCGTTGTGATCGACGCGAAGTCTGATGCCGACGAGGTCGGTCTCTTCGACCGCGTTGTGCTGTATCTGGAGGACGATGATGAGGAGATGACCGTCCGGTTCGTGACGACGCTCCGGCAGAACGCTCTGGAAGGGCTCATCAGCAAGGAGTCTCCGCTTGGTGAGGCCGTGATCGGCCACAAAGTGGGCGAGCGCGTATACGTCCATGTGAACGACGATTACGGCTACTACGCCGAGATCCGTTCGATTGAAAAAGGCCAAGACGACGCAAGTCTTGAAATAAGCTCTTATTGATATTCCCATCCGTTTTAATGCAACGAAAGGAGAACTTTCATGTCCGCAACACTCGTTATCATGGCCGCGGGGCTTGCCTCGCGCTACGGCGGGGCGAAGCAGATCGAAAAGGTCGGCCCCGGCGGAGAGATCCTCATGGAGTACACCATCCACGACGCGCAGCGCGCCGGGTTTGACCGGTTCGTCATCATTCTCCAGCCGCAGATGCTGGAGGATTTCCGCGCCGTGTGCGGCGAGCGGCTCGAAGGAAAGGCGCATGTGGATTATGCCTTCCAGAGCTTTGACGCCATGCCGGACTGGTTCACCGTTCCGGAAGGGCGCACGAAGCCCTACGGCACCGTGCCCGCGGTGCTCAGCGGCAAAGACGTGATCTCCGGCAAATTTGCCGTCGTAAACGCCGACGATTACTACGGCCCCGGCGCTTTCACGCTGATGTACGAAGCGCTCGAAAAGCTCCCGGAGACGGGGCGCGGCTGCATGGTCGCCTACAAGCTGCGCAACACCGTGAGCGATTTCGGCACTGTGACGCGCGGCGTGTGCCACATTGACGGCGGCGAGATGACCGCCGTTACCGAGACCTTCAAGATCGGCAAGGCGCCGGACGGCTCCATCCGCTCGTTCGCCGATTCCGAAGAGGGCGTCGTGCTCGACGGCGAAAGCCCGGTATCCATGAACTTCTGGGGCTTCACGCCGTGGGCGCTGGACGAAATGGAGAATTACTTCCATACGTTCCTCCGCTCCGAGGCGGGCAAGGAGCTCAAGAGCGAATGTCTGCTGCCGACGATGGTGGGCGATATGCTCCGCGCCGGATCGATGCACGTTGACGCGTATACGACCGAGGAGGCCTGGTTTGGCATGACGTACCATGAGGATCGCGCCACGACCGCTGCCATGCTCCGCAAGCTCACCGCCGAGGGCATGTACCCGGAAAATCTGTACTGAACACCGTAAACCCATACGAAAAACCGGCTCTTTGGAAGTATTCCAAAGAGCCGGGTTTTTATTTCATAAGAAAGAAATGGTCTGCCCGACGCAGAAACTACGTCGGACAGACCTCTTTCTTGGGGAAGCCGCCGGGAAGGCTGTGCTTCACGACTTTTGTTTACTTTGCGGCTTTGGCCTTTTCATACATTTCCATCAGCACCTTGCCGATCTTCATGGAATATTCCACCACCAGATGCTTCTGATCGTTGGGGAGATACCGGCCGAACTCCTGGATCTCGTAGGTCAGATCGCCCTCAAAACCGATATCCGCCAGACCGGCCATGGCCTCGGCCCAGTCGATATTCCCATGGAAGGGCATCAGATGCTCGTCGGCCACGCCGTGATTGTCCTGCACGTGGATGGCATGGAGCCGGGAGCCGATGAGATTCAGGTTCTGCCGGTGGAAGTCATGTCCCCCCAGATTGGCGTGGCCGAAATCGTAGCATACGCCAACGTGCTGCGGGTCTCCGAACGCATCCACGAGATCGATCAGCTCGTAAATGCTGGCACAGTAGATGCGCTGCATGGGCTGGCGGGGGCGATACTCAAAGTCGTTCTCCAGGCAGATGCCGATGCCGTTTTCCCGCGCCGTTGCCACATGGCGGCTGTAGTACTCCAGGTTCTTTTCCTTGGAAACGGACATGTCCGGCCCGGCGGAATACACCGTGCCGGGATGCGTTACCGTCCACTCCACGCCCAGCTCCGCCGAAGCGATAATGGAGCGGCGGATCAGCTCCTCCATGGTTTTGACTTTATCCTCGTCGTTCTCGGCGAAAATATCGTAATACGGCAGATGGGACTGGCGGAACACGACGCCCCAGCGCCGCCCCATTTCCGCGATGTCTTTTACATAGTCCTGCCAATCGTCGTTCCGCATCCGGGAATGCGGATTCATGGATTCGCAGAAATTGATGTCCAGAACCTTATAACCGCCCTGGGCGCACTGGGCAATGCAGAAATCGAAGCCGTTGCGCTCCCGTCCGGGGGTAAAGGCGCAGATGTTTGTAGATGTAGAAATCTCCATATTGGCGCTCCTTTGCTTTTTTATTCAAGGGCAGCTCCGCGCATCGCCGTCACCGGTATGCGGCGGTGCTGCCTAAAATCAAATGGAGAAAAGGGCTGCTTCCGCAGCCCTTTTTAGAAAACCGAGGAAAACAGAAATCAGGCAACCGCGTTGTTCCGGGCGTACTCGGTCAGCAGATTCTGCATCTCGTCGGACATGATCTCCACCGTTTCTTCCACGGTCTGATCGTTCTCGAGCATGTCAGACACGCCCTGCATGATCGCATAGTAGAAATCCTTGGACGGGCCGACCGTAACGCTGCGCATATCCGCCGGCGTGGAGATGAGCTGGTCATACGCCACCAGGTACTGCGGATACTCCGCCGTCACGGTCTTATAGGCTTCCTCGTCCAGCGCCGCGGTGTTGGAGGGGATGTAGCCGGTGTTGGCGGCAAAGTCGGCCTGCACGGCAGCGGAGGTGAGATACTGCATAAAGACCCAGGAGGCCTCCTTGCGCAGATCGTCGCCGGAATCGAACATGGACAGGCAGGAGCCGGACACGGTAGCGCCGTCGGAGGCATCGGCGCTCACGCGCAGATACTTGCCGACGCCGACTTCAAAGGCGCCGTTGACCTTTTCCAGAACCGGGGTGACGTTGGAAGAAGAGTTGGTCATCATCGCGAGATCGCCGGCGATGAACATATCCGAAGAGCCGTTCTCGTTGACGAGCGCACCGGCGTCGTACATGGCCTTCCACTGCGTCAGGAAGGTGGCGAGCGCGCCGTTATCGATGCAGGCGAGCTCCGTGGCGGTGCCTTCCGAGCCGTTCTTCTCATTGACAACATAGCTGCCGAGCTGACCCAGCCAGTTGGCGAGAGTCGGGGTGTTCGGCACGGTCTGCAGCACCTTCTGGGTCATGCCCTTGGCCTGCATATCCTGGTAGAGCTGGATAACATCGTCAAACGTCTCGGGAACCTTGTCCCAGCCGGCTTCCTTCAGCAGGTCCATGTTGTAGTAGGAAACGGTGGTAGAGGTCGCAAACGGCAGACCGAGCTGGCTGCCGGCAAACTGCCAGTTGGCCAGAGCGGCGGAGAGATAGGTGTCCAGGCAGCCGGGCTCCGCATAGGCGGCCACGGCCTGATCCACGGTAAAGGCCTTGCCGGAGTTATAGTAGGTCATCTTGCCCGTGGCGTCCATCTGCATCAGGTCGGGCAGCTCCTCAAAGTTGCCGCCGGAGATGATCGCCTTGAGCAGCGTGCTGGCGTCGGAGTACTGCCCCTGATATACGGCGTTCACGGTGATGCCGTACTCGTTGGTGCTGTTGAACTCCTCAATGTACTTGTCCATCAGGACGCCGGCCTCGTCCGAGGCGCAGTGCCAGAACGTGATCTCCACCGGCTGCGTGCCGAGCAGGCTCTCGACCGGGGTGGCTTCCTCCTCGACCGGAGCCGCGGTGGGCTCGGCCGGCGTGGTCTCTCCCGTGCTGCCGCAGGCGGCCAGAGAGAAGATCAAAACCAGAGCAAGAAGCAATGACAGCATCTTTTTCATGTGTAAATCCTCCTAAAATGATTTTATTCCAAAAAGGCAGGGGCTTTCTGCCCCGCCGGGGAATACAGATCAGCCGACAAGGCTTCCCTCCGTGCCGCCCTTGGACATGTTCCGCCGCATAATGATGAACAGAATGAACGACGGGATCAGAGAGATCGTCACACCGGCCAGCACAAGCTGGTAGTTGGTGTCCTCCCAGGAGTTCAGCTTGGTGATGCCCACCATGATGGTGCGCATGTTGGGCGCGCTGGCCGTAATGATCAGCGGCCAGAGATAGGCGTTCCAGATCGTGATGAAGCTCTGCACGAAAAGCGTCGTAATGATCGGCTTGCAGATGGGCATCAGGATGGTGAGAATATACCGCAGGTCGCCGCAGCCGTCAATCATGGCGGCGTAGCGCAGATCCTTCGGAACGGAAAGGAATTTCTGCCGGAGCATGAACATCTGGCTGGCGCTGACAAAGCCGGTGATGCACATGCCGAGATAGGTATTGAGCAGTCCCATCCGGGACACGGTCACATAGTTGGTGATGAGCAGCGTGTCGCCGGGCATCATCATCGTGCCGAGAACAAGGAAGAAGCAGAAGTTTTTCCCGCGGAACTCATAGTGCGTCAGCGCAAAGGCCGCGCTGATGGAAAACACCAGACGGACCACCGTTCCCAGCGTCGCCATGATGAGCGAGTTGAGCATGTAGCGCAGCATGGGCGCTTGGTGCATGGCGTCCTTAAAGTTCTGCGTATAGGCAAAGCTGCTCGGCAGAAGCCGCGGTGAGAGAAACTCCGCCGGCGTTTTGAAGGCGCCCAGAATACAGTAGATCACCGGGAAGATCAGCACCAGACCCAAAGCGATGGCTACAATGGATACGACGATATCCGTCGTGCGCTTTCTGGTTGTGTATTTCATTGGTAAAACACCTTCTTCCGCTCATAAATGAACGACACCAGCGTAAACCCGAAGGTCAAAACGAAGGCCACCATGCTTACGACCGCCGCCAGACCGTAGTTGGAGCTGCCGTAGCCGGAGGAGAACATCATGTACATCAATGTTGTCGTTGCCCGGGACGGACCTCCCTGCGTAATGATGATCATCGGGCCGGAGGTCATCATCGCGAGAACCGTGTTGGTGCACATCACATAGAAGATGGTGGAAGAGATCATGGGAAGCTGGATCTTGAATACGCGGGTAAAGAACCCCGCTCCATCCAGTTCGGCAGCCTCCATAATGTGCTTGGGAATACCCCGGAGCGCCGATTGGAACAGGAGAAAGTCGAAGCCGACGCCCATCCACACCGTAAGGATGATGCAGGTGTAGAGCGCCGTATCCTTGCTTTCAAACCAGCCCAGGCTCGTTCCGAAGAAGGCGTTGACCCAGCCCAGCGTCGGGCTGAACATGGATTTGAAGATCATGCAGGCCGCCGACATGGATACGGCCATGGGCAGGGTGAACATGGTTTCGTATACCGGGCTGAGCTTGCGCTTTTTCGTGGCCAGCAGCGCCAGAGAAATGGTCAGCACCAGCGTTATGGGCACGTTGATCAGGGTAATAACGATGGAGTTTCGCAGCGCTTTTTTGAAATCGTTCCGTCCGAAAACGTACTTGAAGTTCTCCAGCCCCACGAAGCGCATGATCTCGCCCTTGTCGTTGACCGCGCAAAGGCTGTTGACCAGCGTTTTCAAAAACGGGTAATAGACAAACAGCAGAGCAAAAATCAGGATCGGCGCCATAAACGCCGCGATCTTCAGATTTTTTCGGACGTTGGGGCGAAGCGCGCCTCCGTCAAGTCTCATGCCGTTACCCCCCTTTGTTGCTGTGCTCAATCCAAACCCCTCTCTTTCCCGGAAAGCCTGCCGTGCCGCACAAGCCGGGGCCGCTTTTCGTATCGCGATCCGCTCGTCCGCGCGCCGCAGTCTTTTGCCCGTATATTAGGGAACATCAATTGTATTCTACGGGTATTTTGTAACATAGTCAAGACAAAAGTCCACCGCTTTTTATAAATTCTCAAAAACTTTAAATCGCTAAAAAATTTTGCCCGATTTCGCCGGTTTCCCCCCGAAGGAAATCTGCGGCCGAGAAATTCGGCGGCACGCTTTCACCCGGCCAGGAAAAACCCTACCATGCTTTTGTAAACTCAAAAAGGCAGTTTGTGTAAGATTTCGGTTAAATCGCGCGGCAAACAGCCGGTTTTCCCGCCGCCTTGCTTGACATCCACCGGCCGTCATGCTATGATTCCATCGAACAAAAGACCATTCGATATTACAAATGTAACGTTTAACAAAAGGAGAGACGGATTGCTTATGGCACAGACTGCAAGCAGAATGAACCATATTTTCGGCCCCGACGGGAGAACCTTCATCCTGGCCATGGACCACGGTTCCAATTTCAACGTACTGCCCGCCATGAAGGACGTAAAAACACTTGTTCGCGAACTGGCTGCCGCCGGCGCGGACGCTTTTCTGTCCACCATCGGCATGGCGGAAAACTTTGCCGGCAGCTTTCTTGGCAAGGGCATCATTCTTCGCATCGACGGCGGCGTTTCCTTTTTGGGAGACCATAAAGCGCCGATGCAGATCGTCGCCACGGCGGAGGATGCGCTCCGGCTGGGCGCCGACTCCGTGATCACCATGAGCTTCCCCGGCTCCGTGCATGAAGCGGAGGTTTTGAGCAATCTGGCGCGGGTGTGTCTAAACTGCCACAAATGGGGGCTTCCCGTCACGGCGGAGGCGCTCCCCCGCGGCTTTGAAAAGGCCGAGGATTCCCGCACGCCGGCCAATGTGACTTTTGCCTGCCGTCAGGCCGTGGAGCTGGGCGCGGACATCGTGAAAACCGTATATACCGGCGATCCGGAGAGCTTCAAGGCGCTGACAGAGAGCGTTTATGCCCCGGTCGTGATTCTGGGCGGCGCGAAAAAGGTTCCCGAACGGGAGCTTTTGCAGGAGATCCGTGACGCGCTGGACGCCGGTGCCTCCGGCGTTGCCATGGGGCGGAACATCTGGGGAAACGAAAACCCGGTCCGCTATGCCGCCGCGATCGCAAAGCTGATCCACGAGGATTGCAGCGTGGATGCGGCGCTGAAGGAACTCAACCGGCTTTATTAAATTATTAAAAGGGGGAAAATCACATGGGAACATATAAAGTAAGCATTCATTCCGGCATTCGCGAAATGGAAACGCGGGTTCTTCAAAAGAGAGAGCCCACCGGCAGCGAAGTGCTGCTGAAGGTCACGAGCTGCGCCATCTGCACGCTGGAGCAGCGCATCTGGAAGGGCATCATCGCCCGGTACCCGTACGCCGGCGGCCACGAGGTGGCCGGCATTGTGGAAGCCGTCGGCCCCGATGTGAAGGGCGTGAAGCCCGGCGACAAAGCCGCCGTCCGGCTGCTGAACTCCTGCGGCGAGTGCTACTACTGCCGCAACGGTCACGAAAATCTGTGCGTGTCGTCCTTCGTGGCGCATACGCACTCCGGCCTTATGGGTGCGGGCGGATTTGCCGAGTATATGACCGTCAGCGCCAAGGCCGTATATAAGCTGGCCGACGATGTGGATCTGGATCATGCGGCTTTGTCGGAGCCGCTGGCCTGCTGTGTCCACAGCGTCCGCAACGCCAAGATCCAGCTGGGCGACGATGTGGTGGTCATCGGTGCCGGCATTATGGGCGCGCTGCACATCCAGCTGGCAAAGATGAGCGGAGCCCGGGTCATCGTCAGCGAGCTCGACGAAGTCCGCATGGAGATCGCCAGAAAGATGGGCGCAGATATCGTCATCAACGCCAAAGAGACGGATGCCGTCGCGCAGGTCAAGGAGCTCACGGAAGGCCGCGGCGCCGATGCGGTGTTCTGCACTGTGGCCACGTCCGCCGTGGCAAAGCAGGCGGTGGATATGGCCGGAAAGCTCGGCCGGGTCGTGATGTACACCTCGTTCTTCCCGGATCTTCCGATCGAGATCAGCCCCTCGAAGCTCCATTCCAGCGAGCAGATCCTCACCGGCTCCGTAAACCCGAGCCAGACAGATTTTCTGACGGCGACGCGCCTTCTCAGCCGCAAGCTCATCGACGTTTCCTCTCTGATCTCCGACCGGGTCCCCATGGCCGAGATCGACCGCGCCTTCCAGGAGGCCGTGGAGCCCAACACCTACCGCATTATCCTAAAGCCCTGAAACCTCGTTTAACACATACAAAAAGCCCCTGCGGGGGCTTTTTTGCGTAAGCTGGGGCTTGAAAACCCCCGGGGATCATGTAAAATATAAATACCATCAAAAACAGGACGGTACCGCCTATGAGCATGCATTCCCTGACCCCGGAGCAGAAAAGCGAATATACCCGGATCGCCTATTACTACTACGAGGCCGGGCAGACGCAGGATGAGATCGCGCACAGGCTGGGTATCTCGCGCCAGCGGGTAAACCGGATCCTGGCGGAGTGTATCGACCGGGGCATTGTCCGCATCACCGTGGAGCAGAGCCCGGAGGAATACTATGCAACGGAATCGGCGTTGGAGAGGAAATACCATCTGAAAGCCGTCCGTCTCGCCCACAGCGCCGGGCTTGCGCATTTGTACGACGATCTCGGCCTCGTGGCCGGGCAGTATCTCAAATCCATCGTGAAAAAGGGCGATGTTATCGGCTGCGTCCCCGGGCGCGCCGTGGCCGGTCTTGTCGACCGCATGCCGCAGACGGAAAAACCCGGTCTTGTCGTAACGCAGCTCATGGGCAGCGAAAGCAAGCGGGAGTACAATCTGGAGGTGGACAGCATCCTCCACCGCTTTGCCCGAAAGCTCTCCGCTCTGCCGCAGCCGTTGTATGCCCCCGTGCTGGTCAGCAACGCCGCGCTCCGGGAATCCATTGCCCGGGAGCCGTATTATCTGGCAGCCTATGCCGTCATGAAGCAATGCACCATTGCGGTGGTCGGCATCGGCACCGCCACCACCTACGAGCGGTACATCACGGAGGCGGATCGGGAGCTCCGCGGTACATTCTCCGGCGGAGAGACCCCGGCCGGGGAAATCTGCACGCATTACTTTGATTCTGCCGGAAACCCGGTGGAGCTGCCCTTTTCCAACCGGATTCTCGCCATCTCCCACGAGGATTATATGCGCATCCCCACCCGCATCGGCATCGCCGGCGGCGCGGAGAAGCTTGCCGCGATCCGGGCGGCGCTGCGCGGCGGATACGTCAATGTTCTTGTAACCGATCTGGATACGGCCTCCGCCCTTCTGGAGGACTGATACTCCCCGGCAGCAAGGCTGCCCTTCCCCGTTGCAAAAAGGCTCTTCGGCAGAAATCCGCCGAAGAGCCTTTATAGTACTATACCTTATTGGAAAAAGAAAAAACAATCCGACCGCCGATGGCGATCGGATTGTTTTGGCACGCCGTAAGGGATTCGAACCCCTGACCTTCTGGTCCGTAGCCAGACACTCTATCCAGCTGAGCTAACGGCGCATATCTGTGACGCTCATTTAAGATAGCACAGCCGTCAGGAAAAAGCAACCCCTTTTTTCGAAAAATCGAAAATATTTTTTCTTTTCGGCGGTCAAAAATTGCTTTCGGCCCTCAGCGGCACAGCGCGTCGGAGACGTCGTCGATCACGTCGCCCATGCCCTTGAGCGCGCGGCTCACCATGCGCTTGCCGTCGTTGCGCTTGGCCTTGGGCGCCATCATCATGCAAAGCGCGCCGCCCGCCACCATGCCGATACCGAGACCCGTCATAAATTTTCTGCCGTTCATCATCATGGAACATTTACCTCCCGTACGTTTTTGTACGGGTAGTATGCCCGTTATTCACGCACGCTACACACGAAACAATGCCATTCTTCTTCACAAAAATGCTTTTCGATGAAATAGCCCGCTTTTTTGAGCGCGTGCTCGATCTCGTCCTGCCGTCCCTCGATGATGCCGGAGGTCACAAACGTGCCGCCGGGCGCGAGAAATTCCCGCGAGAGCGGCGCAAGCGGCAATATAACGTCCGCAACGATGTTCGCGAGCACAATATCAAAATTCGTGCCGAGCGCGGCGCGCATGCCCTGATCCGAGAGAATGTCCCCGGCGTACACGCGAAAGCGATCGGCGCCAATGCCGTTGAGCGCGGCGTTATCCATCGCCACATCCGGCGCTTTGGGGTCAATGTCGCAGCCGACGGCCTCTTTACAGCCGAGCACGAGCGCGCCGATGGAGAGGATGCCGCTGCCGCAGCCGAGATCGAGCACGCGCTTGTCCGGCGCGGCAAGCGTTTCGATCGCTTCCAGGCACATGCGCGTCGTGGCGTGGCTGCCGGTGCCGAAAATGAGACCCGGATCGAGCCGCAGAGGAACGCGCCCGTCCGCGGGCTGCTCCTCCCACGCAGGTACAACGACGAGCTTTTCCCCAATGGGCAGGGGCTTATAGTACTGCTTCCAGTTGTTCTCCCAGTCCTCGTCGGCGATGACGCGCGTTTCCACCTCGTACCCCGCCGCGCGGACCGCTTTGAGCACGCTCTCGCCCTCGGCATCGCACGAGAGCCAGAACTTCACGCGCGACACACCGGAAAAGCTCTCCTCAAGCGCTTCGTCCACATAGTCCCAGCAGGCGCGGTTATTCTCCAGAAAATCGTGGAAATCCCGTTCGTTTTCAATGCTCATTCCGCCGACGCCGAGCTCGGCGAGCGCGTTGCAGAGCTCCTCCGGATCATCCCCGCCGGGAACGGTGCATTCCAGCCATTGCATAGCGTTGTCTCCTTTTGTTCTCGTATTGCATGTCTGCCGAAAGTGTAACGTTGATTTTCTCTCGTGTCAAGGAAATATTCCGTCCCGCTCCCTTGCAGTTTGGGCGGACATTTGTTAAAATAAAGTGTTAAATAATGCCCTCTCTTTTTGTAATTAAAAAATGGAGATATAAGACCGAATGAAATACGCAAACTGGAATGTGCCGGAGCGCGGCGCGGAGATCCCGCGGCCGCTGCTTGCCGCCGGCTGTACGCCGCTGCTCGCGGCGATCTTACACCTGCGCGGGCTCTCTGAGCCAGGCGCGGCGCGCTCATTTCTCCGCGGCGGCGCGGAAACGCTCACAAATCCTCTGGAGCTCACCGGCATGGTGGACGCCGTGCAGCGGCTCTCCCGCGCCGTGGCGACGGGCGAGCACGTCGCCGTATACGGCGATTACGATGTGGACGGCATTACCGCCGCGTGCCTGCTCACCGATTACCTCCGCTCGCGTGGTCTCCCCTGCGAGCTCTATATCCCCGACCGCATCCGCGAGGGGTATGGGCTCAACAACGCCGCCATCGACGCGCTCGCGGAAAAGGGCGTTTCGCTCATCGTGACGGTGGACTGCGGCGTTACGAATCTCGAAGAGACGGCCTACGCCGCGCAGCGCGGCGTGGACATGATCGTGACCGACCACCACGAGTGCCGCGAATCACTCCCGGAGGCGGAGGCGGTCGTCGACCCCAAGCAGCCGGACAGCAGCGGCGTCGGCACAGCGCTCGCGGGCGTGGGCGTGGCGTTCAAGCTCGTGTGCGCCATGGACGGCGACGCCGGCAAAATGCTCGCGCGCTACGGCGATCTTGTCGCGGTCGGCACGGTGGCGGACGTAATGCCGCTGCTCGGCGAGAACCGCTTCATCACGCGCTGCGGTCTGCAGAAGATCGCCGCAGGCGACTGCCGCCCGGGCTTTCTCGCCCTGGCGGAGGAGGCAGGCGTGCGCGATAAGCCGTTCACGGCTTCGACCGTGGGCTTTTCGCTCGCCCCGCGCATCAACGCCGCCGGACGGCTCGGCGAGCCGAGTCTCGCGGTGCGGCTGCTGGAAGAGACCGACCCGCGCCGCGCGCGGGCGCTGGCCGCGGAGCTCTGCGCCAAAAACCGCGAGCGTCAGGCGCTCGAAATGGAGATCTGGCGCGAGGCGGTCGAGCAGCTGCACGGCGAGCGGCCGGACGCACCGATCGTCCTTGCAGCGGAAAACTGGCACCCCGGCGTGATCGGCATCGTCGCCTCGCGCCTGACGGACGCTTACAGCGTCCCTGCGGTGATGATCTGTCTCGATGGCGAGAGCGGCAAGGGCTCCTGCCGCAGCACCGGCTCTTTCAATCTCTTTGAGGCGCTTTCGGCGTGCTCAGACTGTCTGGAGGGCTTCGGCGGCCACGCGATGGCCGCGGGCGTCACGGTGCACCGCGACCGCGTGGACGAGCTGCGTTACCGGCTTCGCGAATACTACCTCTCCCATCCCGACCGGACGCTCCCGGCGCTGGAGGCGGATCTTCTCGTGGATTCGCCGGAGCTTTTGAGCATGGCTTCCGTTGAATCGCTCGACGAGCTGGAGCCGTGCGGCAACGGCAACCCGCGGCCGCTCCTTTATATGGAAAGCGTTTCTCTCGACTCCGTGCAGCCCATCGGCGGCGGAAAGCATCTGCGGCTGAAGCTTTCGAAATTTGGCCAGACCTACGACGGCGTATTTTTCTCCCAGACCGCGCCCGCGCTCGGCGCGCGCGCCGGGCAGCGCTGCGACATTGTATTTGTGCCGCAGATCAACGAATTTCACGGCCGGCGCAGCGTGCAGCTTGTGATCACCGATCTGCGCCGAAGCAAAGAAGGATAAAATCATGGCAGAAGAAATTGTGGAACAGGGCTATCGGGAACTTGCCGATACCATTTTGGAACATAACCCCGGCGTCGATCTCGGCCGGGTGCGCGCGGCGTTTGAGCTGGCCGACCGCGCCCACAGCGGGCAGAAGCGCAAGGCCGGCACGCCGTATGTGACTCACTGCGTCGCTGCCGCGCAGATCTGCGCGGAGATGGGTCTCGACGAGGACAGCATCGTGGCGGCGCTGCTGCACGACTGCATCGAGGACACCGCTATCACCCACGAGGATATCGCCCGGCAGTTCGGCACCGAGGTCGCCGACATCGTCGAGGGCGTTACAAAGCTCACCCGCGTGCAGTTTACGAGCCGCGAGGACGAGCAGATGGAAAACCTCCGCAAAATGCTCATGGCCATGGCGAAGGACATCCGCGTCATCCTCATCAAGATCGCCGACCGGCTGCACAATATGCGCACGATGGAATACATGGTCGCGCAGAAGCAGCTTGAAAAGTCGCTCGAGACGATGGAGATCTATGCACCCATCGCCCACCGTCTCGGATTGCAGAAGGTAAAGTGGGAGCTCGAAGATCTCTCGCTCAAATACCTCGACCCGGATGGCTACCGCGAGATCATCACCTACCTCGACAGCAAAGCGGACGTGCTCAACAAGTTCATGTCTGACGTCGAGAAAAAAATCACCGACCGGCTCACCGAGTACAACATCCACGCAACGGTGCAGAGCCGCATCAAGCACACCTACAGCATCTACCGCAAGATGTACACGCAAAAACGCGGGCTGGACGAGATCTTCGATCTCTGCGCCTTCCGCGTCATCGTAGACGATATCCCGGACTGCTACAACGTCCTCGGCCACATCCACGACATGTTCCGCCCCGTGCCGGGCCGGTTCAAGGACTACATCGCCACGCCCAAGCCCAACGGCTACCAGAGTGTGCATACGACCGTCCTCGGCGAGGAAGGCATCATGTTTGAGGTGCAGATCCGCACCTGGGAGATGCACCGCATCAGCGAATACGGCATCGCCGCGCATTGGAAGTATAAATCCGGCGGCGCGGGCGTCCGCGCCGGAGACGAGGAGAAGTTCGCCTGGATCCGCCGCCTGCTCGAAGCGCAGCAGGATACGGACGCACAGGACTTTGTCCACGATCTCAAAATGGACATGTTCAACGACGAGGTGTTCGTTTTCACGCCGCAGGGCGACGTGGTGAATCTCCCCGCCGGTGCCTGCCCGATCGACTTTGCCTACGGCATCCATTCCGCCGTCGGCAACCGGATGATCGGCGCGAAGGTCAACGGGCGCATCGTACCGTTTGACTATACGCTGCAAAACGGCGACATTGTCGATATCATCACGTCCAAATCCGCGCCGGGGCCGAGCCGCGACTGGATGACGCTCTGCAAGTCCAATGCCGCCCGCTCCAAGATCCGCCAATGGCTCAAAAAGGAGCGCCGCGAAGAGAACATCGTCCGCGGCAAGGAGATGTTTGAAGGCGAACTGCGCCGCGCGGGACTCACAACGGCGTATCTCGAGGACGACGAGCTTTTGCAGACATGCATCAAGAAGCTCTCCGTCACGAGTCTGGACGACATGTACGCCGCCATCGGCTATGGCGGCATCACCTGCACGCGCGCGGTCAACCGCTTCAAGGACGAGATTGCCCGCGCCGCCCGTGCGCAGGCGCAAAGCCACAAGAGCGAGCTTGACCGGATCAACGAGGCCGTGGAGCGCCACAGCGCGCAGCAGACCAAGGCCGTGCAGGGCGTCCTTGTCGAAGGCATGGACAACTGCCTCATCAAGTTCTCCCGCTGCTGCACGCCGGTGCCGGGTGATCCGATCGTCGGGTTCATCACGCGCGGGCAGGGGGTTTCCATCCACCGCGCCGACTGCCCGAACTATCTCAACAGCCTGTGCAAGCGCGAGAAGGAAGGCCGCTGGCTGAACGTTTCCTGGGCGGACAAGACGATGGGGCTGTACTCCACAACGCTGCGCATCCTCGCGCGCGACCGCAACGGCCTCATTCTGGACATCGCCGCCGTGCTCAACGCGCTCAACGCCAAGGTTCGCTCGCTCAACGCCCGCTCGCTCCCCGAGGGGAACGCGCTCGTCTATGTCACCACCGAGGTCCCCGATCTTGCCTCGCTGCGGCTCATCATGGCGAGGATCCGCACGCTCGGCGGCGTGCGCGAGATCGACCGCGGCAACGGATAAACGGAGGAAATATCTATATGAAAGCCGTCGTAACGAGAGTCAACAGTGCCCGCGTGACCCGCACCGAAACCGGCGAAGTGCTCGGCGAGATCGGCAAGGGGTTTCTTGTGCTGCTCGGCGTCCATGTGGACGACACCGAAAAGGAAGCTGCAAAGATTGCCGACCGCATCTGCGGGCTGCGCGTTTTTGATGACGAAAACGGAAAGATGAACATCCGCCCCGCCGACGCGGGGGCGGAGCTGCTCATCGTGAGTCAGTTCACGCTCTACGCGGACGCGCGCTCGCGCCGTCCCGGCTTTACCGCCGCGGCGCGGCCGGAGACTGCCATCCCGCTCTACGAGCGCGTGATCGCGCTCTGCCGTGAGGCCGGGTTCCGCGTGGAGACCGGCGAGTTCGGCGCGGATATGCTCGTGGAGTCTGTCAATAACGGGCCGATCACCATTCTGCTGGATACAAGAGAGCTTTGACGGAGGGGACAGCCATGAAACGTTTGGTACGTATTCTCGCGCTGCTCTGCGCGCTGCTGCTTCTTTCGGGCTGTGCCGGGCCGGCTGCACCGGCCGGAGCGGTGCCGGTTTCCACGGCAGAGCCCACACCGTCTCCCACGGCGGAGCCGACCCCGGAACCTTCCCCGACACCGGTGCCGACCGCCGAGCCGGTGATGCACGCGGAAACGGAGATTTCCGGTGCGCCGTCCTCCTACATTCTCCCCGGCCAGACCGACGACACCGTGCTCGTGTGCTGGAGCGGCGATTATTGCGCCGAGGGGATGCAGGTGCTCTATGGCGCTGCCGGAGAGGACGACGCACTTCCGGCGGAGCCCTCCGTCGCCGAGGCGGCGGCTTCCTGGCTCGGCGAGGGGCTCTGCTCCGCCGATAAAATGCAGTATGCAGCGGAGCTCGCCGTGGAGCCGGCAACGCGGTATGCCTACGCCGTTGTGAAGACCGGCGAGGAGCCGGGCGCCGTGTACCATTTCCGCACGAACGACGCCGAGGAGCTTCACACCATTGCCGTTTCAGACACGCATCTCTATTCCCACAAATATCATCCGGCGCTGTTCGAGGAGATGTTTGAAAACACGCTCAGCGCGGAGCTTGCGAACGGCAAGCCGCTCGACATGATCATCCACACGGGCGACATTCTCGACCATTTTGAATACTCTCTCGACACGATCTTCAACGGCATCCCGATGCTGCGGAGCTTCCTGCTTGCCTCCGTGGCCGGGAACCACGATTCTCTGCTTGTGGCGCGTCACCGCTTTCCGATGACCGGGCAGGATGAGACCACCGGCGATTTCTGGTTCGTCCGCGGCGGCGTGCTGTTCATCGGCGTGCAGATCGGCGAGCGGTATTACGAGGCTCACACGAGATTCATGGAATCTCTCCCGGAGATCGTGCCGGAGCACAACTGGACCGTTCTGCTGATCCACTACTCCATGCGCAGCAACGGTCTGCACGGTCACGACGGGCCGGTCGCCGGCTTCCGCGACGCGCTCGAGCCGACGATGGACGCGCTGTACGTGGATCTCGTGATCTCCGGCCATGACCATGAGTACAACCGCACGGCGCTGCTCGGCAGCGACGAGCCGGTGGCCGACACGTCCCCCGTGCTCTATAAGCAGCCGGGCGAGCGGATCTACATCACGCTCCCCTCCGGCACCGGGCTCAAGTACTACTACGACAGCGCCCGCAGCGCGGACTTCCCCGTTGTCGCCGAGGGGCTGGAGCAGGAGCCGGGATTTGTCATGTTTGATTTTACGCCGGACGAGATCTCTTTGAGCGCGCGCAACGGCGATACTGGCGAGGAGATCGACGCCGTAACGCTGCGCCGCGCCGCATAAAGTTATCAAGGAGGAAGAAACCATGCTCATCAAAGCCATTGAAGTCGGGTATCTGCAAACCAACTGCTACGTCGTCGCGGACGAAGCGACGCTCGACGCCGCCGTCATCGACTCCGGCGCGGACTCCAATCTCATTCTGGACTACATTGAGCGCTGCCATTTTCATGTGCGCGCCATCCTGCTCACGCACGGTCATTTTGACCACTGCATGGGGCTGGAAGAGGTGCACGATGCGACCGGCGCGGCCGTTTACATGTCCCACGCCGATCTCACGACCGACATCGGCAACGGGATGTTCGGCAATGAGGACTTTGAGCTCGACCCGCCGGACGACACCGTATTCGTCCGCGAGGGCGACGTGATCGAGGCCGGTTCTCTCACATTCGACGTGCTCGAAACGCCCGGCCACACGCCCGGCGGGCTGACGTATCGCTGCGAGGACTGCCTCTTCACCGGCGACACGCTCTTCCGCATGTCCTGCGGCCGGTACGATTTTCCCGGCAGCAGCTCGCTGGAGCTCGGCCACTCGCTCGAAAAGCTGCGCGATCTGCCCGGCGACTACGAGGTCTACCCCGGCCATGAGGGCAGCACGACGCTCGAATATGAGCGGCGCTTCAACCCCTATATGCTCCGTCCCTGGGATCTATAAATGATGAAACAAACCAAATCTCGTGTATGGTACATCCTGGCGGCGGTGCTCGTGCTTTTGCTTGCTGCCGCGATATGGTTTTTCTGCTCGTACAGCGTATTTTCCGGCCGGGTGATCGCCCGCCGGGCGGAGACGGTCGATCTTCGCGGCACGGATGTTTCGCCGGAGGAGATCGACGCGCTGGAGGAAAAATTTCCCGATAAAACCTTTGTCTGGGACGTGCCGCTCTCCGGCGGCAGCCGCCCCAGCGACGCCGAAAGCATCGAAATTTCTTCGCTTTCGGCAGAGGATGTCCCGCTTTTCACCCGGTTTCCCGCTCTGCAGAGCGTGGATGCGTCCGCCTGCACGGACTATGCAGCGCTCAATGCTCTGCGAAGCGCCTATCCGGCGCTGAAGCTCACCGCCTTCGTCTCCATCGGCGGAAAGGATGTGCCGCTTGGCGCCCAGCGCGCCGTGCTGCGCGCCGATACGCCGCTCGAGGAGCTGCTGGAAGCGCTGCCCTTCCTTCCCGAGCTTTGCAAGGTATCCTTTGCGGGCGGGGCGGTATCCTATGAAATGCAGGACGCGCTCACCGCGGCGTTCCCCGGCATAACGTTTCAATGGAATATGGAGCTTCTCGGCAAAACGTTCTCCTCCGCGGCCAAGTCGGTCTCCTTCGCCGGGCAGGCGCTCAGCGCGCAGGATGTGGAGACGCTCTGCGAAAACTTTTTCCGCTTCCCGGCGCTCGAGCGCGTCGATCTGACCGGCTGCGGTCTCAGCAAGGAGCAGATCGGCACCATTCGCGCCGCAACGGCGGCGATCCCCGTATACGAGCTCACGCTCTTCGGCCAGACCGTCTCCACGGACGCCGTCGAGCTCGATTTCAGCGATATCTGGATGGGGATGCTCGGCGCCGAGGTGATCGAGGGCGTGCTTGACGAGTTCCCGCTGCTCGAAAAGGTCGTGATGTGCGACTGCGGCATATCCAACGAGGATATGGCCGCGCTCAACGACCGGCACGAGAATGTCCGGTTCGTCTGGCGCGTATACTTTTCCGAATTCTCTCTGCGCACGGACGACACGAACTTCATCGCCGCCCGCGTGCGCAATGAGTTCCCGATCTACAGCAACGATCTCGAGGTGCTCAAGTATTGCCCCGATCTGATCGCGCTCGATCTCGGCCACAAGAACATCACGCATCTCAACTTTCTCCGCTATCTCCCGCATCTTAAATACCTCATCCTTGTCGAGAACGACGTGAACGACATCACGCCCATCGGCGAATTGCAGGAGCTCACGTATCTTGAGATGTTCTGGACAAAGTGCGAGGACATTTCCCCGCTCCAAAACTGCAAGGCTCTCACCGACCTGAATATTTCCTATATCTACTGCCGTCCCGCCAGGTGTCTGGAAACGCTCGTCAACATGCCGCAGCTCGAGCGGCTGTGGTACTGCGGCAATAACCTGAACGACGACCAGCTCGCCGAGCTGCAATCTGCGCTGCCGGACACCGAAATGTATCTCGCCGCGCGCGGCGAGCCGACCGGCAGCACATGGCGCGAGCATCCGCACTACTTTGAAATGCGCGACGCTTTCGACATGTACTACATGCCCGGCGGCACGAACGGCGTAGACGAAAACGGAAACCAGATCATAATTACGGAGTGAGAACATGAAACGAAGCTTTGTCCTATTCTTTGCGATCCTCGCGCTTTGTATTCTTTCCGCGTGCGGCGCGAACGAACCGGCCGCCGACGCCGTCTTAGTAGATGAGACACCTGCCCCAACGCCTGTTCCGACCGCGACGCCCGCGCCGGTCGAGGTATACGGCGTCACCGTGCGCTGGAACGACACGGAGATCGATCTGAGCGAGATGAAAATCGAGGATGAGGGCGCGGAGCTTTTTGAAAAGCTTCCCTCCCTGCCGCAGGTCGAGCGCGTTGACATGACCGAATGCGGGCTTACGAACGAGCAGATGGGCGCGCTGCAGGACGCGTTCCCGGATGTGACGTTTGTGTGGCTGCTTCGCGTCTATATGTTTTACATGCCGTCCGATTCTGAATTTTTCATCTCGAACCCGGACTCGGGGCTCAAGCCCAACACACATCAGCATGGACCGGACGGTCTGTACTACGCCCGCAACATGCGCTCGCTTGATCTCGGCCACTGCCATTTGACCAACATCCCGTTTGTGGCGAATATGCCGCACCTCCGGCATCTCATTCTGGCCGACAATCTGGTTTACGACATTGCGCCGGTCGAAAATCTCAAGGAGCTCGAGTGGCTGGAGCTCTTCAACACCGCCGTCAAGGATCCGACGCCGCTTCTCGGCTGCACGGCGCTGCGCGATCTGAACGTATGCTACATCGGCACGCCGGCAGATGCGCTTTTTGAAACGCTCTCGCAGATGACTTGGCTGCGGCGGCTCTGGTGCACGGGAACGCGCATGAGCCGCGCACAGGTCGAAGCGCTTCGGGAGGCTTTGCCGGACACGGAGGTCTGGTGCTCGCTCGGCGATGAGTCCACCGGCGGCACCTGGCGCTACGACGAGGATTATTACGACATGCGCGACTCGTTCCACATGTGGTACATGGATCCGCTCGGCAATGAGGTGGATCGTCTGACCGACGAGCAGCTCGCCGCCAAACACAAAAAATACTGGGGCTATTGATTTTCAACCGGAGGGTCTTCGATGCAGGAGAACAAAGTAAAAAAACAGAAAATTCTCGCGCGCGTGCTCGTGATATGCGCGGTGGTGCTCATGGCACTGGCCGCCGCGGCGGGGGTGTATCTCTCGCGCCAGTACGTGCGGCTCGGGCAGCAGTTCATCCCGGTGAGCGCGGCAACGCTCGACCTGCGCAGCAGCGGCATTACCGACCTTTCCGCACTCGATCGCTGCACCGCGCTCACGGAGCTGGACGTGCGCGAAAACGATATCTCCGCGGAAAAGCTCGACGCATTCCGCACCGCGCACCCCGGCTGCCGCGTGCTCTATTCCGTATATCTCAACGGCGAAGACTACGACAGCGGCACGGAATCGCTCACGCTGGAGGATCTCCCGAACGACTGGGAGAACATCCGCCTTTTTGAAAACCTGCGCTCGCTCACCGTGAACCACTGCACCGCGCCGGACGCAATGGAAACGCTCCGCACGGAGCTTCCGAACTGCGAAATGCGCTACAGTCTCTGCATCGGCGCACTCTGGTTTGATTCCGAAGCCGAGGAGATCACCGTTTCCGGCTCGGCCGCGACCGCTATGGAGGTCCTCTCGCAGCTGGCGCACTTCCCGTCTGTGCGCACGGTGAATCTGCCGGACGTTTTGTTTACCGCCGATGAGCAGCATTCGCTCCTCTCAGCCTACCCCAATATCCGCTTCTCCTGGAGCGTGCAGATCGGCTCGCAGCGTGTTTCCAACGCCGCGCTGGAGCTTTCGCTCAGCGGTGAGGACGCCGCGGCGCTCGCACAGCTCACCGCCGCGCTTGATCTTCTTCCGAACCTTCGCTCCGTGGATCTCACCGGCTGCTCCGCCCCGGTTGCCGACCGGCTCGCGTTCATTGAGCAGCACCCGGACCTTTCCGCCGGATGGACGGTATCCGTCGAGGGGCAGGAGGTCGAATGGAATACTGAGCTTCTCGATCTCAACAACTATTCCATCGCCGACGTTGCCGCGCTGGAAGCCGCCTTTGCCGAGCTTCCGAAGCTCACAAAGGTCGAGATGTGCGACACGAACCTTTCGTATGAGCAGCTCGACGCACTCAACCAGAAATACGAAAACATCCGCGTTGTCTGGAAGGTATACTTCGGCAACTATTATCTGCGCACGGACGCCGAATATTTCATCGCCGCCGCGTGGGGCGACAATAAGGTCTATCTCACGGACGACGATATCGACTGCTGGAAATACTGCACCGATCTCAAGGGGCTCGATATCGGCCACATGAATATCACCGATCTGAGCTTTTTGCAGTATATGCCGCATATGACGTATCTCATCATCGCCGAGTGCCCGATCTCGGACATTTCCCCGCTCGCGCAGCTCAAGGAGCTGCGGTATCTGGAAATGTTCCAGACGAAGGTCACCGACCTCTCGCCGCTGATCGAGTGCACGGCGCTCAAGGCCGTCAATCTCCCGTATACGGAGGTGAGGCAGGCAAACGCCTGGGCGGTGCTCCCGCAGCTCACGCAGCTGGAGCTGCTCTGGTACCCGAGCGCGCCGCTCACCGGCACGCAGCGGCGGCAGCTTGAAAACGCGCTGCCGAACACGACGCTCTTCCTCTACAACGGCTGCGAGCCGTCCGGCGGCATCTGGCGCTACAACCCGTACTATTACGAAATGCGCGACTTCTTTGAGATGTACTACATGCCCGGCGGCACGAACGGCGTTGACGAAAACGGCGACCAGATCATCATTGACGACTGGGGCGAGGAGTTCATTCTCGAGGACTGGGACGGCGGCCCGCGCTGGTGGGAGGAGCCGCAGTACTCGGATATGCATCCGCATATTTACGGAATCACTTGCTAAAAGCTAAAAACGTAAATACTCCTTCCGTCTCGCCTTCGGCGAGCCACCTCCCTCAAAGAGGGAGGCGCCATAAAGATGTCCCGGCAATGCCGGGACACCGTTAAAAAAGGCTCCCTCGTTGAGGGAGCTGTCAGCGGCAAAGCCGCGGACTGAGGGAGTTTTTCAAAAAGGAAACCGGTATGATCTCTCATACCGGTTCCTTTTTATATTTCGCGTAATATTTCGTTGTAAGCTGGCGGAAGAGCATCAGCAGACCGCGCACGCACAGCTCGATCGCCATCGCGATCCACATGCCGCGCAGGCCGAGCCGCGGCACGAGCACGAGCGCGAGCCCCAGCCGCACGATCCAGATGCTGCAAAGGTTCATAATGCTCGGCACAAACGTATCCCCCGTACCGCGAAGCGCGCCCGCCGCAACGATCGATACGCCGTAGAGCGGCTCGGCGAGCAGGGCGATGCGCAGCACCTGCGTGGCAAGAGTGCGCACGCTCTCGTCCGGCGTCAGCAGGCGGAAAACCCACGGGCAGATGACCGCCATGATCCCTGCCGTTGCCGCCATGAACAGCGCTCCCATCGCGGTGCAGATATTTCCCTGCCGCCGCGCAAGCTCCGTCTCGCCCGCGCCGACGCTGCGGCCAACGAGCGTGGCCGCGGCGGCGCCGAGGCCGTATCCCGGCATGTAGCAGAAGCCCTCCGCCGTGACGGCGAAGGAGTTGGCCGCGACCGCCACCGCACCGAGCGGCGCGATGATGCGCGTCTGCACGACCATGGCCGCGCAGAGAAACACCTCCTGCAGGGCAACGGGAAAGCCGATGCGAAACGCTTTTTTCAGTATCTCGCCGTGCAGGCGGTCCTTCTCCCGGCGGTTAAGACGCAGGTGCTCGTTTCGCAGCAGGCACTGTATCGCCATGAGAAGGCTCACGACGGCGCATGCGCTTGCCGTGCCGAGACCGGCGCCGAGAACTCCATAGCGCGGAATGAAGAGCGCGTTGAAGAAAACGTCCAGCACGCACATCACGGCGTTGAGCACGCTCGGCGACACCATATCCCCGGCGCTTTGGAGGAACGAGGCGCACAGGGAGTTGAGCTGCGAGAACGGCACCATGAACGCGAACGTGAGAAAGTAGGCGCTCGCCCCGGCGCGGATCGCTTCATCGCCGTGCAGCCAGCGAGGCAGCGGCTCGCTGATAAGCGCGGCAAGCGCTGCCAGAAGCGCTGCAAGCAGCATTCCGGCGGCGAGGGCGTGCCGCACAACGGTGCGCGCACCGCGGTCGTCCCCGCCGCCGATGCGGTGCGAGGCCTGCACGGAAAAGCCGGCGGACACGCCGCCGAGGATCCCGCCGATGAGCCATGTGCTCGTGGATACGAGACCGATAGACGCCGAGGCGTTCGCGCCGAGCGCGCCGACCATCGCGGAATCAATGTACTGCATGGCGATGGTGGTAATTTGTGTCAGTATCGCCGGGAGACTCAATCGCCAGACCTCACGGATCTGCGCTTTCAGCTCCGGTGCGTTTTCTTTTTTCATACGCTGACCGTTCCTGCCGCACCGTTTTGGTTGACGGGGCGGTTTTTTCTGATAAAATAGAGTGTATTATATTTTTGGGGAGCATGCCCTATGAAGAAACTGAAAAATCGCTTTAAAAATCTCAAGCCGCAGACGCTGCTCACACACGTGCTCGTAACGATCCTCTATCCGCTCGCGCGCGCGATCATGGCCTCTTCCCAGCGGCTTCTCATTTTCACCGACTGTCTCACGATCGTCGCGGCGATCCTGCTCATTGCAGGCATCGTGTACTCCTTCTATCTTCACGGCGACTTTGACATCAGCAGCTTTGTGATGCGCCGGGCGCGGAGCAACGCGCCAAAGCAGACCTTTGAGGCCTACAAAGCCAACCAGAAAGAAAGAAGAGAGGCGTCTTTCAACTATCCTCTCTTCCTTGGCATCGTATATATTGCGGTATCGCTGATTATCGCCTACGTCTTTTACTGAGCCTGCGTTCCTTCGATCTCGGCAAGCTTCTTCTCATAGCCTTCCATCTCGTTATCCGTGGCAAAAACGAAGTGGCCGGGGCGGATCTCGCGCAGCGAGCGCGGCGCGCCGGACTGGTCGAGCTTGGAGGGATCGTACACGATGGCGCGGCGCGTTCTCTCAACGACCGGGTCGGGCATCGGGACAGCGGAGAGCAGGGAGATGGTGTACGGATGCAGCGGGCACTGGAACAGTGTCTCGGAATCCGCGATCTCCACGATCTCACCGAGGTGGATGACGGCGATGCGGTCGGCGATGAACCGGACGACCGAAAGGTCGTGCGCGATGAAAAGGTACGTGAGGTTCTTCTCGGCCTTGAGCTTATTCATGAGATTGAGCACCTGCGCACGGATGGAAACGTCCAGCGCAGAGATGGGCTCATCCGCCACGATAAGCTTCGGGTCCATGATCATCGCGCGGGCGATGCCGACGCGCTGACGCTGTCCGCCGGAGAACTCGTGCGGATAGCGGGACTTGTGCTCGGGCAGGAGGCCGACGTCCTTGAGCGCCTGATCGACCTTGGCGATGCGTTCTTCCTCGTCCTTGTAGAGGTGGAAGTTGTACAGGCCCTCGGAGATGCAGTACTCAATGGTGGCGCGCTCGTTGAGCGACGCCGCCGGATCCTGGAAGATCATCTGGATGTTGCGGACGACGTTGCGGTCCTCCTCGCGGGAGATCTTGCCGGAGATGCGCTTGCCCTCAAAGAGGATCTCGCCGCTGCTGCACGGGTTGATGCGCATGATGGCACGGCCGAGCGTTGTTTTGCCGGAGCCGGACTCGCCGACAAGGGCGAAGGTCTCGCCCTTATAAATGTCGAAATTCGCGTCTTTTACGGCGACGAATTTTTTTTTGCCTCCGACGTCGAAGGAGATATCCACATGGCTGATCGAGAGAATGACTTCTCTTTCCGCGGCATTATTCGACATGGAAGGCACCTCCCTTATCCGTCATCTTCTTGATCTTCTCGTGCAGATCCTGGATGGCCTCCGGCTTTTCCAGCTTCGGGGCGCGGGGATCCAGGAGCCACGTTTTGGCAAAATGCGTTTCGCTCACCGGGAAGAAGGGCGGCTCCATTTCAAAGTCGATCTTCAGAGCATGCTCGTTGCGCGGGGCAAAGGCGTCGCCCTTGATCTGGTTGTACAGAGACGGCGGGGTACCGGTGATGTAATAGAGCTCCTGCCCCTTCACGCCGAGCTGCGGCAGGCTGGAGAGCAGCGCCCAGGTGTACGGATGGCGCGGGTCGAAGAACACTTCCTCCACGTTGCCGTACTCGATGATCTGGCCGCCGTACATGACGCCGACGCGGTCGGCGACATTCGCCACGACGCCAAGGTCATGGGTGATGTAAATGGTGGTGAACTTGAGTTCCTTCTGCAGATCGCGGATGAGCGCAATAATCTGCGCCTGGATCGTAACGTCCAGAGCGGTAGTCGGCTCGTCGCAGATGAGGATCTTCGGGTGGCAGGAGAGCGCGATCGCGATGACGATACGCTGGCGCATGCCGCCGGAATACTGGAACGGATACTCGTCAAAGCGGTTGGCGGCGTTCTGGATGCCGACGCGCTCCATAAGCTCGATGGCCTGCTTCTTTGCCTCGCCGCGGGAGATGCCCTGGTGCTTTTCAATGACCTCGGTGATCTGCGAGCCGATCGTGCGGATCGGGTTCAGAGACGTCATCGGGTCCTGGAAGATCGTGGAGATCTTCGCGCCGCGGATGCCTTCCCAGTCCTTGTCGGTCTTGAGCTTGGTGAGATCCTTGCCCTCGAACATGACTGAGCCGTTGGTGATGGAGCCGTTGGACTCGAGCATGCCGGTGAAGGTCTTGGTGAAAACGCTCTTGCCGGAGCCGGATTCGCCGACGATGGCAAACGTTTCGCCCTCATAAAGATCGAGGGAGACGCCGCGGATGGCCGTGAGGTAATTGTCACGGACGCGGAATTTGACTTCAATGTCCTTTGCGGACAGAACGATGTTTCTGTTATCTGCCATTACTCTGCCCCCCTCACATATGCGTGCGTGGATCGGCAGCGTCGGCGAGCTTCTGTCCCACGATGTAGAGAGAGATGGAGATAAACGCCAGAACGCCGACCGGGATCCAGAACAGGTGCGGATAGCCGTTCATATAAGAGGTATAGAGCGAGATGGACTGGCCGAGAGACGCATTGGTCGTGCCGAGGCCGAGACCCATGTAGGAGAGGAACACCTCGTAGGAGATGAGCGAGGGGATCTGCCGGGACACATACGTCATGATGACGGAGATGAGATACGGCAGAATGTTCTTCGTGATCATCGTCCAGGTCTTGGTGCCGAGGCACTTGGAGGCCATGTTGTACTCGCGGTCACGGATGATCATGACCTGTGTACGGATGAAGTACGCAACATAGATCCACTCGGTACACGTCATCGTGATGATGAGCGAGCGCATGCCGGCGCCGAGAACGTAGGAGAGGATCATGGCGAGCAGCAGGAACGGAACGTTCGAGATGATGTTGTAGACCTCGATCATCCACTTGTCCATCTTCTTGGAGAAGCCCCACAGCGCGCCGATGGGGATGCCGACGATCATGTTGATCGCGGTGCAGACGAAAGAAATGATGATGGAGTTTCTCGCGCCGGCCCAGACGGCGTCAAAGACCTCGTTGCCGACGTGGTCGGTACCGAAGATGTGCTCGGAGCTGGGCTTGAGGAACTTCAAATCGGGGTTATTGATGTTCGGCGTGTCGATCGGGCTGTAGCCGGACTGCGTCGGCTGGATGAGCGCGAACGCAACGACAATGATGAGCAGCACGGCCACGGCCACGGTGAACTTGTTCTTGAAGAACGTTCTCCAGACGGACTTCCAGTAGGAATACCGGGGCGCGGCGATGTGCTCGGATTCCATCTCGTCAAAGGCAGCAAACTCAAAGAGGCTCTTATCGATGTTTTCCGTATTCATCTTTTTACGACCTCCCTGCCTTCTCACTGAGCGAGATGCGCGGATCGACCTTGGTGAGAACAATGTCGCCCGCCAGCACGGACAGCACCGAGACCGTGGAGAAGATGAAAGCCAGAGCCACGATCATGATGTTGTTGTACTGCTTGATGGCGTTGGGCAACATTTTGCCCATGCCGCCGACGGAGTAGATGGACTCGGTGATGATCGCGCCGGTGATGCAGGCCGCGAGAGACGCGGGGATGCCCTGCGCAATGGGGATGATGGCGTTCTTGAAGATGTGGCCGCTGAAGATCTCGCGCTGGTTGAGACCCTTTGCCTTGGCGAACTTCACATAGTCGGAGTTCATCTGGTCAACAACGTAGCGGCGCGTCCAGAGCATGAGGCTCGCGATGGAGGGCAGCGCCAGCGAGATGATCGGCAAAATCCAGGAGCGGACGTCCTCGGGGCCGTAGGTGGTGAACACCGACGGCAGGTTGAAGAGCGTTGTGCCGAGATAGCGGAAAAGATAGATATACGCGAGCGACGGCACGGCAATGATGAAGATGATGTACACCATGCCGAGCTTATCGGCGAACTTGTCCTTGTTGCGCGCCATCAGCACGCCGATGGGCAGACCGAGAACATAGGCGAGGACCATGGCGAAAAGACCCATGATGAACGAGGTGCCGATCATGGACGGCTGACCCTTCTGGGTCTCGTAGTTTGCGTAGTGGTCGGTGAATTTCTTCATGTCCATTCGGTCAAGAACGGACTTATATTTGAGCGAGCCGAAAATGATGCCCGACTCCGCCTCGTAACCGGTTTCAAAGGTCACGGGGCGCTTAACTTCCGTACCCTGCGACTGGAAAAGCACCGTGAGCACGTCCAGTCCCTGATAGGTAGGATAGGAGGTTCCGAAGTTCATGGTGATGATGTTCTGGTGGATGAACGGGAAGCGGCTGTCGGTATACAGCAGGTACTTGTGTGTTGTGCCGCTGCCGATGAGCGCAACGCCGCCGGTCGGCGTTCTGCCGAAGGAGAGGCCGCGTTCGAGATCGGGGTTCGTTTCATCCTTCACAGACCAGGGCGTGTCGATCACGAACAGGTGACCGAGCCAGCTCGCCATACGCTTGATGACGGGCGTGTCCTTATAGGCATAGTAACGCCCGCTCTTAAGATAGTTGGCGATGGTATAGCCCTGCGAGGAATAGTACTCCACGAAGTCCTGACTCTCCTTGGAGTCCGGCTCGATAGCAGCGATCATTTCCGGGCTGCCGGCTTCGTAGAGCGTGAGGCAATAGTCGTTGATGCGGACATAGTCCAGATAGCCGAGTTTTTTCCAGGTCGTATAAACGTATTCAGTTTTGTCGTCGGATTTGCCGCCGAGCTTACGGTAGGTGCTGTCCTCAAAGAAGATGTTGTCGCGCGGGATCATCGTATAGACCATCGTGAAAACGATGAGCATGATGATGAGGATGGAGACCAGCGAGCGCAGCAAGCGGTTCCAGATATAGCCTTTTCTCATAGGAGGTACCGTTCCTTACTATAATGGTACCGGACGGCGGAGGGCATTTGCCCCCGCCGCACGATGCAAGAGAGAGCCGAGAAGCATTGCCGCCCGGCTCTCCCTATTCAGTTAATCAGTGCGTATGTTTATACTATGCAGAGATTATTCGCCCTTGAGCCAGGCTTCCTTCGCGGCATAGTAGTCGTCAGCGAGCACGGGCTCGTCGAGGAGCTGCATGTACTTGAAGTAAGGCACGGCGTTGTAGGCGGCCTGACCGTACATACCGTAAGCAGCGGTGAAGGGCTTCACCTTGCTGACGGCCATTTGAGCGCCGGAGGTGCTGTACGGACGGAGGATGCCGTCGGAGAGGAGCATGGCCTCGGCCTTCGCGAAGAGCTCGATGCGCTCGTCGCCGGTGGCGAGGGTGGCTTCGTCGACGACCGCCTGGACGTCCTCAAGGCCGATGGCCTCGAGAGCCGCGAGCTGAGACTCGCTCTGGCCCTGGCTGGCGTTGTTGATGCCGGAGTAGTTGAGCATGTCGCCGTCATTGACGTCGAAGCAGTGCAGATAGGTCAGAGGATCGCCGTAGTCGGGACCCCAGCCAGCGCCGAAGACGAGGTCGATGGAGTTCTCTTCGCCGGTGGGCTGGTTGTAGAACGCGGAGTAGTAAACCGAGGAGTTGCCCTCGAGGAACTGCAGGTCGATGACGACGTAATCGCCGATGGCTTCTTCGATGGAGTTCTTCATCGCGAGCTGCATGTTCTTCTGGTTCTCAGAAGCGGCGTAAACAGGAACGTCGAGGTGGATGGGCCACTCGGTGATGGTGTCGCCCAGCTCTTCCTTGGCCTTCTCGATGAAGGTCTTGGCGAGCTCGGGGTTGTACCACGCGTCCTGGCCGTCGTTCAGGTTGATGCCTTCGTACTCGGGAACGAGCTCGGCAACGTACTTCTCAACGATGGAGCCGTAGGCGCGGCCGTCGGAAGTGGTCTGGAAGGTGTAAGGAACGAGGGTGTTGCGGATCGGGCCGTCGGCCAGCTCTTCGCCGCGGGTGATCGCTTCAACAGCGTGCGCGGAGTAGGCGGCGTAGACAGCGCGGCGGAAGTTGGCGTTCAGGATGGCAGCCTTGGTGTCAGCCTTCTGAGCGTCGGTCTCCTTGCTGGTGGTGGAGACGGAGGTGTCGTTGTACAGGGTGTACATCTGACGATCCCAGTTGAAGGCGCCCCAGTAAGAGGTGGAGGTCGTCATGCTGATGTACTGGCTGTCGGGGTAGAGCTCGTCAGCCTTGGCCTTGACTTCGGGCAGGGACTGGTTGACGGAGGTGGAAGTGACTTCGCCGTTGACGAACATGTTGAAGTTCTGGGACGGGTCGCTGCCGTCGGAGTAGGTGACGACGACGTTCTTAACGAAAACGTTCGCAGCGTCGTAGTAGTTGGGGTTGGCCTCAAAACGGACTTCCTGCGCGGGGACCAGAGAGGTCAGCAGGTAGCAGCCGTTGTAGAGGATGGAGTCGGGCTGAACAGCACCGAAGTCGGAGCCCTTGGACTCGAGGAACTCGGCGTTGATCGGGAAGAGGATGCTGTAGGTGGTCATGCCGTCAAAGTAGCCGCAGGGACCAGTCAGCGTGTAGGTGAGGGTGTTGCCGTCGGCCTTGATGCCAACGTCTTCCCACGTGCCGGTGCCTTCGTAGTACTCACGCAGACCCTTGATGAGGTCGAGCACGAGGCCGATGGTCTCGCTCTGGGAGTCGGCAGCGTGCTTCAGGCCGGTGACGAAGTCTTCCGCAACAACGGCGTCGTACTCTTCGCCGGCGTTGGTGGACCAGACAGCGTCGTCACGGATAACGAACGTCCACTCGGAAGCGTCGTCATTGCAGCTCCACTCCTTCGCCATGCCGGCGATGAGCTTGCCGTGGTTGTCCTGGGTGAGCAGACCTTCAACAAAGTTGTTGGTGTAGTCACCGTTGGAGGACTTGTTGTTGTAAACATAGTCCAGGGTGGTGATGTCGAAGCTGTCGATCATGGAATAGGAATCCGGACCGGTGTACTCTTCGACAGGCTCCGCGGTCGGCTCTTCAGCCGGCTGCTCGGCCGGGGTCTCGGCAGGCTCTTCCGCCGGGGCTTCAGTAGCCGTCGGGGCAGGAGTCGCCTGGCTTCCGCACGCGGCCAGGCTCAGCACCATGACAACGGCAAGAAGCAGCGCAAGGAATTTCTTCATTGTTTGTTCTCCTCCTTATTGGATTTTCAAACTTTTTTATTAAACGCGGATAGCGTTAATAAACTTTATGTATCCGGCTCAGTCCTCAAAGAGGCGCGCCATGGATACGCCGAGCTTCTCGCTCATGAGAAAGAGCGTTTCGAGCGACACGCCCTTGACCTCGGCGGCGTTGTTCGCCTCGATCTGGCTCACGAAGCTCACGCTCCGGCCGATTGCCTCGGCGAACTGCTCCTGCGTCATGCCGCGCATTTTGCGGTAATAGGCAATTCGCAGACCAAGTATTCTGAATCGTTCTCTGTAATCCTCGCGCATACGTTTTTCTCCTCACGGTAAACACTTTACCGGAGCGTGGTTAGTATGTACAAAGACCCCCGGTTGGATTTACTAATTTTAACGAATAAAGTGTAAAACAGTAAATCATCCAGTAGTGTGTTTTTCTTTACTCAGAGTGTAACATTTCCGTACCGTGGCGAAAAATGTTTCACTGAGACGGACGAAATCCGTCATTCTGCTGAAAAACGGACGTTTCGTCCGGATACGGGGATCACTCCGCGCCGCTGATCTCGACGTATTCGCGAAGACCGTCGCGCATGATCTCCTCGTAAATCTCCCGCGCGCCGGAAACGGCATCGAGCGCGCTCTCGTCGCAGGCGAGCGCGTAGGCAACCGAGCCGTCCGAGCAGGTGAAGGCGTAAAACGGCAGGCCGCGCACGCTGCGAAGCTCCACGGCGGTCACGGAGACCGTACCGTCGTTGGCGCTGTCCCACGTGACGGCGTTGGACGCCGCCTTTTTGAGTGCGAGCGAGGGGACGTCCGCCGCGCCGTCGAGATACACGGCGCGGACAACGGCCTGGTTGAAGTCGCCGGTATAAAGGAAGCTGAAGCGCACGCTGCACTCGCTCTGCGCGGCGCTGCCCGTGCCGCGGAAGGTGATCTCGCCGTTGTTGTTTTCGGCCGTCGTGCTGAGCTCGAGACCGTAGTTTCGCAGCAGGCCGATGAGGCCGCTGTGCTCCAGGAACGTGCGCGCCGCGTTTTCCGGCTGCGACGAGGCGAGGAACTCCTCCTGCTTCGCATAATTGTCCGGCGTGAGAGGCGCGGCGTTGGGGTTCTGGAGAAGGAGCGAGCCGTCCTCCGAAACGGAATACGTCACGCTGCCCCAGCCATTTGCGGCGACGTTCGCCGCGACGGTCTCGCCGAGCGATGCGAGATCGACAGATTTTAAAATGCCGAGCGTCACGGTCTCCGGCGGGGTATAGTCGCAGTCAAACCGCGTGATGGACACGCGCCGCCCGTTGCCGGTCTTGCCGGTTTCGATAGGCGCGGCAGTCTGCTCGGTCTGGAACGCGCTGCCGCCCGCGCCGGGGTTGAGCTGCGGCACGGAGAGCGGGCGATCCTCGGTTTCCGGGCTCTTGTCCCGCCCGGGAAGCAGGAGGATGATGGCGGCGATCGCAGCAATGAGCATCACGCCGAGAAATATCCAGCCGACGAGCATGACACGCTTCTGTGAGGAGCGCTGCGCCCGGCGGGAGGCGGGTTCTTCGGTTTCTCTGCGGGGGGTACGGTAGTTTTTCATGGTAAGTTCCTTGGTTTGCGAGGGGAAACCCCTCCGTCAAAAACTTCGTTTTTGCCACCTCCCCTATTAGGGGAGGCAAGTGGGTTTGCGGATACGCCCTCTCCGTCACGGCGCGCTGCGCCGTGCCACCTCCCCCAGAGTGGGAGGCAAGTAAGATTTCGGATAACTATCTTGGCTCCCCTCGTTAGGGGAGCTGGCAGCCGCCAGGCTGACTGAGGGGTTTTCCGCTTGTTTACGCGAGCGCCGCCCAGGCGCAGCCGAGGAGCGTGGCGTCGCCGGCAAAGAGGAATTCCGCGCCGCCGAGACCGTGCCGGGCGGCATACTCCGCAATCAGCGCCTCCATACGCGGCCGCAGCACGGGGTTGAGCTTGAGCATCGTCCCGTCCGCGCAGATGCCGGTGAGCTTCCCGGCGCCGAAGCCGCGCTCGCGCAAAATCGCGCACAGGCACGCCGCCGCGATGCGCGCGGCGCGCTCCAAAAGCATCGCATTGATCTCGGAGGCAAAGCGGCGGTCGTCCTCGGTTTCGAGTGCGTCCGCCACGGCGTTGCCGCCCATGGGGTCAAGACAGAAGGCGTCCACCATCGCGCTCGTGATGGAGAGCGCGGCGATATTCTCCCCGCTCTTTGCCGAGATGAGACCTTCCTTTGCCGCGAGGAGGAGCGTTTCGCGCAGCAGCAACCGGTAGTATGCCCCGGAGATCATTTTTTCCGCCGGGTGGTCGCCGGGCATGCCGGAGGCTTCGTCAACGGCGATGTCCGCCGTGCCGCGCAGCGCGCGGCCGAAGCAGCCGGATTCGAGATTGACGAGCGTTTCCCCGCCCATCGCCACCGTCTCGGGCGATTTGGTAACGTCGGACGCTTTCACATGGCAGCAGGCGTTCGTGCCGGTGCCGAGAATGAAGCCGATGAAGTCGGCATAGCGGGAGCGGTCGCACGAGGCCATGCCGCCGAGCATGGAGCCGACGGTGTCGTTGATGAGCCGCCAGGAGCGCTCTCCCGGCGCGCCGAGTGCGCGCAGCGCCGTTTCGATGCCCTCGCACACGAGCTTTCCCTCCGCGCCGGTAACGCGCGATTCCTTGCCCATGCTGATGATGCGCCCATCGCCATTCGGCAGGCTCTCGCACGGGAACGAGAAGGCGATACACGCGCGCTGCGCATCGCCGGTGACGGCGAGCGCAAGCTCCGCAAAGGCGCGGAACATTTCCTCGACGGGCGTGTCCTCGCCGAGCGTGCCGGGCATACGGCGCTTTTGCAGCGCTTCCGTGACGGGCTTTCCCGTCTCGTCAAAGCGGACGCGCCCGGCGCGGAGATTCGTGCCGCCGGCGTCGAGCACGAGGACGCTCTCGCCCGTGCGCGGCGCGCTCGCCGCGGGCAAAAACGACGGCAGCATCATAAGCGTGGATGCTTCGCCGCGCAGCCCCGCGCGCATGTCGGCGATATAGGCGTCCGTCAGATCCTCAAAGGACTGCTGCTCATAGAGCATATCGTGGCGCCGGAGAAATTCTTTGGCGGTTTCCTTTGCACACATGGTGATCTCTCCCCTGTCCGGGCGCGGTGCTGCGCGTCCGGGCGTTATTTTCCAATTATCCGGCGCGCTCGAGCGGCTGGCATGTGCTGCCGGTGACGCTCCAGCGGCTGCACCCGCCGTTGTAGGCGAAGGGCGCAAAATAGATATCCGTCGGCCCGCAGTGGACGGAGCCGTCCGCCGCGGTAGACCAGCCCTCGCCGGTGTGGGGCTTGCCGTCCGGGTCGGTGATGGTGAAAAGGCCGTCGTCGCGCAGCTCGAGCTTCCATTCACCGCCGTCCGCATCCACGTAGGAATACGTTCCCGCCGGAACGGGCGGGGCGGGCGTGGGCGTCGGCTCCGCCGGGGTGGGCTCCGCCGTCGGCTCGGGTGTTGCCGTCGGCGTCGGGGTGGGCGTCGGCGACGCGGTCGGCGTGGGTGTGGGCGTGGGCGCCTCGGTCGGCTCCGGCGTCAGCGTCGGCGCGGCGGTAGGCTCGCTCGTGGGAAGGGGCGTTGCTTCCGGCGCGGCGGGCGCGCCGCACGCGGAAAGGATGCCGAGCGCCGCGATCAGTACGGCGGCGGCGAGTCTCTTTGTGCTTCTTCTCATGGGCTGCTCTCCTTGGCATATAATTTCACGCATATACGATACTACATTTTTTGCTTTCTGTAAACCTCCGGGACATGGTAAAATCTTTCGCAGGCTCTTTTCACCGGCCAGCGAGTATGCTATACTCTTTTTATAAAAGATAAGTGTAAAAGGAGGGGTCTCCTTGGATACATACCGCCCGGAGCAGGCATGGATCGACGGGGCGAATTTCGACGCGCAGAAGCTTTTCGGTGCGCACGTGGAGCCCGGCGGCGTATCGTTTTCCGTATGGGCGCCGAACGCGCGGAGCGTTCGCGTGACGGGCGATTTCTGCTCGTGGAACGACGGCGCGCATTGGCTCAGCCGCGATGATCTCGGCGTATGGCGCGGCTTTGTGCCGGGCGCGTGTGCCGGAGAGCTCTATAAATACATCATTGAGGGCGCGGACGGCTCCGTTGTCTGGAAGGCCGACCCCTTCGCCCTCGCGGCCGAGGTGCGCCCCGGCACCGCCTCGCGCATCCACGCGCTCTCCTATAATTGGTCGGACGGCGAGTGGATGGCGAACCGCCGCGCGCTCGGCGGGCCGCGGAACATTTACGAGGTCCACGCCGGTTCGTGGCGGCGGCACCCGGATGGGAGCTTTTATACGTGGTACGAGCTCGCCGACACGCTCGTGCCGTACATTAAGGACATGGGATACACGCATCTGGAGCTTCTGCCCGTGACGGAGCACCCGTTCGACGGCAGCTGGGGCTATCAGGCGACGGGCTTTTTTGCCGCCACGTCCCGCTTCGGCGAGCCGGAGGGGCTCATGCATCTCATCGACGAGTGCCACCGCGCCGGGATCGGCGTCATTCTTGACTGGGTGCCGGGGCATTTCTGCCGCGACGCGCACGGCCTTGGCCGGTTTGACGGCACGCCGCTCTACGAATCCGGCGACATGCCCGGCTGGGGCACCTATAAATTCAACTACGCGCGCAACGAGGTGCGCTCGTTCCTCATAAGCTCCGCGCTCTTCTGGCTGGAGGAGTACCACGCCGACGCGCTGCGCGTTGACGGCGTGAGCAGCATGCTGTACCTGAACTTCGGCGTGGACGATCCCGCGCGCAAAAAATATAACGAGCGCGGCGGCGAGGAAGATCTCGCGGCGGTCGCCTTTTTGCAGACGCTCAACAGCGTCATCGGAAAGCGCGTCCCCGGTGCGGCAACGTATGCCGAGGAGAGCTCGGCCTGGCCGCTCGTGACGTATCCGCCGGAGAAGGGCGGGCTCGGCTTCCATTATAAATGGGATATGGGCTGGATGAACGACACGCTCCGGTATATGTCCATCGACTTCGACGGGCGCAAATATAACCACGGCCTATTGACGTTCTCGATGATGTACGCCTTCAGCGAGAATTATATTCTCCCGCTCAGCCACGACGAGGTCGTGCACGGCAAGCGCTCGCTCATTGGGCGGATGCCGGGCGACTGGTGGCGGCAGTTTGCGGGCGCGCGGCTGCTGCCGCTGTATGCGGCGTGCCACCCCGGCGGGATGCTCAGCTTCATGGGCAACGAGTTTGCGCAGTTCATCGAATGGCGCGACTACGAGGAGCTTGAATGGTTCCTTCTGCAGAACGCAACGCACGCGGGCGTGCAGGCGTTCATCCGCGAGCTCAACCACATTTACCGCGCGGAAAAGGCGCTCTGGGAGATCGACAACAGCTGGGACGGCTTTGACTGGATCGACGCGGACAACAACGAGCAGGGCATTCTCTCGTTCGTCCGCAAAGCGAAGGACGGCTCCGCGATCTTGTGCGTGCTGAATTTCCGCCCCGAATCGCACGAGAGCTTCCGGCTCGGCGTGTCGCTTTCGGGCGCATGGCAGGAAATTCTCTGCTCGGACGATACACGCTTCGGCGGCAGCGGAAAGACGAATCCGCGCCGTCTGCATACGAAGAAGGTACCCTCGCACGGGCGCGACCAATCGCTCGTGCTCACCGTGCCGCCGCTCGGCGGGACGCTCATCAAATACATAGGAGAAACGACGCATGCCCGGAAGAGAAGAGTTTAAGAGAGAATATCTGGAAAGCATTGCCGAGACCTGCTCGAAGCCGTTTGCCGAGTGCTCGCGCATGGAGCGCTATACCGCGCTCGCGGCGATGATCCGCGAGTGCTGCTCGGGCGTGCGCGCCGAAACGCTGCGCCGCCGCGCCGCCGCCGGAGAGAAGATCGTCTATTACTTCTCGATGGAATTTCTCGTCGGGCGGCTGCTCGAAAACTATCTCATCCAGCTCGGCATCCGCGATATGGTCGCCGATGTTCTCGCCGAGCTCGGCGAGGATCTGGACGCGCTGCTCGAATGCGAGCGCGACCCCGGTCTCGGCAACGGCGGTCTTGGCCGTCTCGCGGCGTGCTATCTCGATTCGCTCGCGGCGGAGGACGTGCCGTGCGTCGGTATGGGTCTTCGCTACCGCTACGGTCTTTTCCGCCAGCGCATCCGCTCCGGCTGCCAGACCGAGGAGCCGGACGACTGGCTCTCGGACGGCTATCCCTGGGAGACGGCGGTGCCGAGCGAGGCCGTGGAGGTGCGCTTCGGCGGCACCGTCGACCGGCGCGAGGAGAATGGTCGCATGGTGTATGAGCTGCGCGATTACCGCAGCGTTCTCGCCACGCCCTACGATGTGCCCATCCTCGGCTACGGCGCGCACGCGGTGAATAATCTCCGTCTCTGGCGCGCGGGCCCGGTACACAAGCAGCTTGATCTTGACGCCTTCAACGCCGGGGACTACTCCCGCGCACAGAAGGCCAACAACGACGCCGAGGCGATCACCTGCCTTCTCTACCCCGACGACAACACCCCCGCCGGGCAGCAGCTGCGGCTCCAGCAGGAGTATTTCTTCGTGAGCGCCGGACTGCAGAGCGTGCTGCGCACGTTCCGCGCCACGCATCTTTCCTGGGACAAGCTCCCCGAGCGCGTCGCCATCCACACGAACGACACCCACCCCGCGCTCTGCGTGCCGGAGCTGATGCGTCTTTTGATGGACGGCGAGGGGCTCTCGTGGGAGGAAGCGTGGGACATCACCTGCCGCACGATCTCCTACACGAACCATACCGTCATGCCGGAAGCGCTTGAAAAGTGGCCGGTGTCGCTCATGCGCTCTCTCCTCCCCCGCCAGTTCCAGATCATCGAGGAGATCGACCGCCGCTGGCGCGAGAGCTTTGACCAGTCCGTCCCCGGCTGGCACGACCGTCAGCAGGCCACCGCCGTCATCGGCGGAGGGTTTGTGCGCATGGCAAATCTCTCCGTGATCGGCGGGCATTCGGTAAACGGCGTGGCGAAGCTCCACACGGAGATACTGAAAAATACCGTCCTGCGCGATTTTTACGCCATCTCCCCGGAGAAGTTCAACAACAAGACGAACGGCGTTTCCCACCGCCGGTTCCTTTTGCAGGCGAATCCCGGCCTTTCGCGCTACATCACCGAGCGCATCGGCGACGGCTGGATCGAGCAGCCCGAGAAGCTCGAAGGGCTTCTCGCCTACGCGGACGACACCGAGTCGCTGCGCGAGCTTGCCAAGGTGAAGCTCGCGGCAAAGAAAAAGCTCTGCGATTATATCGCGCGCGATTTCGGCATTGCGTGCAACCCCGACGGGCTTATTGACGTGCAGGTCAAGCGCATCCATGCCTACAAGCGCCAGCTTCTGAACGCCTTTAAAATTCTTGCGCTCTACGACCGGCTCAAGGACGACCCCTGCGCAAAGGTCCCGCCGAGCACGTTCGTTTTTGCCGGCAAGGCCGCGCACAGCTATGCCTTTGCCAAGGAGAGCATCCGGTTCGTGTGCGCCGTGGCCGATCTCGTGAACGCCGATCCGGTGGTGAGCCGCCGGATGAAAGTCGTATTCATGGAGAATTTCGGCGTGACGATGGGGCAGCGCATCTACCCCGCCGCCGATATTTCCGAGCAGATCTCCACCGCCGGTAAGGAAGCGAGCGGCACCGGCTGCATGAAGTTCATGATGAACGGCGCTGTGACGCTCGGCACGCTCGACGGCGCGAACGTGGAGATCCGTGACCGCGTCGGCGCGGAGAACATTTCGATCTTTGGTCTCACGAGCGAGGAGACCGAGCGCTTCACCACGCAGGGCGGCTACAACGCCCGCGAATGTGCCGAAAACGATCCGGGACTCGCGCGCGTGCTCGCCCACCTTACGGACGGCACGCTCGGCAGCAAATTCTGGGATCTTGAGGACGCGCTGCTCAAGTATAACGACGAGTTCTTCGTCCTGCGCGACTTTGCGCCGTATCTCGCGGCGTGGGACGCTCTCGCCGGAGAAACCGGCAATCTCTCCTTCCAGCGCAAGGCGCTTGTGAATATCGCGAGATCCGGCTGGTTTTCGAGTGACCGCGCCGTTGCCGAGTATGTGAGCGATATCTGGAAAATCCGGTAACAGCTTTTGCCTCCCTCCTTGAGGGAGGTGGCTCGCCGAAGGCGAGACGGAAGGAGTCGACTCCCTCAGTCAGCCAAGGGCTGACAGCTCCCTCGAAGAGGGAGCCAGATTAGCCGTTCCGCAAACCCGCTTGCCTCCCCTCGATAGGGGAGGAGGCAAAACCGCAGGTTTTGACGGAGGGGTTTTCCCTCTATTCCCCCGTTTGTGAAGTTCATTACGATATACTTAGGGAGGTACTTGTCCATGCGAAAAAAGGAATGCGTAGCCATGCTCCTGGCGGGCGGCCAGGGCAGCCGTCTGGGTGTTCTGACGGAGAAGATCGCCAAGCCCGCCGTGTCCTTCGGCGGGAAATACCGCATGATCGATTTTTCCCTTTCCAACTGTGTCAACTCCGGCATTGACACCGTCGGCGTGCTGATCCAGTATAAGCCGTCGCTGCTCAACCGGTATCTCGGCACGGGCGCGGCCTGGGATCTCGACGCCGCCTGGGGCGGCGTGCACATCCTCCCGCCGTACGCCACGCAGACCGGCGGCGAATGGTACGAAGGCACCGCCGACGCCATTTACCACAACATCGACTTTCTCGACGGCTACGACCCCGAGTATGTCATCATTCTCTCCGGCGACCATCTCTATCAGATGGATTACAACCTGATGCTCGACTTCCACAAGCTCATGGGCGCCGATCTCACCGTTGCGGTCAAGACCGTGCCGTGGGAGGAGACGAGCCGCTTCGGCATCATGTCCGTCGATCAGGACATGCGCATCACGCGCTTTGCCGAAAAGCCGAAGGAGCCGGAGAGCAATCTTGCCTCCATGGGCATTTACATTTTCACCTGGCCGGTGCTGCGCGCGGCGCTCCTCGCCGACCACGACGATCCCGAGAGCGACAAGGACTTCGGCAAAAACATCATCCCGACGCTGCTCGGCCAGGGTAAGAATCTCTTTGCCTATCAGTTCTCCGGCTACTGGAAGGACGTCGGCACGATCCCGAGCTATTACTCCACGCAGATGGAGCTTCTCAGCGAGAACGCCGAGTTCCGCCTGCACGATACGCGCATGCACATCCTCTCCAACTTCAACGAGCACCCCTCCCACTTCATCGGCGGAGAGGGCCGCGTGGAGCACAGCATGATCTGCAACGGCTGCGAAATTTACGGCGAGGTATATAACTCCATTCTCTCCCCCGGCGTCACGGTGGAAAAGGGCGCGGTGGTGCGCGACTCCATCCTGCTCCCGGAATCGACCGTCGGCGAGGGAGCGCACGTCGAGCGCACGATCCTCAACGAAAACGCTTCCATCGCCGCCAAGGCGGCCATTGGAGCGCCGGGCAAGATCACCGTCATCGGCGAGAACGCCGTGATGGAAGTGGACGTTTGATTTAAGGGAGGGAACATTATGAACCGCACGATCGGCCTTATTTCCACCAACTACTCCGTCCCCGGCTTCGGCTCCGTTACCGAGGAACGCCCGGCGGCGAGCATCCCGTTCGGCGGGCGCTACCGCCTGCTCGACTTTGCTTTGAGCAACATGGTAAACTCCCGCATCCAGACCGTGGGACTCGTCACGCCGTATCTCTACCGCAGCATCATGGATCACGTCGGCGCGGGCAAGCCGTGGGATCTCTCCCGCAAGGAGGGCGGTCTTTACATTCTGCCCGGCACGGTGTTCGGCTTCCATGAGCAGAACGCCCGCTTCCTCTTCCGCGATCTGCTGCACAACATGGAATATCTCCGTCAGGGCGACGGCGACTATATTCTTGTGAGCTCCGGCACGCTCGTGGCGAACATTGACTATCAGCCGATGATCGCCCAGCACGAGCTGGAGGGCAAGCCCGTCACGCTGCTCTATAAGAAAATGCAGCCGGGCGAAAAGCGCCCGGGGCGCTATCTCACGCTCGACGGCGGCATCGTCACCGGCGTCCAGCGCGGTGAGGAGGGCGAAAACCTCCTGCTCGACAGCTTCATTGCCGATAAATCGTTCCTGCTGCGCATGGCGCGCGACTATGCCGCGCTCGACTATATGGATTTTCTCGATATCCTCACCCACGTCCTGCCGGAAGTCGCCGTCGGCTGCTACGCCTTTGACGGCTACGTTGCGTTCATGGACGGCATGGAGGACTATTTCCGCGCCAGCATGGATCTGCTCGACAGCGGCATTCGCCGCGAGCTCTTTGAGCCCGACCGGCAGATCCGCACGAAGGCGCACGACACCCCTCCCGCGCTCTACGCCCCCGGCTCGGCGGTAAAGAACTCCGTCATGACCGCCGGAAGCGTCATTGAAGGCAGTGTGGAAAACAGCGTCTGCTTCCGCAATGTGCGCATCGAAAAGGGCGCGGTCGTTAAAAACTGCGTGCTGATGGAAAAGTGCGTCGTCAAGGCGGGCGCGCGGCTCGAAAACGTGGTGTGCGATAAAAATGTCACCGTTTCGGCGGGCGCGGTCGTCTGCGGCACGGCGGAGCATCCCTGCGTGCTGGCGAAAGGCGGCGTTGTATGAAGGAAAAGCTGCGCGTTCTTTTTGCCGCGTTTGAAGCCGCTCCCTTTATGAAGACCGGCGGTCTCGGCGACGTGGCGGCGTCTCTCCCCGGCGCGGTGCAGTGCCCGACGATCGAGATGCGCGTCGTGCTGCCGAAGCTCCGCCAGATCCCGGCCGAGTATCAGGAGAAGATGAAGTTTTTGTGCTCGTTCTATGTCCCGCTCGGCTGGCGCAGCCAGTACTGCGGGCTCTTTGAGCTGCGGCGCGGCGGCGTTACGTGGTATTTCCTCGACAACGAATACTACTTCGGGCGCGACGGCGCCTACGGCTATTTTGACGACGGCGAGCGCATGGCGTTCTTCGCCAAGGCCATTTGCGAGTGCTGCCGGTATCTGCCGGACTTCTTCCCGAACGTCCTCCACTGCAACGACTGGCACACGGCGCTCGCGCCGGTGTTTCTGCGCGAGCAGTACCGCTACGCCCCCGGCTACAGCGACATCCGCACCGTGTTCACCATCCACAATCTCAAATTCCAAGGGCAGTATGACCCCCATGTCCTCAGCGACATTCTCGGTTTGGACGGTGTTGCCGCGGCGCGGAACCAGCTGCTGCGCGACGACGGCAAGTGCGTCAACTACCTCGCCGGCGCCGTCAGCTACTCCGACCGCATCACGACCGTCAGCCCCACGTATGCCAAGGAGATCTGCACGCCGTATTTCGGCGAGGGCTTGCAGGATCTTTTCCTGCGGCGGCACGACATTCTCTCCGGCATTCTAAACGGCATCGACACGGGCTCCTACGACCCCGCGAAGGACAAGGCGCTCGTACACAACTACACCGACCCCGACGGCAAGGCAGAAAACAAGAAAGCTTTGCAGGAAGAGCTCGGTCTCACGGTCGATGCGGAAGTACCGCTCTGCGTGTGCGTCAGCCGCTTGACGGAGCAGAAGGGCTTCGACCTTCTCAACGCCGTGGCGGAGGAAATGCTCTCGTGCGCGCAGATCGCCGTGCTCGGCACGGGCGACCGCGCCTACGAGGACTACTACCGCGCGCTCGAGGCGCGCCACCCCGGCCGGTTCAGCGCCCAGATCCGTTTTTCCGAGCCGCTCTCGCGCCGGATGTACGCCGGGGCGGACATTTTCCTTATGCCCTCGCGCTTTGAGCCGTGCGGCCTGAGCCAGATGATCTCCATGCGCTACGGCACCGTGCCCGTCGTGCGGCAGACCGGCGGACTCGCCGACAGCGTGGAGCCCTATAACCGCTACACCGGCGAGGGTACCGGCTTCGGCTTCTTGAATTTCAACGCCCACGAGCTGCTGTTCACGACGCAGGAGGCCTGCCGTCTGTACACCGAAAGCCCCGTTGCGTGGGGCAATCTCGCCGCACAGGGCATGGCGTGCGACTTCTCCTGGCGCGCGAGCGCGCGCGAATACCGCAAGCTTTACCGAGGTCTTTTCACATGATCGTACATGAATCCAGAAACAGCACTTTTCGCCGTCCGTTCGGCGCCGCCGAAGCCGGGACGGAGGTGTATCTCGCCGCGGAGAAGGCGGGCGCGCCGGACATGACGCTCCGGCTGCACCCGTTCACGGGCGAGGATACGCTCCTCCCCATGGTCTCCGAGGGCGGTGGGCGGTTTTCCGTCACGGTGACGCTGCCCGAAACGCCGTGCGTGCTCTGGTATTCGTTCCACACCGGGGATGACGAGACGTGCGCCTGGCAGATCACGGTATACAAAAAAGCCGCCGTCCCCGACTGGTGGAAAGACGGCGTCGTCTATCAGATCTTCCCCGACCGGTTCGCCCGCGAGCGTGATTGGACGCCGCACGAGCCGGAGAAGCGCCGCGGCACGCACCGCTTTCTCGTGCGCGACTGGGATACGCCGGTGTTCTACCCCCGTGCGGAAAACGGGGATGTATCCTCGTGGCCGTTCTGGGGCGGGACGCTTCGGGGCATCGAGGAAAAGCTGCCGTATCTTGCCTCGCTCGGCGTTACGGTGCTGTATTTGAATCCGATCTTCGAGGCCGCGAGCAACCACCGGTATGACACGGCGGACTATACCCGCGTTGATCCGCTGCTCGGCAAGAAAAAGGATTTTGAATCGCTCTGCGAAGCGGCGCGTAAACGCGGCATCCGCATCGTGCTCGACGGCGTATTCAACCACACCGGCGCGGACAGCGTGTATTTCGATAAGTTCGGCAATTACGACGGCACGGCGGAAAAATACCGCTCGTGGTTCCGCTTCGGGCCTCAGTACCGCCACGGCTACGAATGCTGGTGGAACGTGCCCGATCTCCCGAACGTGGAGGAGAATGATCCCTCGTTCCGGGAATTTCTCTGCGGCGAGGACGGCGTGGTGCGCCGGTGGCTGCGGCGCGGCGCTTCGGGCTGGCGGCTGGACGTTGCCGACGAGCTGCCGGACAGCCTCATCCGCGACATCCGCGCGGCGATGAAGGAGGAGAAAGAGGATTCCCTCCTGCTCGGCGAGGTCTGGGAGGACGCCTCCTGCAAGGTGAGCTACGGCGCGCTGCGTGAATACTTCCTCGGCAGTGAGCTGGACGCCACCATGCACTACCCGTTCCGCACCGCGGTGCTGGACTTTCTGCAGGGGCACATCAACGCGCAGGCCGCCTGCGACGCGCTCTGGACGATCCAGGAGCACTACCCGAAGGAAAATCTCTATGCTGCGCTCAATCTCATCGGCAGCCATGACCGCGCCCGCGCGCTCACGGTCCTCGGCGGCGATACGAACGCTCTCAAAATGGCGATGTTTCTCCAATTCGCCCTGCCGGGCGTGCCGTGCATCTACTACGGTGACGAGGCCGGTATGACCGGCGGCGTTGACCCCTACAACCGCGGGAGCTTCCCGTGGGGGCACGGCGATACGTCGCTCACCGATTTCGTCCGGAGCCTCACGGCGATGTATCAGGATACGCCGCTGCTGCGGCGGGGCGAGTGCGAGCTGCTGTTCTTCGGCGAGAACGTGCTCGGCTGCCGCCGGTTTGACGAGACCGGCTCCGTGCTCGCGCTCATCAACCGCGGGGAAGAGGCCGCCGAGTGCTTCGGCGTCACCGTGCCGGGAAGGGGGTATATCTTAGAATGAAGCACTACATCATTTCCAAATTCCGTCCCGGAACGCCGTGGCGGGAGTATTTGCCGGAGATCGAGGCGATCTTCGCCCGGACGCTCGAAATTGAGGGCGTGCACGGCGTGGATATGTTCCCGTCCTGCTCCGAGCGGCCGAACCGGTTCGATCTCATGATCTGCATGGACATGGACGCCGCGGCGCTGCCGCTTTACGACGCGAGCGAGCCGCACCGCACCTGGAAGGAAAAGTTTGGCCCCATGCTCGAGGGCAAAACCATTTTTGACCACGAATAAGAAAAAATATGCTAAAACGGCCCCCCTCGGGTGAGGGGGTCGTTTTCGTTGGAATAAGTTAAAACTCGGAGTTGGAGATGTGCGGCTTTTCGTCCTCGGCGACACAGAAGCGGCGCGTGTGGCGCGCAACGCCCACAACGGCGACGATGCCGCAGCCGAGCGCGAGAGCGCTCTCGCCATGGAGCGAATAGAACACCGCGGCGCTCACGCCGTAAAGCGCGAATACGAGCATGCTCCGCAGCCGGTGCGGACGGATCTTCACGACGACGGAGAAGAAGATATAGAGCCCCGCCAGAAGCAGCAGTCCCGTCACGGAGACATCCGTGAGCGCAAGCGCGAGCATCGCGCCGAACGCGGAGGAGATGCATTTGCCGCCGCGGAAGCCGTTGAACACGCCGACGGCGTGGCCGAGCACCGGCGCGGCAATCGCGAGAGCAAACCACACCGACTGCGTATCCAGATACCGCGCAGCGAGCGACACGGGGAGATACGCCTTGAGCATATCAAGCGCAAGACACAAAAGCCCCATCGGCACGCCGCACACGGCAAACACATTGGCTGCGCCCGGATTCTTATCGGCGCGCAGCGCGCACACATCCTTTCCGGTCAAAAGCTTCGGCAGTGTGCGGCTGAACATCACGCCGCCGAGCAGAAAGCCCCCGGCGATCAGTGCAAAGGTGAGAAGAGCTTCGTTCCCGGTCATGACAACACGATCCTTTCTGCGATTTTATCGGCGGCGTCGGGCGCAATGGTATTTCGCTGCGCCTCGCGCATCCGCTCGGCCTTTTCCTTATCCCGTGCGAGCGCGACGGCTTTTGCTGCAGCGTCCGCGGCGTTTTCCGCGCGCTCGGAAAGCCCGTGGGAGGCGAAGAACGCAATGTTCGGCGCCTCGCACGCGGTGTATACGAGAAGCTGCACAAGCGGCACCTGCGCCACGGCGGCCTCGGTGCTCGTGAGCCCGCCGGGCTTGGAGATCATCACGTCGGCAGCGTTCATGTATACGTTCACCTTTTTCGTGAATGTGACAATGCGGACGTGCTCATTTCCGGCATACTTCTCTTCGAGCGTCCGCTTGAGATCGCTGTTGCGGCCGACGAGAATGTAGACCGTGAACGCCCCGCCGCCGTGCTGGCGGAGGATTTCATCGCAGATCGCGCCCGCATTTCCGACGCCGATGCCGCCGCTCATGACGAGAAACACGTCCTGCTGCTGCGGTATGGCAAGATAGTTCCGCGCCGCCGCCTTGTCCATGTGGTTCGCAAACTTTTCGTCCACCGGGATGCCGGTGGCGATGATACGCTCCGACGGTATGCCCTTTTCCACAAGCTCGGCGCGCAGATCCTCGTGCGCGATGAAATACCCATCCAGATCGGTCTCCGCCAGAAACGGGATGCAGGTGTAGTCCGTCAGCACGCCGTAGCACGGCACGGTGAAGTCTCCGGCCTTGCGGATGGCGGTCATTGTCTCCATCGGATAGAGATGGGTGCACACTACGCGGTCGTAGCCGTTCGTCTCGATGAAGGAGCGGAGATTGGCCGCATACCTGGCGTTTGCGTGGTAGACCGGCGAGGTGATGCCGGTGGAGCTGTAGATATCCCCCGCGCGGTAAAGCGCGTTGAACGCCGAGGGGGCATTTTTCATAATGGCGGTGTATGCGCCGGACACGAAGCGCTCGGCATACTTCCCGGCGAGCACGAGCGGGTCGAAGACCCGGTTTTCTATGCCCTTTCGCGTCAGCGCGCCGGCAACGGCGGCCGCAGCGCTGTTGTGCCCTTCGCCCGTGTCGCAGCTTAATATCAATACCTTCAACGGTTTTCTCTCCCCCTGCTTGCTTTATGTAACGTGTGTGTATTATAATAGGAAAGGATCCGCGGCGAGGCAATGGACACGCGCCTGCCAAATCGTGGCGGAAGTCTCAAAGAAATCACCCGATGAAGATTATTCCACACTTGACGAAAAAGATGTGGAATCCGATTTTTAAGGAGGGCGCACGATGGAACCGGCAAACCGGAAGAGCGATCTTCGCGTCATGAAAACGAAGCGGGCGATCCACACGGCGTTCGCGGAGCTGCTGACCGAAAAGAACATGGACGACATCACCGTCACGGACATCGCCTCGCGTGCGATGATTAACCGCAAAACGTTTTACAACAACTACCGCGGCGTGTACGAGCTGGTGGACGAGCTGGAAAATGAGGTCATCCGCACGTTTGAAACGGCGATGCAGGGGATCGACTTTGTCGAAAACCCGTATGCGGTGTTTGTAAAGCTCACGGAGATCATCAACAGCGACATGGATTTTTACGGCGCGCTGCTCCGTTCCAGCCGGAACGCGGGTCTGGCGCACAAGATCCGCCAAACGCTTCAGCAAAAGGCGCAGGATATGTTCGCCAGCCGCATCGAGCTGCCGCCGGAGCAGCTCGAGGTGATGATGAATTACGCCGTTTCCGGCATGGTGGCGGTGTATCAGAGCTGGTTCAATTCCGAGCGGCGGCAGTCGATCGAGGAGATATCCGATATCGTCAGCCGCATGTGCCTCACCGGGCTGCGCGGCGCGGCGGCGGACGCGCGGCTGAAAGAATAAGCGGAGGAAACGCTATGACAAACGCAAAAGACAGAAAGAAGATCATCCTCTGGCTGATCGTACTGGCGGTCATTGCCGCGGCGGCGTTCGCGGTCGCGGCCGTGGTGCGCCATAACCAGCGCCCGGCATGGGACGGCGGCTACAGCATCCATATCAGCGAGGTCATGACCAGCAATACGACCTGCCCGAACGCCGAGGGCGTTCTCTGCGACTGGGTGGAGATCGAAAACACATCCTCGAAGGACTTCCCCATCGCCGGGTACTATCTCTCCGACGAGGCGGGAAAGGGCAAATACTGCTTCCCGGCGGGGACGGTCGTCCCGGCGCGGGGGTATCTCGTCGTGTGGTGCTCGCCGGACGAGGAGGGCGACTATGCGCCCTTCGCTCTGCGCAAAACGGGCGGCGAGACGGTGTGTCTCATGAACGAAAACCGCACGGTGCTCGACAGTGCCATGACCGTCGAGTGCCGGAAGGGGCAGTCTCTTGTCCGCAGCAGCGACGGCTCTCTTGTCCCCTCCGACACGCCGACGCCCGGCTATCCGAACAACGAAGCGGGCGCAAAGGCGTGGCAGGAGGCACTCGCGCAGCGCAGCGGCGGCACCTTGGAGCTCAGCGAGATCGTGTCCTCCAACTCGCTCTTTGCCGCGCCGGACGGAAATTACTACGACTGGATCGAGGTACATAACCCCTCGGATTCGCCGGTGTCTCTCTCCGGCTACAAGCTCTCCGACCGCGCGAACAAGACAAAGTACGCCTTCCCGGACGAAATGCTCGGCGCAGGCGAATACATGATCGTCTGGTGTGCCCCCGGCGTGGAGGGCGCGGAATACGCCTCCTTCGCGCTGGCAAGTGCGGGCGGCGAAACGGTCATTCTCACGGCGCCCTCCGGCGCAGAGAGCGAGAGCGTAGAGCTTCCCGCTCTGGAAAAGAACATGTCCTATGCCAAGGAAAACGGCGAGTGGGCCGTTTCCACCCGCCCGACGCCGGGATACTCCAACGACGATGCCGGGTACGAGGCGTGGCTGCGCTCCGGCGGATACGAAAACGACGAAATTTACATCACCGAGGTCATGGCGCACAACCGCGGCACGCTTGCCGACAGCGACGGTGATCTCTCCGACTGGATCGAAATCGCAAACTTCGGCCAGACGAGCGTGGATCTCTCGGGCTGGTATCTCTCGGACAGCGAGGATGTGCCGGACGAATGGAAGATCCCGACGCTGACGCTCGCACCGGGCGAATACGCGGTGATCTTCGCCTCCGGCAAAAACCGCACCGAGGGTGAGCTGCACACAAACTTCTCTCTCACCGACGGCGACACGGTCATTCTCTCGACCGGGAACGGCGCGGAGATGAGCCGCATAAAGATCGAGGATGTGCCGGACGGCTCCTCCATTGCCATGCGGCCGGACGGCAGCATCACAGTTTCGGATTTCCCGTCCCCGGGGTTTGAAAACACCGCCGCGGGCTACGCCGAATACTGCGAGACCGACACACGCACCTCGCCGCTCCTGCTGTGGGAGATCGTCGTCTATGAGGAGGGCGCATCCGACTGGGTAGAACTGAAAAACGTATCCTCGCAGCCGCTTGACCTTACCGGGTATACGCTCTCGGATAAGCTCAAGGAACCAGCGCGCGATGCGCTGCCCGATGCAGCGCTCGCCCCCGGCGAGAGCTTTGTATTTGAACTGCAAAATGTCTCTCTCAGCGCGCAGCGCGACGAGCTCTATCTCTTCGACGCCTCCGGCGTGCTCTGCGACTGGGCGTTCCTGCGCGAGATCCCAACCGGCGGCAGCTATGGCCGCATGGACGGCGAGGACGGCTATTTCTATTTTGCCGCGTCCAGCCGCGGCGAGGATAACGGCGAGGGCCGCCGCTCCGTGGCGGAAAAGCCCACGTCCGACGTCGCCGCAGGCGTGTACGACGATGCCGAGAGCCTCACGCTGGTGCTCTCCGGCGAGAACGTCCACTATACGCTCGACGGCAGCGACCCGACGGAGGAAGACGCGGCCTATCTCTCCCCTATCACGATCACTGAGACCACGATCGTCCGCGCCGCGAGTTTCCCGGCAGACGAGCTGCCGAGCAAACCGGCGACATGGTCGTACTTCCTGCGCGAGAACAGCACGCTGCCCATCGTGAGTCTCGTGACCGACCCGGACAATCTCACCGGGCCGCAGGGCATCTATGTGAACCACGAGCAGGCGTGGAGCGGAAAATGGGAGCGTGAGGCGACCGTCGCCATGTACGAGGACGGCGGTGAGTTCTCCATCGACTGCGGCATCCGCATGCACGGACGCACGAGCCGCCGCGTGAGCGAGAAGAAGTCGTTCACGCTCAAATTCCGCGGCCGGTACGACGGAGAGCTGAACTACGATGTGTTCGGCGACGGCGTCGTGACGGAATTTTCGTCTCTGCTCCTGCGCGCGAGCGTGGAGGATACCTACACCTCCTACATGCGCGACGAGTTCTTCGCCCGCATCGCCATGGACAATACGGATGTTCCGGCGCAGAATTACCGGTACGTCACGCTCTTCCTCAACGGCGAATACTGGGGTATTTACGCCATCCGCGAGCATCACAGCGAGGAGTATTTCGCCTCCCACAAGGGCGTGGATGCCGACACCGTCGATATGCAGACGGGCGAGTTTGAAGGCAACACTGCGTGGAGCGATCTTCTGAACTACGCGCGCAGCCACGATCTCAGCCAGCCGGACGCATGGGCGTACATCCAGGAGCACCTTGATGTGCCGGAGATGATCGACTGGCTCATTATTGAGTGCTGGTCGGGCGATCTTGACGTTTACGAAAACGTCCGCTTCTACGCGAGCCCCGAGTACGAAAACGGAAAGTATATCTACGGTCTCGCGGACATGGATCTCACGATGATCACCGCGAACACATACCTCATCGGCTTTGACGGGTATCTCCTCCACGGCATCATCCCCTCGGCGCTGCTCTATAACACCGAATTCAACGACATGTTCCTCACGCGCCTCGGCGAAATGCTGCGCGGACCGCTCTCCGATGAGAACGCGCAGAAAACGATCGATGAGCTCCGCGCGATCGTTGAGCCGGAGAGCGCGCGCGATCTTGCACGCTGGGGCCAGAACCCGACGCTTTTCGAGGCGCAGATGCGGAACATCCAGCGCTTCATCTCCGGCCGCGGCGAGCGCATGAAAAACGACGCCATCACCCTCTTCGGCCTCTCTGCCGAGGACGCCGAGAAGTATTTCGGATAAAATAAGCTCCCTGCCGTACCGCAACCGTAAGCGTAAAATAAGAGAGCGGATTGAAGAAGGAGTTCCAGTTTGCGATAATG